>CADCGD010000066.1 GCA_902800925.1 uncultured Bacteroidales bacterium | reverse complement strand
GAAGAGCGTTCAGAGAAAAGGGTACATCATCGGATGATGGAGATGATGTGTGTGATCGTCATTGCTGTGGTCTTATTGGTTATCGGCATCTGGTGGCATCGCAGGAGAATACACAAAATGGGATTCCAACTCAACGAGAATGCCAGACAAATCACAGAAAGCCAGACAGAGATAGAACGACTGCAACAGAGTGGTGAGGCCAGTGAACAAACCATTGCCGAACTGAACCGGCAGATAGAGAGCAGCCGAGAGCGTATCTCCAACAAACTGCTTATCGGCACAAGGGCTTTTGTGAAACTACAAGAAAAGGAATGCATTAGCAATATGTCAGTAGATGAGCGTCATTGCCTATTAGACTATTTTGCCCAGTTGCGCCCCAAACGCTGGCAAGTGTGGGAACGCACCTACACCTCGCTGACACCAGCGCAATACGTCTTCCTCATACTTCAGGATGACCTGCACTACGATGATGACACCATTGCCCAAATGCTCGACGTCAAGCCTGCCTCTCTACGCACCCTCCGCTCAAGGATCAAAGGAAGGGAAAGGTAGTTCTTGCTAAGGCAAGCGGCATAGCCGAGCGACAAAAAGTCCCACGAAAAAGCCCCCGACAAGACCGAAAAAAATGCTGTCGGGGGTGAAAGTCTTTACCCAGGTTAAGAGTTTTAGTAAAATATGTGGCTAATCCTTGCCGAAAGTGATATCCTTTCGGATCATGCTGATGTTTAGAGTATAGAGAATGTCATTCAAGCAACCACTTCCATGCAGGAATTACTTCAATCTGTTTGCCGTTTTCTAACGGGACTGTTCCCTCTTCGTCGTTAGTTACAATTACCATACGCTTCAATGAAAGGAATGTATCCAACTGTTTCAATGCCTTGGTCTCACGCTCAAAAGTGTCCTGCATACCCTCACCATAGATAGAATAGGAGGCTTGAATGGCATAGCCTTCTTCTGCTATGAGAAAATCAACCTCGACATTTTTATTATAGTAGCACAATTCCTCTCCATAGCGTTTGCGCAGATGAATAGCGCAGAGATTTTCCAACAGCGCTGTATCACCGTTGAACAAAAAGATGCTCAGCAGACCGTTATCAACAAAGTAGTGTTTCTTCACCGTCTCTTTCTCCACGAACTTCGAAGCATAGTTCTCCAATGAAAACAACATGCAGGCTTCCTGTGCATAACGCACATAGTCGCTGACAGAAGAAACGGCTATATTCGTCCCTGTGGAGCGTATCAGGTTAGCAACGCGATTATATGAGATGGGCTGCATAACGTTTTCTGCCAATCGCTTCATGGTCAGCCGTAATGCCATCTCATTCTTTACCTTGTTGCGTTGAATGATGTCACCCAAGAGAATCTTTTCATAGAGACCGTTAAGCCAATTGCGTTTGTTACGGAATAAGAGCAGTTCAGGGAAACCGCCCCACTTCATATAGTCTGCAAAAGACTGTTGCACCACCGCACGTTGGCTGCCATATTGCCATTCCTTCTCCAGTATGATTTCTTTGGCTTCCAAGTATTCCGAAAAGGTATAGGGATATATCAGCGCATCGAAGAATCGCCCACCAAGTACAGTCTGAATATCCCGGCTCAGCATCTTGGCATTACTGCCAGTGATATAGACATGGTATTTCTTGTTGGCCAGACGACGGGCAAAATGTTCCCAGCCCTCAACATTCTGAATCTCGTCGAAGAATAGCACAGGCACATGGTTATATACAGACTGATAGGCTTGAAGAATAAGGTCAAGTTCGTCTGCCTTCATACCCATTAGGCGTTCATCGTCGAAGTTAATATACACCATATCTTCTAACTGATAGCCTGCTTCCATCATCTGTCTGGCACGCTTATATAGCATATAGGATTTACCCGCCTGACGTACTCCAACAAGTACATAGCGTCCGTCTCTTATCTCTTCCTGTCCTTCATGAATCAGGGTACGGAATGTTTCTTTCGTTATTGCCATGATGCATTTGTATTGAAAATATGAAAACGTGGGCAAAGATAATACTTTTATTTGATACCAGCAAACAAAAAAGGTAATTTTTGTTCGATGTCAGCAAACAAAGTACAATAACAGGCATGTAAATTGATCATTGTTGTTTACGAAAAAGCCACCGACAAGGGGTGCTCATTCAATTGTAAAATTACAATAGGCGCTTTGCGGATTGCTCTGCCCAGACTTGAAGAACTCTTTGACGATGCGATATTTCTGTCCTCGCTCGAAGTCGTATTTGTCTGGTACCACATGGATAGTGAACAGGCGGGGCTTATTCAGTACACGACTATAGAGCAGTGATACTACCAACACCAGAGCGGTGGGTATCCTTGTGTTTGGGGGTGCCGGCATATTTCAGGGAGCCGACGCCTGAAACAGAGCCCTCGATACTCTCAGAGGCATGACAGGTGATGCTACCCACACCAGAAACATTGGCCACAACGTTCAGGGCCTTCAGATGCTCGGCATCGATGCTGCCTACACCGCTGCACACCAGCTTAGCATCGTCGGTGATACCACTCACCCGAATCTCGCCTACCCCACTATTCAGAATTTCAATCTTGTCGGTGTCAAGCTTCTCCATCCAGATATTGGCAGCCCCGCTGTTATGAATCTTAGTCAGATCGTTGGTATAGATTTTGATCCTTACTTGCTTGGCTTGGATGTTGATACCATGTCGGGTGAAATCAATGTTAAGTTCAGCATGGTCACTTTCTAACTGATAGAGCTCGATATAGTTATCGGGAGCAGTGATTTCCACGATGCCATCCTTAGCTTCACTCTGTACCAATTCCACGGCGCCTACACATCGCATGTTAACCTCCTCGAACGGTTTGAGTTTAAAATCCTTGGTGACTATATTATTGCTGGGGTCTATCTGTTCGGTATTCCAGCCATTCATGTTAACACTGCAGCTCGTAAGT
>CADCGD010000065.1 GCA_902800925.1 uncultured Bacteroidales bacterium | reverse complement strand
TTTCATCTCGTTGTTGGTGCCCAGGACCTGTATGTTCTGCGCTGTCAACTCCTGATTCATCTCTTCTATCTTCCTGCTTGCCGCCTGTTTCTTGCGATAAAGCTTCAGTGTGTCATACATGATAAGCAGCAGAACGAGAGAAATTAAGGAGATGATGCCCAAATAGATATAGGTGTTTCGTTGTGTCTGAGAGCGCTTCTGGTCGTAGAGTTGAATGATTTGAGGTGCCATGCGTCCCACTTGCATCATACGCAGTCGGCTGCCATAGAACTTTGCTTAAGCCTCGTCATTATCTCCACGTTCCATCAGTATTTCTGCAAGAGAGCGAAGCGAATTATTCTCGCGGATAGCACCTCTCTCGTCGCTGATAGCACTGAGTAGCAGATAGTGCTCCTGTTGGTTGATTTCTCCCTTCTTGCGGTAAAAGTAGGCTAGTGTGCTGGTGGCGATGCTGTAGTCGCGCGTGCCTTCTTGCAGTTGCAGCAGATTACTTTCAAGCATTTCTATTGCCTTGTCGTTATCCCCCAGCTCGCTGATGTAGGTCGCTTGGTTGAAGACGTAGTCCTGGCTGTTTTGTGGTGCTATCTGGATAATCAGTTGCCGATAGTACTGTGCCTGTTGGATGTATTCTGTGAAATAGTCCGTATATTGAGCCATCTCCGAGCGGTAGAGGTTCAGTTCACTCTGCTGGTTGTAATAGGCTATTTTCTGTTCGTCGTTCAGCGAGTCAGGGTTTATCTCGCCCAACAGGTTATGCACTCGGCCAAAGAGTCCAGAAACAGAGAGAATGTGTGCCATGCGAATAGCGCTGGCGGCAAAGCGCTGGTGGTCGGCTGTGCCACGCAGTGCCGTCACGTTCTTATTAATATAATAGTAGGCAGAGTCAAACCTATAGGCCATGTATTCGTCATACAGTCTTATGTTGAGGTCGTAGGTCTGTTCTGGTGTCAGCGTGATGTTCCCCATGCTTTGTTTGATGCTATTGATGCGCTGCTCCTTTTCTGCCGTCAGCTTGTCGTAGCAGCTGATGAGGCTGTCAAGCGTCTTGTATAGCTCTTTGTTGCTTCTTGCCGTGATGCCAAGTGCTTGTATACACAGAAGTAAGATGAACCATGTACGTTTCATATTTTGTCTGGTTTTAGATTTCGCTTGGCAAAGATACGGATTCTTTCTCATACTTCCAAATGTCAAGGTGCTTTTTGGACTAAAAATGGATTGAAAACGTTTAGATTTTATTGTTTACTGAAAAATGCAACATGTTGAAAATTAGCTATTTAATATTTTGGTGATTTTGATTTTTGTTTGTTGCGCTTGGAGCATAGCAAAATACCCTCTACATTTGCATCCGAAAACCAAAACAAGGGTGTAATCTCCAATCCTATAACGATGAAAAGATTTATAGTTAGTTTGTTAGTAATAGTTAGTACAATGAATGGTGTGGACGTTGCAGTTTGTAACGCCCAAGAGTTTGTCACTTCACCCGACGGAGCCGTGAAGGTAACTGTCGGTGTGAAGTCCAAACAAGCATTCTACGAGGTTAGTTTCCATGGTAAAGAGGTTGTCAGTCCCTCGCGTCTGGGTTTTCTTCTCGCTGATGGTGAGACAGGAACCCATGCGCGGATGGGGGCTGTAAGCCGTTCGTCGAAAGATGAGACCTGGCAGCAACTCTGGGGTGAGGACGAAAGCATACGCAACCACTACAACGAGCTGACAGTCAACTATAAGGAGCAGACAGGACGCACGATGCAGGTCATCTTCCGCGTCTTCAATGATGGCTTCGGATTCAGATATGTCCTGCCAGATTATAATAAAGGTAAGGAATATATGATTATGGACGAGATGACTGAGTTCCGTCTGGCTCACGACGCTAAGGCATGGTCTATTCCCTCCAACCATACCGAGTATTTCGAGGGCATCTATACACAGGATATGCTCAGCAAGAAAGATACCGTGTGTACACCTCTTACTATAGAATATGAGCCCAATCTCTTTTTGGCTATCCACGAGGCCGCCCTTGAGGACTATGCCAGTCTGAATTTGGCTGTTTCCCATAAGGCGATGTTGGGTGCAAACGGAGCAACTACTCAAGAAGGTGTGTCGCTGCGTGCAGCCCTAACTCCTTGGCAGAGTGGGGTAAAGGTTTATGCACAAGGTGAGAAGAAGACGCCTTGGCGCACGATGATTATCAGCAAGACAGCTGGTGGACTGCTCACCTCACGCCTGATGCTCAATCTGAACGAGCCCTCAAAGATTGCCGACACATCGTGGATAGAGCCAGGCCGCTATATCGGTATCTGGTGGAGCATTCACAAGAAGCAGAACACATGGGAGATGGGACCCACACATGGAGCAACCACACAAAACGTAAAAAGATATATGGATTTTGCTGCCCGTCATGGATTCAGCGGTGTGCTGGCAGAAGGCTGGAACCCTGGATGGGGCAAGGGCGAGAAAATCAGCTACCTCCAGTCATATCCCGACTTCGATATGGAGGAGGTCTGTCGCTACGGACTTTCAAAAGGCGTACGCTTCATAGGTCATACCGAGACCTGGGGCAATGCCCAGCTGTTAGAGAGTCAGATGGACTCAGCCTTTGCCTGGTTCAGCAAGATGGGCATCCGTGCGGTGAAGACAGGTTATGTGGGCCATCTCTTTGATGG
>CADCGD010000064.1 GCA_902800925.1 uncultured Bacteroidales bacterium | reverse complement strand
CTTCATTTTTCTAAGCTTTTTAAATCTGTAAAACAATCATTTGTTTATTAAAACGCTGCAAAGTTAGGCATTTTTTTAATACGACGTATCATTTTTTTCGTTTTTTTTTAGGTGAATTTTGTAACTTTTTTACAAGTAGTTATAAATCAGTTAATTACGAAATGTTAAAAATCATGTAAAAATTACACCAAACTGAATTTTTGCTAAAAAACGGGTATTTTCCAATAAAAATGTGTACCTTTGTGCTCGTAAACAAGAGAGCAAAATTTGACATAAAAGAAACACCTTATTATATATATGATAGATACCTCCGCTTTTCAAGGGAAAAAAGCCGCATATTATACGTTGGGATGTAAGTTGAACTTCTCAGAGACCTCCACTTTTGGTAAGATGCTCAGTGAACTGGGTGTCCAGACTGCCAAGAAGGGTGAGCAGGCAGACATCTGCCTCATCAATACCTGTTCGGTGACCGAGGTGGCTGACCACAAGTGTCGGCAGGCTATCCATCGCTTGGTACGCCAGAACCCTGGCGCCTTTGTGGTGGTGACGGGTTGCTATGCACAGTTGGAGCCGCTGAAGATTAGCAAGATTGAGGGCGTGGACCTGGTGCTTGGCTCCAACGAGAAGGCGAACTTGGTGCAGTACCTCTCTGATGGTTTTGTTGGTCGCGATAAAATCGCGACACATTGTACGGAGAAGACGAAGGATATCAAGACCTTTGCGCCCAGCTGTTCGCGTGGTAACAGAACGCGCTATTTCCTGAAGGTACAGGACGGTTGCGACTATTTCTGTACCTATTGCACCATTCCTTATGCTCGTGGATTCAGCCGTAACCCGACTATTGCCTCGCTGGTGGCACAGGCTGAGGAGGCAGTTCGCGGGGGTGGCAAGGAGATTGTGCTGACGGGTGTGAACATCGGTGACTTTGGCAAGACGACAGGCGAAAGTTTTGTGGACTTGGTGAAGGCATTGGACGCTGTGGATGGTGTGCAGCGCTATCGCATCAGTAGTATGGAACCCGACCTGCTGAGCGATGAGCTGATAGACTATTGTGCCCAGAGCAGGGCTTTCATGCCTCACTGGCATATTCCTTTGCAGAGTGGTAGCGATACGGTGCTAAAATTGATGCATCGCCATTACAATCGTCAGTTGTTTGCCGACAAAATACATCGTATCAAGGAGGTGACGCCCGATGCCTTTATTGGTGTCGATGTAATGGTGGGCTGTCGTGGTGAGACGCCAGAGTGTTTTGAGGAAACCTATGAGTTCCTGCACGACCTGGATGTCACCCAATTACATGTCTTCCCATATTCTGAGCGTCCTGGTACATCGGCGCTGAAGATTCCCTATGTGGTATCGGATGCTGACAAGAAAGCCCGCAGCCAGCGACTGCTGGAACTGTCTGACGAGAAGACCTACGCCTTCTATGAACACTATATCGGTCAGGAGGCAGAGGTGCTGTTTGAGAAGGCTCCTCGTGGTAAGGCGATGCACGGATTCACGAAGAACTATATCCGTGTGGAACTGCCAGCAGCAGAGGCTCGCGAGGAATACGACAACCAGTTGATGACTGTACGACTTGGTGAGTGGAATCACGATAAAACAGCACTGTTGACGCATTCGCTAATTGATAAATGATAACGGATAAAGGATAAAGGATAATGGATAAGGTAGCAATCGTCATATTGAACTGGAACGGAGCCAAGATGATGGCTCAGTATCTGCCCACGGTGCTGAACTACTCGCGCGACGAGGCAACGGTGTATGTAGCCGACAATGCATCGACGGACAACTCGATGGAATTGTTGCACAGCGAGTTCCCAGAGGTCAAGACCATCGTGCTGGACAAGAACTGGGGTTTTGCTGAGGGGTATAACAAGGCGCTGAAAGAAATTGAGGCTGAGTACTATCTGTTGCTGAACTCCGACATTGAGGTGACACACCATTGGCTGACTCCGATGATTGAGTTCATGGATGTTCATCCGGAGGTGGCCGCCTGTCAACCCAAGCTGCTCTCTATATATAATAAGGATATGTTCGAGTATGCTGGGGCGAGTGGGGGATATCTGGACCGCTATGGCTATCCGTTCTGTCGCGGT
The DNA here is from genome assembly GCA_902800925.1 of uncultured Bacteroidales bacterium. Classification (GTDB taxonomy): domain Bacteria; phylum Bacteroidota; class Bacteroidia; order Bacteroidales; family Bacteroidaceae; genus Prevotella. Next base: position 7,384 of record CADCGD010000064.1, on the reverse strand, counting down.
CGCATCTTCGATACCGTAGAGGTCGACAACGGACAGTACGACTATGCTTCGGAGATACTGTGGGCAACAGGTGCTGCGCTGATGATTCGTGCTGAGGACTATTGGAGTGTGGGAGGACTGGATGGTCGCTTCTTTGCCCACAATGAGGAGATAGACCTCTGCTGGCGACTGCGCATTCGTGGGCGTAAGCTCTATTGTCTGCCAGAGAGCTACGTCTATCATGTTGGTGGTGGCACATTACCTAAGTCAAATCCCATGAAGACGTTCCTCAATTTCCGCAACAACCTGACGATGCTCTACAAGTGTCTGTCCGACGACGAACTGCAGCTTGTCATGCGTTGGCGCTGGTTCCTGGACTACTTGGCTGCTTGGGAAACGCTTATTTTGAAACGCAACTGGGGCGACTTCAAGGCCATCTATCGTGCCCGTCGTGCTTTCAAGCGTTGGCGCAGGGACTTCGATGCCGACCGCAAGGAGATACAGGCTTCGCGCGTGGAAAAAGAAATACCAGAGCAGCGCCGTTTCTCATTGCTCTGGCAATATTACGCAAAGGGACGGAAACATTTCTCCGACCTGCCATAACGTAAAACGTTTCTCCGACCTACCATAAAGAAAAAGCGGATTGCTCAATGGCAACCCGCTTTATCATTATTGTAGTTTGTTTTACAGAATGGTCTTCACAGCCTCCAGCATGCCCTTCTCCTGAATCAGGTCGAGGAAGAGCTTCACCATCTGGTTCAGACCAGCAACCTTGTTCAGATCTTCAGCCCAGATGAACTCTGCACCGAGTACGCCGTCGGTCACCTTCTGCGTGTCGCCAGTAGCCCAGAGCTCCTTCAGCAGGTCCATAATCTTCTGGTCGTCGTTGGGAACAATCTCCACGCCATCAGCACGCTTGCCACCCTTGTAGTAGGTGATGATGGCAGCCAGACCGAATACCAGACCCTTAGGCAGAGCCTGGAACTTGGGGAATGAGTTCAGCATGATGCTGGTCACCTGGTGGTCTACGAATGGGTTGTCGAAGCGCTCCAGCACGTCGCCGGCAAACTTCTCCAGCTCCTCCATCGGCAGGTCGAGGGTTTGCATCAGCTCCTCAAACTGTACCTTGTGGATGTACTTAGAGATGACCTCGTGGTTGCAAGCATCACGAACGATGTTGACACCGCTCAGGAATGCAACAGGACTCAGTACGGTGTGCGGGCCGTTCAGCAGGGTAACCTTACGCTTGTGGTATGGCTCCTCTGAGGGAACGAACAGCACGTGCAGACCAGCCTTGTCTGCGGGGAACTCGTTGGCAACCTCTTTCGGTGCCTCGATAACCCACAGGTGGAAGTTCTCAGCCTGTACGACGAGGTTGTCGCGGTAGCCCACCTTCTCCTGAATCTCGGCAATCTCCTTGCGGGGGAAGCCAGGAACGATACGGTCTACGAGGGTAGCGTAAACGCCACAGCACTCGTCGAACCACTTCTTGAAGTCTGCAGGCAACTGCCACAGTTCAATGTACTTATTGATGCAATCCTTCAGCACGTGGCCATTCAGGAAGATGAGCTCGCAGGGGAAGATGATCAGACCCTTCGTGGGATCGCCGTTGAAGGTCTGGTAGCGACGATACAGCAACTGTACCAGTTTGCCTGGATAAGAACTAGCAGGCTTGTCCTCCAGCTTACAAGCGGGATCAAAAGCGATACCAGCCTCAGTGGTGTTAGAGATGACGAAACGAATCTCGGGCTGGTCTGCCAGTGCCATGAAGGCGTCGTTCTGAGAGTAGGGGTTCAGTGCACGGCTGATGACGTCGATACGCTCCAGCGTGTTCACGGGCTTACCGTTCTCGCGGCCCTGCAGGTTCACGTGGTACAGGCAGTCCTGACCGTTCAGCCACTCTACCATACCCTTGTCAATAGGCTGTACGACAACGACAGAACCATTGAAGTTGGTCTTCTGGTCCATGTTCCAGATAATCCAATCAACGAATGCACGGAGGAAATTACCCTCACCAAACTGAATCACCTTTTCAGGCATTACGCTCTTCGGAGCGAAGTGTTTGTTTAACGGCTTTAACATAACGTATTTGCTTTTTGTATTATTAGTTTGTTTTTTCAGTGATGCAAAGTTAGTGAATAATTCCGTAACCTGTATAATATTTCACGTTATTTAAGACGTTAACGTTTGCGGACGTTCACTCGCTGTCCTGGTTAGAACGCTTCTGATGCTCCCGCGTCGACTGGCAGGAAGGCACCGTTCACGTAACTGCCAGCAGGCGACGACAGATAGAGGGCGGCATAGCCAAAGGTGTGTTCCGGCACAGTTTACAAGGATATCCACAGTTCCTATTTCCTCAACGAGGGCAGGAATCTTGTCCAGCTGTGTGACGTCGAAGGCACGATACGAGCACCGCTCGCCCAATTGCTGCTGGGCCACGCGCAACTTCTCCTCATTGCGCCCAATAATAATCACCTCGGCACCTGCCTCAATAAACACTTTGGCAATGCCGAAACCATCTTCACCCCATCAGCCACTGGTAACTGCCTTTACCTCTCCCTCCCTTTGATCCTTGAGCGGGTGGTGCGGAGGGAGGCGGGTTTCACGTCGAGGATCTGGGCGATAGTGTCGTCATCGTAGCGGAGGTCGTCCTGAAGGATCAGGAAGACGTACTGCGCTGGTGTGAGAGGATGGTATGTGTGCTCCCACTGCTGCCAGCGCTTCGGGCGCAGTTGGGCGAAGTAGTCTATCAGGCACTGCCGTTCCTCTGCCGTCATGTTGCAGACACACTCCTTCTGCTGTAGTTTCACAAACTGTTGCGTACCCGTCAGCAGTTTGTTGGAGATACGCTCTCGGCTGCTCTCTATCTGCCGGTTCAGTTCGGCGATGGTCTGTTCACTGGCCTCGCCGCCCTGTTGCAGCCGCTCTATCTCCGCCTGGTTCTCTGTAATCCGCCTGGCATTCTCGTCGAGTCTGAAGCCCAACTGATGCACCCTCCTCCTTTAGCACCACAAAAGCACCCAGTATCAGTGGAAACATGACAACGCAATTCGGCAAGGCGATTCTATCCATTGACGCTGGTTATAACAAGATGACGGAAAAGAGTTCCGAGAATATCCGAGACATGGAACGAACTTATCTTGAATCTGGCAGAACGTTGAAATCACATTCAGAAGGTTCTAATCCTGGCGACATTTTCTACACAGACCTTACCAGCTGACATTACGCTATGAATACAGTTATATGAAGGCTCATTATCCTGATGGTAAGAGTACAGACTTTAGTGACCGATTGAACGACTGGGTTCCTCAGGCCAGCATCAAAAAGTAACCCCAAGCAAGATGAAAACTAAAAGACCTACACATCGCCCGCCCAGTGGACGGCTTTTTCAGTTTTTTGCATAAATATTATAAAAAGATGATGTAAAAAGGAACAATTATTGAAAACTTTTCGTACCTTTGCAGTGAAATTTCAAACTCATAACGTTATGATGCAGTTAGTAAGCAACAGCGGCACCGTGCTTCTCGAACGTGAGAAGCCCTGCACACAGAGGACGCACACTTCGACGCTCCACGTCAGGAGCCTGTCGAAGGGCATGAAGAAGACTGTCAAGCCCGTACTAATGAGCAGGGAGGAGTTTTTCACCAAAGTCGTCAAGACCACGGACAACAATGGCAACGTATAAGAAGGAATACCCCTACTTGGTGGAGGACATTGTGACCCCATTGGACATCTATTCCGCCGACGGCCACAAGTTCCATACCGAGCGAGCCATTTGGGACACGGGTGCTGATACCACTATCATTTCATCGCGCATCGTTAAGCAACTGAACCTGCAGCCCTACAAGCAGGGTGGAATCTCTGGTATAGGTGGTGCAACAGGTTCTAATGTCTATCTTGTCCACGTGCTTGTTCCCACGGGCGACTTTGTGACCAGCGTTGAGGTTATGGAGAGCGATTTCGAAGACATCGACGTGCTCATTGGCATGGATGTCATCGTCTTCGGCGACTTCCTCATCACCAACAAGGACGGAAAGACAACGTTCCAGTTCCGTACGCCCAGCGAAGGCAGCGTCCGCAAGGATATCACGTTCGAAGCGAAAAAATAGCGCCACTTTCTTTAAGTAGTTTAAGACTTTCACCCTCGGCACCCGATTTCCAGGCTTTGCCGAGGGCTTTTTGTGCCGTTTTTCGTACCTTTGCCAAACGAAACTGATGAACAATGAACTATAACATTTTCGCTTCATACCTACTATATATGTTTGAAGTGATAACAATCTTTGCGTTGTGGAATTATGGTGAGAACTTAATAGGCAGACATGCAATGTCATATCATTGTAATACACGCTTTTCTTTTTTCTCGGAAAAAATCACTATCTTTGCCGCCAAAAAGCAGTAGAATGAAACAAAACGTATTGAAGAACTTATGAAAATACTCGTTGTCGACGATGAGCAGGACATCTGCGAGATACTGCAATACAACCTTGAAACTGAAGGGTTTGAAATTATGACTGCCAATTCGGCAGAGGAGGCTCTTGAACTTCCTCTGCAAGAGTATGCACTGATTCTTTTAGATGTGATGATGGGCGAAATGTCTGGATTCCAGATGGCACGAAAGATAAAGGACAATCCTATAACGGCGGAGATCCCCATCATCTTCATCACAGCATTAGAGGGAGAGGACAATCTGGTTAAAGGACTGAATATCGGGGCTGATGACTATATTGCCAAGCCACTGAGTATGAAAGAAGTAAAGGCAAGAGTCCGTGCGGTTCTCAGGCGGGCATCTCATTCATATCTTCATCATGATGAACAAGTTGTAATTACTTCAGACAATAAGATTTTCTATGAGGGTATCACTCTTGACCTTTATGCCAAGACTGCCACTTTGGATAGCCAAAATTTATCACTCACAAAATTAGAATATGAATTATTGTCGCTTCTATTACAACATCCTGGTAAAGTGTTTTCGCGAGAAGATCTTTTAAGACATTGTTGGCCGCAGGATGTGCTTGTACTCGACCGCACAGTGGATGTTAATATCACCCGACTGCGTAAGAAAATCGGCCGTTATGGCAAACAGATAAAAACACGTGTAGGTTATGGCTACTGCTTTGAAAAGTAAATCCTTTCAGCGTAATCTGCTGTTCAGTATCGGTGGTGTTTTCCTGCTCTTTGCTGTTTGCTTTAGTGTGTATCAATACCAGCGTGAGAAGGAGTACAAGATTGACATTCTTCACTCACGTCTTCAGATGTACAACTATGAAATGGTGCAGACACTTGGTGAAGACAGCCTTACAAATAACCGCCTGTTTTGCGATTATGTGGAAAGGCATAATATGGAAGGGCTACGCGTGTCTATCATAGACAAGAATGGACGAGTCATTCTTGACAGTTACGAGCCACAAGTGGATTCTCTGGGAAATCATCTCGAACGAACAGAAATCCAGCAGGCTCTGCATGATGGAAACGGCTACGACATCAAGCGCCTGTCGCAATCCACCCACGAGACGTATTTCTATTCAGCCACTCGGTTTGGCAACACCATTGTACGTACCGCTGTACCATATTCGGCAGAGTTGACGCGTTCACTCCAAGCCGACAATACTTACATCTACTTTGCCGTTGCCCTGACACTACTACTGGGCATCGTGCTCTACCTAAGTACCCATCGCATCAGCCGTCACATCGGCTATCTGCGCGAGTTTGCTGTGAAGGCTGAACAGGGCGAGGCGCTCGACCACGAACTGGAGCGACGTTTGCCCGATGACGAGTTGGGTGACATCAGCCACACCATCATCATGCTCTATTGGAAGCTCCGTCATTCTGAGGAAGAAAAGGTACGCATCAAGCGCCAACTCACTCAGAATGCTGCCCATGAACTGAAGACGCCAGCCGCCAGCATTCACGGCTACTTGGAGAGCATCCTTGACAATCCAGACATGCCTGAGGACAAGAAGAAACATTTCTTAGAGCGTTGCTATGCGCAGAGCGAACGTATGAACAAGCTCCTATTCGACATGAGTACTCTCACCAAACTTGATGAGATGGATAACAATATATCCAAACCCAACTATGAATACCGTCATGTTAATGTTTTGCAAATTATGCAAAATACGCTCGATGATACTGCTCTGCAACTTCAAGAAAAAGGCATTACGCCATCGCTCAACGTGCCACAGCATATAGAAGTGCAGGGCGACGCAAGTCTGATCTACAGCATCTTCCGCAATCTCATTGATAATGCTATTGCCTACGCCACAGGAGCAACATGTCTGAAGATTGCCTGTAGCGAAGTGGAAAACGAAGGCCGCCATTTTTATGAGTTCACGATAAGCGACAACGGTCAGGGAATAGAACCGCAGCATTTGAATTATATCTTCGAGCGTTTTTACCGTGTAGATAAAGGCCGCTCACGCAAACTCGGCGGCACAGGTCTCGGACTAGCTATAGTGAAAAATGCAGTTGCCGTTCACGGAGGAACAACAACTGCACAACTTACTCCAGGCGGAGGGCTCACCATCAGGTTTACACTCGCAAGGTTTTAGCCTTGCCCATTGTAAGGTCTGTCTTCAAAGTCGTTATTCAGTCCTTTTCCTGCCTGTACTACATTCATTACATAGTCTGCCAGACGTTCACACTCAGAGATGAAATCAACATAGAACACGCCCAATTGATAGCTGTAAAGCCCCGCATTCACATCGTGCAGATTTTGGTTTCGTAGTTGCTTGCGGTAGTTGTTGATTTCATGCTCTATATTGATAGATTTTGTGATGTTCGTTCTTGATCCTGTCAAGTCGATGCGCTTCATCATTTCTTCCAGCGAACCCTCCACAAGTTGCAGCATCGTCTGCATGTGTTGCGTCTGTTCTGGAGTGAACGCATCCTGACAATGCATGCGGTGGCGGTTCAGTGTGCGTCCGAGGTTATACACTGAGTCACCGATCGACTCCAATTCTGTAATCTGACGCAACATCTTCTGTATCTGAGCCTTCGAGGCATCCGACAGTCGGCCCTCGCTCACCTTATTCAGATATCCAGCAATCTCCATCTCCATAGAGTCGGTGATATTCTCATACTTCCCGATACGCGAGAAAAGTTTGTTGAATTCGTTTTCGTCCTGTATCTGCATCAGTTCAGGCACGAATCCGAACATCCTTTGGCAACGCTCTGCAAAATGGTGAATCTCTTTCTGTGCTTCCATGATGCTGAGTTCGGCTGTAGAGAGCAAACCACCACTGATGAACCGCAAACGATAATCCTCTTCCTGAGCCTTCATCGGCAGTACCTTGCAGACAAACACCTCAATCTGGCGGACAAAACCAATAAGCAAAAGCGTGTTGATGATGTTAAAGGCTGTGTGGAAGGTTGAAAGTTTGTAGAGCTCGTTTCCGCCGCCCATCAC
>CADCGD010000063.1 GCA_902800925.1 uncultured Bacteroidales bacterium | reverse complement strand
GCACATCTGCAACTTTATTTAGTTAACTAATGTATTGATTATTAGGTAGTTAGTTAAATAATGCAACAATAAATTACCACCCAAATTGACGCAGAACCGGAAATTCCTCAAAACATGTAACCTATTAACATAACACCCCTGAAACCCCGATAAATAAAGGGCTCACGCCATGTTAATAGATGGGCATCTATTAACATGCATTTCACATGCTTGGTATTTTACACCAAGAAACAGGGTTCACACTAAACGCCTTGTCAGACAGATACTTGCGCGTGAGTGTGACACTTGTTTGTTAAATGATTCGGAAACTATTAACATGCCTCAAATACCGATGTACACTGGGTTTGAGGCATGTCATGTTAATAGGTTAATAGTTTTTTCGCAGAAACCTTTTCGTTTGCTTGGTTGTCTGTTGAAAATAATGTATCTTTGCAGGATAATTCAGATGACCCAAAAGATTCAAATCAAAATGGAGATATGGAATGGATGAGACTCTTAACGATATTCAATCAAATCTGTCCCCGTGATTGAGAGGCGAATGCGAGGGCGGCAATCAGGAGGAAGAGAAGTTTTGCTTGTTTCATATTGCTTGTGATTTTATTATATGGGGCAGCGTCAGCACGAAGGCTGACGACTGCCCGAACGAGAGAGAATTTATAATCTGTTCTTCTCAGCATTACCAGCACCAGTACCCTTGTACTTCGACGGGGTGACGTTGAATCGGTAGCGCAGGGAGAGGGTAACACAACGGGAATCGTTGTCCTCCATCTTGCGGAACATCATGCGGTTGCTATAGAGCGTGAAGCGGTTGATGGCACCATTGAAAAGGTCATTGCCTGAGAGTTTGATGTTTAGGCGACGCTTGAAGAAGTCCTTGCTGACACTAAGTGAGAATATGGGGTTGGTGCAATCGAAATTGGCATTAGCACCACTGTTGCCGTGGGTGTGCATATTGAAGTCGGCCTGCACCAGCCAGTCGTATGGAAACGAGACGATGTTGCCTAATTGCAAGGATAACATGGGCTGACTGAAACTCTTCTGTTCACCCAAAAAGTCCGCTTTGAACCACGGTTTCATCAATGAGATATTGTACTGGGGTGTCCATGTTACCTCATGCCCCAATTTGATATTCTTCTGTGCTCCCAGCGTAATGGTAAGCCAGTCGGCATGGTTGTAGTTCTTATAGGTCACAAGGTTCACCTTACTATCGCTCTCCAAACTTTCTGCCGTGTAGAGGATGGGGTCTACACAATGAGAGAAATTTGTATTCAGATAAAGCCACTTCCACATAACCATAGCATTCACATTATGATACTTGATAGGCTTCAGGTAGGGATTACCCGTTTGCATGTTCAGACGGTTCTCATAGATGACATCACTACTCAACTGCCAGTAAGACGGGCGCCTAATGCGCTTGGCATAACTGAAAGACAATTGCACCTTCTTCACAGTAGTTGATAGGGAAAACGATGGAAAGAAGTCATTGTAGGTACGGCTTTGGTCGTCACGACGGATGCCACCAACGAAGTATTCCGACGCCACATGCTCATAGCGCAAACCCGCAGCCAACTGAAAACGGCCAATCTGTTGGCGTAGCTCTATGAAGGGGGCGATAGCTTGCTCATGCTGCTCGTTGTTGCTGTTGGCAATATAGCCTTCTTTGTTTTCAAAACTGCTGTTCCAGCGGGTGTTGGTGTACTCCTCGCCCACTTCAATCTGGCCTTTTCCAATCGGATACGTTACGAAAAGTTTCTCTGCCATCAGACGACTACACGTCAAAGCATAGGTGTTTACGTCGCGATTTTCCTGACTTTCACTCAGTTCCTGCTGCTGGTTGCGGTTACGCTGGTTACGATAGGTGTAGTCTGCATTGAAGTCGATGCTAAGCTTTCCTATCTTTCCCGTATAGTAGAGATTCACCTGGTGTTTGGGCGCACCTTCGGCTCTGTTGACACTGCTGTTCTGCAGGTGGTCATACATGGAACCGTTGGCAAGCAGGTCATCGTCATAGTCGCTCCAAGTCTTCACGTAGTCGTAAGTGTTTTGGTAGAATCCGCCAAAAGAGTTGTTATCGTTCAATTGGTAGTTGAAGCCGAAGCGGCCTTCAAGGAATGGATTGTAAACCTTGTCCTTCTGCTTGTTGGTAATTACCCATAGTGTGTCAGCAAAGACGGTTTGCTCGAACTCGCCCTTCTCCCACCTCTTGTTGTAAGCTCCAAAGAGATTTGCAAACAGTTCCAACTTTCCTGTGCGGTAGGTTAGGTTGATGCGCTCGTTGTTTGCAAAGCCATGTCCCTTACGACTCCATGAGCTCAGTTCTACACCAAGGCCTTCGCCCGCCGTACGTTTAGTGCGAATGATAATGACCGCATTGACGGATGCATCATAGCGGGCACCTGGATTCTGAATCACCTCGACGTTCTTGATGTTGTCCGACTGGATGTTCTTCAGTTCATGTAAGTCGGTCAACTTTCGGTTGTTCAGGTAGATCAATGGTACCCCCTTGCCTAATATCTCGAAAGTTTCACCTTTCTTTGAAATAGTCGGTACACGGGAAAGCACATCTTCAGCGGTGCCCATCCTTTCCATCGCTGTACCCTCCACGTTCATCACTAGAGCGTTGCCTTGCAACTGCACCTTGGGACGCTCGCCTGAAACCACGACACCTTTTATGGTCATCGTTTCGGGCTTTATCTGAATGATCCCAACCTGTTCATTGTTACATAGGCGATAGACGGTCTTGTAGCCCACGTATGAGATGCGGACAAGAACGGCAGGCTGTTCGTAGGGGATGACAAAAACGCCAGCCTCGTTGCTCACGCCTCCACCGATGACGGTTGAGTCTGATGGATGAAGCAGGTAAACATTGGCGTAGGGCACGGGCTGGCGGTTCTCGTCGATGATGGTGCCCGTCAGATGGCGCTCAGTCTTGTGGGTACATTCCACATAGATTTCCCTTTCACCACTCTTATAGACACGGACGGGATAGAAGCCTACAAGTTGGATGATGGCATCTGGCACGGACTTACTTTGCACATGTGTCGTTACTCGGAAATCTTCAAGTTCGTCGTATATAAAAGTGATATCGTAGTTTGTGGTTTGTTCCTGAATGTATTTTAGGGCTTCTGACAGCGATACATCGTGGAAATCACGGTTGATGCGCTGTGCACTGACGGATATACCTGTCAGCCACAGCAAGATAATCAATAGCTGCTTCATGGCTGTGACTCTACGGTTGATGAAATATATAGGGTATCGCTCTTTAGTTCCAGTTGCAGCCACTCGAAATTATTGAGCATATCAACGACTTTCACGATAGTATAATCAGGCTTCCACTGATAGAAAAGACGAATCTGTCGGGTAGCATCATTACGATATACCGCCTTTATTTGATAATAGCTAGAAAGTTCATCGAAAATATCGCTTAATGGTACATTTTCGTATAGCTTGGGTTGTAGGACGCCTATAGTGTCTTGGGACTGTGGAGATTGATGAGTGAGAGATGAAGCATTTGAAACCACTACAGTTTCTTTTTCTTTATGAGAGTCACTGTGGCTAATGATGTGGATGGCTGCAAAGGCGATGCCGGAGAGCATGAGGATGCCGACTAACATAGCAGCGAACTTTCTTAATTGAAAGCTTGACTGTACGGAAGAAAGGCGCTGCCATTCTCCATCTATCATCTCGTCGGTGACTTCCTTGTCAGCACGGGCGGCATCAACAGCACCCGAAAGGATTTCCTGCCATTCTTCGGCCGTGTATCGATGGGGCTGTTCCATCATTTGGAGCAAAAGATCTGTCTTGTTCATACGCTCATTGTTTTTTTTAGTTGTGTACGTAATTGATTAAGCGCACGGCGTAGATGCTTATAGACGGTGGTTTCGCTGACACCCAGACAATTGGCAATCTCCTTGAAGGTGATACCATTGCGGAAATGCTGCATGATGATGTCGCGACAAACGGGAGGCTCTAATTGGTCTATGCCCTTATATAGGCTTTCCAATTCTTCTTCTAACCGTTCCGTCGGTGTGATGTTCGTGTCGAGGTCAAGCAAGTAGAGGTGTTCCACCCGTTCCTGTATCTGTCGGCTACGAATCACGTTCAGACATCGGTTTCGTACGCTTGTAAGCAGATAGTGCTCGGCTGTATCTTCGCGTAAATCCTGAGAATTGCGGAAAGATGTCGTGCACCACATCCTTGCTCTCAGCATCGTCGTGCAGAAGCATGGTGGCCAGCCGATACATCTGACGGTAATGCTGTCGGAACAGCTTTTCGAGTTTCTTTTGATCTGTCATACACTTATACTACACACGAAAACCGATTTACTAAACCCCTAAACGACATTTTTTTATGAAGATGTATATATCCGTAGAATACTTCTTATTTTTCGCTGCTCCAAAATTTGCTTATTCAGAAATTATTTGTATCTTTGCAGCCGAAGGCAGCGAGTACGGGCTACGCCTCAGCAATTCAAGTGAACTTGATTGCACTCGGCTTGCACCGTCCTTGCCCCCGAGAACAAAAAATTACGATTATGACGCAGATATTAGTTACATTGAACGAGGACGCGACAACGCTGCATGTACGCAAGGCCATTGAACTGCTTCGCGGTGTGGTATCTACTACCGTGTTCAAGACCAAGGATGAGTCCAATAAAAAGACACTCCGCCAGCAGGCATACGTTAAGGAGTCGCTCGAAAGAGCGTTCGACGAGATGAAGCAGGCTCGTCGT
>CADCGD010000062.1 GCA_902800925.1 uncultured Bacteroidales bacterium | reverse complement strand
CGCCCTCGCGCTCCAGCTGCTCGCCCTTGCGGTATTCCACCACCTTGCCCTCCTTCCTGCAGAACTCGCGCAGCGCCCGCAGGTCAATGCCCCCGTCTGTTTTCTTGAATTTCTGTTCCATCGTGATTGGAGATTATTTCTTTTTCTGCTTCAATATTTTCTGCTCTATGCTGGGCAACGAGGCTACGAAATTCTCGAAGCGAACTTTGCCCATACGTTCATAGAGTGCACGGCCCAACTGATAGACTTTTGTTTGTAGCAACTCAGGCATATAGCCGTCGGGATTCGTGTCGGCTTGCTGTGCATTCTCGATGGCATTGAGCATCAGGGGCAGGTACTTGATGTAGTAGTAACCACCTTTTTCTATCTTGTCAAGCGCCTGTTTGGCATCGTGGGCAGTCTGAATACCAAGGTCTGTCAGGTCTGCCCGCTTATGATAGAGTAGCCATATTTCGATGCAGGGGTTGCTGATGACCAGGTGCCAGTTGTCCTTCTGGGTGCAGAAAGCATGAACCTCCTCTATCTGCTCCTGAGGCCAACGGTCAACGTCGATGACACACCAGAGCGAGTCGCCATCGTCGGCACTCAACTGGTTTTCGGCGATATATGCCTTCACCTTCTCCAACACCTTTGACGGAGAAGATGCCTTTTTCTTTTCCTGTGCGTTTTCTTCGTCTGAAACCTCCGGCTCAATGATGTCTACCTTGATACGGTCGATGCCATCGAAAAGCCTGAAATAGTCGGGCTCACGCTCAGTTCCCTCTGTAGCTATGGCGAACAGAGAATAGTCGCGAACTTTCTCCTGAGGGACGTCCCTCGTATAACCTCTAACCTTGAATCCCATGTTACTCCCAGTTTAATTCGTTGAAACGTGCCAGGAAAGGAATGGCTCCGAAACGGCCATTGAGGTAGCCTTTCTCCAGATCCAAATCCGCACGGGGCTTGAACTCATCAAGTGTATAGAGGTGGGTGCTCTGCGTCTCGCGGTCTTTCTCTGCAAACCAGATCTCGTCGTTGCGGAACACCTTTCCATCGAGCAGACCTGCATCGTGGGTGGTGAAAATCAGCTGGCCCTTCATGTTCTTGTCGTTGACAATACGCGAAACCAGTGTCCGTACAAGGGTGGGATGCAGGCTGCGGTCCAATTCGTCGATGACGTAGGTGCAAGCCTCGCTCTTGACATTCTGAACCATCGGCACAAAGTCGAAGATGCGCTGGGTGCCATCCGACTCCTCTTTCAGTTCAAAGTCATAGAGGTTGTCGTTCACCTTATGGAGAGCCTTCACACGGCGCACGAAGTACTTGTTGCCTTCTCGGCGCATACTGACGGTGAAGGCGCCCGTGTCGATCATCACTTCTTCTGAACCCTCAGGCGAACGTGAAAGTCGCTTGACAATGCCATCCACACCCTGCACCAGTTCGGGCCATTCGGAAATGCTCTGCTTGAACGACTCAATATCCTCATCCTTTAGGGTCAGCTCATCGATGCCGAGATCCAAGGCTGAGATAAGCGCTTCGGACTGGGACTTGAATCCTTCGTCGGAATACCTGTTGTCGAAAATGGAGGTCGAACGGGTCTCTGGGAAGATGACGTGCAATTTGGTGGTCAGCCAGAGGAACGCATCGGTCATCTGACTGTTCTTTACCACATCGTGCTTCGACAGCATCAGTTCGCCCGCCTTCAGCAGATTGTCTTCTAACAGAGAAATCAGCAGTTTGTTCTTTGCCTCGTCCTTTTTGCTTCCAGCCAATTTGATGTTGGTCTTGCCTGTCTGTGCATCGTATTTGCGCTCGAATACGCACACGGGTTTCTTAATGGTAGAATACAGCCATTCCTCCACGCAGAGGTTGCCACGATAACTCACCCCGTATGAATACTGGTCTGACTCTGTACCGAACTCCACTTCGATGGTAACAGGCATTTCCGGGTCGTTGTACTTGTTGGCATCCCGGAAAGCGGTGGGGGGCAGACTGCCAACAGCAACCATCGTCTGGAGTCGGCCAAGCGCTTTGACCAGACACGACTTTCCAGCGCCATTGGCACCATAGATAACTGCCGTGCGCAACACATTGGCACCACGGCCTTGGCTGTGAACATGCCAATCCTTCCTGCGGACATTCGATGACGGCAACATATTGAACTCCGTTTCTTGTCCGTATGACCTAAAATTCGTCGCTACAATTCTTATAAGCATAGTGAAATGTCTTAAGTTTGGCGCAAAGTTACGAAATTTTCGTCATAGAACACTGTTTTTGCTAATTATTTTTGAATAGTTTAACCGTTTTTCATTGATAATAGTCGTTTTTTATGTCTGGTCAAAATAAAATAATGGAAAAGGGTTCTTTCTGTCATCTACTTATGAGACACCTTTCAGTTTTTCAACCTCGACAGTCAGTTTGGGGCATGACAGATGGCTTTGGGCAACAGTCACCGTAATTTTGTGTGCAAGCATGTGGTTTACATACAATTCTGTTCATTGTTCACATTACTTTCTAAACTCCTGCTGAACTTCAACAATGAGCTGGTCCACATCAGCCTTGACGCGGTTGTAGTTCATGTATAGGATGCGCTCGCGGGCATCGACGGACTTGAAGTCGTAGGCGATGGGGAGGGGGTAGTTCTTGTAATCCTCTTCCTCGGCCTTGATTTCGGCCATGTTGAAGTTGGTCTTGCAATAGAACTTCGAGGTCTGGAACTCTTCTGACTTCTGGATGTTCATCGAACCATGACGGCCAGTTTTGGTGGGGGTGAAGTCACGAGCCACCTGTCCGCAGATCCAACCAGAGGGCATATCGGAGATTTTAGAGGCAGGCACCATCGAGTCCATATTCTCATTCAGATTGATGCTTGTGCGGTCGCGATCGATGGTGACACCCTTTTTCAGCTGCACCGTCTTACCGAAGATGTCGTTGGAGAGCCATTCCAGCGTTTCTTTCGAACGGGCAGAGCCAGACACGACATTACCGATGGTGGTGATAATTTTTTGCATACCCACCTTGCCGTAGTCGGCCTCCAGCTGTGGCAGTTCCTGGAATCCGAGGATGACGGCCACCTTGTTGCTTCGTGCCGTACCAATCAGACGGTCAATCTTGTGGAAATAGAGCGTCGGCACCTCGTCCACACAGATGTCAACGGGGATATTCTTGCCCTGTCCGCTGTTCACTCGCGTCACCAGACGGTTCAGGATCATGGCGTTCAAAGCACCCACAATCTGCTCCTTCTCCGGGTCATTGGCAATCAGCAGGTACGACGGACTCTTCGGGTCGCTCACCTTCAGGTCGAAGTCATCACCGTCCTTATGGAATATCCAGTAGGCCTCCTTGGTGGCCAGCTTCGAGGTCTGCACACGTAGTGTACCAATCATACCTTCCAACTGTTCCATGGCCTTTCCGTCGAGGGCCGACTTGAACGGTGCAATCAACGGGAAAATCTCGGGGTCGGTCTGCAGAATCTCGAACATAGTCTTGTAGTCGATGTTCAGGAACGAGAGTACATGCGGCATGTCGCTGTACTTCCCCAGCCAGTAGGCAGGCATCACCACTTTCCCCTCATGGTCGAACACACGGCCCGTCAGTTTCTTGTGGTGCGTCTCTTTGTCCTCCGTGTATTCCGGCACCAGCTCGTGGCCGTCCTTGTCATAAGGCAGGCGCTTGTAGTTCACGAAGAAATAGATACAGGCGGCGAGGAAGTTCACGGCAGAGGTCTTGAAGAACTGGTCGGAGCCACCGCCACCCTCATTCTTACCTTTATTCAGCGAGTCAACCAGCGTTTCAGCGGTCTCTTGGGCAGCTGCCAATGAGTCGATATACTTGTGCTGGATGGGGTTCACCCGTCGAGAATACTCTACGTTCACGAAGTTGATGATGTTGAACTGGCACCCTTCAGGCGTATTGCCCTTCGCCTTGTTGATGCGGTAGTGATAGTAGAGTTTCTGGGCGAGGGTAGGGAACTTGTAGTCGTAAACCACCATCGAGAAGCCCTTCGCAGAGTGTTGACGGATGAACGGCTCGATGACCGAGAAGGTCTTACCAGATCCAGGCGTACCCACCACGAACGTTCCACGGAACGGGTTATTGATGTTAATCCATCCGTGACGGAACTTGCCGTGATAGTAGTAGCGCATAGGAATATTCACCCCATACTTGGTGTCGATGCGCTTTTCGTTTTGCTCGAAACTCTCGTTTTCGAAGTTGAAACGGTCTTTACTTTGATACATTGTCGAGGGCCACATGGATGCATACCGTACCGATGATCGAGGCCACCATATAGAGCCAGATGCACACCGGGAAGATCCAAAGCCGATAAAGCAGCAGGTCGGTATAGTAGAGCCAGACCGACAACACGACGAGTACGAAGCCGATGACGATGGGCCAGAATACCATCCTGCGGGCGTCGAACTCAATCTGCTTCTTGTTACGCGTACCGATGCAGGTGATAATTACCAGCAGCAGCGTAGCCACCTTGCTGTAGGCCAGATGTCCCGGCTGGTAAATCGTCCATCGTCCCATTCGCTCATGAATGTCTGTCAGGACACCGGCAAACGTATCGAGCAGCTCATAGATGACGACTCGGAATATGCTGTATATGCTTTGTATCTCTTTTGACTCTTCCATTATCTCACGGATTTGGCGTTGTTCCACCACTGGCGGCGACAACGGCTGATGATATCATGTTTGGTGGCGGGATTCAGGTAATAGGCGCGGTTCATCAACTCGTTCCACACATCCAGGAATGACGTGTAACGGAGCGTGAGGGTGAGCTGGCGCAACTGTTTGTTGATGGTGCGTAGCTTGGGACGGATGGTTGAGATGACCTTGTTCTTCTCCTCTTCCGTCATCTTGCTGCTTTCGAAACATACCTTACGGATATCCATAATCACGTCGAGCGTGGTGCGCACGATATTACGGTAGACCACATTCCGGCGCGTCGAGAACGCCACGGCCAAGGCGTTCGATGGACTGTCAGCCAGAACATGACTCAGGTCCTTCACATTCTTCGAGGTCTGTGTCACCTCGTAGTAGATGCCATAGATCTCTGCAGCTATCGACAGCACATCATGGAACTTATCCAGATAGTCGTTGAACTCCCGCTGGAAGTCTGTCGTGGCTTCCACCTCTTCCTTGATCCAGGCATGGCCAGTGGTCATTAGCAACTGTGCCTTCTCTTGTGTCTCTATGGTTTTCTTAGCCTGGTCAGATGCCAGTTCGATGGCTGCCACACGTCCCGGGTCAAGACCTGCCATCGACTTCAACGGCACACATAATAATATAATAAGGTATAGCTTCTTCATCACTCGTTCAGTATGCGACTAACGTTCGAGGCCCTGCGCCAACGTTCGTAGGCTTCAGAGGCAATCTCGGCATGGCTCTTGTCAACCATCCCTGCAGTATATTGGTTCCAGACATCGGTGAAGTTATGGTAGGCGATGCTGATGGCGAGGGTGCGCAGTTTGGCATTCAGTCGTGCCAGCTCGTCCGACAGTTGCCAGAGCATTTCCGTTCGCTCGGCTCCAGTCAACATATTGTCCTTGCCACCCTTGGCCACCGAAACCTTCAACAGACGGTAGGTCTTGATGAACTCCGTCGCCGTTTCCAGATAGAGGTCGTTCATGGCCAGTGTGGCACCGATGCCCACCGGATTGGCATTGATGGCCCGTTGTATCTCATAGAGGTGCTGCAGGGTCTCGACACCGTCGGCATAGAGCGTCGTACCGGCTTTCAGGGCTTCCGCATAGCCGCGAGTCGTCTTCAGATAAGCATTGTACTTACCCTCCCATTGCTTCATCTTCGTGAACTCAGCCGCGATGGTTCCCTGAAAAGCAGCGGTCTTTTGCATCCCTTTCGTCTGACTGTTCATCGTGCTGTTCAATAGGTACGTACCCTCCGCAATGGCGGCATACTGCAACGGATTTGCCTCGCCAACCTGTGCCAAACTACTGGTAGGCGCACCCATCAGGATGGCTAAGACCAGTAGTCCGCATCGATTATGAAAAAATAAAGATTTAACCATTCTTCTTTATTAAAGATAAATTATCTACATACCTCTTCTGATGCCTTCGTCTGGGCCAGGAACACCCAGATTGGCTTCTTCTGAGCGGAAGTTGGCAGCAGCCACATCAGCCGGACTCACTACGCCAGCCTTGGAATAGACAGGGCCTGTACGGGTCTCATAAATCTCAGGTCTTGGCTCATGAGGAGCGACCAGACCGTCACGCATCACTTCGCCTCCAACGACCAAAGCCGCCAAGAGCGCAGCCCCGATATTATGGCCTTCGCCTGGTCGTGTCTTCATATCCACCTCATTGAAGATCTTCGAGAAGAGCTGCATACGGTGATAGTCATCCACAGCAAGAAACTTGTCGTATTGCTTCTGGGTAATCTCATGCGTGATGGCCTGCCCGTTAATGACAGCCGTCATCTTATACTTCCCGTTTGCAGCAGGGTCTACCTGAATATTGCCTACCTCCACCTCACGGCCATGCGCTCTCTCGCGGTAGAAGCCCTTGCGCTCATTAAACTCACAAAGGGCTGCACCGTCCACCCTGTTGGAAGTGGCATTTTGGATGTCCACTTCTCTTTGGTGGACGATGCTTTGCCCGTTACGCGCAAGGTATAAGTCATCTTGATACATGTTCTCCCCATGTGCCGACTTGATTTCCACCTCGGAGAATACCTTATCAAACATCTTCAGACGATGGGCATCCTCGAGGTCGAGGAACTTCTGATAGTCTTTGGCAGAGATAGAGTGGGCGAGGAGTCGGCCATTGACCTCTGCCTCCATGACGTATGTGCCATTGAGCGTCTTATCCACCCGAATTTCGCCGACAACCATTTCACGGCCATTAGCCACTGGCTGGAACCAGCCTTTGTTACCCAGAATCGCTTGGATCTCTCTGCCATTGATGGCATTGGGGTCTCGCTCGATGCGCTCTGCCTCCCTTTGCTGTTCGGCTCTGGCCGCTGCGAGACGCTGCTGTTCAGCAATCCTTCGTTCTTGTTCGATGAAAGGTGCTTCCACCTCCTGACGAACCTCTGGCTTCAGGTCGAGCGATACCAGTTCCTTTGTCTCCAGCATGTCCTTGGTAAGCTTTGTGTCGAAGTCCTTACCGATAATGTCATTGATGATGGCCAGTCGTGCATCGACCGAAACGCCCCCTTTCCCACTTACCTTATTGGCCGTCAGTTTCTGTATCTCCTCCGGCTTAAGGTCATATTGGAGATCCACCTTCGAGAGATCCGACTGGATAGTGAGCGTCTTCTTATCGGCATCGATGACGATGCCGTGCGACTTCAGCATCTCCTGAAACTTGTCATTGCTGAAATAGACATCCGAGGTGATGGCAGTAGAGTAGGGGATGCCCTGCCCTTGTGGACGGGGTGCTGCCTCCAGAGGTTTTATCTTTGGTTCAATGGCTATCTTATCGAGCACCTCGACGGGGTTGTCCTTCTGCTGACCTTTGTAGTAGAACCCATAGCCGCCGGAAAGCAACTCTCCTGGCTTCACGCGGTTGTCTGGTCGCTCTGCAACCAATGGCCCACCTCCCATCGGGCGATAGGCATGGTCACCGATACGACGCAGGTGGAACCCCTCGTCACGAGGCGCAAAACCCACGAAGTCACCGGCCCAACCTCTGCCTTGACGGCTAAACGGCGCAAACCAAGGTGTTCGTCTGGCTGGCCGGGCATCATAGCCATACTCTCCATGTCCGATACGATAGCCGTGCAGACCCATTGCCACACGACCGAAAGCATTGCTGGCAGAAACGAAGTTCTGCGGCATAAAGAAGTCGTTCTTCACG
>CADCGD010000061.1 GCA_902800925.1 uncultured Bacteroidales bacterium | reverse complement strand
TATTTGGTCGTTTAGTACAATATCATTATCTTTGCGCCGTGATTGGCAGAGAGCCACTCCACCGCATGCTTTTGGCGTTTGCGGTGCAAAAGTATAAAATATTGAGGAAAGAATAATGATTTTAACACTTAAATTTTGGCGTGTTTTTGGCGTGATAGCTTATATTTGGCGTGATTTGGGTTTACCGCCTTTGATTTTCGAAAATCGCTATCTATCTCATTTTCAGAGAAATGCAGTCATTCTCGTCAAAACTGATAAAATCGGGTATAAGCAGGAGTTAGCGCCTCATCCCGACCTATTAAAGGCCACTCAAGTTATGATTTAATACCTTGGGTGGTCTGTTTCTATGCAAAATCTTTGGTTGTTTCATTTAAATGTCGTACCTTTGCAGGCTGAAAATAAACAAAACGAACATGAATTATCTTGATAGAAACGAATTTAATTTCGAGCCAAGTCAGAAAGTTATCGACGCTGTAAAGGGCTTTGACCCCAAGGATTTATGCTTCTATACCCGTATTTACGATCAGGGCAAGAAGAGTGTTATCTCTGTGCGCGTCAGTGAGATTTACGGTGTTCCCGAAGAGCAGGTCCTGCTAACCTATGGTGGCGAGGACATGCTGAAGAATTCCATCCACTATTTCCTTAGCAAGGGCGACAATAAGAAGATTCTCATTCCCGAGTTCTCGTGGTGGTACTACAACCGTGTAGCCTCTGAGTGCGACGGTGTATTCGAGATGTACCCCCTGCATGAGCAGGAGGACACCTTCGCCTACGATGTCGACGAGGTCATTGAATACACCAACCGCCTGCATCCCCGTATGCTGTTGCTGGCTTCGCCCAACAACCCTACAGGTAATGGTCTGACACCCGACGAGGTGGGTCGCATTATGGAGAACATCCCCGCTGATACGATGGTACTCATCGACGAGGCATATGCCAGCTTCATCTCAACGGACACGGCCTATATCGCTCCACTGGTGAACAAATACGACAACCTAATCATTTCCCGTACCTTGTCTAAGTTCTATGGTCTGCCCGGTCTACGCTGTGGCTTCGGCTTCATCGGTAAGGGTCATGACCAGTTCTTGAGCTATGTGAACAAATATCTGGGTTACAACCGCTTTTCAGAGGCTGTGGCTCTGGCTGCGCTAGATAGCGATGAGCACTATCGCCACGTTGCTGACGATATGGAATGGGGCCGTCAGCTCTACAAGAAGGAGCTTGGCAACCTGCCTGGCTTCAAGGTGTACAAGTCTGTTGCCAACTTCATCCTCATCAAGTATCCTGTTGCCATCAAGGAATCACTGATGGAAGCCCTGAAGGTACAGGATTACAAGATCAAGTTCATGGGCGACAAGGGCTTGGAGGATTGCCTGCGCATCACGCTGGGTCGCAAGGAACAGACACAGGTTGTCTGTGATACCATCAAGAAGTGTTACGAAGCTTACAAGAAATGAACGAAGGGTATAAAGCAACACTAAAATCATCAGAGACGGAAGACTGGCTTGACCTCCATGTCATCCGTCCTTTCTGTTATTATTGTGCACTGGCTTTTAACAAGTTCGACATTCACCCCAACACAGTGACCATCTGGTCTATGATTGTCGGTGCCGCCAGTGCTATCTTCTTTGGCTGCGGCAGTTGGTATTATAGTTTTCAAGAAACCGGTAGTATCTGGCCAGGCTTGATGATGAACATCATCGCCATCGTGCTGCTGATGATTGCCGACATTCTGGACTGTACCGACGGTCAATTGGCCCGTCTGTCAGGCAAGAAGAGCCGTATCGGCCGCATTCTCGATGGTGTGGCAGGGTTCGCATGGTTCATTCCCATCTACCACGTACTGGTATACCGCTTCTACCTGCACCACGACATTGAGTTTGGCTGGCTGGGTATTGAGAACACAGAGGAGAACACATTGATAGCCACCGCCATCGTCTATGTCCTTGGTCTGATATCAGGTATTGCCGGTTTGGCTGGTCAGCAGCGTTTGGCCGACTACTATATCCAGATACACCTCTTCTTCCTAAAGGGTGAGAAGGGTTCTGAACTCGACAACTCAGTGCGCCAGCAGGAGATCTACGACCAGATGACGCCAGAGAACAGCAGCTGGGGTGAGCGCTACTTCCAGAAGTCGTACATCGACTATACCAAGAAGCAGGAAGGTGTGACACCACAGTTCCAACGCTTGATGCAGAAGCTACGCGACAAGTTTGGTGCCACAGAGTATATCCCAGAGAGCGTGCGCAAGGAGTTTCATGATGCCTCGCTGCCCGTCATCTTCTGGAATGGTCTGCTGACCTTCAACTTCCGTTCCTTCTGGCTGTTCCTGTTCTGTCTGCTCGACATCCCCGCCATGAACTTTGTCTGGGAGATTGTAGGCATGGGACTGCTATACTGCTATGTGAACCGTCGTCACGAATCATTCTGTAAGAAGATTGCCGATGGTTTGGACTAAGCAGCGACTGAACAACCTGTTTTTCTTCCTTGGCTGTGCAGCATGCGTAGTCATGCTGTTCACCTTTGACGTCAGCTTCGTTGAACTGTGGCAGCACATCTGTCATGCTGGCTACTGGCTGATACCCATCATCGGCATCTGGATTGTTGTCTATGGCCTCAACGCCTTTGCATGGCAAGCTATCATAGAGGGGAATCTTGGCAAAAAGGCACCTGTCAGCTTCTGGAGGATATACCGACTTACCATCACGGGCTACGCCCTTAACTACGCCACCCCTGTGGGTGGACTGGGTGGCGAACCCTACCGCATCATGGAGCTGTCGAAGGACATCGACAAGCAGCATGCCACATCAAGTGTCATTCTCTACGCCATGATGCACTTCTTCGCCCATTTCTGGTTCTGGTTCATCAGCATCTTCATCTACCTGGCATTGGTACTCGTAGGTGACATGCCCATGACTACAGCCATCGGCACCGTATTGGGCATCATCATTCTGTTCTGTCTGGTGGCCTTCTGGATATTCTCCAAGGGCTATCGCAACGGACTGGTGGTCTATGTGCTTGGACTGATAGGCAAGATACCGTTTTTAAAAGGCTGGAGCCGTCGCTTCCGCGGCAAGCACGCAGAGGCACTGCGCAACATCGACGCACAGATATCGGCCCTCTACTCACAAGACACAAAGGCGTTCTATACGAGTCTGATATTAGAGTACAGCTCACGCATGGTGCAGAGCCTGGAGGTGATGTTCATGCTCCTGCTCTTCGGCATCGACAATGGTGGCGGACTGGACGGCATGGTACTGACCTATCTGCACTCCGTACTCATCGTGGCCTTCACCACCCTATTCGCCAACCTCATCGGTTTTCTGCCCATGCAGATTGGTGTGCAGGAGGGTGGCTTCGTGCTGAGCATTGCAGCCTTGGGACTCTCTGCAGCCCTGGGTATCTTTGTCAGCATCATCTGCCGTGTACGCGAAATCATCTGGATAGCCATTGGTATGGCACTGATGAAGATAAAAGAATGAATAGCAAATTGACAAATAGTAAATCGTCAAATAGTCAAATATCATGATTGGAGTAATACTAGCTGCCGGAATGGCAAAGCGACTGCGCCCACTAACTGACGCATGTCCGAAGTGTCTGTTGAAGATTGGTGAGCGTACCCTGTTACAGCGTACCGTTGACGCGATGATTGCTGCAGGCATCAATGAGTTGGTAGTAGTCACGGGTTATCGTGCTGAGATGATTCGCGAGTTCCTGACGAAACAGTACCCCTCGCTGAACATCCACTTTATCCATAACGGTGACTACGAGCACAACAACAACATCTTCTCGCTGTGGATGACGCGTCCCTATACTGAGGGTAAGGACTTCCTGCTCTCCGACAGCGACATCCTCTTCGACCCACAGCTCATCCGTGCCGTACTGGCTGCTGAGGGTAATGCCCTTGCACTGAACCGTCATGAGTGCGGCGAAGAAGAAATCAAGGTCATCGTCGATGCTGACAACCGTATCATGGAGCTCAGCAAGACCTGCTCTATCGAGAAGGCCATTGGCGAGAGCGTAGGCTTTGAGAAGATGACAGCAGAATACAGCACTGCCCTCTTCAAGGAGTTGGAGCAGATGATAGAGCATGAAGGGCTCATCGATGTCTTCTACGAGCGTGCCTTCGAGCGCCTCATCCCTCAAGGTCACACGTTCCGTATTGTCGATACCACCAACTTCTTCTCTATCGAGTTGGACACCCCCGAGGACTTCGAGAATGCCAAGCAGCTCATTCCTGCTGCGCTCTACTAAGCCACTGACAGACCAAACCTACTCTTCGGGATATTTCTCGCTGAGATACTTCGCAAAGATGCGTGCCGCGCTCTCCACTTTGGCAGCGCAGGGACGCGTCTTATAGTATTCGGCAGTACGAGGTGAGGCGACATAGCTCGACTGCGCCTTCTCATGTCCTTTCAGACCCAATATCTCTGCACATATCAGACTGCCGTTCTCAGCCTGCGACTGTGCCAACAAGTCCTGCACCACCTTATAACAGGCCGACTTACCCTCACGGTCACTACCCACGGTCTGTCCGCAGTCCAGTCCGACCAGCATGACAAGTCCCGATACGGCACCACACATCATGCGCATCCTGCCTACTCCACCACCAAAGCCGGCAGCCACCTTCAGCGCCAGCGTCTCGTCCATGCCATAAAGGTCACAGAAGGCAGCCAACACACTCTGGCAACAGCCATAACCCTGCATAAAATTGTCTACTGCACGGTTCACTCTCTCCTCCAAATCTTGTGCGTTGTATTTCATATCATTTGCAATATTCACATGGCAAAGTTACGAAGAAAATGTCAATACGGCAAACGAGTAGCGAAATACCTTGTTATAGCGTTTGCAAGGGCGCTTACCATGGTCCTGCACCCATTCCCGAGGAGGGCAAATGGATTCAGGCAAAGGAGATCAAGGACATTTCGGGTTACACCCATGGTATTGGTTGGTGTGCACCTCAGCAGGGTGCCTGCAAGCTGTCGCTGAACGTGAAGGACGGCGTCATTCAGGAGGCTCTGGTGGAGACCATCGGTTGCACAGGTATGACTCACTCAGCTGCTATGGCTTCTGAGATTCTGCCTGGTAAGACCATTCTCGAGGCCCTGAATACTGACCTCGTTTGCGACGCTATCAACACCGCTATGCGCGAGCTCTTCCTGCAGATTGTCTATGGCCGCACACAGAGTGCTTTCTCTGAGGGTGGTCTGCCCATCGGCGCTGGTCTGGAGGATCTCGGTAAGGGTCTTCGCTCACAGACTGGTACGCTTTATGGTACTGTTGCTAAGGGTACCCGTTACCTGGAGCTGACCGAGGGTTACATCACCAAGCAGTTCCTCGACGAGAACAACGAGGTTTGCGGTTACGAGTATGTACACCTTGGCAAGATGATGGAAGCTATCAAGAACGGCATGGATGCCAATGAGGCTCTGAAGAAGTTCACTGGTTCTTATGGTCGTCGTACCGAGGATCAGGAGTACAGTTTGAGAGTCAGGAGCGCCGTATCAACCAGGTTCTTGCTGCTCTGAAGGAGAATGGCATCAACTCTATCGAGGAGGCCAACGAGATTTGTGAAAAGGCAGGTGTTGATCCTTACCAGATGTGTGAGGAGACTCAGCTGATCTGCTTCGAGAACGCTAAGTGGGCATACGTTTGTGGTGCTGCTATCGCCATCAAGAAGGGTGTGAAGACAGCTGCCGAGGCTGCTGAGGCCATCGGTATCGGTCTGCAGAGCTTCTGCATCCCCGGTTCTGTTGCTGACGATCGTAAGGTAGGTATCGGTCACGGTAACCTGGCTGCTCGTCTGCTCCGCGAGGAGACTGAGTGCTTCGCCTTCCTGGCAGGTCACGAGTCTTTCGCTGCTGCTGAGGGTGCTATCAAGATTGCCGAGATGGCCAACAAGGTTCGCCAGAAGCCTCTGCGCGTTATCCTGAACGGTCTTGGCAAGGACGCTGCTCAGATCATCAGCCGTATCAACGGTTTCACCTATGTACAGTATGGCAACAACCCCAGCCGTCTGAAGGTAAAGTGCTATGGTGCTGACGATGTTCGTGAGGGTGTAGCTATCCTGTGGAAGGAGAACGTTGACGTGTCTATCACGGGTAACTCTACCAACCCCACCCGCTTCCAGCACCCCGTAGCAGGTACCTATAAGAAGGAGCGCGTGCTCGCTGGCAAGCCCTACTTCTCAGTAGCTTCTGGTGGTGGTACGGGTCGTACCCTGCACCCAGACAACATGGCTGCCGGTCCTGCTTCATACGGTATGACTGACACCCTGGGTCGTATGCACTCTGACGCTCAGTTCGCAGGTTCTTCTTCTGTTCCTGCTCACGTTGAGATGATGGGCTTCTTGGGTATGGGTAACAACCCAATGGTAGGTGCCAGCGTAGCTATCGCTGTTGCCATCGACCTCGCCCTAAACAAAAAGTAATCAGCGCATATTCGCTATATCAAGACCGACGGCCCTCAACGGTCGTCGGTCTTTTTCTTTTCTGAAACACAAACACGCATCTTTACACCATGAGACAGGCTTTATTTCTTTTATTCCTACTAGTGACAACGTCCTCAGCAATGGCTCAGGAACGGGCCGAGGTACTGCTGGAGACTACAGAGGGCAACATCCGCATCGCCTTGTATAACGAGACGCCCCTGCATCGCGACAACTTCCTGAAACTGGTCAAGATGCACGTCTACGACTCGCTGCTCTTCCACCGTGTCATCAAGGACTTCATGATACAAGGTGGCGATCTGAACAGCAAGTACGCCAAGCCTGGTCAGCCATTAGGAACGGGTGAGCTGGACTACACCATCGAGCCGGAGTTCCGCCTGCCTCAGCTCTTCCATCGTCGTGGTGTCGTGGCAGCAGCCCGTGAGCCAGACGAGGTCAACCCAGAGATGCGCTCTGGCGCCTGCCAGTTCTATATTGTCTGGGGCAGACAGCTGAACGACGTTGCCATCGGTCGTGTACAACAGCGATTGGACACGCTGACCAAAGGACAGGTCCAGCTGACGCCAGAGATGATAGAGGTTTACAAGACGCAGGGGGGTACGCCCCACCTCGATGGTCAATATACGGTATTTGGTGAAGTGCTGCAGGGCCTCGATGTCGTCGACAAGATTCAGCAGTCAGCAACAGACAAGCGCCATCGTCCCTTTACTGACGTCCGCATCCTCCGTGCCTCTGTCATCGTCGATCCATTCGCACCCAAAGAAGAGCCTAAGAAACCCAAAACCGTTACTCCCAAGCGTCGCAGAAGATAAAAGGTCTCAGTAACCATAAAAAGGCTCAGTAACCGTATTAACATTGTTTCCTTCCCCTACAAAGTTATATCCCACGCCGTGGGATGTATGTTCCACGTCGTGGGACATATGTTTCAGGCCGTAGAACATACATCCCAAAGCCTGAAACGGAAAAAGTTTAGTATAGAAAAAGAATTATGAAGAAGAAGATATTGTTTGTCTGTCACGGGAATATCTGTAGGAGTCCGATGGCAGAATTTGTGATGAAGGAACTGGTGGAGCAGGCTGGCCTGACGGACCAGTTCTATATTGAGTCGGCAGCGACTTCGACAGAGGAGATAGGCAACGAGGTATATCCGCCGGCAAAAAGGAAGCTGGCAGAGCACAACATATCGTGTAAGGGCAAGACGGCACGCCAGATGACACGTGCGGACTACGACCGCTTTGACCTGCTGATAGGTATGGACTCGTGGAACATCCGTAACATGCAGCGCATCAGTGGTGGCGATGCGGAGGGAAAAATCCATCAGCTGATGGACTATACCAACAGGCCTGGCGACGTGGCCGACCCCTGGTATACAGGCAACTTCGAGGCAACATGGCGCGACGTATTGGAAGGATGTACAGCGCTACTCGAAGAACTGCGCTAAAAGAATACAAAGGAAATGGGCTGCCCGTTTGGACAGCCCACATTTTTAACCACATAAAATCAGCGTTATTCCTTAGGGAAGGCTGATAGCCTCTGACGGACAAACGTCAGCGCATGTGCCGCACTCTGTGCAAACATCGGGGTTGATTGAATACTTGTCGCCCTCAGAGATAGCTCCAGCGGGGCACTCATCGATACATGTTCCGCATGCGATGCAGTCGTCACCAATTACGTATGCCATAATCTTAATTTGTTTAGTTGAATGAATAAAATTACTTAATGTTTGTGATGCAAAGGTAGGGATTTTTCTTGAATAATACCCACTTTTGGTGAGTTATTTTCATAATTTATACGTCGTCGAAATAATAAATGGCCGTCTTGATGCGTTATAAGCTATGCATATGAAACAACAAATAGTCACTATATTGCTGCTGTTTTGCGGACTGACAGCTATGGCCCAGCAGGACCGTCACGTGCAGCACAAACCCTATATCGACCTGCGTCCCATGCACTTCGGTATCCTGGTGGGTATGCACCTGCAGGATATCGAGTTCGACCAGGTGGGACCTCACATGATGGAGGACGAGGACGGTAACATGCAGGAGCGCTATGTGCTCTGCGATGCAGATCGCTGGAATGCAGGTTTCTCCGTAGGTGTGCTGGGTGAACTGCGCCTGACGAACAATTTCTCGTTGCGCATCACACCTACCATGCACTTTGGTGCCAAGCACCTCACCTTATTAAATATGAAGGAAAAGGACGAGACGGGCCAGTTTGTCCGTAAGACGCAGGACATGAAGAATACTTATGTCTCGCTGCCTATAGATTTGAAGTTTGCTGCCCCTCGCTGGAACAACTGCCGCCCATACATCATGGCAGGTGTCAACGCCATGATGAACCTGACGAGTGGCGAACAGGACATGATACGCCTGAAGCGCTTCAACACGATGGCGGAAGTAGGTCTGGGCTGCGACTTCTACCTGCCCTTCTTCAAACTGATTCCAGAGTTGAAGTTCTGCTTCGGACTGAGCGACGTATTAAACAAGAACCACGTAAACGAACTGCGCGACGCCAACCTTCGTACTTATGCGGGTTCGGTTAGCGGCGCGCAGTCGAAAATGATCGTCCTGACGTTCTACTTTGAATGAGAAATTAGGAATGTTGAGTGTTGAATGGGTCGCTTTCAGCGATTGTTCAATGAGAATTTAATAATTCTACATTCAGACATCGAGCGTAGCGAGACCATTCCAAATTCAAAATTCCTCATTCTTAATTATTTGAGGTCGATGACCATCTTGCCCACGAAGCAGGCAGACTTGCCGTTCTGGTCGACAGAGACGGGTTTGCCGTCCATGTTGTTCCAATGCTCCAACTGAGGCATGAAGGTGTGCGTATGACCACCCAACACCAAGTCGATATTGCGTGAACGCTCTATCATGTACTGGTCGTCCTCACCACGATTGCTGTTCCATCCCAGGTGGGAGATACAGATGACGATGTCGCACTTCTTCTCCTCCTTCAGCATGGTAGCCGTCTCCAGCGCCACCTTGGCAGGGTCGAGGTACTTCACCCCTACGCAGTTTTTGTCGCTGACCAGTCCCTTCATCTTAGGACAAACGGCAAAGACACCAATCTTCACACCATTGCGCTTGATGACAATCCAGGGTTTTGTGACACCCTCCATCACCGTACCCGTGAAGTCGTAGTTAGCACAGAGGATGGGGAAGGTAGCCTTCTTGAACTGCTCAGCCATATTCTCCAGTCCAAAGTCGAACTCGTGGTTACCAATGGTAGAGGCATCGATGCCCATCTGGTTCATCAGACCAATCTCCACCTCACCCTTAAACATAGTGAAGTAGGCTGACCCTTGGAAGAAGTCACCACTATCAAAGTAAAGCAGGTCAGGATGCTTGGCACGTTCTTCCTTCAACATCACGAGGCGACGCAGAAAACCACCACGACCAGCCTTCACTGTATCTGGCAACTGAGCATTGATGGGGAAAATAGCCGAATGCGTATCGTTGGTATGCAGAATCACCAGCTGCTTCTTCTGCGCCACTGCGTGGCTAAATGATAATTGAAAAATGATAAATGATAAACCTATTACCACCATCCATCTGTATTTCATCATATTCTTTGCTATCATAATCGTATCATTTTAATATATGTTCGTCTTCCTACAGCGGAAGCAATTTATCATTTATTATTTATCATTTAGGGCAGAGCCCGCAATAGTCACTCGTCCCTCAATCTTCGCATCGACCTCCTTGCCCTGCTTCTGCATTTCGCGGAAGTAGTTCATGATGACAAAGCGCGAATTGTTGCTGGCATCCTTGGGAGCATTGACGTTGGTACACTTCTTCAGCGCTTCCAACTTATCAGTACCACCCAGCAAGTAGTCAATCGTAGTCAGACGATAGCTCTTGGCAGGGTCTACAGGTTCGCCATTGATGGTGGCGCTTACCAATTGTCCGCCCTTGGTGATAACCATACGAACAGAACTGCTGACACCCTCACCACCCGTAGAGGCTATCTGGGCAAACAGTTCCAGCACAGCAGCACCCGTCATGGTACCAAAGGCTATCTTGTTCTCAAAGGGTGCAATGTCGAGTACGTCGCCATAGGTAACATCGCCCTTGGGCAGGTCAGCACGCACGCCACCCATGTTATACAAACCAAAGTCGGGCTTCTCGCCATAGTCCTTGCCAGCCCAAACCAGGATGTCGGACAGCAGGTTGCTGAGTGTACCCTCAGGACGCTGGGCAGTCATGTACTTGGCAGAACGGCCTACAACAGGCCCCATCACACTGTCTACCACGTGTTTATACGGTTTCAGGAATTCGGCAGCCTTCTGGTCTGGCTGTCCATCATAGCGACTGTCTACCACGATGCGCGTACGCTGGATGGAGGCCACCTCGTAGTGCGTTTTGCAAGCGCTGGCCAACAATACCGTTGCCAACAACGCAACAGGAAATGATTTCATTGTTTTCATAGTCATAGAATTGATGTTGCAAATATACGAAGAAAATCCAACATATCAACACGTTAAGAATGTATTTATTTCATAAAAGATGTTAAACAGCAAACAAATTATGCATGATGCATTATGAATTATGCATTAAAATATGTACCTTTGCACCCGCTTTCCGCGTAATCGCTGGCAGGAGCCATTGAACCGTGAGTATCAAGGCATTACGAGAGACCTGTTATGTTGCGTTGGAACGATAACAACAACATTTATAAATTTAAAGTAACAATGGATTTAATTAAAGTTGCTGAAGAAGCATTTGCAACCGGCAAGCAGCA
>CADCGD010000060.1 GCA_902800925.1 uncultured Bacteroidales bacterium | reverse complement strand
TTACATAGCCACACGCTTAAACGAGGAACTGACAGAGAAAAACGACAACGGCATGTTTGTCACCATGTTCATTGGTCAACTGAATCTCATCACAGGACTATTCCATTTCTGCAATGCCGGTCACAATCCCCCAGTAATCGGAGGTGATAAGCAACATGGTTCGTTCCTTGAAATGGAACCTAATGCTCCTATAGGTCTATGGCCTCAACTCGAATATATCGGCGAAGAAATAGCATCCATCAAGGGACGTCCTCTCTTCATTTATTCCGACGGACTGAATGAGGCAGAGAACATGAAGCAAGAACAGTTTGGCGATGACCACATGCTCGATATACTACGACAAACAAAATTCAAAGATGCCCGTCATGTAGTAGAGCTTATGGAAACAGAAGTGAAGCATCATCGTGATGGAGCAGAACCGAATGACGATATGACCATTATGTGCATCAAAGCATTGAACAATGAAAATAAAATCGTAATTAAAAATTAAGAATATGAAGAGTTTTATTAACGTTGAAGACCTCGGCCCGTTAGACAAGGCGATGGCCGAAGCATTTGAGATTAAGAACGATCGTTATAAGTATCAGCATCTGGGCAAGAACAAGACTCTGATGATGATTTTCTTTAATAATAGTCTGCGCACCCGTCTGTCAACCCAGAAGGCTGCCATGAACCTCGGCATGAACGTCATCGTACTCGATGTGAATGCCGGTGCCTGGAAGTTGGAGACAGAGCGTGGTGTGATCATGGATGGCGACAAGAGCGAACACCTGTTGGAAGCCATCCCTGTAATGGGTTGCTACTGCGACATGATTGGTGTGCGCTCCTTTGCTGGTCTTACTGACCGCGAGTATGACTATGCAGAGACCGTTCTGCAGCAGTTCATCAAGTACAGCGGCAAGCCCGTCTTTGCTATGGAGACAGCAACGGTACACCCCCTGCAGGCCTTTGCAGACCTCATCACCATTGAGGAATACAAAAAGGTAGAGCGTCCCAAAGTCGTTCTCACCTGGGCACCTCATTGTCGCGCATTGCCACAGGCTGTGCCTAACAGCTTTGCCCAGTGGATGAATGCTGCCGATGTTGATTTCGTCATCACCCATCCGGAAGGCTATGAGCTCGACCCGAAGTTCGTAGGTAATGCCCGTGTGGAGTACGACCAGAAGAAAGCCTTCGAGGGTGCAGACTTCATCTATGCCAAGAACTGGTCGAACCCTGGTGTCACCAATCTAGCCGACTACGGTAAGATCACGTCGAAGGATATGTCGTGGACGGTAGATACCGAGCACATGTCATGGACCAACGATGGTAAGTTCATGCACTGTCTGCCCGTACGCCGTGGCCTCATCGTTACCGACGACGTCATCGAGAGCAAGAACTCTATCGTCATCCCCGAGGCTGCCAACCGTGAGATTAGCTGCTCGGTGGTTATCAAGCGCATGCTGGAGGCATTATGATTTCCTTTGAGTGCGACTATAACAACGGGGCACACCCGAAGGTGTTGGAGAACCTCATTAAATATAATAATGAGAAACCAACACCCTATGGTTTCGATGCCTTCTCTGAGCGTGCCAAGGAACGCATCCGTCAGGCTATCGGCATGCCCGATGCCCAGATATTCTTCCTGACGGGCGGCACACAGACCAATGCCACCACCATCGACTCCATGCTCTATCAGTATGAGGGTGTCATCTGTGTGGGTACAGGTCATATCAATGTCCATGAGGCTGGTGCTGTAGAGTTTACAGAACACAAAATCATCACCATCGCCGATACTGAAGGTAAGATGGAGGCCAAGGTGCTCGACAAATATCTCGACGACTACATGCACGATGGCAACAAAGACCATGCTGTGCATCCAGGATTGGTATATATTACGTTCCCGACAGAACTGGGTACCCTCTATACTGCAAAGGAACTCAATGACATCTATCAGGTATGCCAGCACTACGAGATACCGCTATATATTGACGGAGCCCGTCTGGGCTACGGATTGATGGCTGAGGGCAACGACATTACCCTACCCTATCTGGCCCGCCACTGCGATGTCTTCTATATCGGTGGTACCAAGATTGGTGCCCTCTGCGGTGAAGCGGTAGTGTTTACAAACCGTAAGGCTCATAAGCACTTCTTCTCCATCCAGAAGCAGCATGGAGCAGTCATTGCCAAGGGAGCGCTTATCGGCCTACAGTTCGATGCGCTATTTACCAATGATCTCTATTTCAAGCTTTCTGAGCATGCTATCAAAATGGCAATGCGGATGAAGGAGATGTTCAGAAGCAAGGGATATCAGTTCCTAGTCGACTCTCCCACCAACCAACAGTTTGTCATCATCGATAATGCCCAGGTAGAGAAACTGAGTGAGAGGGTGGTCTTTACCCATTTCGGTCAGGCAGACAAACGTCATACCATCTGTCGTTTTGTTACCAGTTGGGCCACGACGAAAGAAGAACTTGACGAATTGGAACGTCTACTATAATAAGAATTGAAGCGCCTTACTTGAGGCGCTTCAATAATTTCTGGGTCTTTCGTTCCATCTTTGTAATAATCTTGTCCGGATGCCAATTGCCAAATACATTTTCTATGGTATAAGTAGCTGCTCTCTCAGCACCTAGGATGGTCTCGTCTGTATAGTTGCTCTCTGTCACGATTTCCTTGTCACCCTCCTGTTTCTTTTTCGTCATCGTATAGGTAATGACATTCGTATTCGGTGTAATGTCGCGACCCTGTGCATCCATCGTGCCATACTCCTTGAAGTCGTTCTGCACCGTATTCATACCGTGATAATCGAAACGTGTAGGGTTCAACCTTTCAGGCGTCAAAAGCGTCGTATGCAGCCAGATGCAGTGGGGCGTGCCATTCCATCCGCGTGCATATTCAAAGTTCGATACGATGTTCTCTACAGTACAATGGTTAAAGATGTAGCCCCATTGCGTCTTCGACGTCTTCGGAGCCGCTATCACGTTACGCCCGCTACCGTCTGCCGTACGCTTCTCGGTAACAATCTTACAGCGTTCAAACCACACGTCGCCATCACCGCAGACAAAGTCCACCGTACCGTGAATCTCCGAATCCTGCAGATAATGCACCCCCTGGTCGTTGTCCGAATAGTATGTATCCTGATATGACAGCAGGCGCACCCGATTGCAAATGGTATGTGTACCCTTATCCTGCAGCGTCACCGCACGACCGGCCGAACCTGCTGCATAATAGTCCAGTGCATTCTTCAGCGTCAGGTCCTGAAAGTAGTTGTTCGTGCCACGGTTCTGGAAGATGGCCGTCTTCGAGATGCCTTCGTTCTTCACGTCGGGCTTATTCTGGATGATGGTTCCATCCATGCTTTGGCCTATCATCGCTATGTTATGACCCGTAATCTTGGTCAGCACCGTTGCTCCTAAATCATAGAATCCATCTGGAATCAAGATATAGAGAGGTTTAGAATCTTTCTCCGCATTCTTCTTGTTGGCAAGCTCAATAGCCGTCAACAAAGCTTTCACGTTGTTCTTGGGGATATACATCACCTCTTGGGCTTGTATTATCACAGCCCACAGGCAGACGAATAAAAACAGGCTTCATTTCATCTTAGTTCAGTTTATATTGTTTCTTTAGTTTTCGTACTTGTCGCTCTATCTTCCTCAACTCCTTGTCGGGTCTCCAATCGCCAAATATCCGCTTTACCGTATATTGCTTGGCCTCCTCTTTTGTCATGATGGTCTCAGCCGTAAAGGGCTGCGTATGATCTCTCAGCGCAAACCTCACCACGTTCGACTTTGGTGTGATGTCGTGCCCTTTGGCATCCGTCGTACCATACTCCTTGAAGTAGTTGCTGGACACCTTCATACCTTCATCGTCAAAGCGTGTGGCCTCTAGCTTCTCCGGTGTTAACAGCGTGGTATAAAGCCACACGCAGTGCGGATTCGTATGCCACGAACGGCCGTAGTTGAATGCCGACACGTCATTTTCTATTGTACAGTGGTTGAACACGTAGCCCCACTCTGTCTCTGACGTACGCGTTGCCGTGATGATGTCCACCCCGCTGCCATCTGGTGTACGCTTCTCAGTAATAATCCTGCAACGCTCAAACCACACGTCGCCGGCCCCGCAGATGAAGTCGACGGTACCATGGATCTCTGTGTCCTGCATGTAGCTCAGGCACAACTCGTTGTCAGAGTAGTACGTATCCTGATACGACAGCATCCTCACGCGGTTACAGATGGTACGCGAGCCTTTATCTTGTAGCGTTACAGCACGGCCGTCAGGTTCTGCCGAATAGTAGTCGAGATCATTCTTTAACGTCAGATCCTGAAAGTAGTTGTTCATACCACGGTTCTGGAAGATGGCCGTCTTGCTGATGCTCTCCATCTTTACGTCCGGCTTGTTTCGAATGATGGTGCCATACATACTCTGGCCCACAAGAGCCACATTATGCCCCGAAATGCGTGTCAGTGTCGTCTCGCCCAAATCATAATAGCCGTCAGGAATCAGGATAAACAAACGTTCGGCAGTGCTGTCTGCATTCAGGTGGTTGGCCTCGCTGATGGCCGCTAGCAGACTCTGAACGTTCCCTTTTTCCACGATAATAGTGCGCTGGGCATAGGTGGCCAACGTCATCCATACACATGCTATTATCAGTGTGATTTGTTTCATTTCGGTTAGTTTACGCCTGCAAAGATAATACAAAACGGATAAAATACCAAAATTTTCCATTAAAAATGCACGTAATTCAAAAAATTGCAGTACCTTTGCAGCCGGTTTTTTGAAACCATCGGGATGTAGCGCAGTTGGTAGCGCACTACGTTCGGGACGTAGGGGTCGGGCGTTCGAGTCGCCTCATCCCGACAACGCAAGGTTGTCAAACGCAGGAGTTGGCCCTGCAGCCGCTTAAGACAAGCTGACAATAAGTTCCTGACAGTCAGCACGTTGTAAAGCATGGTGGTCGAGTAATCGGCCACCTTTTCTTTTTGGCGTTCACGAAATTTTTGGCGTGTTTTTGGCGTGATAACATTATTTAACGAGCTATCGCCCCATTTATACTGAATTGAATTGTATTAGTTTGCAAAATGATAGGCTTACCATTTAACTATAATATAGCCTTTGATTTTTGTGACCTATACTACTTCTGTTATGAACCAGGTCTTCTGCAGGAACACCTGGTTCTCGGTCTCAAAGTTTCCGACGGCATCGTCAATCTGCTGTGTCGTGCCGTCGTGGTTGGCGTTGCTCAGCGCAGCCAGCCAGTTGGTAGGTAATGTCGGGTTC
>CADCGD010000059.1 GCA_902800925.1 uncultured Bacteroidales bacterium | reverse complement strand
GGCTGCTCCATGTCGTCAAGACAACGGTCGCAACTGACAGTCACAACACCCTCGGTATGGAACTGGAAGTCGAAAAAGCCGGTCATCTTGCGTATAGACACCGACACATGCAATGCCCCATGCTCCAACTGTGAGCCGTCCAAAACACTGAAGTAGTCATCGTCAAGGTCGTATTCCAAGACCGCAGAGGTCTCCAGAAATCCTTTCAAATCAATCTTCAACTGCTCTAAACTACACATAATCACACTTTTGGGCTGCAAAGGTACAAAGAAATTTTGAAATAATCATAATAAAACGGCTTTTTTTGTTATTTAATTGTTAATATTCCCAAACTTTGTCGATAATACACTTTTATTTTGTACTTTTGCGCTCCAACACGAAACAATAAACAGTGTATGTCAAACAACAGTTCATTAATTGGTTCCAAAATCAGGGGCCTCAGAGAGACAAAAAACCTCAGCATAGAGGAAATCGCTGAGCGTAGCGGTCTGACCGTAGAGCAAATCAACAGTATTGAAAACGACGTGAACCTTCCATCGCTGGGTCCGCTGATTAAGATTGCCCGTGCATTAGGTGTACGACTGGGTACGTTTATGGACGACAGTGATGCTCTGGGACCAGTGGTGTGCCGTGCTGCCGATCGTGAAAAAGACAGCAGTATTAGCTTCAGCAATGGAGCCGTCGATGCCCGCAAGCACATGGAGTACCATCCCTTAGCACAGCAGAAGGCAGGTCGCCACATGGAGCCGTTCGTCATTGATATCAACCCTGAGGAGAGTCCAGAATTCCAACTCTCTGCCCACGAGGGTGAGGAGTTTATTTATGTGATGCAAGGAGAAGTAGAGATTGTATATGGTAAAGAAACCTACACCTTGAAAGAGGGCGACTCGATCTTCTACGACTCCATTGTAAAGCACCACGTTCACGGTGCACCCGGCAAGAGTGCAAAGATTCTCGCAGTAGTTTATATTCCTTTCTAAAAAGATGAGCAACGTAAGACTTGATATGGCGGGCAGACCGTTGCCTGATAGAACTTATCCGGCCGAGACTGGATCGGAGGGATATAAGCTGTGGGAAAGAACTCTGGGCGAATGGCTGGAACACTGGGCTGAGACCACTCCTGACAAGGAATATATCGTATACAGCGACCGCAACCTGCGCTTCACATGGTCACAGTTCAACGAGCGTGTAGATAATCTGGCCAAGGGCTTGATTTCTATCGGCGTCAAGAAGGGCTCGAATGTAGGTATTTGGGCTACCAACGTGCCCGACTGGCTGACATTCCTGTATGCTACGGCTAAGATTGGTGCGGTGCTGGTAACAGTGAACACCAACTACAAGCAGAACGAACTGGAGTATCTGTGTAAGGATAGCGACATGGAGGTGCTGTGTATCACTGATGGTACATGGGACTGTAACTATGTGGACATGACCTACACCATGCTGCCAGAGCTGAAGACCTGCGAGCGTGGACACCTGAACAGCGAGCGATTCCCATACCTGAAGAATGTAGTATATATAGGTATGGAGAAGTATCGCGGCATGTACAATACAGCCGAACTGCTGCTGCTGGGACAGAACATCGAGGACGAGACACTGAACGAGATGAAGAAACAGGTGAGCTGCTACGATGTGTGCAACATGCAGTACACCAGCGGTACCACAGGTTTTCCCAAGGGCGTGATGCTGACTCACTACGGAATATCTAACGACGGATACTTTACGGGCGAGAATATGGGCTTTACACAGGACGATAAGCTGTGTGTTTGTGTGCCCTTGTTCCACTGCTTCGGAGTGGTGCTGGCTACGATGAACTGTTTGACTCACGGCTGTACTGAGGTGATGGTTGAGAAATTCGATCCACTGGTAGTGCTGGCATCTATACATAAGGAGCGCTGTACTGCAGTATATGGTGTGCCCACGATGTTTATCGCAGAGCTGAACCACCCGATGTTCGACATGTTCGATCTGAGCTGTCTGCGCACAGGTATCATGGCCGGAAGTCTGTGTCCTATCGAACTGATGAAGCAGGTAAGCGAGAAGATGTATATGACAATTACCAGCGTGTACGGACTCACAGAGTCGTCGCCTGGTATGACGCAGACCTGTCTGAACGATACATTCGAGCAGCGTTGTACTACTGTGGGACGCGACTTCCCGTTTGTCGACGTGAAGGTGCTCGACCCTGAGACTGGCGAGGAGTGTCCCGTCGGCGTACAGGGTGAGATGTGCTGTAAGGGTTTCAACGTCATGAAGGGCTACTACAAAAACCCAGAGGCTACAGCCGAGGTTATCGATAAGAACGGCTATCTGCACTCGGGCGACCTGGGTGTGAAGGACGAGCAGGGCTTCTACAAGATTACGGGTCGTATTAAGGACATGATTATCCGCGGCGGTGAGAACATCTACCCACGCGAAATTGAGGAATTCCTGTACCACATGCCTGGAATACGCGACGTACAGGTGGCTGCCGTACCATCAAAGAAATACGGCGAAGCTGTGGGCGCATTCATCATACTGGAGGAAGGCGCACAGATGACTGCGGAAGACGTACAGCTGTTCTGTCGCGGCAAAATAGCACGCTACAAGATACCTAAGTACGTGTTCTTCATCAAGGAGTTCCCCCTGACCGGATCAGGCAAAATCCAGAAGTTTAAACTGAAGGAGATGAGCCTGAAGCTGTGTGAGGAGCAGGGAATAGAGGTGGTTTAATTCGTAATTCCTAACTCGTAATTCGAAATTACACTTTGGGCATCTCAATACGGAAGGTCGTACCTTTGCCAATCTCTGATTGTTTGACAAAGATACGGCCTTTATGATATTCTTCTACAATACGTTTTGCCAGTGAAAGGCCCAGTCCCCACCCTCTCTTCTTGGTAGTGAAGCCAGGCGTAAACACGTTGGCAACATCTTTTTTCTTAATACCTTTGCCAGTATCCTGCACTTCTATGGCAACACGATGGTCTTCATCCATCAGCGTCAGCGTAATGGTACCCTTGCCCTCCATCGCATCAACGGCATTCTTACAAAGGTTCTCCACCACCCACTCAAACAGCGAGGCGTTCATCTTCACAATAACCTCATGGTCAGGCAGGCGACGAATCATCTGCACCTGATTACTGGTGCGACGGTCCATATAGTCAATAACGTGTTCTAATACTTCATTCATGGAGGCATCCACAGGTTCAGGCAGTGATCCAATCTTTGAGAAACGGTCGGCTATCAACTGCAGACGCTTCACGTCCTTGTCCATCTCCGGCAATAGGTCGTCGTCAGGATACTGTTCTTTCAGCATCTCCACCCATGCCATCAGACTCGACACAGGCGTACCCAACTGGTGGGCAGTTTCCTTCGATAATCCTACCCATACCTTGTTCTGCTCTGCACGCTTCGATGACAGCAGGGCAAAGATGGCCACCACCACGAAGATTAGTACGATGCCCAACTGCACATAAGGCCATGCCGACAAGCGCTTCAACATGATGGAGTCGTCGTAGCATACCAGCTGCTGACCAACGCGTATCGTGTCACCAGCCTTAATCATACGACGGGCATAGTCTTTCAGCTTTTGGTTATTCTCTATGGGTTCTTGACTATCGTCTATATCCTTGATGTTACGATAGTCGTCAATGCCACCTTCACTGTTCACCACGATAACGGGAATGGTGTTGTTACCCTCCATCACGCTCAACACCAGCGAAAGGTCGGTCGTCTCGTCAGCCTTGTTCAGTGCATGCAAGGCCTGTGCCCACACCTCCATACGGTGACGCTCCTCAACAGAGAGGTCACGCACCAGAAAGTGTGATACCAAAAGTGATGCTACGGCGATAATCACCGCAGCCATCACCAATATGATCTTAACTTGTCTGATACGATCTGTCCACTGCATACCTTATTATAACGTATGCGCGTGCAGATTATTGCATTTAGCCGATAGTTATGGTATAACGACTCATAAACGAGGCACCAGGCAACAAGTGGTTCATCAGGGGTTTGTCTTTGAACTCACCCTTGAAATCTCTGGGGTCG
This sequence comes from uncultured Bacteroidales bacterium, assembly GCA_902800925.1. GTDB lineage: Bacteria > Bacteroidota > Bacteroidia > Bacteroidales > Bacteroidaceae > Prevotella. The sequence goes on along the minus strand of CADCGD010000059.1, from coordinate 1,812 downwards.
CCCAGTCCATACCATGGCTCTATGCATACGAAGGGAGCCTGCTTGCCGTAAGGACTCCAGAAGGCAATGACAGGTGTCTTATAGTCCACGGTCACTGCCGGTTCGCCGTTGGTATCCATCAGCATGGCACGGTGAGTCTGACACTTATGAATCTTCACCGAGTCGTTACGGAAGAAGTTGTCAGATAGTTCCAAGATACCCATATCAGCCTCCAAGGGAATCTCTACCATATCGTTACTGCCGTCAGCATAGCTCTTCAGCGAATCCATCGGTTCTTCATTGTCCAGCTTGATCATACCTTCCAGTTTACCGCCAGGCACGTTAAAGGCAGGATGACCGCCAATCTGGAAGTGAATCTCCTGTGTATCGGTATTCTCCACATGCCAGATGACGTGGACCTTGTTGTCCTCCAGACGATAGGTGATGGCCAAGTTGAAGCGGTAGGGATACACTTTCAGTGTCTCCTCCGAATCATGCAACGCCAGCGTCACCTTCTCCTCCGACTGGCTGACCACCGTAAACTCTGTATCACGGGCAAAGCCATGACGGGGCAAGTGGTACTCCTTGCCATCCACCACGTAGGTATCGTTGTTCACACTGCAGACAATCGGGAACAAGATAGGCGAATGTCTCGGCCACTTCTCACCAGCCTGCCACATATACTCCCTACCCTCGTTGTCCATCACACTCTGGAGCTCTGCTCCCATCTCAGCCACCTTTATGGTTAGCTGTTCATTCTTCAATTCAATCATTTTTCTTTGTCTCGTTAGTAATATTAAATGAATATAATTTCGCTATCAATGCCCCACTAATGTTATGCCATACGCTGAAGACAGCGCCTGGGATGGTGGCCAGCGGATAGGCAGCAAAATGCAGTACGGCAAGCGATGAGGCTAGACCCGAGTTCTGCATGCCCACCTCAATGCTAAGTGCCACGCACTTAGGTTTCTGTAGATGCAGCAGGCGGGCGACAGCGAAGCCGATGCCAAGTCCAAGCAGGTTATGAACCATCACGACTGCCACAACAAGCAGACCGGCGGTCAGCAGTCTGCCGGCATTATGTGACACGACGATGCCCACCACCAGTGCAATCACCACCGAAGAGAAAGCTGGCAGATAGGGCATGACGCACTTGGTCACACTAGGCAAGAAACGTTGGCAAAACAGTCCGCACGCAATAGGCGCAATAACCACATAGACGATGCTCATGAGCATACCTACCGTATCCACATCGACCATGGTGCCAGCCAGTGCCCATACCAGTAGCGGTGTCAGCAGTGGTGCCAGCAACGTCGACGCGGCAGTCATACCCACGGAGAGTGCCAGATCACCCTTGGCCAGATAGGTAATGACATTCGACGCCGTACCACCTGGGCAACAGCCTACGAGGATAACGCCAATGGCCAACTCACTAGGTAGCGCAAAGGCCCAAGTCAGTCCGAGTGCTAACAGCGGCATCACCGTAAACTGTGTGAGACAGCCTATAAGAATGTCCTTGGGACGGCTCAGTACAATCTTAAAATCCTGGGGCGACAGCGTCAGTCCCATGCCGAACATAATGACGCCCAGCATGGGGTTGATTGCCCAAGTGTCAATCCACTCGAACGATGCTGGCACCGCCAGCGCCAATGCTGCCACCAACAGCACCATTGCCCCCATCCATCGAGCGATAAAATCACATATCTGTTTCATACATTTCATAGTTTGATGCCGACACTGGCGAGGAACCAACGCCCCTGCTGGGGGATAATGTTAGTGTTCATACCACTGCGGTAGTAACGAGTACCAAGGAGGTTGTGAATATTCAAGCCA
>CADCGD010000058.1 GCA_902800925.1 uncultured Bacteroidales bacterium | reverse complement strand
CGCACATCTGCAACTTTATTTAGTTAACTAATGTATTGATTATTAGGTAGTTAGTTAAATAATGCAACAATAAATTACCACCCAAATTGACGCAGAACCTCAAAAGAGGCAAAAAGTGGCTTTAGCCTACATGACAATGGTTAACTGATTGATATTCAATGTTTTAACATATGTAGGCTTACTTTTTAAGCCTACATAAAGCCTACATAAAAAGTAATCTGATTTGACATATTATCAGTTGTTAACACTTCCGTTTTAGCTGTTGCTCGCTCTAGGACAGCTGTTCCCGCGTCTGTATTAGCTGTATAATTAGAAAATTCTCTAGAGAATTCCGGAAATTCTCTAGAGAATTTGACATATTTTCTAGATAATTACCTCTATGTAGGTTTATGTAGGCTCTATGTAGGCTTAAAAGGCAAGCCTACATAGGTTAAACAACTACATATCAACGTGTTAAGTGGCGCCATGTAGGCTTAACCCACTTTTTTACTTCTTTGAGGCCGAAAAAATTCGTTAACACTTTATTAACAGAGATTACTCGTCGAGGTCGAAGTCATCGCCGTCGTCATCGTCGAAGTCGCACTCGCGTGAGCGCCCTCCCGAGCTACTGCCGCCACCTATACCCCCGGGACCATTGCCATAGGTATCGTAAACCTCGCTGCCAGTAAGGATGGCACAAGTCTGCTGTAACTTTATCACCCGAATTGCAGGCTTCTGATATATCTTTTTCATCTTGCTCTTGTTTTAAGAAACGAATTAGATTAATCGGAATAATTTAATCCACGAATTATTTAATCACGACCTTTTTGCCATTATGGATATACAGTCCCTTCGTAGTCGGTTTGCCATCCAGCTTCCGCCCGTCGAGGTTATAGTAACCAGAATTCCTAACTCCTAATTCCTCATTCCTCATTTCGCGTAGCGAAGTGGTTTCGCCTTCGTCGCCGAATCCCCAGCGGGCACTGTTGATGTTGGCTACAGTGAGTCCGTTCAGCCGGAAGTAGGCGCGGAAGGCACCGAGATGGGCTCCGGCCAGGGGCCAGTAGAGGTAACTATCCGCACCCAGGAACAGGATGCTGCGGTTTTCGCTGGCCCACGACTGGTAGGCATAACTGCCGCAGAAGCTTACCTTGCCGTCCTGACTGGTGACGGTGCTGCGGGCCTGGGCTTCGTCGCTGTTGTTGATGGTGACGTCATTGAAGACGGGGTTGTAGTATTGGGCTCGAATGCCTTCGGCACCAGTTCCCAATGATTCCCATTTCACAAGATAGGGCTTGCCGGCCTTGATGCTCGTGGCCTCCTTGAAGAAGAGATAGAGCGTGCCGCTGGAGGCATCGAAACCGGTCTTATATTCCCCTTCGGGGTCGGCATAGTACCCATCGTACGTGCCATCTACATCCAGCTCCATCACCGTAGTGTTCTCAAGCGGTGTGTCGTAAGTATCGTTTAGGTCCACATCGAAGGGCAGACACAGCGTGGACCACTCATCGTCTTGGTAGATGATGCGGTTCTGCAGGGCAACGGTGTGCGTGTTTCCATCGTCCAGGGTGCTGATGATGTCGGCATTCTTGCTGCCCGCAGGCTTGTCGCTGTCGTTGTCGGCCAGAAGACTGCCAGTATAGGGTCGCAGGGTGTGGCCATAGCGCAGCCTATAGACCTCAAATTCCTCATCATTTCTCCCATCATAAGAGTCCTCTCTATGTGTGAGGGCACCACTAAAGAGATGACTGCCATCCGACAGGATCTGTCCGTCCTTGATACGCACGTCCATTTCGGAATCGGTATAGCCGTCGTAGAAATAAATGTAGTCGGTGGGGGCGGTGGCTTCCGTCAGATGGGTATCACCCAGGGGGTGCTGTGCAACCTGCTGTTCTTCACGCCCGCCACGCTGCTCTGCGGCATGTCCATCCTCTATGTGCAGCGCCAGGGACGCGTCAGCAGGAAGGAATGGCTCGGCGTGTCAGTGCCCTGTGTCGTCGCAGCTATTATATTAATAGGTACGGTAGTGCTCGACGGCATACCCCTCCGCGGGGAGTCTACTGCCCTGCGCACCGCCGAATATATCGCCTCCGTACTCTACGTACTGATGCAGAGCGGCATCTTCACCATGCAGTATAAAGCCTATAAGCAGCTGGAACTGGCCGTCGACGAATATTACGACCGCGAGCGCCGCGACCTCTTCGGATGGATGGGACTGAGCATGAAGACCATGACGCTGCTGGCATTTATCGTTCCCCTAGTCATCTTCATGCAGGGCGCCCCCCTCGTCATCTTCTCCATCGGCTTCTTCTTCTCCATCTCCTACTCTACCATCAGCCTCTACACCTACGGTGTCAGTAAGGACGTGGAGCAAGTGGAAGAAGCAGAGATGAATGAAGAATTAAGAATGAAGAATGAAGAATGGAGAACGGAGAGTGGAGAACGGAGAACGGAGAGTTTGCTACCGCAGATGTGTCAAGTGCAGACTCTGCAGCGGAAGCAAACTCTTCACTATTCACTATTCACTCTTCACTTGACCGCTGGATTTCCAGCGGTGCATACCGTGAACACAACCTGACGCTGAGCATCGTGGCCCGTCAGATGGGTGTTCCCCAGAAGCAGCTGCAGTTGTGGCTGCGCCAGTCAGAATACAAGAAGCTGGCAGGACTGGTCGCCTCGCTACGCATCAAAGAGGCCCAGCGCGTCCTTGTCGAGCACCGCGACTGGTCGGTAGAAAGTGTTGCCGACTACTGTGGCTTCAACGACCGCAAGTACTTCCACCAAATCTTCCAGCAATACACTGGCACTACCCCAGCGAAATACCAGGCAAATAATTAAAAGACGTAGGAGAGGTTGACGAGGAGGGAGGAGGCAGATACGTGGTACTTGCCGTAACCTACCGTCAACTTAAAACGTTCCAGTTCCAGACCAGCACCAAGGGAGAGGCCGGCACCATGATTACTGGACGTATCTTCGTCCTCATAGATTTTCATCTCACTACTGCGACGGAAGTTATAACCGCCTGAGACAAAGATGGTGGAGCCGAGACGGATGTCGGCACCTACGGCAAGGTGCTTGATGAATGCCTGATCCCAGTTGTTCAAGCGTGCCAAGGTGGCATGAAACGTAAGCGGTGCGTTCGGCAACTGCCGACTGACACCCACCAACAGGTCAAAAGGAATGCGTTCGAAATCATCATCATAGGCTTTGATCTGTCCACCGAGGTTGCGTGCAACGGCAGACACCGACCAGCCACGCTCCGTGTCCTGGTAGTTCAAGCCGAGGTCGACAGCAACAGCTGCCGACGAATAACTGCCAATGGTCGACGAGATGAAACGTCCCGTAATACCACCACTGATACGGTCGGAGAGCAGGTAGGCAAAGGAGCCTGCCAGTGCGATATCCTTGGGCGAGAAGGTGCCCGTCTGCTGGTTGGCAACGGTAGTCTCCTTGATTTCCCCATACGACATATACTGTCCACTGACGCCCCACGAGGCTCGTTCCTTGTAGGCCTTGACAAATGAGGCCGAAGCAACGGTGCATCCCTCCATATAGGTCATGAAGTTGACGTTCAGCGTCTTGTCGGAGACACCCGTGATGAGGGCCGGATTATGGAAGATGACGGTGGCATCATCGTTGGTCAGCGTCACATTGTCGCCACCCAGCGCAGCGACGTGGGCAGAGACGGGCAAGCGCAGAAAGCTATACACTTCCTGCGACTCCTGTGCTTGCATGCCTACGGCGAACAGCCAGCAGCCAATAGCCAACAATCCTTTCTTCATCATCAATAATAACGGAGAAGTTAGGAAAAAAGTATAATGAGAGGTGAGAAATTAGGAGTTAGGAGTTAGAGGTTAGGGGTTAGAGAATAGTTCTTCTGCTCCCATTTTCATACGTTTTTCTGTATTTATCCAGTATTCTCTAACCACTAACCTCTAACCACTAACCACTATATTAATTTCAGGGTACCCATGAGGTAAACAAGGCCGAAGCCAAGAACCATGGAGATGATACCCATAATAATACCTATCTTCGACATGTCACCCTGCTTGACATAGCCTGTAGCGAAAGCCAAGGCATTCGGGGGCGTAGAGATGGGCAGGATCATGGCGCTGGAAGCAGCAATAGCCACACCGATGAGGACGGTACCCGTACCACCGATAGGATCGAGTTTGTCGCCCATAGCACCGCAGACCACAGCGAGAATAGGCATCAACAGGGCTGCCGTAGCAGAGTTCGAGATGAAGTTGCTGAGCACATAGCAGATGGCACCACCGAGGAACAGGATAATCAGCGGTGAGAACTCGCCGAATGGAATGCTCTCTACGGCATTGGCTGCCAGACCAGAAGCGTTAAGACCATAACCCAGTGCGAAACCACCGGCTACCATCCAGATAACACTCCAGTTAATCTGCTCAAGGTCACGCTTATTGATAACACCCGTAAGGGCGAAAATGCAGAATGGAAGCATAGCCACGGTGTTGGCGTTGATGCCGGTTACGCGGTCAGAAAGCCAGAGTGCAACTGTAAGGATGAAGGTGAAGATAACCACCTTAGAGTGGAATCCCTTCTGCATGCCGCCATCAATCTTCAGCTCGACAGTCTTCTGACTGAATGGGAAGAACTTCAGCAGCAGGCGCCAGCTGATGAACAGCAGCACGATAACGAGTGGGAACATAAACATCATCCACTGACCGAAGCCAAGACCCATGTTCAGACCCTCAGGATCGTTCAGGTACTTCAGTGCGATATTGTTGGGAGGAGTACCGATAGGAGTACCCATACCACCCAGGTTGGCAGCTACAGGGATTGACATGGCCAAAGCAATACGGCCTTTACCCTCGGGAGGCAGCTGACGGAACACAGGAGTCAGGAAGGTCAGCATCATGGCTGCGGTAGCAGTGTTTGATACGAACATAGAGAACAGTCCTGTAACGAGCAGGAATCCCAAGAGTACCATCTCACTGCGTGTGCCGAATGGACGCAATAGCACCTTTGCCAGCTGTGCATCAAGACCGGTCTTAGTAGCGGCAATAGCCAGTACGAATCCACCAATGAACAGCATGATAACAGGGTCGGCAAAGCAAGCCATAACACCCTTGTATGAGAGCAGCTTGCCCACCTCTTCCTCGTTGACCATCGGTGCAATACCACTATCCGTACAGAACAATAGCATCAATACTATGATGGCGATAGAAGTGGCCCACGAACTAACGATTTCGAGAATCCACATCAGTGTAGCAAAAGCAAAGATTGCAATTACACGCTGCTGAACGATGGTAAGGTTCTGGATGCCAAACCACTCGGTAGGCATATTCCATAATAATAATGTGACGAGCGCCACCAAGGCAATCTTGATAACGCGTTTGGTACCATCGGTAGGATGGTATTTACGTTGATGACGCATAGCATGATACGTATCAACCAAGTGGAATCCTTTGTAATTATTAAACATGGTTTGATTATGTTACTTTTTTGCGGCACAAAGGTACAAAAAAGTCAGCGAAGAAAAGCGTAAAAGCAACACGCATTTTTGTATATTCGCTGTATAATACACAAAAAAGACACTCCACTCTGCAGAACTTTTACATTTGCAAAGTGGAGTTGTCAATTAGTTGATAAATTAGTTAGTGTTATTCTATTGTAAAGGAGTCGACGTCAACATAGCCGCCGGTCTTTTGTGTGGCAAAGTTAAACAGCGCATACTTCGAACCCATGAAGAAACGCTGCCAGTCGAAGCGCATGCGATAGTCGTTACCCATCTTCTGCCAGTTCTCACCGTCGAGGCTGTAATAGAAGGTGGCGATATCGGTACGTGGCACAAAGTTGCCATCGATGCGCAGCCATATCTTATTGGTGTTCAAGGGAATGCTCTCGATAATCTTCTCTGTAGCATCCTCCACAACCTTGTCGCGCTGAGAGAGCTTGACAGAGAGCTCAGCAGCACAGAGTGTCAGCTTCTTGCCGTCTTTCTTGACCATCAGGGCTCCCGTCTCATCGTTGAAAGCGGCAAAACCGGCACGGTCGCCAGCCTTCATGTGTGACAAGTCGAGGACGACAACGGCACTACACTTCGGACCCTTCATGCGCTGTGTCAACGTATTGGGAGCAAGGTAGAGGTTGGGGACAACGCGACTGGTCTTCAGACGCAGGAATCCAGGACGCTCGGTCAGCGACCAAGCAGTATTAACGGGGTTATGGTTCCACTGCCAGTGTAAGCCGAGCTTCTCAGCAGAGAAGTCGTCACTGCAGATGATTGATTTCTCAGGTTGACCACTGACCAAAGGACGTACCTCGTCGGGTACACGACCCATCTCGTCACCCAGCATAGGCCAGCCATCAATCCAGCGGACAGGTGACAATGTAAGTACACGACCTACACCACCACGGTCCTGGAACATGATGCCATACCAATCACCATCGGGTGAATCGACGATGGTACCCTGTGCCAAATAGGAGAAGCCGCCGAAGTCAGACTCCAGAATGGTGGTCTTCTCGTAGGGGCCACGGATATTGTCAGAACGGTAGCACACCTCACGACGATGACGTCCCGGTGCATAGACGTGGGAAATCATCAGCAGGTAGTAACGACCGTTATGTTTGATAACACGTGATCCTTCCAACAGACCGGTCTCGTCGGCCTCACGCTGGAATATCCGCATGTGTGAACCCTCAATGACATCCGAGAGGTCGGGTTTCAGCTCCATCAGCTCGCCTGTGCCATAGATGACATATACACGGTTGTCATCATCGAAGAACAGCGAACAGTCGTGGAAGTGGCGCATACGCGATACCAACGTCCACTCACCGGCTGGGTCCTCAGCACTATAAATATAGGTGTCGCCCATAGCGCCCTGCTCGTTGGGAGCGAAGAGCACATAGAAGCGGCCATTGTGGTATTTCAAGGAAGTTGCCCACTGACCACGTCCATAGACGGTACCTTCCTGTAGGTCGTACTTGGGCGAGTCGGTGAGACGGTCGTAGACGTAACCAATGGTCTCCCAGTTCTTCAAGTCCTTGGAGCGCATAATCGGAGCACCAGGCATCAGGTGCATGGTGGTGCTCACCAAATAATAGGAAAAATCCGTCTGAGCTGCTGGGACGCTTCCCAGCAGCATCAACGGTTACAAAACAAACTACTAATGATAATATTACTACTAAAACAAATCTTTTCATACAAAACGGTTGACATGGTTCCTCTGACCTAAAGGTGCAGAGTGTAGCGTTGTATTTCGAGTGCAAAGATACATACTTTTATTTAAAGTAGCTTTCTCTTTTGTTTCATCAATTTTTCCAAATGTAACAAAAGCCACCACGTGGTTGAAAAACAAAACTTTTTGGTAGTTTTTTCTGTTTCTCTATACGCCACGTATGTTCTTTTCCTGGTTCGTCAGTATATAATGTAACATTCTTGCCTTTGAAGGGAAGAGGAACCTCCTTAATGCTGTCAGTACCATTGATACCTGCCAGATACCATTTGTTACCACTGCGACGGGCTATGATGACATATTCACCAGGATAACCAGCCACCAGATGGGTCTCATCCCAAGCGGCAGGCAGTGTGGAAAAGAACTGCTGAACTTCCTGCGGCTGGGCAAGATAGCTCTCGGGGCGGTCGGCCAAGTGTTGCAAACCACTCTCGAAGAGCACCGTCAAGGCCAGTTCGTGACCGTGGGTGGTGATATGCGGATGCTGCGAATCACTAAATGTGCAGGGGGTATAGTCCATCGGACCAATGACGTTGCGGGTGAAAGGCAACGTAGCATTATGACAGGCGGCCTGATGGGTGAACGTTGCTACGTTGTTATACCACTCCGCACCATAGACGCCTTCTGTTGACATGAGGTTCGGCCAGGTACGCTGCCAACCACGGGGAATGGTAGCACCGTGGAAGTTGACAAGCAGGTGGTGACGGGCAGCCGACTCCAACAAGTCGAGTTGGAAGTCCATATTGCGCTGGGTATCGCCAGAAAAGAAGTCGATCTTCACGCCAGCCACGCCCATCTTTTCACACCAGGCAAACTCCTTCTCACGGTCTTCGGGTTTGTTCAGGCGGAACTTCGGCGTAGGGGCGCCATCGACCCACCCTACCGATGAGTTATACCAGATGAGGGGCTTGACGCCCTTGGACTTTGCGTAATTGATGGCATCCTCGATGGTTTTGCCATTGTTAGAAGCCACCTTGTCCATCTCGTCCCACTCGGCATCAATGAGCACGTAGGGCAGACGGAGCGTCTCCGCCATATCGACATATTTCTTGATGATGTTATAGTCGTTGGAACCGTGGTTGTAGGCCCAGTAAATCCACGACACCACACCAGGCTGTATCCAACTGGTATCGGCAATCTTGCAGGGTTCACAGACATCCGTAATCAGCGTCGATTCCACGACATCAGCCAACTTACCGATCATCGCCACGCGCCAGGGAGAGTGGTGAGGGGTTAGAGGTGAGGGGTTAGAGGATAGTTCCGCCTCTACCACCTTGAACAGTTCCCCGTCATTATACAAACACGACGCACTCTGTCCGTGCTCGATATTTGCCTCAGAGATTAACACATAGACTGCCTCTTCCCCCTTCCTTTTGGAGGGGGATAGGGGGAGGCTCTCCAACAATGCCGGATATCCCCAACGGTTGTTCCAACCCTCGGCAGACTTAAAGGTACCACTATACGATGGTACAGGAGCTACCTTATAGGTGGTGGACAAGGGAAAGAAACCCTCGTAGGAGTCGCACCACTGCTGCATCCAACGACGGGTACCTTCAGGGATACGGTAGGCGATAGACGGCTGAGGGTTGAGGGTTGATGTACGAAAAGCGATGCCGTCGTTATAGACACGAAGTACGGTAGTGCCTATCTGATATTCATTGGCCTCGTTGGTGCAGTGGCTACGCTTACCCGTCAGCATGTGGTAGTCGGTCTTGATGCGCTGTGTCAGTGTAACAGTAGCGGTGGCGTCGACACCAGCCTCAACAATGTCGAGCACTTGCTGCTTTTCATAACATACTTTAAAAGCGTGACCATCAACAGTCACTGTTATCTTACCGTTGGGTGAGCTCATGGGAGCTGCCATAGCTCCCATGGCCACCATCAGGAATAGTTGAATGAATAGTTGTCTCATTGGGTTAGTTCTTTTCTCGGCACAAAGGTACAAAAAATCCATGAGACTCAGTCATACGCTTTGTCTCATGGACTTTTTCTCATGTATCATTTTTTACGGTCACACTATCATCGCGGCTCTACATGAACAGCAATATGGGTCTCCTGCCCATAATGACTACGTAACAGCTGTTCTACCTCCGAGGCCTTGTCATGGGCCTCACGCAGCGTGATGTCAGGATCCATCAGGATATGCAGTTCGATGGCGTAGTGGTTGCCTATACGACGGGTACGAAGGGCATGGGGCATGTTCACTCCATCGACAGAACCTGCCAGTTGGAGTATCTCCTCCTCCACCTCATCGGGCAACGACTGCTCCAACAGATCGCCAATACCACGACGCAGGAGTTCGATAGCCACCTTGACAATAAACATACCCACGATGATAGAGGCCACAGGATCGAGTACCGTCCAGCGCTGACCAAGGAAAATAGCGCCACCGATGCCGATGGCCGTACCAACGGACGACAGGGCATCGCTGCGATGATGCCACGCATTGGCCTCAACAGCCTGCGATTGTAGCTGACGCGCCTTGGCCATCGAATAATGATAGACAGCCTCCTTCAGCACGATGGACAACAGGGCAGCCCATAGTGCCAGTGTTCCTGGTGCCTCCAACTGTTCACCACCTGCCCAGGCGACAATCTTCATGATGCCGCCATAGACAATGCCAACAGCCACTACCAATAATGCCACGCCAATGATGGTCATCGCCAGCGTTTCGTACTTACCGTGACCGTAGTCGTGCGACTTATCCTGCGGTTTGCCGCTGATGTGCACAAAGACAATGACGATAATATCGGTGATGAAGTCGCTGAGGGAGTGGACGGCATCGGCCACCATCGCAGCACTATGGCCAAGGATGCCTGCCACGAACTTGAAGACGAGCAGCACCACATTGACCACACCGCCCACCAGCGTCACCTGATATATCTCTTTCTGTCTTTCCATCGTTTTATTTCATCTGCTGCAACAACCGTGCCAGTTCTTCGAGGTGGAAGGGGTCAATTTTGATGTCAAGTAGTTCACCGTTGCGATTGAAAAGCTTGTAGGTGGGGAAGCTATGGACGTTCAGATGACGCTCAATAGCATCCTGCTGTTCGCTGGGCAAGTTGTAGTGGGCTACGTTAGGACCGCTAACATTATACTCCTTGATGACGTTCTCCCACGCCGTCTGCGGACTGCGATTGGCCAGATAAAGGTACTGGATGTCGTAGTCCTTCAGACGGGCATACTCCTCGGTAGAGTGGCTGAGGGCTTCTTTACACGGTCCGCACCATGTTCCCCAGATATCCAGAAGCACGAACTTGCCTTTATATGGTTCTAGAATCTTCTTCAGCAGGGCCTCACCCTCAGAGATATCCTTGAGGTTATCTGATGACTTGAGCACCAACTTGTCGAACTCGCGATTTTCAATGGCGAGGTAGTGGTCGTTCTGCTTTTCAATCATCGCAATGCAGGTGGGATTGCTAATCATGCCCTTAATGGTGTCCAAGACATTGGGCGCCAGCGAGGTTCGCTCATGGTCAATATGGTTGAGGGCTTGTCGGGCGAGCCAGATGTTCTTGATAAATGGTTCAGCACCAAGTGAGTCGAGCGCCATAGAATGATTTTTCAAGTTGCTGATGAGCAAGCCACCATAGATGACCTTCTGGGACCTCGGTGTTTCGAGAATCTTGTTCACCTCCTGCATCACGCCGGCATTCAGCGAATCGAGTTCACGTGATTTACTTATCTTCGCCTCCACGGTGGGTTCTGCATCGATGATGGGCGTAACCTCGTCAATCCATTTCTTCCAACGTGTGAGCACTGCCATTTCCTCATCGTTGGAGGCAAACTCCTTGTAGTGGTCACGGAGGCTGAAGGCGGATACGCCATTGCGTGCCCGGACGGCATCGTCAAGATAGTCGTTCAAGAATCCGCCGAGGTCGCGGTGCAGTGTATAAGGTTTCCCTATCTTCGTCCAGAACATGTCGTAAGCATAGCGACGGGCATGGTCAGAGAGCTGCATATCTTTGGCGCGGAAGCGGGCCTGACCAAAGGCACGTGCCTGCTGCGTCAGCGTATTGCCCTTTCTGTAAAGGTTGAAGCGAGTGGAGAGCGTGGGATGCTGGTCACAGAGCGCGTCGATGTAGGCGTATTGTGTCTTGATGAGACTATCGACCGAGGTAATGTATGGTTCAAAGAGTTCTGTATCTCCCTTGCCGGCAGTCTCCAGCCCATCATACATATTGATGGTCTTCCAGTCGAGCGGATATTTGAAGAGTTCGTTCTGCAGGCGGCAGTCGTCACCCATGAAGAAACGGCGCCCTTCCTTGAAGTCGTAGAGCAGGAAATAGGTCTTGCCAGGCTCGAACATGGTACGAACAAAGCAGCGTTGCCAGTCCATGAAGAACTCCGTAGTGTTCAGGACAGGAATCTTCACAGTGAAGCGTCCCTGTTCATCAAGATCAGCATAGACAGCCTTTTGTTCGTCGGTATAGAGGTCATTATAACCGAAATCGAAAGTTTTCAGATGTTTGAACTGCTCCGGTATATCCTTAATCCAGCCTACAACGGTGATGGTATCCTCCTTATAGCCAGAGTTCACAAAACCTGTGCGTGTGTCCTTCATTGGATAGTCGGGCAAGAAACGACTGGTAATCATCGAATACACAGCCTTATTGTTACCAATCTGTATCTGACGCTGGCCTTTCTTATCCTTGCCGATAGTGACTTTCAATTCATCATTACCGTTGGTCATGACGATGGTGGCCTCACCTGTCTTCTGGTTTACGTCGCACTGCTTGTAGTTCCAGAACTTGCAATCGTAGATGGCGCAATCTTCGAAGAAGGCTATTTTCCAATCACCCTGGTTGTCG
>CADCGD010000057.1 GCA_902800925.1 uncultured Bacteroidales bacterium | reverse complement strand
CGTCATATCGTTTCTGGTCCATCAACTTGATGGTAATAGCATTCAACTTGTCCGCCTGTTCCTTACTTATCTCGTCAGTTTGCGACCAGGCGGAAAGCATGCTCAGCAACGTGACCAACGTCAATATTGTTCTTTTCATCATTGGTTGTTTAAATAATTCTGCAAAGGTAACCATTTCTTTCTTTGTTACCAAATATTAGACAAATAAATATAGGATGGAGAAGGCTTTCTCATGACTCTCATGTCACTTGCTTCATTCCTTTTCATATCCCCAGAATGTGCCCATGAAGCAGAAGTTGCCGAATGGATCTTGGATGATATAGGCAAAGGGATGATCGGCATAGAAGTAGGCCTCTGTGGGATTCATCTTTTCACTCAGCGTTGCAAAGGAGGAGGATGTGATGGCTCCTGCTCTCGTTCCGTCTTCATCTAAGATGATTTTGGTTTTCTGCGTGATGTTGCTAATCTTCATGGGGGCAGCCTGAACTCCATCCAACTCTGAAGAACTGCTAAACAGCTTGCTGATGCCTAACGACGCAAGATACTCACTGGCTTTGAAAGAATACGCTACTTCAAACTTGGGTAACTTGATATGGACGATATCATAGGTCTTTAACATGAAGATGGCATTTCTCAGTTTCTCTCCATCAAGAGATTTCAGTACTGCTGGCAGGCCGTCCTTCTTCTCTGGCAGAATGACGTAGAGCGTATAATCCCCTACATAGGGCATGCTGAGAATAGAAAAGTCCTTCATGGCTGCATAAGTGAACACATGCTCTTTATTCGTTTTATTCATCATTTCTACTGTCATACTCGTTCCGTTATAGAAAGGCTCTTTCTTCGTGTGTTCTTTATAAAACTTCAGAACCCATCTGCCATTGAAGAGGTTAGCTACCAGCAGGTTGGCAGATTGAGCGTCTCGTTGTTCAATGGGGAAACTGTTGATGATTCCCTCTGTTCGTTCATGACACCATTTGTCAATATCCTGCTGCATCGCGTCATTCATATCGCCTTTGACGACGCGTGCAAAATAGTATTGCTCCAGTATATCTTGGAAGGATTCGTTGATGTTCACAGCACTACCAGCCTGAAACAATGCGGCAGTCCGCATATAGGATGAAGGACCTAGGAAATCGTCTTTCGTGACTGCAGCCTGGCTAAGTATCTGTCTACGGCAGAATGAGTTGATACGCCTCATGGCTGTCGTGTCAACACCCAAGGCATTACAGATCTCTTGACGTGTAGCACCTGATGCCACATTATTAATAATGTTCATGGAATAGAATATGCCGATAGTTGAGATGAACACGTTCTTGTCCTGTTCATTCTCGGCAATCTCTTGGAACAGCTTCAGCGAGAAGTCGTTCCCTTTACGTATAAGCGTTTTCTCCTCTTGGCTGCTCATGTCCGTCTCATCAGAGGCCGACTCCTGTTGACCTCCTTTGCATCCCATTGACAGAACGACCATACAGATGGCCAAGGAAAAACTAATCATTCTCTTTTTCATCTTTCATACTTTTTTTTAAATAACGGAGTCGTCAGCTGCCTGTCATTTGCGCCCCTTGACACCAACTGGCGACTCCATTCCATTGGATTAACACTCTTGATTGATAAGTATGTCGATGCAAAGGTAGTAAATAAAAAAGCTCTTGTCAATAGCCATCATGCCATTGATACAGATAGAAATGGTTAAGTTGCTAATACACAGGCAGGTAGCAATTCTTCAATTAGCGATATTGACACACTCTGCAAGCCCAGTTTGCAAAATTCTTTGAGGATTGCGTATGGAGAATGAAAATAATTCTGTACTTTTGCAACAGTAATAATAGAATAAATATGAATATTGGCGTTTTCTGTTCGGCAAACAACCAGATTGATGCTGCCTATTTTCAGTTGACTGAGGAACTGGGACGATGGGTGGCAAAGAATGGTCATGTGATTGTCTTTGGTGGGGTGAACCAAGGGCTAATGGAGTGTTTGGCAAAAGCTGTCAAGGAGGCTGGCGGCCAGACAGTGGGTGTGGTTCCCTCGATTGTGGAGGAGACAGGACGCACGTCGCAGTATAATGATAGGGTAGTGACGTGCAACAACCTAAGTGAGCGCAAGCAGCTGATGCTCGATGAGAGCGACGTTTTTATCGCATTGCCTGGTGGGGTGGGCACTCTCGATGAGGTGTTTACCGTTGCAGCATCCTACACCATCGGCTATCACCACAAGCGTGTTATCCTATATAATATGTTAGGATTCTGGGATGCCACTATCGCTATGCTTGACGACTTGCAACAACGGGGCATGGTGCGTGGACGATGGCGCGACTATATCTGTGTGGCCAACAGCCTTCAGGAGATAGAATCCTTGATATAGAAGGATTGCTTTGTTGTGTCAATACTTGGGTTTAAGAGAAGTCAAGTGTTTGATAGTCAGTAAAATATACTTTCTTTTTGTGTCAATCGTCCGATGCCTCTTGACATCGCTATTTTCTTGTTGTATCTTTGCAACATCAAAACCATAATAATGTTGTAAACTATGACAAGAGGTAAATCTATTATTTGTATCATGGCAAGTCTAATTGCCTTGTCTGCATGTAGTGAAATGACAGAATGTGCGATGGAAACCAAACCTGCGCCTCCTGCTGTAACGAAAGTAAAGGAAAAAATTTGGAGTTGTGGGGTAGAACAAATGCCTTCGTTCCCTGGTGGTCAGAATGCACTGTTGGAATATCTTGCAGCGAATGTGCGTTATCCAGACGATTGTAAGGACACGTGTGTGCAAGGACGCGTTATCGTCTCCTTTATGGTGGAAAGGGATGGACGCATCACGGAGGCCAAAGTCGTAAAGAGTGTCTATCCGTCTCTCGATGAGGAGGCCCTACGGGTTGTGAACGGTATGCCGAAATGGAGTCCCGGCAAGCTGAATGGAGAAGCTGTCAGAATCAAATATGTGATTCCTATCACTTTCAAAGTAGGATGAAGCGATGGGTTTCAAGGATTTTGACCGCTTCCAGTATATCACTCCAAATGTAGGATAGAGAGGTCGATCTTTTTGTTGAGGCGGCTCTTGGTGCTGCGAATAGCCTGTTCCGAGCAACAGAAGGAACGGGCTTTTTGGCGGTCGTTTTTGCCGTAGTACTCCATGATGCAGAAATAGGTCTCCTTGGGTGTCAGAGATGAGGAGGCTTTGGCTAACAGCGCTGCAAGAGGGGCATCAATGAGCGGAAGTGCCTTGAGTACGGCTTGCTCCTCTTCTTTGCCCATCTGACTGATGTTCTGGTCGTTGATGATGGCAAAGAGTACATCGATGCCTTGTTTCGCCTCATTGATGGATAACGTGGCAAACTCCTCAGTAGGGTTTGACTCCTTGTTAAGTAATTCCTGGCGCACCCTGTCTATTCGTTGCTGATACATGACTGCCTGTGCCCGCGTCCGGTGGATATACCAATAGCAGACAATGCCGGAAATAAGCAGCAGTAGTATGATGGCGATGGCATATAGCTGGCGTTCATGACTTGTCTTTTCCTGTTCCACCTGCCATTGTATATCCATGACGTTCGCATAGTTATCAGGAGAAATGGTCTGCATCAGCATTTGCAACTGATCTTGTTTCCCTTCCCGATAATAGATGTAACAGAGTAGTAGCATGGAACCGTTTTCGATGACGGAATCCTGGCTCAACATCACAGAGCGATAGGCATATTCCTCTGCTTTATCTAAAGCATTAGTGAAAATCTCCCGATAAGCCCACTCCTGATAGATGGCAGCACTATCCACTCCACCGTCTTGTGTTAGTGATGGCGACGGCGTTTCTGCCCTTTGACAAGCAGTGAGCAGGCAGATGGTAGTTGATATAAGCGTCAACAGTATTCTCATCAGGTCGATGAAATGGCCCTTTTTTAACGCAATGCTAAGGCTTTGTTTTCTGCAGCCTCCATCTGTTCACGCTCGCCAGGGCCTTTGTCGTTTTGACCGCAGAGATGCAGGATGCCGTGGATGATGACGCGATGCAACTCTTCGTCGTAGTCTTTGTGGAAAAGCTCGGCATTGGATCGAACGGTATCCAAAGAAATGACGAGGTCGCCATTCAGGACATCATCCTCGCAATAGTCGAAGGTGATGATGTCGGTATAGTAGTCGTGACCCAGATATTCGTTGTTGACTTCGAGGATGTGTTCGTCATCGCAGAACAGATAACCCACCTCGCCAACCTTCTTGCCATAGGTGGCAGCTACGCGACGAATCCATGCGGTGGTCTCGCGGCGCTTGATGTTGGGGAATTTGACGTTCTCTGCAGAATAGGTGATCATCTCTTTTGTTTTTGGAAAGAAATTATGGGAAATTGGAGGAAATTATTTGTTCCGCTTGTGGGGGAGGTATTCGTTGATGTCTACGCCGAAGTGCTGTAGTTCACGAACCATTGTCGATGAAATGGACGAAAATTGTGGTTCAGCATAGAGTAGGATGGTCTCGATACCACTGAGCTGGCGATTGATGTCAGCCTGCTCGCGCTCGTACTCAAAATCCTTCACAGAACGCACTCCTTTTACGATGAAATGGGCGTTTTCTGCACGTGCGAAGTCGACGGCTAGGCCATAATACGGCTTCACCTCGATGCGTGGCTCGTCTTTGTAAAGGTCGGCAATAGCCTTGATGCGTTCTTCGGCACTGGGCATGTCGGGCTTATGCACCTGATCGCCCACCACGCCAATGACTAAGCGGTCGAAGAGCGGCAGTGCCCTGGTCACGATGCTGTCGTGGCCAATGGTAAAGGGATTGAAAGACCCTACAAAAATACCAGTTCTTATCATATTACTCAAAGAGTGATGGTTCCATAATGTTGCCGGAATAGGGGTTGCGACCGAAGTGCTTATAGGCCAGTTCTGTCACCATACGACCACGAGGGGTGCGCTTGATGAAACCCTCCATGATGAGGAAAGGCTCGTAGACCTCCTCAACAGTACCGGCATCCTCACCAATGGCGGTAGCAATGGTCGTAATACCAACGGGACCGCCACGGAACTTGTCGATGATGGTCAGCAGGATACGATTGTCGATTTCATCGAGACCATACTGGTCGATATTGAGTGCTTTCAGCGCTATCTTGGTGATGCTGGAGTCGATGCGACCTGTGCCCTTGACCTGTGCAAAGTCGCGCACACGACGCAAGAGAGCATTGGCGATACGGGGCGTACCACGTGAGCGACGGGCTATCTCCAGAGAAGCATCAGTGGTGATGGGTACACGCAGAATGCTCGCCGAGCGCTCGATAATCTTCTGCAGCGTCTCAGGGTCATAGTACTGCAGATGCATGTTGATGCCAAAACGGGCACGAAGCGGTGCTGTGAGAAGTCCGCTACGCGTGGTGGCACCCACCAAGGTGAACGGGTTGAGGTCAATCTGGATAGAGCGTGCCGACGGACCCTTGTCAATCATAATGTCGATACGGTAGTCCTCCATGGCTGAATAGAGATACTCCTCGACGACAGGTGAGAGACGGTGAATCTCGTCGATAAACAAGACGTCGTTTTTCTCCAAGGATGTCAGGATACCTGCCAAGTCGCCAGGCTTGTCGAGCACAGGACCAGAGGTAATCTTAAAACCTACACCCAGCTCATTGGCAATGATGTTCGACAGGGTTGTCTTACCCAGTCCGGGAGGGCCGTGCAACAAGACGTGGTCGAGAGGCTCACCACGATATTTAGCCGCTTCCACGAACACCTCTAGGTTCTCGACCACCTGCTGCTGTCCGCTGAAATCGTTGAAAGCCAGTGGACGCAGTGCGTTCTCGAACTCCTTCTCGCTCGATGACAGCTGCTCTTCTCTAATGTCAAAATCCTGGTCCATCATATCGTATTACAGGAGGTTTTTGATAGCCTGTTCCAAGTCCTTGATGTTCTGGGCACGACCTACGATATTGTTGCCGCGGTCGATGAGGAAGAAGTCGGGAATGCTCTGTACGTTATAGAATGTGAGGCTCGATGACTGTAGACCATTGTCTTCGCGGACACTGATCCAAGGCAGTGCGGCAGTCTGCTGTTTCCAGAAGTGCTCGTCGGGGTCAATGCTAACCTGATAGATTTCCAGTCCTTCAGCATGATATTTGTTGTAGAGCTCGCGGAGCAACAGGATGCGTGCTGGTGAGTTCTCGGTGGCAAAGACGTGGAAGTCGAGCAGTACCACCTTGCCTTTCAGGTCAGAGAGCTTACGCTCCTTACCCTTGTTGTCGCGCAGACTAAGATCGATGATGCCGGCCGAACGAACCTTGTCGGTATCGATGGTCTTGGCACGGGCGGCATCGTTGATACGGATATTGTTCATGCCCTCAATGGCGATGTTGTGCAGGTTGGCACCACGGGCAGAGTTGGGGTAATAGCTGTCCCAGCTGGTAGCTACGGCAGCAAAGGCCTTGATGTCCTCGCGGTTTGCACGGGGATTGAAGAGCAGCATGTCGCCCAGTGTCTGGAACAAGGCAAAGTAAGCGTAGGCCTTGCTGGGCTCGGCATAGATATAGTTCTTTTTGATATCCTCTTTGTACTGGTTGACAATCTTGTAGATACTGTCGTTAGTAGCCTTGACGGTGAGACCTTCATTCTCGCTGATGGCAATGGCGCGCTGGCGCAGGTCAATCTGCTTCAGTGCCAGTTCCTTGATCTTCAGACAGTTATCAGAGCCGCTTATCTCGTATGCGGTAGCCATCTGCGGATAGTCTGCCTTGACGGTAACAGTCTCGGTGGAATCGATAGAAACGTTGATGATTTGTCCGGCAATGCGGAGGCGGTAGAACTCTGGGGCCTCTTGGGCAGCACCACTGAAATTGAAGGTGCCGTTCTCGTCCAGACGAATAGAGTCGACAACGGTGATTTCCTCAATGCCAACATTCTCAAAGAGTAGCAAGGAGTCCTTGGCGTTGCTGATGGTACCCTCTACGTGGTATTTCTTCTCACTACATGATGCGATAGCCAGTACGGCCATGGCAATCAACAGGTATTTCTTCATATTTTGTGCTTGTTTTCCAAATTTGAGTGCAAAGGTACACCTTTTTTCATAAAAAACAATAATATTCTTGCAAATATTCGTCTCTTATAATAATAATGTGTAACTTTGTGCCCGATTTTGCGCAAAGACGCATGTTTTTTATTTTTAGATGTTTTAATACAAGATGAACGTAATTACGAAAAGTATTCAGTTGCCTGATGGAAGAACCATCACAATTGAGACCGGGAAAGTGGCAAAGCAGGCCGATGGCAGTGTGATGCTCCGCATGAACAACACTGTACTGCTGGCT
>CADCGD010000056.1 GCA_902800925.1 uncultured Bacteroidales bacterium | reverse complement strand
CATCCTCGGTGCCAAGGGCTTCAATACGGAGATGCCCGATGCCAACAGCGGTGACATCATCGGCGACAAGACCAAGGCATACGAGGCAAGCCAGATGGAGGACAAGCAACAGGCACGGGAACAGGCTATCGGCAGTCTGGGTGAACTCTACCAGGCAGGGAACGGAAGCCAGTCCGCTACGGGTGACTTCAGCCTGATGGCAGACAGTACGGCAGAGGCGTATGAGGATGATGCCAGCCGCAAGGCAAAGGAGAAGATCACCTCGTCGGCTGCTGCATACAACAACCTCAATACGACTTTGGGAGGCTTCTATCAGAACGACCAGAGCCGTGAGAACGAGGAACTCAGGCAGCGTGTCGCAGAACTGGAGGAAAGAGCCAATGAACTACAAAGCCCGAAAAGCACCGTTGATGAACAGTTGGAACTGATGGAAAAGTCGTACCAGATGGCAGCGAAGTACATGCCGGGCGGTACTCAACAGCAGGGGCAGACTGTTACGTCAACATCGGGCGACAAGATGCAGGTGACTCCCGTGAGGAACGTGCAGAAGTCGGTGGTGTCGGCTCTCCAGCAGGAGAAGGGCAACGAGGAATTTATGGCAGACTATTCCGTGGAGCGAAACATGGCTTTCAATACTGCCGTCGGCATCGTGTCGGCACTCGACAAGAACACCATTTCAGCCTGCATCTATGGCAATCAGACCGTCACTGACGGACAGAAGGTACGGCTCAGGCTGTTGGAGCAGATGCGTGTGGGTGACATCATCATCCCTGCCAACTCCGTAGTGACTGGCTCAGCAAGGATCACTGGCGAACGTCTGGGCATTGGCATCACCTCGATAGAGTATGCAGGTAGCATCTACAACGTGAAGCTGAATGTGTATGACACTGACGGACAGGAGGGTATCTTCATCCCCGGCTCGATGGAGCTTAATGCCGCCAAGGAGGTTGCCGCCAACATGGGTACGTCAATGGGCAGCAGCATCAATATCTCCAGTGATGCAAAAGCGCAACTGGCATCGGACTTAGGCAAGGGGCTGATACAGGGGACGAGCCAGTATATTGCCAAGAAGATGCGAACCGTCAAGGTACACCTGAAGTCCAACTACCGTGTCATGCTCTATGCAGACAAACAATAGTCAACCAAGTAACAACCAATCCATTTATTCACAAACAAAAATCTGTATGACAATGAAGAAAGTTTTTTCTGTTTTCGCCCTGATGATGGGCATCGTGTCTGTGGCTTTGGCACAGACAAGTGACAACACGGGTGACCTCTTTGAAGGCTATACCAAGAAGATCACCTACGACCGCATGATACCCCCTCACGGGCTGGAGGTGACGTTTGACAAGACCTGTCACGTCATCTTCCCTGCAGCCATCGCCTACGTCGATTTAGGCTCTGCCAACATCATTGCCGGAAAGGCTGACGGTGCGGAGAACGTCATCCGTGTGAAAGCCGCCAAGCGTGGTTTCAAGGGAGAGACGAACATGAGCGTCATCACTGAGGATGGTGCCTACTACAGTTTCAACGTGAAGTATGCCCGTGAGCCTCGCATCCTCAATGTGGAAATGACGGACTTCATCCACGACGGGGAGGCGGTGAACCGTCCCAATAACTCCATGAACATCTACCTGAAGGAACTCGGCTCGGAGAGTCCTGTGCTGGTGCGACTGGTGATGAAGAGCATCTGGAAGGAGAACAAGCGTCGTGTGAAGCACATCGGCAGCAAGTCCTTCGGCATCCAGTTCCTCTTGAAAGGCATCTATACGCACAACGGTCTGCTGTATTTCCACACGGAGATCAAGAACACGAGCAACGTGCCGTTTGACGTGGACTATATCACATGGAAGATTGTGGATAAGAAGATGGCAAAGCGCACTGCCATTCAGGAGCAGGTCATCCAGCCCCTGCGTACACAGAACTTCGTGCTGAACGTAGCAGGTAACAGCAAGGAGCGCACGGTGTGGACGATGGATAAGTTCACGCTGCCAGATGACAAGTGCCTGGTAGTGGAACTGGCGGAGAAGAACGGCGGGCGACATCAGTCATTCACCATCGAGAACACAGACCTTGTAAGGGCAAGGGTGATCTCGGAACTGAAAGTTTCTAACCAGTAAAAGTGAGAATGAGAACCATGAAGAAGAAAATGCTATTGACTTTTGCCGTGCTTGCCCTTACAATGGGGCAGGCTACGGCTCAGAGAGTGCTCCCGAAGATGCAGGGTATCGCCATTGGTGGCGGAATGGTGGACGGCAAAAGTGACTCGTTCTGTGGCACCATGACGGTGGACACCTATACCAAGGGCGGCAACAAGTGGGTGTTCGGTGCGGAATACCTGCAGCGTAACCACAAGTATGAGTATGGTGAGTATGGCAGGCAGACCATTCCCGTGGTGCAGATGACGGCAGAAGGCGGGTATTACAAGCAGGTGCTGTCTGATGCCTCGAAGTCGTTCTTCGTCTATGTCGGTGCATCGGCATTGGCAGGTTATGAGACGGTGAACTGGAACGAGAAACTGCTGGATGACGGCTCACGGCTGAAGGAAAAGGGCGGCTTCGTCTATGGCTGTGCCGCTACGCTAAACGTGGAGTGGTATCTGTCTGACAAGGTGGTGCTGACGGGAAACGTGCGTGAACGATTCCTATGGGGCAACACCTCAAATCTGAACCATACGCAGTACGGCATCGGCTTGAAGTTCATCATCAACTGACGGAAGGGATGGATATAGAGAAGATCAAGGAAACACCGATTGCCGACTTTCTGAGTCGGCTCGGTTTCCATCCCGTCAAGAAGCGTGGTGCGGTGCTGTGGTATCATGCGCCTTACAGGGGTGACAAAAGCCCTTCGTTCAAACTCGACACCCGAAAGGAAAAGTGGTTTGACTTCGGCATGGGTGAGGGTGGCGACATCTTTACGCTGGCAGGGAAACTGATACCGTCGAACGACTTCATCCGTCAGGCGCAGTACATCACGGAAACGATGAACCTTCCGATGCCGGAGATAAAGGGAACGGAGTATCTGAAGGACTTGCCTGACGAGGAACCTCAGTTTTCAAACGTGGAGGTGTTGCCACTCGGACACTATGCCTTGCGCCAGTATATGGCTGAGAGGGCGATACCCATTGAGGTGGCAAGCCGTTACTGCAAGGAACTACACTATGACCTCCGCAACAAGCGGTATTTCGCCATCGGCTTTCCTAATGAAAAGGGCGGCTATGAAGTGCGCAACAAATTCTTCAAGGGGTGCATTGCACCGAAGGGAACGACATTCATCAAGGCTGGGAATGAGTCTGGTAAGGAGTGCAACGTGTTTGAGGGTTTCTTTGACTTCCTTTCAGCGGTTACCATCAACCATGATGCAGCGCAAAAGGACAATCTGGTGCTGAACAGCATCATCTACCTGAGGAAGTCAACGGATTTGCTGAGCCAGTACGACATCATTCACGCTTACCTTGACAATGACGATGCAGGAAGAAAGGCGGTGCAGACACTGAAGGACAGCCTGGGCGAAAAGGTCATTGACCACACTGCCGACTACAATGGATGCAAGGATCTCAACGAGTTTCTTGTGAAGAATCAACACAACATCAACCATCAAAATTCAACGAACAATGAAAGCAAGTCGCCGTGTTTTGCATCGCTGCTTGCGATAGTGATCTGGATATTCAGACTGCTTATCCGTTCCATGTCGAGACTATGCCAGTCCCTCTGAGGGTGACGCAGGGCGAGACGGTGGAAATCCGCTGCTCACTGCTGGCGGAGGGCAGGACGAGCGACACGCAGTACACCATCCGCTGGTTTCTATACGAAGGTAAGGGTACGCTGAAATACAACAAGAAAGCCCTGAAAGCCAACGACCGCTATCCGCTGCTGACGGATGACTTCCGCCTGTACTACACCTCTGCATCGTCGGACTCTCACAGTTTCATCGTGGTGATTGAGGACAATCACGGACAGAGCCAGCAACTTGATTTCAAGTTTAACAATGACAATGACGAAGAGGAAACGGCAACCACAGAGAAAGGAGGGCAAGGCATTGAGAGCAGGCAATAGCAATCATCGGACATTGGCAGGACTGGCTATAGCCGTTCTGCTGATGCTTTGTCCGTCGGCAGTGACGGCACAGGAGCAAATGACAGAACTGCAGAGATTCAACTTGGCGGTGGAAATCATCAAGCATTTCGAGGGCTGGCACACTGTCCGCAACTATCCATACGTCGGATGGGGTCACCAGTTGCAGCCAGGGGAACGGTATAGTGCAAGGACGATGACGAAGGCACAGGGTGACAGGCTGCTCCGTCATGACCTCATGAAGATGTACAGACTGTTTGACGGCTACGGCAAAGACCAGATGCTCTTGGCTATCCTTGCGTACAATGTCGGGCCATACGCAATACTCGGCACAGGCAAACGCCCACGAAGTACGCTGCTGAAGAAACTGGATGCAGGAAACCGCAACATCTTCAGCGACTATATGCGCTTCTGCCACTATAAGGGCAGGAAAGTGAAGTCCATCGAGCGACGAAGATACGTGGAGTTTTCACTGCTCTACCTACAGTAGCATTGCAATCCCTGATGAGAATAGGCTCGTCAGGGGTTATTTGGTTAATGCAAACTTATCTCATAGGTCTTACCGTTCTTTTTTGGGGAGGAAACGGGGTTAAACGGTTGCCTTTTTGTGGTATGTAATTGGTTTTCAGCATAATATATTATATTCAATTATAAAACGGTCACAACAAAAATGAAACGCAATTTTCTTTTCCACATAAAATCAATATAGTAATTTTGCAGAAAAAATAATATGGCAAAAGAAATTCTACTATGTTGGTTCCCTCCTGCAAAAACTTATATTCCCTCTCCCGCTAT
Organism: uncultured Bacteroidales bacterium; assembly: GCA_902800925.1. Lineage (GTDB taxonomy): Bacteria > Bacteroidota > Bacteroidia > Bacteroidales > Bacteroidaceae > Prevotella. The sequence continues at coordinate 6,159 of CADCGD010000056.1, read as the reverse complement.
GACAATTCTAAAAGAATCATTGGTTAGGAATGGGTTTAGTTGTCGTATTATATATTGGAATATGCTGTTGGAGGATACAATCCTAAGCTATTTCTTTAATGATAAGAGAGCTTTAGATGATGAAGTGTCCTTGCTAAGTATATTTTTTTCATACTTGAGTATTAAGTACGATGATGATCTTGCTCTTTTAAAACAAGAAATTTTATTACGAGGACTAAAACCTCAATATGCAAATATTCCTGGATTCAGCTATAAAGAACATATCAAGCAGTGCGTATTAGAATTGGAGGAGAAGATAAAATGTATTTGTGAAGAATATAATATTCAGAACAGCCTGTTTGTGGGAATGTCAATGGGACTGTTTCAATGGGTTCCTGCCTCAATAGTTTCTGAAATTATTAAGCATAATTATCAGAATACATTTATTGCTATAGGTGGCATTGGGAACTCTTCATTGGCGGAAGCATATATTAAAAATTTTCCATTCTATGATTTTGCTGCATGGGGTGAAGGGGAACAGGAGATTGTGGATCTTGCTAAGGCACTATCTGATGGAGGTTGTTACACTAACATAGTGCAATCTTATTATCGAATGGATGGACTGATTGTGCGAAGTAAAAACCTTAAGAAAAAATATATTAATTTAGATGAATGGCCATATACAGATTTCTCAGATTTTATTCATGCATATGGCAATAGAACGGATTCTATTATTTTTCCAATAGAAGGTGCCCGAGGATGTCATTGGAATCAATGCAACTTTTGTTTCTTAAATCAAGGGTATAAATATAGAACTAAATCTCCTAAAACCATATCTTCAGAAATAAGACATAATATAGAAAAATATGGAGTATATGACTTTTCTTTTTTGGATAATGATATTATAGGATGTGATAGCAATAATTTTGAGTCACTATTAAATGAGCTTATTTCTATCAAGAATGAATATCCCCAGTTCCGAATTATGCTTGCAGAGGTTATTACAAAAGGAATTAACCAATCAACAATTAAAAAGATGCATCTTGCTGGATTTTTCCATGTGCAAATTGGTTATGAATCCCCAAGCGACATTCTTCTTACAAAAATTCACAAAAAGAACACATTTACAAGTAATTTATTCTTTATCAAATGGGCATTCGAATATCATATAAACGTGGGTGGCATGAATATTCTTCGAGGCCTGTTGGAAGAATCAGCAGAGAACATCTATGAAGGAATAAAGAATCTTCACTTCATGCGTTTTTTTAAAAATGGAAGACAATTTAAACATGACATATCCTCATTGGCAATAAACAACATGTCCAAATACTACAAAAAAGTAAATAAGGATGAAATAGACACGTGTTACACAGATGCTGTAAAAGAAATGCTCCCAAAGGGGTATATAGAAGATTCTTTTAACCATTATATATTTCAGTATGTTCGTAAATATCAAGAAAGTACATGGGAATATTTTAGTATTATAGATAGATATTATGCCGACAATTCATTTACATATGATGTACTACAGATAGACAACAACACAATAAGATATATTGAATATTGTAATTCTTCAGAGATTCATAATATTGAGTTTAATGTGAATGAATTAAGTTGGATGATTTTGTCACTGTGTAATACAACTATAAGAACAGTTTCCGAAATATGTGAATCGTTCTCTTTTGACAAAGAGTTGGTAATAAAGGAAATCAATGATTTGAACAATATAGGACTATTGTATGTGGGAGAAGGGAGTAGAGAATGTATTTCTATTATTAACACATTAAATTTAAAGTAAAATGAGAATTATTAAAAGACCAAATTTGGAACTTCTTGATCGTATAACGGATCAAGGTGAATCCTCCATCAAGGGAGGCAATCATTCAGAAGGAAATGATGTTCAGGTTTCGCCCACTATTAAAGATGTGGGTGATGTCGGTATAAAAACCGGTATCAGATTTTAACACCAATGCACTTTGGCATTTTTGCCAAAGTGCATTAATATCTAAATATCAAATGGGAAATCATTTATTTAGACTTCTTGAAGTTAATCTATTTTCTTTTATCTGTTGTTCGGCATATGCTCAAGTATCTGACAATGCCTCTGTGGACAGCCTGCTTCAGACGTTGCCCGAGGTGATGGTCAGGGGCGAACGCCCGGTGGTGAAGGCTGAAGGAGCTAAATTAGTGTACGACCTGCCACGAATGCTTGAAGGCACAGGCGTTAGTAATGCCTACGATGCCCTAAAGGAACTGCCTAGTGTGGTGGAGATGCAGGAGAGCTTGGCACTTGGCGGACAGCCCGTAACGGTAATCATCGACGAAAAGGTGCAGACGCTCACTAAGGAACAGCTCTACGGATTGCTGAAGGCCATGCCCGCCTCACGTCTCGCCAAGGCCGAAGTACTCTACAATGCCCCTGCCCGCTACCAGGTGCGCGGAACTGTCATCAACATCGTACTGAAGCACAGCGACCTCGAATCGTTGCAGGGCGAGGCGTATGGCAGCTATGCGCAGAGGCATGATGCGATGTGGGAGGAGCGGGCAAGCCTCGTTTGGAGCAAGGGTAAATTGACCACCGACCTTCTCTACGACCACCTGCATGGCAAGTCATACACAACCAATATGACTGAGGCTCGCCATACGTTGCACGACGGCACGGTGACTCCCATCGAGACGGACAGGGTGTTCAAGAACCGTTCGCATGCTCACAACATGCGCTTGGGATTGGATTACGACTTCGCACCGAAGCATCGACTGAGCACAGTCTATTACGGCCAATATAAGACCATCCATGGCTCCGCTTCTACCACTGGCGATGAAATCACACACAATAATTCTGACAGCCAGCCGTGGCTGCACGATATCCGACTTGACTACCGCACACCGTTTGGTATGAAGGCGGGCGTTGAGTACACCTATTATAATACTGATAAACGCCAAGTGCTTGACAGTCGTTTGCTCGAAACACCACTGAGTTTCACATCCGACAGTCGTCAGCATATCAACAAATGGAAAGCCTTCGTCAGCGAGGAGCATGAACTGAAGAACGGCTGGTCACTGAACTACGGATTCATCTATACCCACAGCCGCGACCATTCCTGTCAGCGATATGACAATACCGATGAGCAATCGCTACTGCCATTTGACAGCCGACGCGACGAACAGACGCAGAATATTTATGCTGGCTTCAGCAAGAGTTTCAGTCCTCGCCTGTCACTCGAAGTTTCCTTGGCAGCAGAGCGGTTCAAGAATCCAGAGTACGACAGATGGGACTGGTATCCCGACCTTGCGTTAGTGTATCGTCCGGCTGACATGCACCTGTTTCAACTGACCTTTGGCAGTGACAAGACCTATCCGCAGTATTGGGAGACGCAACGCTCCGCAAGCTATATCAGTGGCTACGAGCAAGTGGTGGGCAATCCCTTGCTCCATCCCTACCGTACCTATCAGGCACGGCTTCTCTATCTGCTGCGCAACAAATACACCTTCACACTCTCGTTCTCCCATCTGCCCGACTACTTCGTGCAGGTCCTCTACCAAAACCCTACCGAACTACACGCCATCTACCAGACACTCAATTTCAACTACATGCAGCAAGCGCAGTTGATGATGTCTGCTCCTTTCAAGGTGGGCCGTTGGCTAAGCAATAGCGTGACATTCATCGGCGTACACGACCAAATCCGCTGCGACCATTTCTATGACCTCTCGTTCGACCGCTCCGTATGGGGCATGTACGGCATACTCAACAGCACAACCACCATCATCGACCCACTAAAGCTGAAAGTGAAACTGTTTTATCGTACGAAAAGCATACAGGCTCTCTACGATCTGCCCTCCTCGTTCACCGCAGACTTCGACATCACCTACACACTGCCAAAGAACCGGGCCATCATCACAGCCTACGTCCACGACCTCTTTGAGACTGGAGGCATCAGCCCACGCATGGATTACCAAGGTCAGTGGCTCCACAATTCCTATAGCTGTTACCGCGAGATAGGCGTAAAGATTTCCGTTCGTTTCAACAACTACAAGGAGAGGAGGCGCGAGGCTGTCGATACCTCTCGATTCAAATAATCTCTCTCGAAGTGTGGGCAGTCTGTTGGCATTTGGATGACGACAACTGCCTACAAAATGATAAACTTTCCCAATTTTCAGCCTCGTATAGCGATAATCTCACGAAAAGTTCGTAATTTTGCAGTAAAATAAGACAATAAGAGTTTAGGAATGCAGATAAAGAGATTGATATTGACACTCCTTGCATCCACGCTGCTGTTTCTTCATTTGTCGGCACAGACGGAGGGGAAAGGTACTATCGACCTTGGCCATTGGAGGGATACGGTGGGACTGGAGAACATAATGCTCATGGACTCGCTGAAATTTCACGTCGGAGAACTTTATGAAATGTTGCCTCCACTACAGCAAATTCCTTTCCAAGACAACCTACAGCAAATTCCTTTCCAAGACAACCATGACCGCACGGCCACATTTACAATGCCCAGCCTTGCACTCATGCCATCGGTCTCGATGTGGAGGGGAGCCTGTCTGACGACATACGGACAGATGCAACAGATGGTAGGACTAATGGATGCCTCATCTGGAGCAGTCACGCTGCATCAGAGCTTGGGGCGATGGCAGTTCTCGGCCTCTGCCGTAGCCAACAAATACTGGATGCCAATGCAGCACGACCTGCAGACGCAGTTCGGCATAGGTGGCACAATAGGTTACACCGTGAGCGGTGCCCTCTCGCTCCACGCATTTGGCTACTACTACGACCGCAATCCCCTCGTCGCTCCAGCCTTCTCACCCTATGTCTCCACCACCTCGTATGGCGGATATGCCAGGATCCACCTGAACGACCATCTGAGTACGAACCTCGGAGTGCGCCGCTATGTCAATCCCTTGTCGGGTCGCTGGACAACGGAACCCATCAGCGACCTCGTTGTCCGTTTCAACAAACACATCGAGATGGTTCTTCCTCTTGGTGGCCTACTGAAAGCCGCAGTTTGGGGCGACCGAGACAATCCAACTCGATTCAGAACGCAGCCTACTCCGCAGCCGAGGAAGAAATGAATTAGTTAAGCAAGAAACAGAAAAAATGGAATACTGATTTACAATTGCAAAATGACAGATGGTGATTGCCCTACCACACCATTCACATTATTGGTTTTTCCGTACGTAATACAAGGTTGAGACACGTGTATTCCCGTCTATTTGGGAATAACCTTCTGCGTGTCAAATGCTGCGAATGGGCGGAACACCATGGTTCCATAAACTATCAATAACGATGGTTGTATATGCGTATGCTTGGGTTTGCACTTATCACTATAAGCAGGAGACTCTGATTTCAGAAGTATGCCCAGTCCGTTTTGTTTTTTAAGAGAAACGCTACCAGCGGAGGATGACGTTTCCTTATGTTCTTGACAAACAGCTTTTTATGTTACAATCACAACAAAACGCAAGGGTGTCAAAAGCAACGCCTAAAGTCATTCTCTCTGTGCATTTTCTTGTACCTTTGCACTAGAATTCGAAAATTAATTGTAGAGTAATATGGACAAGAATTTATCGTGGTTTATAGGCCCCAAGGCTGAAAATGCATCTACATTTGAGGACTTACTCAATGTAATGGTGAATGATTGTTTTCATTGGCGAAAGAATTATTTCCCCGATGACCCTTTGCTGATTACAAGAAGCGAACAGCATATCTTCGATGAAGAGAACGACAAATTATATCAGAATGTGCATGAGTTTCTTGCTGCATTAAGGCGTAATTTCCCCTTTTATAATCCGCGCTATATCGCACATATGCTTTCCGATGTTACGATGCCCTCATTGCTTGGGTATATTGGTGGACTGCTATATAATCCCAATAATGTAACAACAGAAGCAGCTCCTGTTACTGCGGAATGGGAAATCGAGGCGTGCAATAAGATTCTCCATATGATAGGATTTAAGCTTCCGCCAGTACCACCTAAATCCAATAAAGCAAGCGAGAGAAAAGCCTATAACAAGCAACTGAAGGAGGAATTTGGTTGGGCGCATATAGCTTCTGGTGGTACATTAGCCAATATAGAGGCCCTTTGGGTTGCTCGGTGCGTAAAATATCTACCTCTGTCAATCAAGGATGTGATTTCGAAAGAATTGCCCCAATTGACGGTTAAGCTAAAGAATCCTTCTGGA
>CADCGD010000055.1 GCA_902800925.1 uncultured Bacteroidales bacterium | reverse complement strand
AGGGTATTATTGATGATGGAACCGCCGTATGCCGGACGGCACGTACGGTGGTGTGAGAGGTCGCATGGGGAACTAATCCCCATGCTCCTACTCGATTTTTATGGCAAATAATTTGGCTAAAAGCGAAAAAAGTGGTAATTTTGCCGTTGGAAATCAATTCATAGTAAAAAACTAACTGATAAGCGATAAGATGAAACAGATAAGAATCGTATTGTTGGCGCTGGTAGCAGCCATTCTGGTGGGGTGTGGAACCTCATCGACAGTGCCCATTTCAGGAAGAAAACGTACGCTGATGGTGTCTGACGAACAGGTACTGAGTCTGTCGAACCAGCAATATCAGGAGTATATGCAGACTGCCAAGCCTTCAACGAATGCTGCCAATACGGCTATGGTCAAACGGGTAGGGCAGAACTTGGCGAATGCAGTGGTGACCTATCTCAATGCCAATGGTCTTGGTAGCGAAGTCTCTCAGTACAAGTGGGAGTTCAATCTGGTGCAGGACCAGTCTGTGAATGCTTTCTGTATGCCTGGTGGCAAGATTGTGGTTTATGAGGGACTGTTGCCTGTCACACAGGACGAGACGTCGTTGGCCATTGTGCTGGGTCACGAGATTGCCCATGCTGTTGCCAAGCACTCTGCCGAACAGATGTCCACAGCCATCAAGCAGCAATATGGTGCCCAGGCGCTGAGTGTGCTGATGGCAGGCGCAGGTGCCAGTTCTGGTTTACAATCGGTGGCAGGAACGGTCTTCGGACTGGGTGCAAAGGGTGCCAGTGCTAAGTATTCGCGCGACCATGAGAGTGAGGCCGACTATATGGGTATCATCTTTGCTGCTATGGCAGGCTATAATCCTGATGCTGCTGTGGCTTTCTGGCAACGCATGTCGCAGGCTACGGGCGGTGGTTCTACATCGTGGCTGAGCACACACCCCAGTGATGCTACGCGTATCAAGCAGATTCAGGGATGGCTTCCTGAGGCCAGAAAGTATTATAAGGGCGGCAAGTCCAGTGTGGGTAACAGCAAGAACATGAAGACCATCCATATCTCCAGTAAGAACAACACCAAAAAGAAGAAATAAATGATGAGAAAAGTATTTTTTAGTCTGTCATTGCTGACGGCCTTAAGCCTTTCAGCACAACAGAAACAAGGTGGCATCAGTCCGCAGATGCTACAGCAGATAGAACAGCAGAACGCGCCTACAGCCTCTGATCGTGCCCTGCGCAATGCACTGGCAGCCAACGCTATTGATAACCTGGCACAGAACCGTCAGCATGCTGGGGCGCTGGATACCTATTTCAGTGTAGAGACCAAGAAACAGTCGATTACTGACCAGAAGTCGAGTGGTCGCTGTTGGATGTTCAGTGGCTTGAACGTGTTGCGTGCCAACTTTGCACAGCGTACGGATTCGCTGAGCGTATTGTTCTCGCAGGACTACCTGTTCTTCTGGGACCAGCTGGAGAAGGCCAACCTGATGCTTCAGGGTGTTATCGATACCGCTAACAAACCCATTGACGACCAGCGTGTGCAGTTCTTTTTCCACTATCCGTTGAATGATGGTGGCACGTTCTGTGGTGTTGCCGACCTGGCAGAAAAGTACGGTCTGGTACCTGCAGACATACAGCCTGAGACCTTCTCGGCTGAAAACACGTCGAAGATGTCGAGCATCATCAAGTCGAAGCTCCGCGAGCAGGGCTTAGAACTGCGTAAGATGGTGGCAGAGGGTAAGAAAGCCAAGGCTATCGAACAGCGCAAGACGCAGATGCTCAGCGAGATATACCACATGCTGACCATCACGTTGGGTGAGCCCATCAAGGAGTTTACCTATGCCTTCAAGAATAAGGACGGCAAAGCCCTCACACCTGCTAAGAAGTATACGCCCCAGTCGTTCTACGAGGAAACGGTGGGTGGCAAACTCAATGGCACCTTCATCATGGTGATGAATGACCCGCGTCGCGACTACTATAAGACCTATGAGGTGGAGTACGATCGCCATGTCTATGACGGACATAACTGGAAGTACCTGAACCTGCCTATGGAGGAGATAGAACAGCTGGCCATTGCCTCGCTGAAGGATGGTCGCAAGCTCTATAGCAGCTATGACGTTGGCAAGCAGTTGGACAGGAAACGGGGCTATTGCGACTTGGAGAACTTCGACTATGAGTCACTGTTCAATACCACTTTCAACATGACGAAAGCTGAGCGCATCTCAACCTTCGACAGTGGTTCCACACACGCAATGACACTCTGTGCTGTTGACCTTGATGCCAATGGTCAGCCCTTGAAGTGGAAGGTAGAGAACTCGTGGGGTGGCAGTTGGGGGCAGCAGGGCTGTCTCATCATGTCGGCACGCTGGTTCCGTGAATATATGTTCCGTCTGGTGGTCGACAAGAAGTACGTCTCTGAGAAACTGCTGAAGGACTACGAGCAGAAGCCTGTGATGGTCATGCCTGAAGACCCCTTGTTCCAGGTGGACGAGTAAAAAAGTGACAATTATTTGCTACAAGTGTGATTTTTCTGTCAAAATGTTTGGCGGATTCCTGAAAAAGTTATACTTTTGCAATCGATTAATAAAAACAGAGAGAACAATGAACATGTTTAATGCTTACTTTTACGGCTATTACTTTTACTTTACAAGCAATTGTGAAGCGGTAGGTCGTATGTAAGATTAAAACATGAACAGAATAGTAATAAGGCTCCGCTTCACCAACAAGTGAAAGCGGAGTTTTTTATAATAATAAGATAGTCAAATAGTGAAATTGTCAAATAGTGAAATTGTCAAATAGTGAAATAATAAGATGAAACGAATAGCGATACAAGGACTGATAGGGTCGTTCCACGACATTGCTGCTCACCTCTATTTCGAGGATGGGCAGATACAACTCATCTGTTGCAACACCTTCGAGGAGGTATTCCGTAACATGAAGCAAGACCCTACAGCCATTGGCATGCTGGCCATTGAGAATACTATCGCTGGTTCGTTGCTGCATAACTATGAGTTGCTGCGCGACAGTGGTACCACCATTGTGGGTGAGCATAAGTTGCATATCACCCATTGCATCTGCTGTCTGCCAGAGGACAACTGGGACACCATCACCGAAGTGCATTCGCATCCTGTGGCTCTCATGCAGTGTCGCCAGTTCCTTTCCCAGCATCCGCAGTTGAAGAATGTGGAGGCTGAGGATACCGCTGGTTCAGCGAAGATGATTGCTGAGGGACAGCACAAGGGCTGGGCGGCTATCTGTCACGCTGAGGCTGCCAGACTCTATGGTCTGAAGGTGCTCGAGGACCATATCGAGGACAACAAGCATAACTTCACCCGTTTCCTGGTGGTCTCAAATCCTAACAAGGCCGACCTGTTGCGCCCATTGACAGAGGCCAACAAGGCCAGCATCGTGTTCTCGTTGCCCCACGAGCAGGGCTCGCTGGCACACGTGTTGGCTATTCTGTCGTTCTATCATATCAACCTGACGAAGATACAGTCGTTGCCCATCATTGGCAAGGAGTGGGAATACCTGTTCTATGTCGATGTGATGTACGATGACCTGACACGCTATCGCCAGTCGATAGACGCAATTATCCCATTAACCAAAGATTTCAAGATTTTAGGAGAATATAAGGACGGTCGACAGACCAACTAAGTTATTCCCAAATTCCTAAATTCCTTAGACAGAAAAAGAAAAGAATAAAAAAAGAAAAAATATGATACAACCAGCAGATAGATTAAGTTTAGTACAGGAGTACTACTTCAGTCGCAAACTGAAAGAGGTGGCACAGATGAATGCCGAGGGCAAGGATATTATCAGTCTGGCCATTGGCAGCCCCGATATGCCACCCTCTGAGCAGACCATCAACAAACTGTGCGAGGTGGCTCATCAGCCTGGTGCCCATGGCTATCAGCCCACACAGGGTACACCTGAGTTGCGCGAGGCTATGACCAGTTTTTACAAGCGTTGGTACAATGTCGATTTGGATGCCAAGAGCGAGGTGCTGCCTTTGATTGGTTCCAAGGAGGGCATCCTGCATGTCACGCTGGCTTTCGTCAATCCTGGCGACGTGGTGTTGGTGCCTAATCCAGGCTATCCTACGTATACGTCTTTGTCTAAGATCCTGGGTGCAAAGATTGTCAACTATGACCTGCGCGAGGACAATGGTTGGCAACCCGATTTTGACCAGTTGGAGGATATCATACATCATACTTCTAACGTCAAACTGCTCTGGACCAACTATCCCAATATGCCGACGGGTGGTCGTGCCCGCATGGAGACCTATGAGCGTGTCGTGCGGTTTGCCCGCACGAATAACATCGTCGTGGTCAACGATAACCCCTACAGTTTTATCCTCAGCGAGGAACACCTCTCCATCCTGCAGGTTCCTGGTGCCAAGGACTGCTGCATCGAGTTCAACTCGATGTCGAAGAGCCATAATATGCCTGGTTGGCGTGTGGGCCTCTGTGCCTCGAATGCGCAGTTCATCCAGTGGATTCTGAAGGTGCAGTCGAACATCGAGAGCGGAACGTTCCGTGGCATCCAGCTGGCTGCTGCAGAGGCTTACAAGAACGACGAGGCTTGGCATCGTGAGTTTAATATCGAGACCTATGCGCGTCGCCGCCAGTGGGCCGAGAAGATTATGGATGTCCTGGGTTGCACCTACGACAAGAATCAGGTGGGTATGTTCCTGTGGGGCAAGATTCCTGACAGCATCCAGAACGTAGAAGACCTGACAGAGCGTGTCCTCCACGAGGCTCGCGTCTTCATCACTCCCGGCTTCATCTTCGGCTCTAATGGCGAGCGCTACATCCGCATCTCCCTCTGTGCCAAGGAAGACAAAATCCAGCAAGCATTAGAAAGATTGCGTGCCACACTTTGACCTTTAGGTAAAAGAATCAAAAAAGCGATATAATTATGGAATTAGAATTAGAGAAACTGAATCTTCCGAGTGACAACGAACGCCCCTTTGTCATTGCAGGTCCCTGCAGTGCCGAGACTGAGGAGCAAGTGATGGATACAGCCCGCCAGCTGGCACTGAAAGGCTGTCATAACTTCCGAGCTGGTGTATGGAAACCACGTACCAAACCAGGTGGTTTCGAGGGCCATGGCGAACCTGCCCTTGTCTGGATGAAGCAGGTGAAGGAAGAGACAAAGATGCAGATCGCTACTGAGGTGGCTACGCCAGAACATGTAGAGCTGGCCCTGAAGTACGGTATGGATATCCTGTGGATTGGTGCCCGTACTACTGCCAACCCCTTTGCCGTACAGGCATTGGCAGATGCCCTGAAGGGTGTCGAGGTCCCTGTGTTTGTGAAGAACCCCGTGAATCCTGATTTGGAACTGTGGATTGGTGCTTTGCAGCGCCTGAACCAGGCAGGTGTCAAGCGCCTGGGTGCTATCCATCGTGGTTTCTCCAGCTACGAGCAGAAGATTTACCGCAATGCGCCTATGTGGCAGATTCCCATTGAGCTGCATCGTCGCATCCCTGAGTTGCCCATCATGAGTGACCCTTCACACATTGGTGGTCGTCGTGAGTTGATTGCTCCCCTGTGTCAGCAGGCCATGGACCTGGGCTTCGATGGTCTGATTGTCGAGAGCCATTGCGATCCGGACAAGGCGTGGAGCGATGCCAAGCAGCAGGTCACACCCGATGTGCTTGACTATATCCTGTCATTGCTGGTTATCCGTGACGAGCATGTCACCACGGAGAGCATCCAGCAGTTACGTAAGCAGATTGACGACCTTGACAACCAGCTGATGGAGATCCTGTCGAAGCGTATGGCTGTCTGTCGCGAGATTGGTTACTACAAGAGGGACCACAACATGACGGTGTTGCAGGCTTCGCGCTACAACGAGATCCTCGAGAAGCGTGGCGTGCAGGGTACCCTGTCTGGCATGGGCGCCGAGTTTGTCGCCAAGGTCTTTGAGAGCATCCACGAAGAGTCCGTTCGTCAACAAATAGAAATCGTCAACAAATGAAGATATTAGTATTAGGGGCAGGTAAGATGGGTAGCTTCTTCATCGACCTGCTGAGCTTCGACCACGAGGTGGCAGTCTTTGAACGCGATGCCAAGCGCATGCGCTTCACCTACAACTGTCAGCGCTTTACCAGCTATGACGAGATTCAGGCCTTCAAGCCCGAGTTGCTCATCAATGCCGTCACGCTGAAGTACACCATTCCAGTCTTCAAGGAGGTGATACCCTATCTGCCTAAGGACTGTATCATCAGCGATATCGCCTCCGTAAAGACGGATATGAAGGAGTTCTATGAGCAGACGGGCATGCGCTATGTCTCTACGCACCCCATGTTCGGACCCACCTTTGCCAATCTGCAGCAACTCTCTGAGGAGAATGCTATCATCATCAGCGAGGGCGACTACATGGGACGCATCTTCTTCAAGGACCTCTACCAGCGACTGGGACTCAACATCTATGAGTACACCTTCGAGGAACACGATAAGACGGTGGCTTACTCACTGTCTATCCCCTTCGTCTCCACCTTCGTCTTTGCCGCCGTCATGAAGCATCAGGATGCGCCAGGTACCACCTTCAAGCGCCACATGCGTATTGCCAAGGGCGTGCTCAACGAGGATGACTACCTGTTGCAGGAAATCCTCTTCAACCCCTATACCCACGACCAGGTGGCACAGATTCGTACGGAGCTGAAGGAACTGCTGGAGATTATCGACCACAAGGATGCTGCAGGTATGAAGGGTTATCTCACGAAGATTCGTGATAACGTGAAGCGCGACATAGAAATCAAACGATAGTACGATGGCATTAGGAAAATGGATTGGGGGCATCCTCGGATTCATGAGTGCTGGCCCCTTGGGAGCACTGGCAGGCATTGTCCTGGGTGGTTTCCTCGACAACATGCTCGATGGGGTGAACACCCCAGAGACGCAGGGCACCTTCGATGGCTATAGTGGCTATCAGACGAGGGCTGCTCAGGGACAGCGCAACAGTTTCCTGTTCTCCATGCTGGTCTTGGCGTCGTATATCATCAAGGCCGATGGCAAGGTCATGCACTCCGAGATGGAACTGGTGCGTAACATGCTACGCCAGAACTTTGGCGATGTGGCCAGTCAGCAGGGTGATGAAATCCTGCGTCGTCTGTTCGATGAACAGAAGCGGGTAGGGGAGCACCAGTTTAAGACGACTGTTGCCGACTGCTGTCGTCAGATAGCCATGAATATGGACTACTCACAGCGGCTCCAGCTGCTCAACTTCCTCGTCATGATCTCCCAGGCCGATGGACGAGTAGACCCTTCAGAGGTCGTGGCCATGAAGGAGTGTGCCCAGTGGATGCAGATGTCTGCTGACGAGGTGGACTCCATGCTGGGCATGGGTAAGGACGACTTGGAATCGGCCTACAAGGTGCTGGGTGTCTCCCCCGATGCCACTGATGCTGAGGTCAAGCGTGCCTACCGTAATCTGGCCCTGAACCACCATCCTGACAAGGTAGCTGCCCTGGGTGAGGACATCCGCAAGGCTGCCGAGAAGAAGTTCCAGGAAATCAACGATGCCAAGGAGCGCATCTGGAAGGCCCGCGGGCTATAAGTCTGATACGTGATTTTATACAGCAGCTGATACGGGCCCGTATACAGCTGATAATCTCGCGTATTAGGCTGTCTCAGAGCTGGCTTAGCCTGTCTCGCGCGCCGACGGGCGTCACCTCTCTTATGACAATGCAAAGATACGAAAAATATAGAGGCAAAACAAGGCTTTTCCGATTTTATTTTCGATTTATTTGAAATGTTCAGAGACACCTAACACACTAACGCCCTCACGCCCTCACATTTGTGTTTGCGTAGTGTGGAGCTAACGAAAATCGTAAATTGTCAATTTTGACGTCCAGGCTTGAAAACCACCATTTTAGGTAGTTTTTGCCACCTGACGCGTCTTAATTAGATTAAACTTTATTATTTTTTA
>CADCGD010000054.1 GCA_902800925.1 uncultured Bacteroidales bacterium | reverse complement strand
GTAGTTGGTTGTTGCGATATTTGCCATAATCTTGAAGTTTTTATTTCCCTACTGTAGATTTCTCTACTTTCGGGAGTGATTAGAAATTATGTTGCTTCATAAGGTGTTGTAACCATCAGCACAAGGTTATGGCTCCAAATACAACCCGTATGGTGTGGAGATTTTGAGTCATACCAATGGATCACCTTGGGTAGATGAAGGAACAACAGTTACCTTTGCAACCTAATTTCATCGACTCACGAAAGCAGAAACGGCAGACATTATCCTTAACAAAGTACAGGCACAATAGCAAAACTACTGCTTGCGAAAAGAAAAAAACTATTGTTCGATGGTTTGGTTTAGTTTTGTCCATTGTGATTATATACACAAATGATTTTGGACAAAAATATGTTCGTTTGTTTACTCCAATCTTCTGTATTATATAAACAGAGCAAACCAAACAAATATATGGAGTGGAATTTGTTTTTTCTTTTGGACAGAAAAAATCCCACCAGACTTTTTATCATGTCTGATGGGAGTAACAAGTAAAATACAGAAGTCCTGGCTATAGAACAGCTATACTTTGCCAAAATTGCTAAATGCATTCAGCTGGTCTGCAACACGCATAACATCCTGTTCAATCTTCTTATTGGTGATTCGGGCGTATATTTGCGTGGTTTTGATGTTGGTGTGCCCAAGAAGCTTTGAAACTGTTTCCATTGGTACGCCTTTGGAAAGTAGCAGTGTGGCATAAGTATGTCTGGCCATGTGATAGGAGAGACGTTTCTTTATGCCGCACAAATCGGCTATTTCCTTTAAATAGGCATTCATCTTCTGATTTGAGAGTATTGGCAGCAGACGACCGTTCCTGTCAGCTGACGAATGGTATTTGTTTATAATTTCCCTTGCAACATCGAGTATCGGTACATTCTCCGTAATGCTCGTTTTTTGTCTTTTGGTCATAATCCAATCTGTCCCACCGAGGGTAACAATGTTCTCTTCAGTAAGATTGGAAACATCTATATATGCAAGACCTGTGAAACATGAGAACACAAATATGTCACGAACATGTTCAAGACGCTTAACGTCAAACTGTTTTGACATCAGGACTTCAATCTCTTCTTCAGTAAGAAATCCTCTGTCAACAGGTTTTAGATGAAATCTTAAATTGATGAACGGGTCGTGATCCAAAAATCCTACCTTCTGAGCTTGAATCGTTACGGTTTTCAATGTCTTCAGAGTTTTGGTTGCTGTATTCTCCTGCATACCACCAATGGTTCGAAGATAGATGCCAAAATCTGAGATTAAGGCAGGAGTCACATCAAAAGGAGAAACTGAAGTCCAGCCATGCTTGCTCTTCAAGAAACTAAGGAAATGCTTCTTCGTGGTTTTGTATTTCTGTGCTGTGGCGGCAGATTTACCATGCCCAATCTGCTGCTCGACGCTCTCAATGAAATCCTCAAAGAAATCGACGAAGTTAGTTATTGTCTTGTCCTTGCCTGCATAGAGGCTATAAAGCTTCTCAACAGTAAAGCCACTATCTCCTTCACGAGACCTGACTATGTCACGGATTTTAAGCTCTATCTCATTAAGAGCCATGTTGATGGTTCGTGCACTTGGAGTACGACCTATAACACGGTCGGCATTATTGTCCCACATATCCCGGTTTACGAAGAATCCTGTAGAACCGAAATATCTTTTCTCACCATTCAAGAATACCCTTATGTTAATGGGTGATTCTCCCAGTCTGTTAAAGTAGTTCGCTCGCAGATAGAACGAGATTTTCAATTTCACCTTCATACGATAAATCTTTTATGCAGTTATTCTTGCCCCAATGGATGTCTTGTGTTACAGAACACACTCAGAATCAAACCACTTTTGCGTGCTCGAAACAAGCTGCAAAGTTAAACATAAATATTTAACGCTCAAAGATTTAGCGAAGTCAATATTGTAGTCATTTTGTAGTCTTGTGTTACATTTATATGTAGCACAAAAAGTGTAACACTACGTGTAACACAAGACTGACTAACAGATGACTATTTAATCCCTTTTCAGGTAGTCAAACGATGGTCACTCCATCATTCAAAAGTAGAGAAGGATACTTTTAATGCAAAATAAAAGCGTTGTAAATCAAAGACTTACAACGCTTTTCTGTTTTTTGGCAACTTAATGACTTATTTGGGTTGAACTTTGATTGACTACCCCTAAAAGTCATCAATTTTGCTCTCAGCGGAGAGAGAGGGATTCGAACCCCCGGTACCTCTCGGTACGGTAGTTTTCAAGACTACTGTAATCGACCACTCTACCATCTCTCCAGAGGGTGATTTTCTTGAAATCGGGTGCAAAGGTAGTAAGAATAAATGAATTTACCAAATTTTAATGCAAGTTTTTTGACTATGATAGTATTTTTTAGTACTTTTGCACCATGATTTACCCGAATAACTACGAATCGAAGATAGGATTCGACGAAATACGACGCATTCTGAAAGGCCATTGCATGTCGTCGCTGGGACAGGAGAAAGTGGACGAGCTGACCTTCTCCGACGATGCTGACGTTGTCAACGAACAGATGGCACAGATACGTGACATGCGTCGCCTGATGCAGGCTGTGGAGAAGCCAGAGATGAACTACTTCTTCGACGTGCGTGAGTCCGTAGCGCGCCTACGCATGGAGAATACGCATATAGAAGAGGAGGAGCTCTGGGACCTGCGCCGTTCACTGGAGACGATTAGCATGATCGTTACCTTCCTAAACAAGAACAACGGCGACGAAGAACGTCCCGAGTTCCTCTACCCTGCTCTGCAACGTTTGGCAGAGGATGTGCAGACATTTCCAGCCATCATCCGTCGCATAGACTCTATCTTGGATAAGTTTGGCAAAATCAAGGACTCTGCCTCGATGGTGCTGGCAGGCATCCGTCATGAGATGGAACAGACGGCAGGATCGATATCTCGTACCCTATATACCATCCTGCACGCCGCCCAGCGCGACGGACTGGTGAACCAAGACGTGGCCCCCACCCTGCGCGACGGACGACTGATGATACCCGTAGCACCCGGACTGAAGCGCAAGATTAAGGGTATCGTCCACGACGAGTCGGCAACGGGAAAAACCGTCTTCATCGAACCTGCAGAGGTGGTGGAAGCCAACAACAAGGTACGTGAACTGGAGGCAGCAGAGCGCAGGGAGATTATACGCATTTTGACGGTATTCAGCGATGAATTACGCCCACACGTCCAGGAAATACTGGACTCCTACCGTTTCCTAGCAGAGATAGACCTGGTACATGCCAAGGCTGATATGGCTGAGCAGATGCAAGCCTTCGAGCCCACAGTAAAAGCGGAGCCCCACATGGACTGGATTCGTGCCATCCACCCGCTGCTGCAAAGGTCGCTGGCAAAGCAGGAAAAGAAGGTGGTGCCGTTAGACATTCGTCTGGAAGACGTCGATACATCGAAATCTCGAAACATCGAAACTTCGAAAGATAAGAATATCGGTCGGCTCCTGATTATCTCTGGCCCGAATGCTGGTGGTAAGTCTGTGTGTCTGAAGACGGTGGGACTATTGCAGTATATGTTGCAATGTGGACTATCGATTCCCATTGGCGACAGAAGTACGGTGGGACTGTTTCAGAACATCATGATAGACATTGGTGATGAGCAGTCGATTGCCGATGACCTGAGTACGTACAGCAGTCACCTGCTGAACATGAAGAACATGATGAAACAGGCTAACAATCGCACGTTGCTGCTGATTGACGAGTTTGGTGGAGGTACGGAACCCACCATTGGTGGCGCCATTGCCGAGGCTGTGCTGAAGCAGTTCTGGAAGAAGGAGGCCTTTGGCGTGATCACCACCCACTATCAGAATCTGAAGCACTTTGCCGAAGACCATCCTGGTGTGGTGAATGGTGCGATGCTGTATGACAGGCATCAGATGCAGGCGTTGTTCCAGCTGTCGATAGGTCAGCCGGGCTCGTCGTTTGCCATCGAGATAGCCCGTAAGACAGGTATTCCCGAGGAAGTCATCAACGATGCCTCAGAGATAGTAGGTAGCGAGTATATTCAGAGTGATAAATATTTACAAGATATTGTACGCGACAAGCGCTATTGGGAGGGCAAACGCCAGACCATCCATCAGCATGAAAAGAGGTTAGAGGTGAGAGGTGAGAGGTTAGACGCCAGCATCGAAGAGATTGAACGCGAGCGCAAAGCCATCCTGAATCGTGCCAAGCAACAGGCTGAAGAACTGTTGGCTGAGGCAAACCGCAAGATAGAGAATGCCATCCGAGAAATCAAGGAGGCACAGGCCGAGAAGGAACAGACCCGACTGATTCGCGAAGAGCTGCAGGAGTTCCGTGAGCAGGTGAAGAACGACGACACCCGCGGATTGATGAGCGAGGAGGACTTTGCCAAGAAGCTGCGCCAGATGGAGGAGCGCAAGGCTCGCAAAGCACAGCGCAAGGAAAAGAAGGGTGAAGAGGAACGCATAGCCAGTGAGAAACTGGCAGCCAGGGCTAAAGCCAACCTCAACGACACCAACCGTCCGCTGGCTGTTGGCGACAGTGTACGTATCAAAGGAACGAATAGTGTTGGCGAGATAGATAGCATTCAGGGCAAGCAGGCAACAGTCATCTTTGGTGGTCTGCGAAGCAAGGTGAAGTTGGAGCAGCTGGAAAGAAGTGAAAAAGTAAAAGTGAATAGTGAAAAATTTGCTACCGCTATAGATAAGCACGCACACCTGGCTATTCAGACGTCGCACATGACACGTGCCACGATGGAGGACCGCCGTCAGAACTTCCACCAGGACTTGGATGTCAGGGGTATGCGTGGTGACGAGGCCATCGATACTGTCATGCACTTCATCGACGATGCCATCCTCATTGGACTGAGTCGTGTGCGCATCCTGCATGGTACAGGCACAGGCATTCTCCGCCAACTCATCCGCCAGTACTTGAACACTGTTCCTAACGTCAAGAAAGCCAAGGACGAACACGTCCAGTTTGGTGGTGCAGGAATAACGGTGGTAGACCTTGAATAAGTGAGGAGTGTGGAATGAGGAATGTGTCATTCTTTTGAGCCTCTTGTCGGATTCGAACCAACGCTACAACCAAGTACCCTTGCTATGTTCCCATCCTGGGGGATTCCGAGGGAGCTGGCCGTACAGGACTGCCCGTTTTTGCGGCTGCAAAGGTACGCATAATAAATGAGAAATGAGAAATGAGGAATGAGAAATTAGCATCAGCGGCCGTGCATTTAACTTTTTTTAGCGGATTGCGGCTTCATTTCTCATTTCTCATTTCTCATTTCTCATTATTTATCAGTACCTTTGCACCCGATTATGACACCTGAAGAGTATCATCAACTGAAAGCATTTGCACGACAGGACGGCGCCCTGCTGTCGCTGTGGTGGATTGGCAGTTTCTTCTGCTACATCCTCGGCATCTCCAATCCCCTGCTAGGAATGTTGGCGTTGCTGCTGATTGTCGTGTCGCCCCTCTTTGCAGCCAACAGACTGCGTCATTTCCGTGACGGTGCTCGCGAGGGTGTTATCAGTTTCGGTCGTGGCTATGCCTACACGGCACTGGTATTCTTCTATGCTGCCGTATTGCTGGCTGCTGCCATCTACATCTACTTTGCCTTCATCGACAATGGGTACCTGTTGAGTACTGTCAACCAGTTCCTGTCGACGAAGGAAGGTAAGCAACTGCTGGAGCTCTATGGGCTGGCCGACCAGATGCAAGAGAACTTGAAGGCGCTGGCAGAGATGCGTCCCATCGACTATGCCGTCAACATGCTGTCGGTGAACATCACCATCGGATTGATACTGGGTTTCCCCATCGCTGCAGTCTATAAGCGGGCTACGCCCTAATGGATAATTGATAAATGATAATTGATAAAGGCGCATTCGCTAAATGATAATTGATAAATGATAATTGATAATTATGGATATATCAGTAGTAATACCTCTATATAATGAGGATGAGTCGCTTCCTGAGCTGTATGCGTGGATAGAGCGCGTGATGAAGGAGCATAACTTCTCGTTTGAAGTTATCTTCGTCAACGATGGCTCTACCGACCGTTCGTGGGAAGTCATCACCGAACTGTCTAAGAAGTCAGAGCACGTAAAGGGCATCAAGTTCCGCAGGAACTACGGCAAGTCGCCTGCCCTGTACTGCGGTTTCAAGGAGGCCGAGGGTGATGTCGTGATTACGATGGATGCCGACCTGCAGGACTCGCCCGACGAGATTCCTGAGCTGTACCGCATGATCAAGGAAGACGGCAACGACCTGGTGAGCGGCTATAAGCAGAACCGCAAGCAAGGTGACCCGCTGTCGAAGACCATCCCCACGAAGCTGTTCAACGCCACTGCCCGCAAGGTGAGCGGTATCAAGAACCTGCACGACTTCAACTGTGGACTGAAAGCCTACCGCAAGGAGGTCATCAAAAATATCGAGGTCTATGGCGAGATGCACCGTTACATGCCCTATCTGGCCAAGAATGCCGGCTTCGACAAGATTGCCGAGAAGCCCGTACACCACCAGGCCAGAAAGTTCGGTAAGTCGAAGTTCATGGGCTGGAACCGTTTTGTCAACGGCTATCTGGACCTGTTGACGCTGTGGTTCCTCGGCACCTTCGGCAAGAAACCCATGCACGTCTTCGGATTCCTGGGCACCATCATGTTTATGATTGGCTTCTTCTCCGCCCTGTGGCTGGGCATCGACAAGGCGTGGGCTCTCTACAACCATGTGCCCATGCGTCTGGTTACCGACTCGCCCTACTTCTATATCGCCCTGACAATGATGATGATAGGTACACAACTGTTCCTGGCCGGATTCCTGGGTGACCTCATCAGTCGCAGCAGTGCAGGACGTAACGACTACCAAGTAGAGAAAACCATCAGATGCGGAGAATAGTCGTCATCATATTCGTGTTAGCAGCTGTAGCATCGTGCGTCAGCATTGACTGCCCTGTGCAGAACCAGGTGGAGTACATCTTTGCGCTGAAGAAGCCAGCAGGAGGCACGGACACCATGGGCGTGGACACGCTGTCGGTATGGGCTCACCGAGTGGGCAGGAAAGACACCCTGCTGATCAACCGTCTCTGTGGCGTCAAAGCGACCAGTTTCAGTGTTTCCGCTAGTCACATGTTGGATGAAGACTCGCTCTTCACATTGCTCACAGACACAACGAAACAACGGTGGCTCGACACCATCTGCATCCAGAAAACAAACCATCCACACTTTGAGTCGGTAGACTGCAAAGCCACCTATTTCCACACGATTACCGCTGTCACGACAACCTCTCACGGCATCGATTCCATCAGCATTAATAACAAGCAAGTGAACTATGACCAAACGGAGACTTTTTTCCTTTATCTCAAGGCTGACCGTTAGTCTGCTGTTGCTGGTGGTGGGCGTCGAGAGCTCACAGGCACAGAAGATATTCCGTATGGAGAAAGACTCCATACCTTTCTTCCGTGGCTTTGCGCTGTCGTTCGACCTCGTAGGACCTGCCAAGCTGATGCTGGGCGACACCGGTGAGTATGAGGGAGCCCTGCGCATCAACCTGCACGACCAATGGTTTCCGGTCTTTGAGCTGGGTATCGGTCGTGCCAACCACCAGGATGACGAGGTGACGGGACTGACCTACAAGACCACGGCTCCCTACTTCCGACTGGGTATGGACTGGAACATCATGAAGAAGAAGCACGAGCCCTACCGCATCTATGCTGGTTTCCGCTATGCCTATACCAACTACAGTTGTGACATCCTCTGCAGGGGGCTGGAAGACGCTACCTACAAGACGAAATCGAACATCGTCGACGAGGGCATCAGCTGCTACCAGCACTGGCTGGAGGGTCTCATCGGCATTGACGCCACCATCTATGGTCCTTTCCATCTAGGGTGGACGGTGCGCTACAAGCGTCGCATCTTCCACAAGGAGGGTGACATCGGCAACTCCTGGTATGTCCCCGGCTTCGGTGTCAACGACCTGGACAACTTTGGCGTGAACTTTAATGTGATTATTGATATTTAATTCTCGAAATTTCGAAACATCGAGATAACGAAACCTCGAAGAAAACAAAAAAACTACTAATATGACTAATAACCGTAACAAACGACTACTCTGGCAGATTCCCTTCCTGGTGCTGCTCATCGTGGGTACTGTGCTGATTATCAGACAGCAGCACAACATGCCCTACCAGAAGTGTGCCGGCACCATCTTTGGTACCACCTATCATATTACCTATCAGTATGATGACGACCTGCAGCCAGAGCTGGAGGCTCGGATGAAGGAGGTGGACAATGCCCTGTCGATGTTCAATAAGGAGAGCATCATCTCTAAGGTCAACAACAACCAGCCCGTGGAACTCAACGAGATGTTCGTGGAGGTATTTCAGCAGGCACAGAAAATTAGCGAGGACACCAATGGTGCCTTTGATATCACTGTTGCGCCACTGGTCAACGCGTGGGGCTTCGGCTTCAAGAACGAGCAGATGCCCGACAAGCACGCCGTCGACTCGCTGATGGCAATTGTGGGGTACCAGAAGGTGAGCTATGACGGTAAGCATATCACGAAGCGCGACCCACGCATCACCCTCGACTGTTCGGCTATAGCCAAAGGCTATGGCGTGGATGTCGTGGCCCGTCTGCTGGAGGAGAAAGGCATAGACAACTACATGGTAGAGATTGGTGGCGAGGTGGTAACCCACGGCATCAGCGAGAAGCGCGTACCTTGGAAGATTGGTGTTACCAAACCCACCGATGATCCCTTGCAGGAAGGCAATGAGTTGCAGACCGTCCTGAACCTCACCGACAAGGCGATGGCTACCAGCGGCAACTACCGCAACTTCTACTATAAGGGCAAGCGTAAATATGCGCACACCATCGATCCTAAGACGGGTTATCCTGTACAGCACAGCATCCTGTCGGCCACGGTGCTCACCAACCGTTGCATGCGTGCCGATGCCTATGCCACTGCCTTCATGGTGATGGGGTTCGAGGGTGCCAAGAAGGTGCTGGAGCGTAATCCAGACCTCATGGCCTACCTCATCTACGATGACCACGGCAAGATGGATGTCTGGTACTCCCCCAGCCTCAAGGATAAGATTGCGAAGTAATTCATGGAGATCTACGACCAACTGTTACGCTTCTCGCTGTTCCAGGGCATGAGTCACGCCGACCTAATGGAGGTGGTGGCGCATACCAAGCTGGGATTCATGAAGTTGCAGCAAGGGAAGCACCTTGTCAAGGAGGGCGACAGTTGTACACACCTGACCTTCCTCACGCACGGCAGTCTGCAGTGTGAAACGCTGAGCGACGATGGTGGTTGCAGAGTCGTAGAAACCGTCAAGGCACCGTATATCGTACAACCCGACCGACTCTTCGGACTCTCCCAACGCTACAGCAGTTCGTTCAAGGCCGAAAGTCCCTGTAACTTCATCACCATCGACAAGCAGGAGGTGTTGCTGCTGTTAGAAACGCAGCTGGTATTCCGTCTAAACATGCTGAACATCATGGCAACAGAGAACCAGCGACTGCACCGCCGTGCCTGGCGCTCAGCACCCAAGAGTCTGCGCGAGCGACTGGTGCGCTATTTCTTCTCGCGCTGTCTCTACCCTGCCGGTCCCAAGACGTTCCATGTGCTGATGAAACAGATTGCCGACGACCTCAACGACAGTCGTCTGGACATCAGTCATGCCCTCAACGACATGCAGCGCGACCAACAGCTGACACTCCATCGTGGCCGTATCGAGATTCCACTACTTGAACGCTTGCTCATGTAAATAAAAAAATATTAATTTTTTTTGCGCTTTCCTCACTTATTCGTACCTTTGCAGGCAGTAAGAGAGAAAACGTTAGTATGAATCCTTTTTTTGAACCCTATAACACACCGCACGACACCGTGCCCTTTGACCGTATCCGCCTGGAAGACTTCGAAGAGGCTTTCATGGAGGGTATCCGTCGTGACAACGAACAGATAGAGAAGACCATCAATAATCCGGAGAAGCCCACCTTCGACAATACCATCATCAACACTGAGGAGGACGAGGGCTACTACGACCTGCTGTCGCGCGTGTCCACGGTGTTCTTCAACCTGCTCAGTGCGGAGACCAACGACGAGATGGATGCGTTGGCACAGAAGATGCAACCCATTCTGACGCAGCACGCCAACGACGTGCGTCTGAATCCACGTCTCTTTGAGCGCATCCGACAGGTACACCTGCACCACAGGAAGCTGACGCCAGAGGAGAAGATGCTGCTCGACAACTGCTATGAGGGTTTCGTGCGCTCTGGTGCCTTGTTGGATGAAGCCGGCAAGGAGCGCCTGCGTCAGTTGACCGAAGAGGCCTCGATGCTCTCCCTGCAGTTCTCGCAGAACCTGCTGAAGGAACAGAAGGCTTTCACGCTGGACATCACTGATGAGGCACAGCTCGATGGACTACCCGAGACAGCTCGTGAGGCAGCTGCCCTTACCGCCAAGGAACAAGGTAAGCAGGGTTGGGTGTTCACGCTGGATATGCCATCGTACTCACCTTTCATGACCTACTCTACTCAGCGTGAGTTGCGCAAGCAGCTATATATGGCGCGTAACACCATCTGTACACACGACAATGCTGAGAACAATATCGAGATATGCAAGCGACTCATCAACCTGCGTCGTGAGATTGCCCAACTGCTGGGCTACAAGACCTATGCCGACTACGTACTGAAGCGTCGCATGGCCAGCAATATCCGTGGTGTCTATCGCCTGCTCAACGACCTTGTTGATGCATACAAGCCTACAGCGGTTAAGGAACGCGAGGAGCTTTCTGAGCTGTTTAGTGCAGAGTGTAGAACGGAGAATGTAGAGTTTGCTACCGCACAAGGTCATACGCAGCCCACTACAGCGGTAGCAAACTCTAAACTCTACACTCTAAACTCAAAATTACAGCCCTGGGACTCAGGATTCTACTCTCACAAGTTGCAGATGAAGAAGTATAACATCGACCAGGAGATGTTGCGCCCTTACTTTGAACTGTCGAAGGTAATAGAGGGTATCTTCGGACTGGCTAACAAGTTGTATGGCATCACCTTCAAGGAGAACAAGGATATTCCCGTCTATCATCCTGACGTGAAGGCTTACGAGGTATTTGACAAGGACGGCTCGTATCTCGCCGTCTTCTATGCCGACTTCCATCCACGCAAGGGTAAGCAGGGCGGTGCTTGGATGACGGAGTATCAAGGACAGCATATAGAAATTAGAAATGAGAAATTAGAAATGAGAAATGGGAAGGAGAGGCCGCTCAATGTCAGACCTCATGTCAGCGTGGTGATGAACCTCACCAAGCCCACAGAGGACAAGCCAGCCCTGCTGACACTGGGCGAGGTGGAGACGTTTCTCCATGAGTTCGGACACTCGCTGCATGGCATGTTTGCCAATACCCGCTTCGAAAGCCTCTCAGGCACCAATGTCTGGTGGGACTTCGTGGAACTGCCCTCGCAGTTCATGGAGAACTATGCTGTAGAGAAAGAGTTCCTGCGCACCTTCGCCTTCCACTATCAGACAGGCGAACCCCTACCCGACGAGCTCATCGACCGCATCGTGAAGAGTCGTAACTTCATGGCTGCCACAGCCTGTCTACGACAGGTCAGCTTCGGTCTGCTGGACATGGCCTACTACACCCAGAAGGACGAGTTCACAGAGGCCATCATCCCCTTCGAGAAACAGGCATGGAAGAAAGCCATTCTCGGTGAACAGTTGCCCGACACCTGCATGACTGTACAGTTCTCGCACATCATGGCGGGTGGCTATGCAGCTGGCTACTACAGTTACAAGTGGGCTGAGGTATTAGATGCCGATGCCTTCAGCGTGTTCAAGAAAGAAGGCATCTTCAACCAGGAGACCGCCCAGCGTTTCCGCGACGAGATACTCTCCAAGGGAGGTACCGAACACCCCATGACGCTCTATAAGCGCTTCCGTGGTGGTGAACCAACAATTGACGCCCTACTCAAACGCAACGGTATAAAGACCCATAAGTCCCATAAGACCCATCAGCCCTATGAACAACAAGCAAACAAAGTTTGACCAGCGCTATCTGGAGATGGCCCGTATCTGGGCAAAGAACTCCTACTGCACACGCCGTCAGGTGGGTGCGCTGGTGGTTAAGAACAATATGATTATCAGCGACGGCTACAACGGTACACCCAGCGGCTTCGAGAATGTCTGCGAAGACGACAACGGTGTCACCAAGCCCTACGTGCTGCATGCCGAGGCCAACGCCATCACGAAGCTGGCCCGCTCGAGCAACAACTCCGACGGTGCTACCATCTATATCACCGCCTCGCCCTGCATAGAGTGCGCCAAGCTCATCATCCAGGCAGGCATCAAGCGTGTGGTCTATGGGGAGAAATACCGTCTGATGGACGGCATCGAACTGCTGGAGCGCGCCGGCATCGAGGTCGTTTATTTAGGAGAATAGTCGAAGCATCGAAGCATCGAAGCATCGAAACATCGAAACATCGAAACATCGAAACATCGAAAAAAAATATGAATCAGAATAAGAACCGCTTCTCGCCCTTGATGATGGCCCTCTGCGTGGTCATTGGCATCCTGATTGGCACGTTCTATGCCAACCACTTCTCAGGCAACCGTCTGAGCATCATCAACAGCAGCAGCAACAAGCTCAACAACCTGTTGCACATCATCGACGACCAGTATGTGGACACCGTCAACGTCAACGACCTCGTGGAAAAGGCGATGCCACAGATCCTCGCTGAGCTGGACCCCCACAGTGTCTATATCTCTGCCAAGGACGTGCAGCAGGCCAACGATGACCTGCGTGGCTCGTTCTCTGGCGTAGGCATCGAGTTCACCATCCGTCAAGATACCCTCCATGTGCAGCAAGTGATCAGCAATGGTCCTGCCGAGCGTGCTGGCGTCATTGCCGGTGACAAGATTGTCATGGTGGATGACAAACCCTTTACGGGTAAGACACTCACCAACGAGGAGGCCATGCACCGGCTGAAGGGTCCCAAGGACACGAAGGTCAAGTTGGGCATTCTGCGCTATGGCGAGACAAAGGTGCGCAACATCACCGTCACCCGTGGCGAGATACCCACGAAGAGTGTCACTGCCACCTATATGCTCGATGACAACACGGGTTATATCCGCATCAAGAACTTCGGTGAGAACACCTATCCTGAACTGCTCATCGCACTGGCTAAGCTGTCACAGGAGGACTTCCAAGGACTCTGCATCGACCTGCGTGGCAATACGGGTGGCTACCTGCAATCGGCCGTACAGATTGCCAACGAGTTCTTGCCCAAGAACCGCCTCATCGTCTATACAGAGGGCCGCAAGTCACCCCGTCAGGAGTATCGTAGCGATGGGCGTGGCTCGTACCAGCAGATACCCCTCGTCATCCTCATCGACGAGATTTCCGCATCGGCTTCGGAGATTCTTGCCGGTGCCATTCAGGACAATGACCGCGGTACCATCATCGGGCGCCGTTCGTTCGGTAAGGGTCTTGTACAGCAGCCCATCGCCTTTGGTGACCAGTCGATGATTCGTCTGACCATTGCCCGCTACTACTCGCCCTCTGGACGTTGCATCCAGAAGCCCTACACTGCTGGCGACAACAAAAACTATGAGGAGGATATTCTGACGCGCTACGAGCATGGTGAGTTCTTCTCTGGCGACAGTATCAAGCACGAGGGCAAGGAGTATCATACCGCCAATGGCCGTCCCGTCTATGGTGGTGGTGGCATCACCCCCGACATCTTCGTTGCCGAGGACACCACTAATGTCACCTCTTATTATAAGCAGGCGTCGATGAGTGGACAGATTATCATGTTCGCCTACAGCTATACCGACGAGAACCGTCAGAAACTCAGTCAGATAGATGGTGTCAACGACATGGCTGCCTACCTGAAGCGCCAGAACATCGTTGATAAGTTTGCCACCTATGCTGAGAAGAACGGTCTGAAGCGCCGCAACCTCATGATTCAGCGTTCTTACCAGCTCTTGGAACGTTATATCACCAGCCGCATCATCTATAACATGATGAAGGAAGAGGCATGGATTCAGTATCTCAACGACGATGATCCTGCCATCACCGAAACTCTCCGTGTCATGCGCGAAGGCAAGGCCTTTCCGAAACCAACGGAGAAGAAATAGCGAATGAATAAATATACACAAACTTTTGGGCAACCCCAAAATTTTGTCTTAGAGACTGACAGACTGACAAAACGCCGATGTACAGGGCGTTTGCAGTCTGTTCAGAGACTGTCAAGACTGACAGGAGACTGACATCTTCAGATCTGCGAGATCTGCGCCATCTGCGAGAGATTAAACCTACATGCTTCAGCGAGAGAATTTTCTAGATAATTCGAGAAATTCTCTAGAGAATTTCTGCGTTATACAGCTGATAGGCGGTAAATTCTCTAGAGAATTCATCGCCTATCAGTTGTTTATAGCCTCAAAAACCGTCAGTCTTCTGTCAGTCTTGACAGTCTCCAAACAGACTGCAAACCCTTTCTGCAGAGCCTACTGAAAAAGTGCCTTTTTTTGAGCCAGGGTTACATATATTAACACTCTAATCAGGCCTTGATACCGAAAAATATCTGGCAAAATTGAGTT
>CADCGD010000053.1 GCA_902800925.1 uncultured Bacteroidales bacterium | reverse complement strand
GATATCAGCTGTGTTCAGCTTAGCATCGGCCATAGCCTTCTGACATGGAGCCAGACAAGCCTGGATGAGGTCGTGAGCCAGCTGCTCGAACTTAGCACGAGTAAGAGTCTTAACCAAGTGCTTAGGTACACCGCCTACAGGCATGATGTATGGCAGGTTGATCTCTGTGCTTGTGCTTGAAGACAGCTCGATCTTTGCCTTCTCAGCAGCCTCCTTAAGGCGCTGCATAGCCATTGGGTCGCTCTTCAGGTCGGCACCCTCGTCGTTCTTGAACTCCTGTACCAGCCAGTCGATGATAACCTGGTCGAAGTCGTCACCACCAAGGTGAGTATCACCATTAGTTGACAGAACCTCGAATACGCCACCACCAAACTCAAGGATTGAGATATCGAATGTACCACCACCAAGGTCGAACACAGCGATCTTCATATCCTTGTTAGCCTTATCTACACCATAAGCTAGAGCTGCAGCTGTAGGCTCGTTTACGATACGCTTAACGTCGAGACCTGCAATCTGACCAGCCTCCTTGGTTGCCTGACGCTGAGAGTCAGAGAAGTAGGCAGGAACGGTGATGACAGCTTCTGTCACCTCCTGTCCGAGGTAGTCCTCGGCAGTCTTCTTCATCTTCTGCAGCACCATGGCAGAAATCTCCTGAGGAGTGTACTTGCGGCCATTGATGTCTACACGGGGATAACCACCCTCGTTCACTACTGAATAAGGTACGCGAGCAATCTCCTTCTCGGTCTGCTGCCAGTTCTCACCCATGAAACGCTTGATAGAATAAACGGTGTTCTTGGGGTTAGTGATGGCCTGACGCTTGGCAGGATCACCGATCTTACGCTCACCGTTGTCAACAAAACCAACGACAGAAGGTGTTGTACGCTTACCCTCGCTGTTGGCGATTACTACTGGCTCGTTACCTTCGAATACGGCAACGCAGCTGTTGGTAGTTCCTAAGTCAATTCCAATAATCTTTCCCATAATTGTATTTTTTTAATTGTTAATATGCATGTTTTGTCACTGTGGAAATAGCAAAGCATGTGCCAAAACACTTTTTTTTCAATTTTATGGTGACATTTTGGCACAAGTATCAAAAAATATTCCTATCTTTGCATCGAGAAAATAAAATATGTGACAGTCATATGAAAAGATGGACATTATTGGTTGCAGTGTCGTTTGTCATGTCGACAGCTATGGCACAAGACAATCCGTATATTGTGAAGACGAAAGGTGTGCAGAAGGAGGAGGTGGCCCAATCTCAGGACGCTACTGATGAGGCAGAACCTACTGACTTCATGGGTAAGAACTTTCGTTACTACAGCATGTGCGACTGGAAAGAAGGCATGCGCTTCATGGTCGTTCCTGAGAAGTTCGACCTGCTGGTCAACACGTTCCATGATGCGGAAACCAAGAAGGAGGTAGGCAATGGCATGTTGCGCCATTTCATCATGATTTACAAAGGACATAACATGCTTCCCAATGGGCGCGTGCATATCAATTTTACCTGCTTGGACAATGGCCGCGACTATTACTACGAACAGCCCTTTGGTACGTTCGAGGACTATTGCTATACGAAGATGGGTGTGCCTACGCTGGCCTATCTGGGTGATGTCGACAAAGCTCGCGAACTACTGATGAACCAGCCGCTGCTGACGCGTACGCAGTATTTCCGTGTAGATACGGAATATAAGGGTGATGGCTATCGTGATGTTGTCGTCGATAAGAACATGCTCGTCACTGTCAAGGCCATTGGTGTGGGTACCCGCTCATTCCCAGTGAAAATCATTGTGGAAGACGAGAATGGCAACCAGTTCTATCAGAATGTGGCCATGTCGAAGACCAACAGCGGCGTTCGTGAGGAGGGCTTCTCCTACGATGCCGACATGTATAGCTTTGCAGGCTCTTTTGAGTTCCTGGGTGCCAATATGACAGTATCGTCGAATATCAGGGAGTATGTCAACAAAACTGTCCACACCAAGTATGTCACAAGCATGAGTAGTAAGGGTTCTGGCAAGGTGCGCGACGTGAAGGTTCCCCGCTTTACTGGTTTCATCATTGACGAGATTACCCCTGTCCGCAATTCGAAGTATTATACGCTGACCATGCGCGAAACGGACAGCCGTCGTGTCTATTATAAGGATGTCGTGTTCAACGAGGACGATATTAATGGTGGTGCCAGTGGCGCTCGCGACGATTTCTTCGGCTACCTTTTCGGCATG
This sequence comes from uncultured Bacteroidales bacterium, assembly GCA_902800925.1. Taxonomy (GTDB): domain Bacteria; phylum Bacteroidota; class Bacteroidia; order Bacteroidales; family Bacteroidaceae; genus Prevotella. The sequence goes on along the minus strand of CADCGD010000053.1, from coordinate 7,928 downwards.
GGCGAGGGTGAGTCCCGCAGTACCAGCAAGGAGACGCGTGCTGCCATCCGCGAGGGTCGTGTCATCAAGGACATGTCCAAGGAAGAGGTGGAGTTGGCAATGGGTGAACCTTTCAAGGTCATTCACGACCCAGAGGGTGGCGAGACCTGGATGTATACTCGTTCTAACGATGTCATCCTCGACGTATTCTTTGACGAGAAGGGTTATGTCACCTTGGCCAAGGCACGTATGGCTTTCGACAAGTCTACCGATCCTAAGAAAGCCAAGAACAATCGCTCAGCAAAGAGTCGTGCTGGTAATGCTGGTAAGAACAATACCAAAAAGAAAAACGGTACACCACTAGAGGAAGTGGACTCCAGAGAGTTCACTAATTAGTATAAAAGAAGCGCCCCGATGATTCTGGGCGCTTTTTTGTTGCGTGGTCTCAAGGAATTCTATGCCTTGTTGTTGATGGCCTGCATAATTTTGGCCTCCAGTTCTTCGCACAATTCCGGATTGTCCTTCAGCAAGGCTTTGACGGCGTCACGTCCCTGAGCCAGTTTCGAACCCTCGTAAGAGAACCACGAACCGCTCTTCTTAATGATTTCGTGTTCAACTGCCAAATCGACAATCTCGCCAACCTTCGAGATGCCCTCGCCGAAGGTAATCTCAAACTCTGCCTTGCGGAAAGGAGGAGCCACCTTGTTCTTAATAACCTTGACACGTACTTGGTTGCCAATGACGTTGTCACCGTCCTTGATGGCTGTCACCTTGCGGATGTCCAAACGAACAGAAGCATAGAACTTCAGGGCGTTACCACCCGTGGTAGTCTCAGGATTGCCAAACATCACACCAATCTTCTCGCGCAACTGGTTGATGAAGATGCAGGTGGTGTTGGTCTTGGCGATAGTACCCGTCAGCTTGCGCAGGGCCTGTGACATCAGACGGGCATGCAGACCAACGGCAGAGTCACCCATGTCACCCTCAATCTCTTTCTTTGGCGTCAGGGCTGCCACAGAGTCGACCACGAGGATGTCGATAGCTGACGAACGAATCAGCTGGTCTGCAATCTCCAGAGCCTGCTCACCATTGTCGGGCTGAGAGATGTAGAGGTTGTCAATGTCTACACCCAGCTTCTCAGCATAGAAACGGTCGAAAGCATGCTCAGCATCGATGAAGGCAGCAATGCCACCATTCTTCTGGCACTCGGCAATGGCATGGATGGCCAACGTGGTCTTACCAGACGACTCAGGACCGTAGATCTCGATGATACGTCCCTTAGGATAGCCACCAACGCCCAGTGCTGCGTTCAGACCTATCGAACCAGTAGGTATGACCTCTACGTTCTCTATTTTCTCGTCGCCCATCTTCATGATGCTACCCTTGCCGAAGTCTTTCTCAATCTTCTGCATGGCAGCCATCAGGGCTTTCATCTTCTGCTGTTGCGGAGTCAACTGCTCCTCTTTTTCTTCTTTCTTTGCCATAGTTGTTATTGTTGTTTTTTATTATAGGTCTTATTGGTCCTATAGGTCTTATAGGTTTTGATTACAATTCGAGGTCTCCGTCATGAATCTCATGCCAAGGCAGGCCTTGCTTGTTCAGCTGTTCCATGAATGGATCGGGGTCGAACTCCTCGACGTTGTGAACGCCTGGGGTGTTCCACAAACCTTTGCAGAACATCATGGCACCAATCATGGCAGGTACACCAGTGGTATATGAGACGCCCTGCATGCCTGTCTCCTCGTAGGCGGCACGGTGGCTGCAGTTGTTGTATACATAATAGGTGTGCTCCTTGCCATCGTTGCCAATACCACGGATGCGGCAGCCGATAGAGGTCTGTCCCTCGTAGTTCTCGCCCAGGTCCTGTGGGTTAGGCAGCACGGCCTTCAGGAACTGCAGAGGCACAATTTTTACCTTGGCTACACCACTGCCATCGGCCAGCGGAGCTTCATACTCCACCTCGTCGATACGGCTCATGCCAATGTTCTGAATTACTTCGAGGTGCTTCAGATACTGCTGGCCAAAGGTCATCCAGAAGCGGGCACGCTTGATGGTGGGGTAGTTGATGACCAACGACTCTATCTCCTCGTGGTGCAGCAGATAGCTGTCTTTAGGACCAATCTCGGGGTAGGTAAGGTCTTTATGAATCTCCAGCGGCTCTGTCTCAACCCACTTGCCATCTTCCCAGTACAGTCCCTTCTGGGTAATCTCGCGGATGTTAATCTCTGGGTTGAAGTTAGTGGCGAAAGCCTTGTGGTGGTCGCCAGCGTTGCAGTCAACGATATCCAAGTACTGAATCTCCTTAAAATGGTGCTTGGCAGCGTAAGCGGTGTAGATTGAAGTTACACCTGGGTCGAAACCGCAACCGAGGATAGCTGTGAGACCAGCCTTCTCAAAGCGCTCGCGGTAAGCCCACTGCCAAGAGTACTCAAAATGAGCCTCGTCTTTAGGCTCGTAGTTGGCAGTATCCAGATAGTTGCAACCGCAAGCCAGACAGGCATCCATAATAGTCAGATCTTGATAGGGCAGGGCGAGGTTGATAACCAACTCAGGCTTGTAGTCATTAAATAGTGCCTTCAACTGCTCTACGTCGTCAGCGTCCACCTGAGCGGTCTTGATGTCCAGTTTGTAGCCAGCCTTATGGATGTCTTCAACTATCTTGTCGCACTTCGCCTTTCTGCGACTAGCAATCATAAACTCTGTAAACACGTCAGCATTCTGTGCAATCTTGAATGCTGCTACTGTTGCGACGCCACCAGCGCCAATCATTAGAACTCTTGCCATAGTATTATTTTGATTTTTCGTTTTTCGTTTTCGTTATGACGTTATTACGACACTTTGTTTAACTCCTCAGACTTAATACCCAGCGCTGCCATCAGCGAGTAGCCCAGGATTTCCTGACGGAAATTGCCACTATCCATGGGCTGCATGGTGAAGACAGTGATGTGCTTGTCGGGGTCAGCCTTGCGCAGGGACTCACGTACCTTATTATATATGTGGTCGCTGTTGCCCACCACCATCAGGCGTTTCACCTCTGCGGCATTGGCAATGATCTGCAGCGAGTCAATGAAAAGGTCGTCCTTGGTAACCATCTCCTCCACCTTTACGCAGCTGATCAAAAACTCACCTAGCGGACCTGTGAAGGCTTGCCCGTCGAGGTCGCTGAACTTGCCAGGCATGAAGTTGTCCATCTGTTGCTTATCCTTCTCATGAATCAGCACCACCTGAATCGATGTCTGAGGTCTGATGTCTGAAGGCTGAGGTCTCAGTCCTCCATCCAGCGCCACGCACTCCAACCACTGTGCCATGTCGGCCTGTGGTATGCGTCTTTCCAGCATGCGCTCGAAGTTCACTATCATGTCGAATGCCACCTTGTCAACATACTCGGCGTCGACCAGTATCATGTGTTCACTCCATTTTGTGTCGTTCATACGTGCAAAGGTAAACAAAAATATCAAGAAGAGAAAGAATAAAACGATAAAAAATCGTAAAAAACGTGGCTCACAAATTTGCATAATCCAAAAATTCTTCGTACATTTGTACCCAAACAAATAAGATTACTAACTTAAAATCGGAGTACTATGAACAAGGAGGAGAAATTTGTCATAACCATCAGCCGTCAGTTCGGCACTGGTGGACACGAGATTGGAGCTGAGCTTGCACGTAGGCTCGGAGTGAAATTGCTGGACAAGCAGATCCTGAATGCGGTAGCTGGGCGCATCAATGCCGTCGAGGATGCCGTAGACAAAATCGAGTCGCGCAATCCCCTGTGGCGCGACGACTTCACCAATTTCTATCGCAACTATATGTCTAATGCAGAGTATAACGGTCAGGAACACGACCAGACCAGTCGTGCGCTGTTCCGTGCACAGTGTGAGGCCATCCGTCAGATTGCCGCTGAGGAGTCGTGCATCATCGTGGGTCGTTGTGGTTTCGACATCTTTGCTGACCATCCCAACGCCCTGAAGATTTTCATCCACTCCACGCTGGACTGCCGCAAGCGCCGTATTGCCGAGAAGTACGACATCAGCGAGTACGATGCTGCCGCCATGATTGTTGACAACGACTACAGTCGTCAGCTCTACACCAAGACCTTCACGGGTCGCGACTGGACGGATGCCACCAACTACGACATCTCCCTCGATGTCCGTCGCTTTGGTGTCAATGGTGCCGTCAACTTCCTGATGAATTGCATAGGGTAGTTACCGTCGCATCACAGAGACACTAAAATACCTTCTGAGTGAAACTGTTGAAGGCTGCCTTGCCGCTGTTTCCGTAACAGAAGATTCCTACGCGGATGCCTTTCCAATAGCCAGCGCGCATTGGGAAGGCATCGCCTGCTTTGATGAAGTGGATGCCATCGGTGCTGTAGGAGAACTGGTGGCGATTAGCCTGACAGTCGTTGTTGATGCGCACCCAGAGCTTTTCATATTTTCCCTTCTGGATGACCTCACGCTTGCCCTGCGACTCAATGAAGATGCCGTCCTTGCAGAGGCCGATGCCACGGAAAGTCTTGCCACTGCAGAAGAGTCCTGCAAAGCAATTGCCTGAGGCGGTGAGTAGGGTGGTGCTCTCGCTCTGATAGCCCACGACCTTCTGCGTGAGCATGTTCCGACAGAGTTTCAGACTGTCTGCAGGCAGCGCTTTCAGCGTGAGCCAGCCTTTTCGTTCCTTCAGACTCCAATGGGTGTCAACGGGGTTGTGGTTCCACTGCCAAACGGGATTTAAAGAGGTTAGTGGTGAGGGGTGAGAGGTGAGAGGATAGTTAAAGTCGTCGCTAGGGTTAGTTACGGGAATCATGAATCTGTCCCCTTGATTCAGTGGTGAAGTGATTGGCTTTTGCCATTCTGACACAGGTTCACCAATGCCGTTGCCATCATAATCGACACCCATCAGGGGCCAGCCATTCTGCCAGCGAACGGGTTGCAGATGAACGACGCGTCCTAAGACTGGTGTCTCCTGGAAATGATAGAACCACCAGGTGCCATCGGGAGTATCAACTAAGGCGCCCTGATGAGGACCGTTGATGGAGGTAGAACCCTGTTCGAGCACAATTTTGCGCTCGTAGGGACCATAGATGTTCTTCGCCCTCAGTACGGTCTGCCAGCCTGTGCCTACACCACCTTCGGGGATGATGAGGTAGTAATAGCCATTGCGCTTCATGAACTTCGTGCCCTCGGCGATAGGTCCCTCATAGACGGTGGTGCCTTCGTCGAGCAGTTGCTTGCCATCAGCCGACATCCGATGCACGATGATAGGACCTGCGCCGTGTTTGCTGCGCCCTAGGTAGGCTTGTCCGTCCTCATCCCAGAAGGGACAGGGGTCTTCCCATTTCGCCACGCGCTTCACCAGATGCAGGGGCGCCCAAGGACCGTGCGGATCTTTCGCCGTACTCATAAACAGTCCCTCTTCGGGGGTGCAGAAATAGACGTAGTAGAGTCCATCGTGATAACGAATGACGGGTGCCCACGAGCCACCGGCATAGTGCTTGTTTTCGTTCCAACCTGGTTCGTCAAAACGGTTGTATATCTGACTGATATAATGCCAGTTGACCATGTCTTCAGACTCCAGCACCTGCATGCCAAGGAAATGGAAATCGGAGGCTACCATATAGTATTTTTTACCTACGCGGATAACGTCGGGGTCGGAGAAGTCAGCATTGAGCAAAGGGTTCCGGTAGGTGCCGTTGCCTTGGTCGCCCCATCCCTCGGTATCGCTGCGCACAAAGTCAGGACGGGCATCGGCTGCCTTTGTGTTGACCTCGACGTTGTCGAAGTGTATATCTCGTGTATGTCGCAGATAGAAGCCCTTGGCAGGCAGGTTGCCCCACATGGTGGCCTCTGGGTAGGCCTTCTCCTTCTCGTTGGCGATGGAATCGTTGATGGCCTTGAGGTCGCTGTCCTTTACACCCCCTTGATGATGGATGGAGATGTTCGAGAGCCACACGTTGCGCACGGGATGGCCAGGCAGACCTGTAATAGAACAGCCCACAGATCCCGCATTCCGAATCTGGAAGTTCTCCAAACGGATACCATCGATGCGGCCCACGTGGTCAATGGGAATCAGTTCGGTGATGGTATCGTCATTGCCCGTACCACTCAGTCCGCCGTAGGCTTCCCCCTCGCTCTTTGGAGAGGGGGCTAGGGGGTGAGGCTTCAGTTTATAGCCTCGTCCGCGATTACCCAAGCGAATGAAGATAGGCGACTCGGTGCCTTCAATGGTGAAGTCTGATGCACTGACATTCTCCAGTACACCACCATCCACAATCTCCAGCGAGAGAGCCGACGTGCCTATTTTCGAAGGAGCACCAAAGAACTGACTGGACTGGTCGCTGCTGGGCTTCACCACGATACCGCTGATATTGATATTACGGAATCCACCATTGGTCTCTGTGCCCAGTTTCACAGCATTGCAATGGCTGGACAGCACGCAGTCGCTGATGCGGATATTCTCGCAGAGACGTGGCGAGGTACTCTTCAGCGTGATGCCATCGTCGTCGCTATCGGCCATGATGCCCTTGACGATGACCTCATGACAGCCGTCGATATCCAGCGCGTCGTTATTGTAGTTGTTGCGATTAAACACCTTGATGCCGTCTATCCTCACACGGTCACAGGCCAAGTAGTGCTGCATCCAGCAACCAGAGTTCTTCAGGGTGATGTCCTTGATGGTGATATCCTGACTTTGGATGAAGCGGATAAGGTGCGGACGGGTGATGCCCTCATCGTTCCAGGTGAGTTTCTTGAAGGCGCGCCCTCGTCCGTCGATGGTGCCAAAGCCATCAATCACCACGTTCTTCACCTTGTCAGCATAGATCAACTGGATGGTAGAGGTCTGCGTGCGCAATGACACGTAGTCGGACTTCATGGGCAGGTAGTCCTTCAGGTCCGTGCTGCCATAGAGCGTAGCCCCTTGTTCCAAGTAGAGGTGCACGTCTGATTTCAGCACGATAGAGCCAATCTTATACTGCCCCGTGGGTACCACCACTCTGCCGCCTCCTGCCTTCGTGCAGTCGTCTATCGCCTGTTGCAGGGCCTTCGTACTGAGCACGGTGGTGTCGGCCTTCGCGCCATACGCCACAATATTGTAATCGCGTGCCTCTGCCTCTCCTGCCCACATCGACAGGACGAGCATTGCCGTCAAAAAAAGATTCCTCATCATCATTGTTCCAGTTTATCCTTTTTCAGACCTCTTTCTCTTCCGTTGCGAAGATGTACTCATGTCTGTAGTTGTAGCATCGTTTATAGTGACTGTAGACATCTACGGTTTTCGACTTGACCTTCGATGTCCAATAGCCGGGTCTCACATAGTTTGTTATCGTCTTTCTGCCATATATATCATAGTCGGTTTCTGTCTTCACCGTCTGTTCTCTGTGATACTCCTTGACGGTCTCACGATTAACCATTACCCAGTTGCGAACACTGGTTTGGGAGTAAACTACTTCCCCTTTATTCAGCGTAAACAGCACCGGGGCACTATCGTCCAGTTCGTCATACACTGGAGTATCGTTTTCCAATACTCGATAATATTTCGTACACGACACCATCGTCAGCGCAGCGATGACAGCGAAAATAATCAGTCTTGTTTTCATATATTTCCGTTAGGTTAGTGAATTCTGAATGCAAAGATAGTGAAAAACGAAGGAAATGCAAAATATATCGCATTTTATTTTCATATATCAAGACTGCAGTTGAAGACATTATTCGTTAAGCGAGACGCTCACCACTGTACCACTGTACCCCCTTATGTTATGTCAGGGACCTGGTACATGACACTTCTTGATTGCGCTCCCCGTGATTGAACTCTATAATTGTTAATGGAATGTTAATAGATTTTTTTGCCCTCAAAAAAGGTTCTGCGTCAATTTGGGTGGTAATTCCAGTCCCATTTCATACTACTATAGAGGAGTTTTGCTCTCAGGACATCGGCATTTGCCCTGTTGAACATGC
>CADCGD010000052.1 GCA_902800925.1 uncultured Bacteroidales bacterium | reverse complement strand
CATCGACCATCACCTCGCGCCGTGTATTGTTCCAGCCTGAGACTGAGCGCATCAACACCTAGCACCGGAGGCGGCGATAATGGCGACAATGGCGGTAATAATGGTGGGGGTAACAACACGGGCGATTGCTTCCGCTGGGGATCTCTCACCTTTAGTGTGAGGTTACCGGCTTTCTTGTCTTACCTGAGCCGATGCGATCACCGTTGCCGTAAATACTTATCTATAGAAAGACAACGGCAGACATCTTGATTGATGGTCTGCCGTTTTTTTCTTAGCAGTTATGTCAGGGACCTGGTACATGACACACCAAATCCCTGAATAATTATTTCCGCAATAGTTGCGTATTTCATAAACTCTTTTTACCTTTGCACTATGGAACAAGAATTTGAATTCACACCAGACGAGATATATGGAGAAAGGCTACTTATCAGTACTCGTGCTGATAAGACAGAGCTAAATGACAATATCCGTGTCGCCAGGGTGCTATTACATAGTTTTGTAGATATGTATATACGCATCAATGAGCATCTGCTGATTATCGGGCATAAAAACCCTGAATACACTATCAATGGGAAACTTGGAGACAGGAAAGGTGTAGAAAGCGAGAATGGTATTAAGTCCGCTTTTCGTAAAGCCAAACTACAGGGTTGCAAAGTCGTAGTTCTTGATTTTGACATGCACATGTCTGAAAGCATACTGAAAACGCGAAAGATAGTTTCCGGACTCTTGGGTCGCCACGAAGACTTTTCTGATGGTCTACTTGACGAATGCTATGTAGTTCATAACAGCAAAGCTGTAGTTGTTAGTTCTGCTAATTTTTCTTCACCAGATAAAGCTGCCATTAAGCAAATTATTTCTGAGATTATAGAAAAACTGAGGACATAACCTTGTAGGCTATGTCCTCATAGATTGGTCAGAAAGGTCCAGCTTGAATATTGCTCTGAAAGCAAATCGTTCGCGCCCTCTGACGACATTCTGACGCTGCAAAGATAGGAAGTTTTTCTGAAACTTCCAAATTTTGGAGCAATTATTTTAATTTTCTCTTTGAAGAACGTCCTTGCTCAGTTTCACTCCCACTTCGCGAGAGTTCCCGATGATGCTGTATAACTTTTCAAGTTTTGTCATATTACTGTTACTTTATGATTGTTGACTTCGTCGAGTTTGCTTATTCACATCCTTCAACTATTTTGATTCGCTTTACCTCCCTTTGGGAACAGCGACCTCTGGTTCATCTTCCATCAGGCCGTAGAGCTGATAGACGATGTGGTCGATTCCGGATTCAAAGCGGATTACAGGAACCGTCCGTTTTTTAGGAGTGAAACGCTGACCTGTCCCTAGTGTTCCCTTCATGGGATTCAGAGGATTTTTCTGCTTTGGATGCTTGTTGGATGATAATGCTAAGGCATCGATTTTTCCTCCTGCTACAGAATCGCGACGTCAGTCGCTGTAATCCGACGGAATCCCAATATGCATCGCCGCCTAAAAAGAATCCTATAAATCCTTTAATCCGTGGTTCTAGCTTTTAGCGTACGACCACCTTGCGTCCGTCGTGGAAGTAGATGCCGGGACGTGACGGACGGGCGGACAGACGGCGGCCGTCGAGGGTGTACCAGTCATGGCGGCCGTCGGCGCCGGCTGACTGCGCCGGCTCTCCGGCGCGGGCTATGTCGGCGATGCCGCTGATGCCTTCGCCCCACTGGCGGGTGAGGAAGGCCACCTTCTCGTGCATGCGCCGCTTGAACTCGTTCTTGCGCTCCTCCGCGTTGGCGTTGCCGTAGGATGGCCAGCGGTTGGCATCGCAGATGGCGGCTGTGGCAATGCGGCTGATGAACTGGTCGATGAACGCGTCGAGAGCGGGATACTTGTCGCCTAAGAACGGGCGCCACAGTTCCTTCACGCGTTCCTGAAACCGGGGGTAGCGGGCTATCTCGCCAATCCAGTTCTGCCCGAACGGCGAGTCTTGATAGATGAACTTGTCGAAACCGCGCCGGAAGGCATTGCCAAAATCCCACACGGGGCCGAAGATGAGCTTTGTGTCTTGACCCTGCTGCTTGTGGATGAAGCAGCTGCCGTGGAACGATTCGGCATCGTCCATCACCTCCTGCACGATGTAGTAGCAGGCGAGCGAGTCGATGTCTATCAGCTGCTCCCACGCTGTGCTGCTCTTGTCGGTGGCATAGATGGCGTGGTCGGTGGCCGTGAGCAGCGAGGAGATGTAGTTGTGCTGCTGACTCGACAGTTCTTCGGGTGTGTGCATGGTGAAGCGCAGTTTCTCGCCGTTGCCCTCGGTGATGGTCACCTGTCCCTCCTCGCTGTAGTTGTCGATTTCGAAGAGCCAGCCGCCAGTGATGCTGTCGGGGTCGGTCGCCAGGTCGGCTTGCTCGACGATGTTCACCCGGTTCTTTGCCACGCGAATCTTCTCCGTCAGCATGTAGAGGCCGATGTAGTCGCCGTTGAGCACCACCTCTACCGGCTCCTGCCACGGTGTGTAGGCCAGCCCTATCATCCGGCTCAGCTGCAGCCCCACAGTGTTGCGCAGGAAGGCCAGGTTGTCGTCGGCATTGGCCATCAGCACGAAGTGGCGGCTCTTCTTCATGCCCAGTGGCTTCACCTTCTCGTCGAACTTCAGTCGGTAGGGCTTTTTGGCAAAGTCTTTCCAGGTGTAGTTGCCCCGCCCTTTGATCTGAAGCGTCAGAGGTTGTCCGGCACTGCCCAGCGGGTCGCATCCCTCCAGTCCCATGGTGTCGATGTAGCAGGTGGCGGTGACGTAGACGTCCTTCGACGTCACCGGTGCGTCGGTCATAATGTACATTACGGGCAGCGTGCCCGAATAGGCCTGGGCTGAGGGCATGCGCCATTCGGCTGCCGCCCATTTTTCGTTGTTTGTCGGCGTGTATATCCAGCCCACGGGCATGGGCTTGTCGCTCGTGATGGTGCGTGGCTCGTCGAGTGTCAGGCTGATGTAGTCTTTCACGCTGGTGAAGGTCTGCTGATAGGTGCCGTCGGTCATGCTCGTGGCGGCCACGACGTAGCGGTAGACGCCCGTGACGTCGTCGTCGAACGTCACCGACCAGAGGTCGCCACCCTCGGGCGTCATGCTCACCACGTGGGTCAGGGCAGGTGAGTCGCTGCCGTAGACAAACTTCACCACGGCATAGCGCGTCAGCGAATTGTCGAAATAGTAGGTGCCCTTCTGTATGTCGAGGGCCTGCCCCTGCACCGTGGCGCTGAGCAGGGCAGCGATCAAAGCTATGATGTTCTTCATCCTTAATTCCGCAGCACTTTAGTTTAACTTTCTTTATAAGTTCCTGAGCAACAAAAAGTTGCCCAGGATTTTGTCATGTCAGATTTTTCACTTACCTTAGTGCTGCGTTTAAAGACAAGCAAAATCATCAATGACATGGCAAAGGTAAGCATAAAATCTGAGAAAATCACTCCTTTTGGAGGAATATTTCATGAGCGGATCGCGGGACAGTCCCCTGATCCACAGCATGAATGGGCTGACAGACCCTGTAAAAACGGCAAATTATATTTTTTTTGCACAATTTTCTACCCTTTTGAGCGTAAAATCCACCTCAAAAGGGTGGATTTTTTGTATCTTTGCAGCCGAAACAAACGCAAAACGACAAATCGACGATGAAAACTAATCTATTAGTTCTTTTACAATAAAAAGAGCATATTCTCGTTAGTAATCATAGAACAAATCAAAAATATGTATCAGACAATGAAAAAACTACTGATGATGGCAGCCGTAGCGTTGCCCATGATGGCCTATGCACAGGCGTACAAATCAGAGGTGTGGTCGCCCGACAATGGGGACGGCACGTACACCAATCCAGTGATTAATGCGGACTACTCAGACCCTGACGTCTGTGTGGGAGCGTCGGGAGAGGACTACTATATGACGGCCTCGTCGTTCCAGTGTACGCCAGGCCTGCCCATCCTGCACTCCAAAGACTTGGTGAACTGGGAGATAGTGGGTTATGCGCTGAAGAACCTCTATGAGGGCGACTGCAAACTGTTGGAGCACTTCAGCACCGTACAGCATGGCAATGGCGTATGGGCACCCAGCATCCGCTATCACGCTGGTCAATACTACATTTATTGGGGCGACCCCGACTATGGTGTATATATGGTGAAGACGAAGAACGGCGACCCTGCCGGCGAATGGGAACAGCCCGTCTGCGTCATCAAGGGACAGGGATATATCGACACCACACCACTGTGGGATGAGGATGGCAGGTGCTATCTGGTGAACGGATGGGCTAACAGTCGTTCGAAGTATGCCTCGGTGCTGACCGTTCGTGAGATGTCGGCAGATGGCACGAAGCCCATCGGACAACCCGTCATCGTGTTCGACGGCAACGGCACGGAGAACCGTACCTGCGAGGGTCCGAAGTTCTATAAGCGTGACGGCTGGTACTGGATCATGTGTCCGGCAGGTGGTGTACCAGGTGGCTTCCAGTTGGCTATGCGCTCAAGGTCGCCCTACGGTCCCTATGAGCACAAGATCGTGTTGCAACAGGGTAAGACCAATATCAATGGCCCCCACCAGGGTGGTTGGGCGCATACGAAATATGGTGAGGACTGGTTCCTGCACTTCCAGGACAAGGAGGCATACGGTCGCGTGGTACACCTGAACCCTGTGAACTGGTCGACAGGCTGGCCCGTGATGGGTAAGAAAGGAGAGCCCGTGGCAACGTATAAGAAGCCAATAACCAATAACCAATATCCAATAACCAATCCGGTTGAGAGTGACGAGTTTAACAGTACGACGATAGGCAAGCAATGGCAGTGGCAGGCTAACTATGACGAGAAGTTTGGCGTACCTACCGCCTTCGGTACGATGCGTATTTTTACGTATAAGTTACCTGAGCACTCCAACAATCTCTTCCTCGTTCCCAACATGCTGCTGCAGAAAACTCCTGCCGACGAGTTTATGGCTACCACCAAGGTGCACTTTACGTCAAAGGCTGATGGACAGATGGGTGGAATTATCATGATGGGACTGGACTACTCAGCACTGGTCGTGAAGCGTGTGGGCAAGGAGTTTCAGTTGCTGCGTCTGATCTGCAAGCAGGCCGACAAGGGCAAGGCACAGGAAGAGGAGCTCATCGCCACGCTGAAGCCTACTGCTGAGGACAAGATAGACTACAAGCCAGGCATCCATGAGGATATCTATCTGCAACTAAAGGTGTCCTTGCCTGACAAGGACAAGTTGAAGAACAAGGGTGGCTATGTGGGCAAACCACAGGTGACGTTCAGCTATAGTCTGGACGGCAAGAAGTTCCAACAGGCAGGTGGCACGTTCCAAATGCGCCAAGGCAAGTGGATTGGTGCGAAGTTCGGCTATGTCTGCGTAGAGGACAATGCCAAGGCTGACCGTGGTTGGCTGGATGTAGACTGGATGAGAGTTACGAAGTGAGGCTGACGCTCTCGATGCGGAGCTTAACCATACCGGCAGGGACACGGACAACAACTGTGTCGCCTGCCTTTTTGTTAAGCAGGGCCTGGGCGATGGGTGACTTGATGGAAATCTTGCCTTCGCGGAGGTTGGCCTCGTGGGGACTGACAATGGTGTAGCTCATGCGACTGCCAGTATTCTCGTTGGTCATCTCGACCTTGCTGAGCAAACCTACACTGTCGGCAGAGAGGTGGGAAGTGGCGACTGAGCAGGCGACCCTGCTCGCGCTTGGCGGCATGGTACTCGAAATTCTCGCTGAGGTCACCCTTGTCGCGGGCCTCGGCAATGGCATCCCTGACCTGTGGCAGTTCAACACTCTCTAACTGACGTAGTTCGGCAACGAGCTTGTCGTAGCCCTCCTGAGACATATATTCCATAAAGTTACTTTCTTGCAAATTTTTTGCAAAGGTACTAAAAAATTAAGAATTAAGAATTGAGAATTAAGAATTATTTTATACCTTTGCACGATTAAACAATGAAAACAATAATATGAAGAGAATCATCATGCTGTTGGCGATGGTTGCCTGTCTGTGGACGGTGATGCCCCTGATGGGCGCCGACACACTGTCTGTTGACACGCTGACAACTGACACGCTGTCGGTCGACTCTGCGATGGCGCAGATAGATGCCGACCTGGGAGGTCCTGATGAGGAGGCGCTGCAGGACGCAGGACTGCACAAGCAGCTGAAGCGTAAGTTCATGGAGGGCTCAGCAGGCTTTATGTCGCTGGTAGCCTTGGCACTGGTACTGGGTCTGGCTTTCTGCATTGAGCGCATCGTCTATCTGACGCTGTCGGAAGTGAATACGAAGAAGTTGCTGAAAGATGTCGATGCCCGTCTGGAACAGGACGACGTAGAGGGTGCCAAAGACTTGTGTCGCAATACCCGTGGACCTGTGGCCTCGATTTGCTATCAGGCGCTGCTGCACATCCGTGAGAAGACGGAAGACATAGACCGTCAGTTGACCAACTACGGAACGGTACAGATCTCGAATATGGAGAAGGGCTGTTCGTGGATACGTCTGTTCATCGCCATCGCTCCGTCGCTGGGATTCCTGGGTACGGTGATTGGTATGGTGATGGCCTTCGACAATATCGAGGTGGCAGGAAATATCAGTCCGACGATTGTTGCCAAGGGTATGAAGGTGGCACTGATTACCACCATCTTCGGTATCATCGTGGCTATCGTCCTGCAGTTCTTCTATAGCTATATCCTCTCGAAGATAGACCGTCTGACCACTCAGATGGAGGAAGGTGCCATCACGTTGATGGATGCTGTTGTCAAATATAAAGCGCGTAACAATGGCTGAGGCAGGTAGTTTTCTTTTGGCAGAGGTGATGCTATGGCTGATGTATATCGCCATGGGTGTTGCCGTCATCGTGACGGTAGTGTCAACGGTGCGCTCGTTCTGGTTGAACAACAAGTGAATTACGAATTACGAGTTACGAATTACGAATGATGTTCCGACGCAGACTGAGGGAGTTTCCCGAACTGAATACCACATCGACAGCAGACATCTCGTTCATGCTGTTGGTGTTCTTCTTGGTGACCTCATCGATGGATAGCGACCACGGGCTTGGCCGTAAACTGTCGCCTGTGGATGACCAGCGTCAGGAACAGCGGGACATCAATCGTTCGAACGTCTTGCAGATAGCCATTGATGACAACGACGTGGTGACGTGTGAAGGAGAGCAGGTAACGCCCGACAAGCTGCAACAGCAGGTGGAGTCGTTTCTGGCCTCACGGCAGACCGACAACTATGCCATTGCTGTGGAGACGGGACGTAAGACCAGTTATAATGCCTATTTCGAGATGCAGAACAGCATTGTGGCGGCATATAGGAAGTTGGATATCAAACCCATGCGGATTCAAGAAGGAGTGAAGAATGAGTAGATTCAAACGACAGAGACCACGCACCGTGCCCGCATTGAATGTGGCATCGCTACCGGACCTGATCTTCACGGTACTCTTCTTCTTTATGATTGTTACCCACATGCGCGATGTCGACCCGAAGGTGCAGTACAACGTACCAGAGGGTACGGAGTTGACCAAGGAGGTGAACAAAAGCGGACTGGTGTATCTGTTTATTGGTAAGCCTGTTGATGCCCAGGGACGTGTCATTGCTGATGAGCCACGTATTCAGATGGGCAACCGCTATGTCACCGTTGACGAGATAGGTGCGGAGATAGAAAAGGAACGCAGCCGCATGTCGGAAGAAGACCGCCAGCGCCTGACGGTGAGCATCCGTGCCGACAGGGATACGGAGATGGGACTCATCAACGATGTGAAGCAGGCACTGCGCAAGGCAGGGGCACTGAACATCAACTACTCGGCAACGAAAGAAGAGAAGAAAAAAGAAGCGAACCGTTAATGGGTTCGCTTGTAATCTACAAAAGCATATTCGTACTCATGACGCTCATCCTTTGGATGGGCTTCTTTGTTGACGGCCTGCCAGTCGCTGTAGTCTGGGAAGAAGGCGTCGGCCTGAGCGGGTGTGTCGTCAACCTCCGTCAGACAGAGACGGTCGGCCTTGCTGATGGCCTGTTCATAGACGCGTGCGCCACCTATTATATAGATATCCTCGTCAGGCAGGCAACTCTGCAGGGCTGCGTCGAGGGTAGGGAAGACCTCACAACCTGGCAACTCCTTGACGGTTGTTGACAGCACGACATTGCGACGATTGGGTAGGGCTCCCTTGGGCAGTGACTCAAAGGTGTTGCGCCCCATGATGATGGTATGCCCTGTGGTCAGCGCCTTGAAACGCTTCAGGTCGTTGGGCAACCAATAGATGAGCTTGTTCTCGAAGCCGATGGCACGGTTCTTGGCTACGGCGGCAATGATACTGATAGTCATCGGGTAGCCTCCTTGAAACGTTCTAACAACCACTCCTTCTGTTCAGCGATGGTCATGTTGGAGTTGTCCAACAGGATGGCATCGTCAGCCTGACGCAGAGGTGATACCTCACGATGGGAGTCGATGTAGTCGCGTTCCTGTACATTCTTCAGGATGTCTGCATAGTCGGCCTCCATACCCTTGCCTTTCAGCTCGTCGTAGCGGCGCTGGGCACGCACCTCAGCACTGGCGGTGACGAAGATTTTCAGTTCGGCATCAGGGAAGACAACAGTACCAATGTCGCGACCATCCATCACCACGCCCTTGTCCTTACCCATCTGTTGCTGTTGGGCAACCATCGCCTCACGGACAAAACCCAGTGTGGCGATAGGACTGACGTGACTGCTGACCTCCATGGTGCGGATGTCGTTCTCTACGAGTTCTCCGTTGAGGTAGGTGTCAGGACGTCCCGTCTCGGCATTGAACTGGAACGAGATATGGATGTTCGACATCTGCTGGCGCAGGCTTTCCTCATTGATGCCGTCGGCAGTGAACAGCCCATTGCGCAGGGCATAGAGGGTGACACAGCGGTACATAGCACCTGTGTCGACATATACGTAGCCCACTGTGCGGGCCAAGTCTTTGGCCATCGTGCTCTTGCCGCACGAAGAGTGGCCATCAATAGCAATCGTTATCTTTTTCATCATATCTTACATCTTACTTCTTACTTCTTACATCTTTATACGCTCACTTCCGCCTTGATATGTGGCCATGGGTCGTAGCCCTCCAGTTCGAAGTCCTCGAAGTGGAAGTCGAAGATGCTCTTCACATCGGGATTGATCTTCATGGTGGGCAACGGACGGGGCTCACGGGTCAGCTGCAGTTTGGCCTGTTCCAGATGGTTCAGGTAGAGGTGTGTGTCGCCTGTGGTATGGATGAAGTCGCCCACCTCCATGTCGCAGACCTGTGCCATCATCTGCAGCAACAAGGCATACGAGGCGATGTTGAAGGGTACACCCAGGAACGTGTCGGCACTGCGCTGGTAGAGTTGTAGCGACAGACGGCGACGACCATCGGGCAGGGGAGCGGTATAGAACTGGAAGATGGTGTGGCAGGGAGGCAACGCCATCTTGTTGACCTCTGCAACGTTCCATGCCGAGACAATCATACGACGGGAGTCGGGGTTGTTCTTCAACTGGTCCACCACATATTGTATCTGGTCTATCACTCCACCATTGTAGTCGGGCCATGCACGCCACTGGTGACCATAGACGGGCCCCAGTTCGCCATTCTCATCAGCCCATTCGTTCCAGATGCGTACGCCGTGTTCCTGCAGGTACTTCACGTTCGTGTCACCATTGAGGAACCACAACAGTTCATAGATGATACTCTTCAGGTGCAGTTTCTTGGTAGTCAGCAGGGGGAAACCGTCGGTCATATTGTAGCGCGACTGGGTTCCGAAGATGCTGATGGTACCTGTTCCTGTGCGGTCGCCCTTCTGAGTGCCCTCAGTCAGTATTCGATTCAGTATGTCTAAGTATTGCTTCATAGTCTTGTGGAATATGTGTAGTCTTTATTTTCCATTCTTTGGGGTATAGGTTGTTGGCACGTGAGCCGATGTTCTTCACCAGTCCTAAGGGGTGGCCTTGGAAACAGACGGTGACCAGTCCGCGAGGGGTGTCTTCAGGAAGTACCAGTGCCTCGTGGCGCAGGTAGGCGATGGCCTGCTGGTAAGGTAAATTCAGCCTTTCCCCATCCCCTTCCAAATGGAAGGGGGGCTCTAACACCCTCTTTAGCTCCCTCTCTTTTTGGAGAGGGCGGGGGGAGAGGCTTCCCTTTTTTCTTAGCACGCACATAAACAGTCCCTCGCTACGGGTGATGCCAGGGATGAAACGATAGACGGGTTCGTGGAAACCATCGAGCAAGGAACCGGTGATGTTCCATTCGGGTTTGACGTCAACGGGTACCACCTCCATATCGTCGTACTGCTCCAGGAAATAACGGATGTTCTCCTCGTTCTCCTTGGTATTAAAGGTGCAGGTGCTGTATATCAGCAGACCACCAGAGTTCAGACACGCCCAGACATCGTCGACAATCTCACGCTGCAACTGCCAGCACTTCTCAACATTCTGTGGACTCCACTCACGGATGGTGGCAGGGTCCTTGCGGAACATCCCCTCGCCAGAGCAGGGCACATCGCAGAGGATGACATCGAAACGTAATTTCGATGCGCGATAGTCATTAGGGTAGTTGTTGGTAACGATATGGTTATCATATCCCCATTTCGTTACGTTCTCCAGCAGGATATTGGCACGATTACGGATAGGCTCGTTGCTGTACAGCACGCAATCCTCAGGCAATACACTGCGTAGCAACGTCGACTTACCACCAGGTGCGGCGCACATGTCGAGAGATGTAAGAGGTCTGACGGCAGATGTAAGATGTTGCCGCAACGCTTCGTCGAGGAACATCGAGGCGGCTTCCTGCACATAGTAACAGCCGGCATGGAGTAGGGGGTCCATGGTGAAGTTCGGACGCTTCTGCAGATAGTAGCCATTCCTGCACCAGGGCACGGGTGTTCCCTCTGCTATCTGCCATCTGCCCTCTGCCATCTTCCTTGGGTTCACTCGTATGCTGACAGGAGGTTCCTCCTCGAACGACTGCAGATAGCGTTCGAAGCGTTCCTCGCCCATCAGTTGGCGTGTTTTTTCCGTGAAAGCGGCAGGTAATTGTGTCATTTGCTTGCAAAGTTACAATTTTTTTTCCTATCTTTGCAACTAAATTAGGAATTATTACGTCTAAAGGGTAAAAACATAAACAAAGAAAGGTATGAAAAGAATCGTTTTTGCCATGATGGCAGTCGCTCTGTTGACCTCTTGTAAGTTTGATGTGACGAAGACTGTCACAGTTAAATCAACTGCTGAGGAGCCCCGTTTTCTGAAGGGCTTTGAACGTATCCAGTTGATGGGTTCGATGAATGTGAAGTATGCCCAAGCTGACTCGTTCTCTGTCCGAGTACATGCTCCTCAGGATGTTATCAAGAAGATTGAGACAACAGTAGAGGGTAATACGCTGAAGGTGAACGTGAAGCGTGGCACCAGCATTATTCATATAGGCAGTGTCGATAGCGATGATGTCATCGTGTATGTCACCTCGCCCGACTTTCTGGGCATCACGCTGATGGGTTCTGGCGATTTCATGTGTGTTCATCCGTTGGATACCGACACCCTTGACATCGAATTGAAGGGCTCTGGCGATATCTATTTCAAGGATATCATCTGCGACCGCGTTAACGTATCGCTTGTCGGTTCTGGCGATGTGTCAGTGAACAATGTCAAGACACAGCAGGCCAGACTGAGTGTGATAGGCTCTGGCGATATCGAGATGGGTCTTGACGATAGTGGCGAGGTGGATGCACAGGTCAAGGGCTCTGGCGATATAGAACTGAAAGGTACCGTCAAGAAGATGAATAAGCGCAGGTTTGGCTCTGGCGATATCGATACTGAGGAACTAATTGTGAGATAAATAGTTATGTGTAACAAATAAAACAACTACGAATATGAAACAGTTACTGATTACTTTGACAATGGTGCTGGTGTTGGGCCTGACTACCGAGGCTGTTGCCCAGAAGCACCGCCACACACCACAGCCCCAGCAGACGGAGCTGGTGGACTCGACGAGTAAGAATGGGGTAGAGGCCTTCTCTGATACGACGTCAACGGCATCGACACCCACTGCTGCCGATGACAACTTCCCCTTTGATGATGAGGACGATTTTGAGAGAACAAGCATTAACAACTTCTTTGACCATTTTGGTTTGATGCAGACGGGTATTGCCGGTATGTTCTTCGTACTGATAGTGTTGCTCATCGTCTTTGTGCTGTCGCCCTTATTGATTATCATCGCTGTGTTCTACTTCATCAACAAGAACCGCAAGGACAAGATGCGTCTGGCACAGATGGCCATGCAACAGGGACAGCCCATTCCCGACCAGTTGCTCAAAGAGCAGTCGACGTTTGGCGACGAGGAATATAAGAGTGGTATCCGCCAGTGCTTTGTGGGTGTTGGTCTGATGATCTTCCTCTGGTTTGCTGCTGGTGCTGTCGGCTTTGGCATAGGTGCTCTGGTGTTCTGCATCGGACTGGGCAAGGTCATTGTCGCCAAGATGACAGACAAGAAGCAAGATAACAAAGAGTTTTTTTAACGACAACATGTTTTTTAAAACGACAACTATGACAACTTAGGACAACATATTTATATGGCCTACGACGCAACCGCGTCTACGGAGTCCTTGTCAAGCGTAGAAAAAAAGTTGTCTTTGTTGTCAAAGTTGTCGTAAAAATTAAAGTATAGTCGTAAATATATATAGTAGTATTCATTTTAAAAGACGAGAATATGACAAAGAGACTTTATCGCAGCAACGACCGCATGTTAGGCGGCGTCTGTGGAGGAATAGCTGAGTATCTGGATTTCGATCCGGTGGCAGTGCGATTGGCATACGCTTTCCTCACCCTCTGCACCTGCTTCTCGGGTGTGCTGTTCTACATCGTAGCGTGGATTGTGACATAGTACTTGTAACGCAGGTGGCGGTATCTGGCAACCGACGGGCTTTCGACGAGCTCGTACGCCGATATCAGTCACCTGTCCGCAGGTTCTTCCTGAGCCAGACCATGGGCGATGAACAGTTGAGTGACGACTTGGCACAAGACACGTTCATCAAAGCCTATACCAATATCACCACCTTCCGTGGTCTCGCCTCCTTCAAGACGTGGGTCATGCGCATAGCGTATAATGTGTGGTACGATCATACGAGAAGAGGTGAGAGGGGAGAGGTGAGAAGTGAGAGGAAAGATGTTGTGCAACAGGAGCGCATGGACTATTCTCTCACCTCTCACTCCTCACCACTCACCTCTGAAATAAAGCTTGACCTCTATGCCGCTCTGGCACTCCTGAAGCCTGACGAGCGCACGTGTATCACCCTGCAACTCATTGATGGCTATGATATTGCAGGCATTGCGAAAATTACGCAGATGAAGGAAGGTACCATCAAGTCGCACCTCTCCCGTGGAAAAGAAAAGTTAGCTAACTATTTAAGACAGAATGGATATGACCGATGATAATGATATTTTGTTGAAGCAGTTCTTCCAGAAAGCTTCTCAGCAGCAGATTGCCGACAACGGTTTTACGGAGCGGGTGATGCAGCACTTGCCCGAGCATTCACTGTTGGCTGCTCATCGCAGGTGGCTGACCCGTCTGTGGACAGCGTTCTGCATCGTTGTGTTCGCCATATTGTTTGTAGTGTTCGATGGATGGACCCTGCTGGCCATACAGTTAGAGGTTCTGGTGCGTACGATGGCTGTCCAGACCATCAGTATCAATCTGCTGATGGTGGCAACGATTCTCTTTGGCTTGCTCTTTGTGGGGGTAGGAGAGGTTATTTCTTCGGAAACAGTCCGTAGGTAGTACGTAGCACGATGAACTCCGTACGACGGTTCAGCTGGTTACAAATCTCCTGCTGTTCCTCGTCGAGCTTCTTGATAAACTCTTCTGTCAAGACGTCACCCTCCTTGAGGAACGGATATTTCTCTGTCAACTTACGACGAATGGTCTTGGGTTTCTCCTTGCCATAGCCTACGGGCTTCAGACGGTCTTCAGGAATACCGTGTGCCGTGAGGTATTCCACCACCGCTTCGGCACGTCGTTGTGCCAGTCCTTTGTTATATTCCGCAGAACCTTTATAATCGCAGTGGGCCGACAGCTCAATGGTAACGTTTGCATTCTCGTTCAACAAGGCAACGAGCTTGTCGAGGGCTGCTGTTGACTCTGGTCGCAGGGTAGCCTTGTCGAAATCGTAGAAGATATTCTCTATGAGTACGGGGGCCGTGATACTAGCCAATGGGAACTGCAGGACATACTCCTCTGATTCTGTGACGGGCTCTACACGCAATTGCTCCTGATGGTTCAGGAAACCCTTGCAGGTTCCCAAGAAGACGTAGTCGACACCTGGTTTGATGGGTTGTGTAAACGAACCGTCACCCTTCACGCTGAGTTTCATATTGGTGCCATCGTTACCCACCATATAGACTACCGCCTGTGGCAGTTCGTAGCCATCCTGTTCATACACCCAACCCTTGACAGTCTGTACTATCTCTGGGTTGTAGAATGAATAGATATGGTCCCAGCCCTTGCCGTCACCTCGGTTGCTGGAGAAGAATCCTTGGTTCAAAAGCCCTTCGAAGGTCATACCGAAGTCGTCACCCTGTGAGTTCAAGGGATAGCCAGGGTGCTGAACCTTTCCATCCTCTACGAAGTAGATATCCAGTCCACCCATTCCTTCGTGTCCATTGCTGGAGAAGTATAGGTCACCATTGGGTCGGAAGGTGGGAAACAGTTCATCGCCAGGGGTGTTGATGGGGGCGCCGAGGTTCTCTACACCACTCAGTCCTTTGTCTGTCAGTCGGAAGCGCCAGATGTCATAGCCGCCCATGCCACCAGGCATGTTGCTGGCAAAGTAGAGCCATTCACCGTCGGGCGCGACGGCAGGGTGGGCGTAGGCCGACAGCGTATCGTGGGTGATGGTCAGTTCCGTTGCCTTGCTCCATGATGCATCCGAACGGTTGCTGGTCACGATGGTGGCATAGCGGGGGTAGGAGGCATCGGTGCGACATTGGGTCAGGTACATCGTTCGTCCGTCGGGCGAGAAACAGCAGGCTCCCTCATCGTCGTCGCTGTTCAGTTCAGAGTCGATGACTTCCGGTCGTTGCCACTTACCCTTATCGTCTTTCTGCGACATAAAGATGTCGGCATTCTTCGTTCCCGTGATACCGCTGAGTTCGTCACCCTTGGCCTGATTGCGGGTGGAGGTAAAGAACAGCTGGTCATTCTCTTCGCCAGCCAGCATCGGGGAGTACTCTGCACGTCGTGAGTCGAAGAACCGCTCGCGCTTCACGGTATAGGCCGACCCCTCCTTTTTCCATTGGGGAGCCTTCTGGGCAGACTGAATACCCGTCTTGGCCAGCTGTTCGTAATTCCGTGATTCCGTAGATCCGTCATTCCTCATGGAGTCCAGAAAGGTTTGGAAGGCTTTCTCGGCCTCTTTATAGTTGCCGTTCTTCATCAGTTGCTGACCCAGATACAGGTAGGTCAACGAGTCGGTCTGCTTGTATCGGATGGCATTGTTATAGGCGGCAATAGCCTTCTGTGTATAGTTAATCTTGCGGTAACACTCTGCCATCTTCAGCGCCACCTTACCACGCTGTGTACGCTCCTTGGCAGGGGTCTGCGAATATGCTTTCTTGTATTTCGTGCTAGCATCGTAATACTCTCCCAGGGCATAGAAGCGGTCACCCTTCTTCACTGCCTGTTCAGCGCCACATCCCGTCAGGAACATGGCCACCATTGCTACACATATGATAATATACAATCTGCGCATACCTTCATATAACGCACTTCCTCCTCATTTTATTGTAGTAAAGAAGAAATCTCGCACAATTCGTTTACAAAGCATTATGATTGCTGCAATTCGTCACATTTCCGTGCTGTTTATCCCAGAAATTTGTGAATGCTGCAACTTCGTCATACCTTTGCAGCGTCCAATAGACGGAAATGCTTAATCGAAAAATCATAAACGGTAAAATAGTAGAAATATGAAAAAGATGCTTTTTAGAATGACACTTATGATGGTTGCAATGATGATGACAATGACGACGTATGCAGCCAGTGGCGATGACAACAATGAAGTAGAAGACGACGAAGAGTGGTTGGATGCCGACACCTTGGCAATAGACACTACCCTATGGTATAACCAGACACAACAACTCGGCGGCATCGTGGTCAAGGGCCGTTTGCCCAAGACACGTGTCAAGGGCGACGCTATGCGCACCACCGTCGCAGGTACCATATTAGAAAAGGCCGGAACTGTGAGCGACGCACTCTCTAAAATTCCACAGTTGAAGGCTGAGCGCGACGGGAGTGTAGAGGTTCTTGGGCGTGGTGCTGCCGAGGTGTATATCAATGGACGCAAGGTGCAGGATGTCAGTGAACTCTCTCGTTTGCGCTCTGACCAGATTCAGCACGTCGACGTGGTGCAGAATCCAGGTGCGCGCTATGCTGCCTCGACAAAAGCTGTCGTTTGTATCACGCTGAAGAAGGCGCAGGGTGAGGGTCTGAGTTTTCAGGATAACGCAGGTGGCATCTATAGGTATGGTCACACGCTGACCAACAACCTCGACGTGAACTATCGCACGGGTGGTCTCGACATTACCGCCTCGTTCTGGGTTGGTCGCTATGGTCACCACGAAGGCAGGCAGGATAATGACCTGACATACTATGCCGGTCCCGACTACATTCTAGGCAAGACCACCCAGAACACGAAGAATATCTGGAAGGGATGGTCACCCCAACTGCAGGTGAACTACATGGTCAACGAGAAACACAGTTTCGGTGCCTACTACAAGTACGACCGCCATCCCAGTGGTGAACTGACCAGTAATTTCTTTACCGATTCCTATGAGAACGGTCAGTTCAAGGAGCACTCTGAGAGCCATATCTGGCAGGACGACAACTTCCGCAAGCACATCTTCAATGCCTATTATAATGGTAAGGTTGGTAAGTTGGGTATCGACCTGAACATTGATGGACTCTTCGATAAGACAGAAACTCCAGGCAGCACCACAGAGCAGACAACGGCTGCTTCTGTGACTGGTGGTTTACCCGCCAGCACCGAGTCTCGCCTCATCGAGAGCAACACCAACAGCTCGAACGACTTCTGGGCCTCGAAGCTTATCTTCTCTTATCCTATCTTGAAGGGTAACCTCTCCGTAGGTGGCGAGTATTCCTACAACCATCGCATGGATGCCTACTCGTTTACATCTACAGATGCCGTTCCCGTGAAGGCTACCGATACGGAAATCAACGAAAAGTCAGCAGCAGTCTTTGTAGAGTACGGACGCCAGTTCGGTCGTCTCTTTGCCCAGGTGGGTATGCGCTATGAGCACCTGCAGAACGACTACTACAACTTTGGCGTACGTGAAGACGATGTGTGTCGCAACTATGGTGATTGGTTCCCCACGGTAGTTCTATCGGCACCTATTGGCAAGATGCAACTGTCGCTGTCGTATCGTCGTGATATCGAGCGTCCCAGCTACTCAAACCTGACCAGTTCGACCATCTATCTGAATCGCTATGCCTACCAGAGTGGCAACCCTTATCTGAAGCCGACCTACACGCACAGTCTCGTGCTGAATGCGGCATACCAGTGGGCCAACCTGACCATCAACTACGGACGCATCAAGGATGTTGTCACCATGTCAACGGAACCCTATCCTGGTTCTACAGATCCGCTGGTCAGTCTGATACGTCCTATCAACAGTACTGAAGATTACGACCAGCTGTCTTTCAGCCTGTCGGCCCGTCCAACTATCGGCAAGTGGCACCCGACGTGGTATGCTTATTCTATCTTCCAGAACTATAAGACACCGACTATCGATGGTACGTTGAAGACGCTCAACCACCCCTATCTGACCCTTGCATGGAATAACGACATCGAACTGCCGCACGCCTTCCGTCTGATGGCCAATATGCAGTGGTCTTCGAAGGGCGACTATAACAACAACCGCATCACCTGCCAGCGTTTTAATACTACGCTGGGTGTGCAGCGCGACTTCCGTCTGGGACGTATGGGCTCATTGACAGCCGACCTGCGTTGCTACGATGTCTTCAATACCGACAAAACCGATGCCATCATTTACGGTATCCGCGAGTTGACAACCAGTAATCCCGCTCGTCGCACCTTCATGCTCGACCTCACCTGGAAGTTCAACGAGGCCCGTTCAAAGTATCGTGGAAGTGGCGCTGGAGAGAAACAAAAGGCACGAATGTAGTTCGTATTTGCTTCATACGAAGAAGCCCTCAATTCAATTTGAGGGCTTCTTTTATTGTGGACATGTTGCTGCGTGAGACGGGGAGTGATTCGTGGCAGTGCTTAACGATGAGTTGAGTGGAGCCTGAATGTGAGACAATCTGCTCTACCTGACTAAGATTGACCAAGAAGGCACGATGGCAACGGACAATCATTGGATAGTTTTGAAGTGTTTCCTCCATCTGTTTCATGGTAGCACGAAGCATGTCGGCATGCACCTGATTGTCGCACAGATGGCTCACCTTGACATAGTTTCCCACAGCCTCAATATATAATAGGTGGGAAATCTGAAGCGTCACAGATTCGTTGGTGGTACCAGTAAGAGTAAGTGAAGCATCAACGGGACTGGTCGCGTTATTCTGAACATCGTCCGAATCATCGACCTTTGATTCCTGAACCTTCTTCAACTCCTCATTCAGCAGTCTCGTCTCTTCCAATTCCATCGCCAGATATTTGCTGCGGTACTTGAAGCGCCAATAGAGTCCGATGGCGAAGGAGAGGAATGCGATAATCACAAGCGTTTCCAGATAGTTGCCGAGCGAAAGTCTGTTGCCTTCTACCAGCTCGCTCATCGCAAAGTGGCGATAGAAACAGATGAGTAGCGACACCAAAGGTGTGTTGATGCATTGGAAACGGAGATTTCGGTTAATGATATAGCTGACACCACGGTCGTAGGAGCGGGGCATGCGGATTATGTATCGCAGAATGATTTCCGTCAGGAAACAACTAAACATGCCCAATGCAAATAGTGCCAGCAGATGAACAGAAGCCTGCCATTGCCACATTTCGAGCCCGAAGGGCTTGAAGATGGCGATTGCCAGCACCATGAAGGCGGTGCTGATGAAACGTGTGCTGATGGTTGCTTTGTGACCTTTGTCCATACGGTCAGCAAAAGTAATACAATTCTGTTAAATCACCAAAACATTCGTCACATTTCTGCCATTTATCACATTTCCATGCTGTTTATCCCAGAAATTTGGAGTGATTAACATTACACTGTAATTTTGCACCCAGAAATGTTTAATCATAAAAAGTAAAGGTTATGAAAACAAGAACGATTTTTGGAATTCTGTTGATTGTGGCTGGTGCATGGAAACTGGCCAACATGTGGGGAATCATTGAGAACGACTGGCTGTGGCGCCAGCCCTGGACGATGTATATCGCTCCAGTAGCACTTATATATTTAGGTGCATTGGTGATTATAAACAGCTATCGCCGAGATCCAGACCAGTGGTTGCAGCGTCCGCTGCCCATCGGCGAGGACGGCAAGCGCATCTGCTGCTCGGTCCACTATGGTGGCGACGAGTATATCTATCGCGGTGAGGCGTTTCACGGTGCCCGTCTCGATGCCTTCTGCGGTGGCATCCGTATGGATCTGCGAGAGGCCGTGATTACCGAGGATGAGGAAATCGACATCCATACCTTCTGTGGTGGCATCGAACTCTTCGTACCCACCCATGTCAACGTTGTCGTAAAAAGCCGCAGCTTCATCGGCGGTGTCGGTAATCATGCCACACGCAATGCCGATCCGAAAGCCCCCACCATCCATATTGTCGCCAGCAATTTCTTTGGCGGCGTGGATATCAAGAATTAAATATTTGGTAGTTCCTGTAACAATTTGTATCTTTGCAAAATAAAAAGTGAGAAGGTATGAAAAAGGTTGTCACAATGATTCTGATGGTGCTTGCGACCACAATGGTGGGGGGCAGGACCTGGCACATTACAAACGAGTGATAAAAGAGTTGAGTAGTGCCAAATATCAGGGACGCGGCTATGAGCCTGTATTTCGACAGGTGTGCGATTTTGTAGAAAAGTATTCTCAGTAGTAAGTTCTGTCTAAAATGAAAGGGAATCCCGCCATTATTACATGATGTTACTGGCCGGAAGTAAAAACAAAATGATTCTTCTTTGTCCGCTTTTTGTATCTTTAACGGCAAAGTGAACAATAATTGAAAGAAAATGTGTATATTTGCCGCCAGAAACATCAAATGTAAAGAAGATATGAGCATCGACACTTATAAACTGACAAGCATGGAAGAGCCTACCGATGAGGTGCTCTCACAACTGATGCGTGAGGCCGCTGAGGAGGCTGCGAAGAAAAGAACCGAAGCCACGGCACAGTTTTTCAGCCAGCTGAAAAGCGACGCGCAAAAGATAGAAGCCTCATGGTAAAGGAAAATCACAAGCCTGTACTCATCGTGATAGCCGGCCCCAATGGGTCGGGCAAAACAACGATTACCTCGAAGATTCTCAAGCACGAATGGTTGGAGAATGCGCTCTACATCAACCCCGATCAGGTGGCGCAGGACCGCTTCGGTGATTGGAACTCGCCCGAGGCCGTACTCCAAGCTGCCCAGTACTGCGAGGAGCAGCGCGAGGAGTGCTTGCAACAGGGCCAAAGCCTCATTTTCGAGACGGTGCTCTCCAGTGACGGCAAGGTGGACTTCATCCGTCGCGCCCACGAGGCCGGCTACTTCATCCGCATCTTCTTCGTGTCCACCGCACATCCTGCTATCAATGCCGCACGCATTGCCCAGCGAGTGATGGAAGGCGGCCACGACGTGCCGATTCCGAAGATCATCTCGCGCTACCAGAAGTCGATACTTAACTGCAAGCGCGTGGCGGCCATCGCCAACCGTGTATATGTCTACGACAACTCCGTGGACGATGCCGAGGCCCGCCTGCTGTTCCGCATGACCGACGGACAGCCCTTCAAGCAGTACACCGACGATATTCCAGAATGGGCATTAACCATCTTGAAATAATTTTCTAACGACTGAATAACACTACGCAGAGTTGGCGAGGGACAGATTAAAGGTACAGACGGAAAAGAGATTCGGGAAGCCAATGCTAGTGATTTAGCGTCGGTCTCCTAAAGTATTTTCCCCATCGCCATTGTGGCCGCTATCGCCACGTTTGCCGCCATACACGAAGGCTGCGTTTTAGCGAGAGCAGAATCTAGTCATACTTGAATTCTGCCGAACCGAGTAAGCAGCGAGAGCCATCCGAGCTCACTCGGAGATGGCCGAGTCGCGTTCGAGGTCGGTGTAGCCAACGTAAGCAGGCTCGACCGAAGGTCATGGGCATTATATAAGAAAAACAAAATTTGCTATACACTTAATAATTTTATGTTCATGCTCCGCGAACTTATGTTCGCCGTTCGCGAATATATATCCGTGCACTGCGAACTTATATCCGTCGACCGCGAATATAACTTTTCACGTTGCAAAAATACTTCTTTCTACTGATTCCACCAAATAAATCCTTGCAATTCGTCACATTTCAATGCAATTTATCCCAATAATTTGGCAGTCTCGGCAATTATACGTTATTTTGCAGCGTCAAACAATAACAAAATGAAAAAGAAAATGAAGAATTTATTGTGCACATTGCTTCTCCTCATTGGAGGATGTCTGACAATGCAAGCTCAGAATGTGAGCAAGTTCAAGACGCTTAATGATTCTGCCTATCAGACAACGACAGAATATCAGACTGGCAACAAATATCAGAAGGATGCTATCCTCTTTATGGATATGGTGGCCGACACACATCCTTGTTATGTCAAGGAAGAACGACGTGCTGAATGGTTTGCCAAGAAGCAGGCTCTCCTGGAAAAGTGCAAGAGTGTTGAGACCGATGAGGCCTTTGTTGATGCACTCATCGATGTATTAGGACCACTCCACGACAAGCATACTGACCTCACGACGATGAAGCGCATGCAAGAGAGTAAGCAGAAAGTGAACAAGAAAGACGAGACGGCTGATGTCCCCAGTCCTATCGATAGGGAGCATATCATGCGCCGCCATGATTCCAACTACGACTATCAGCTATTCCCAGACCAAAGCATCTGCTATCTGCAGTTCAACCAGTGCGTGAATGCGAAGGACTATCCCTTCGCTAAGTTCCTCGATGATATGTTCGCCAAGATGGACGAGGACGGCATAAAGACACTGATTGTGGATGCGCAGTATAACAACGGCGGCAGCAGCCAGCTCTGCGATGAGCTACTCGTGCATCTCTATCCCGTGGGTAAGATGAAGCATTTTGCCTCTTATCTTCGTTTCTCGAACCTTATGGCAGCCTATAATCCAAGAATAACCATAGCCAAGAAGAGTTGGGAAGACAACGGCCACAAGAACGAACTCTATCAGATGCCTGCGCCAAAGATTCCTGCAGATTTTCAGCAACCAAAGTTGTTTGAAGGTCAGGTGGTCTTTGTCATGGGCAAACGCACCTTCAGTAGTGCGGGTATGCTCTTTACCTTGGCCCGCGACAACCATATTGGCACCATCATCGGCACAACATCCACCTTCTCGCCCTCACATTATGGCGAAATACTTCCTTACAAGCTTCCTAATACGGGTGTCCTGGGTAGTATCTCCTGCAAGTTCTTTGCTCGTCCCGATGCCGCTTCGGTGGACGACGAATGCATGGAGCCAGACATCAAGGTCAACCTCGACGACAAGGATGCTTCATGGAGATATATTATTGAGAATTATGGTAACAAATAAAGATATTATGGAACAGAAATTTTGTCAGAGCTGCGGAATGCCGCTCACAGAGGAAGTCCTCGGCACGAATGCCGACGGCACGAAGAATGAAGATTACTGCATGTACTGCTACAAGGACGGTAAATTCCTGCAAGACTGCACGATGGGCGAAATGATTGAACATTGTGCTCAATTTGTGAATGCTGTAAATGAAGGGTTAGAAAAACCTATTACCAAAGAGGAATACATCGGCATGATGAAAAGAACTCATTGCACAGATGGCCGACAAACTGCCCATCGCTTATATCTCGTCTGTAGACCAAGAAGGTTTCCCTTGGACAAAGGCCATGCTGAAGCCACGTAAACGCGAGGGTATCAAGACCTTCTACTTTACAACCAACACATTCTCAATACGCGTAGCTCAATACAAGGCTAATCCCAAGGCCAGCATCTATTTCTGCGATATCAAAGGTTTCAAGGGCATGATGCTGCGTGGTACTATGGAGGTGCTGACGGATGCCGCCTCTAAGGAGATGATTTGGCGGAATGGCGACGAGCAGTACTACCCCGGCGGTGTCACCGACCCCAACTACTGCGTCTTGAAGTTCACCGCCACCGATGGCCGTTTCTATAGCGATTTCTATCCCCGTAGTTTTGTGATTGAATAAAACAATGAAACAGGAAATAAATCCTAAGGACACCAATAGAGCCATCGCCTTTGAGCTGTGGACAAAGTCGCCCATGCCGATGGTGACGCTCACGAAGACGTTCGACGTGACAAGGCTGCGCAAGGTGAGCCGGCGACGCGGCATGAAGTTCAACATGCTGCTATGCTGGTGCATCGGCAAGGCCGCATCACAGATTGACGAGTTCTACATGCTGCCCCAGGACGGGAAGCTGTACAAATATGACCGCATGGCCATCAACGTGATTGCAGATAACGTCAAGGGCGGACTCAGTTTCTGCGATGTTGCCGTCAGCAATGATTTGGAGGCGTTTAACGCCAACTACATGCAGCTGACAGAGACCATCAGCCAAACGTGTCAGGACATCCTGGACGATGAAGCCATCATCGTCGGTACGTCGGCTGTCACAGGCACAGAACTCGACAGCATTACTAACCAGTATAACGGCATCTTCAACAATCCCTTTTTGGCCTGGGGCCGCTATCGTAAGGGTTGGCTGAAGACCACACTGCCCATCTCCTTCCAGTTCCATCACGCCCAGATGGACGGCAAGCACGCCGCCCGATTCTTGGAAGAACTGCAAAGGATTATCAATACGATATAAATAACTGATTATTTCGCCTTTTTCTTCTTCTCTGCTTCTTCGGGAAGGACAGTGACGCGACGATTGGTGGGGTCACTGATGACGTCGTGGACGATGGTGGTGACCTGCGTCTTCAGCTCGGAAATGAACTGCTGGGCATCGTACTTCTGTGCCTCGATGTCGCGTAGCTTCTTCTCCCAGATACCTGTGAGTTCGCAACTCTTCAAGAGGTCTTCGCGGATGAGGTCGATGAGTTCGATACCTGTAGGCGTAGCCACCAGACGCTTGCGCTCCTTGCGGATGTAACGGCGCTTGAAGAGTGTCTCGATGATGGCGGCACGCGTAGAAGGACGACCAATGCCATTCTCCTTCATGGCACGGCGCAGTTCCTCGTCCTCCACGAGTTTACCGGCTGTCTCCATCGCACGCAATAGGGTAGCCTCAGTATAATAAGGTGGGGGCGTGGTCATCTTCTCCGTCAAGGTTGGTTGGTGAGGACCGCTCTCACCCTTCTCGAAAGCGGGAAGGGTGCGCTCTTCCTCGTCGGGCTTCTTCTCGTCCTCATCGGTAGCGGCGGAACTGCTGCCCACACTGGCATAGACAGCGCGCCAGCCTGGGTCGAGGATGGTGCGGCCAGTGACTTTGAACTCGATGGCGTCGCTGGAATCGACGCCCACAACGCCCAGCACCGTGGTCTGGGCGTATTTGCAGTCGGGATAGAAGGCGGCGATGAAGCGACGGGCCACGAGGTCGAAGACCTTGCGCTGCATGTCGGTGAGTGCCGAGGGAATCATACCCGTAGGAATGATGGCATGGTGATCGGTGACCTTCGACGAGTCGAAGACCTTCTTCGACTTCGGCAGTGGCTTGCCACCCAATGGACGTACCAGGTCGGCATAGGGTGCCGTGCCAGCATGCTTCACCTGGAACAGGCCGTTCATGGTCTGCGGGCACTTGGCATAGACGTCGTCGGGCAGGAAGGTGGTATCAACACGCGGATAGGTGGTCAGCTTCTGTTCGTAGAGCTGCTGGATGATGTTCAACGTGGTCTCTGCGGAGAAACCGAACTTCTTGTTACAGTCCACCTGCAGAGAGGTGAGGTCATAGAGCGAGGGCGGTGTCTCCTTGCCGTTCTTCTTCTCGACCTGCGTGATGGTAAATGGCTTACCCTCGATAGTTTTGAAAGCCTGCTCACCCTCTTCCTTCGACGTGAACCTACCCTTGGTGGCAGTGAATGTGGTATCGCGATAGACGGTAGCGAGTACCCAGTAAGGCTCGGGCTTGAAGTTGTCAATCTCTTTCTGGCGATTGACGATAAGGGCCAGGGTAGGGGTCTGTACACGACCAATGCTCAGCACCTGACGGTTCTGTCCGTACTTGATGGTATAGAGGCGTGTACAGTTGATGCCTAGCAGCCAGTCGCCAACGGCACGGCTGAGGCCAGCCATATAGAGCGACTGATAGTTCGACTGGTCCTTCAGCGTGGCAAAGCCCTCGCGGATGGCTTCGTCAGTCATGCTGGAGATCCACAGACGCTGAACGGGACACGTGGCACCTGCCTTCTGCATCACCCAGCGCTGGATGAGTTCACCCTCCTGACCAGCGTCACCACAGTTGATGATGCCGTCAGCGGCCTGCATCAGTCGTTCGATGACGGCAAACTGTTTCTTGATGCCTTCGTCGTCCTTCAGACGGATGCCGAAGCGTGGGGGAATCATCGGTAAGGCCGTCAGACTCCACGCCTTCCACATGGGCGTATAGTCCTCTGGCATCTTCAACTCGCACAGGTGACCGAACGTCCACGTCACCTGGTAGCCGTTACCTTCCATATATCCGTCGCGGCTGGCTGTTGCCCCGATAATACGGGCAATATCCTTGGCCACACTGGGTTTCTCTGCAATACAAACTATCATACGAGGTGCAAAGGTACGAAAAAAAGTTGATAGTTAATGGTTGAGAGTTGAGATTTTTTCGTAACTTTGCAATCGCAATGATTGATAGAGCGACTGTAGACAAGATTATGGATGCCGTGAACATCGTGGATGTCGTAGGCGAGTTTGTTAACCTCCGCAAGTCGGGCGTTAACTATAAAGGTCTGTGCCCGTTCCACGACGACAAGACGCCGTCGTTCATGGTGTCGCCAGCCCGCCAGATATGCAAGTGTTTCTCGTGTGGCGAGGGTGGCAATGCCGTAAACTTCCTGATGAAGCACGAGCAGATAACCTATCCGGAGGCCCTACGCTGGTTGGCGAAGAAATACAACATCGAGATTCAGGAGCGTGAGCTCAGCGACGACGAGAAGCGTGAGCAGAGTGAGCGTGAGTCGATGTTTGTGGTCAACGAGTGGGCGTGCCAGTATTTCCATAACATCCTGAAGAACGATGTCGATGGTATGGCTATCGGTAAACAGTATTTCCGCAGTCGTGGCATCCGTGATGATATCATCGAACGTTTCCAGCTGGGTTTTGCCCTCAACAAGCGAGACGCCCTGGCCAACGAGGCTAAGCGCAAAGGATTCAAGGAAGAGTTTCTGATAAAAACAGGTTTGTGTTATTCTAAGGAATCAAGGAATCAAGGAAATGATACAGATGATAATAGTCCTAAATTCCCAGATTCCTTAGACAAAAAAAACGCCTTAGTCGACCGCTTTGCGGGTCGTGCCATCTTCCCGTGGCTGAACGTCAGTGGCAAGGTGGTGGCCTTTGGTGGACGTAAGCTCGATGCTGCCACAAAGGGCGTGCAACAGAAATATGTCAACTCGCCCGACTCTGAAATCTATCATAAGGAACGCGAACTCTATGGCATCTATCAGGCGAAGAAAGCCATCGTCAAGGAAGACTGCGTGTACATGGTGGAGGGCTATACCGACGTCATCGCCATGCACCAGTGTGGTTTGGAGAATGTCGTAGCGAACAGTGGTACGGCACTGAGCAACTATCAGATACGCCTGTTGCACCGCTTTACACCCAATATTGTACTGCTCTACGACGGTGATGAGGCTGGCATCCATGCCGCCATGCGTGGTACCGATATGCTGTTGCAGGAAGGCATGAATGTGAAGGTGTTGCTGTTGCCCGATGGTGACGACCCTGACTCGTTTGCTCGCAAGCATACCGCCCAGGAGTTCAAGGAGTATATCCAACAGCACCAGACGGACTTCATCCAGTTTAAGACCGACTTGCTGTTGAAGAATGTCACCGACCCCATCAAGCGCGCGGAGGCTATCAACAACATCGTCCGTTCGGTGAGTGTCATCCCTGACCCCATCGTGCGTGCCACCTATATCACCGAGTGTTCGCGTCGCTTGGAGGTCAACGAGCGCACGCTGATTACCCAGACCAACAAGTTCATTGCCGGCGATAGGGAGGAACAGCGTAAGATAGAGGAGCGTGAGCAACAGCGTCAGCCTCAGTCTGCTGCTGCCATCGACAACTTCGGCCTGCACACTCAACAAGAACAGGCCTCTGAGGTGGAACGTCTGATCATCCAGAATGTGATTCGTCATGGTGAGGAGGTTATCTTCGAGGGTCTGGAGACGGACGATGGCGGTACGGTGAACCTGAATGTGGCACAATATGTGGACTATGACCTGTCGAGCGATGGACTGACGTTTGGCAATGCGTTGTATAACACCATCCTGCAGGAAGCTGTGGCACACTCCGCAGAGCCTGGTTTCAAGGCCCTGAACTACTTCATGCAACACCCTGACCCTGCCATCAGTCAGTTGGCTACCACGCTGGGTATCGACAATCACCAGTTGAGCAAGAGTTTCGAGATGAAGAACAGCGAGGCCTCGTTGCGCCAACGTGTACAGCACCTGATTCTCGATTTCCGTCTGGACATCGTCAACGGACACCTGAAGGAACTGCAGCAGAAGCTGAAGGCGATGGGTACCAATATGACGGAGTTGAAAATGCTGATGGAAGACTATAAGGAAACGCAGGAGTTGCGCAACGCACTGGCTAAGGAACGTGGGTCGGACGTTATTGTATGACGCTTTCGCTAATTGATAATTGAAAAATGATAATTGAAGGGTGGAAGGACTGTTATATATCATAGGTGTTGCGCTGGCATGGATTGTGATAGCAGTAGCCATCATCCATGTCATCATGGACAACCGGCAACCCGCCAAGACGATGGCGTGGGCGCTGGTTATCTTCTTCATACCTGTTGTCGGCATCATTTTCTACCTCTTCTTCGGCATCAACCACCGCAGGGAACGACTGGTCAGTCAGCGTTCGCTCGACCAGCTCACCAAACGTTCCATGCTGAACTTCGTGGAACAGGAGGACTTCCGGGTGCCTGAGCGCCAGCGCCAGTTGGTGGACCTGTTTGTCAACCAGAGCATGGCGTTGCCGTTCAAGGACAACAAGATAGATATCATTACCGACGGCTATGCTTTCTTCCCTGAACTGCTGAAGGATATTGCTGCGGCCCAGCACCATATCCACCTGGAACTTTATATCATCGAGGACGATGCCTTGGGACGTATGGTGGCTGAAGCCTTGATGGACAAGGCCCGTCAGGGTGTGGAGGTGCGACTGATATACGATGATGTGGGCTGTTGGAAGGTCAGCCATCGCTTCTTTGAGCGTCTGCGCGATGCTGGTGTAGAGGTGGCTCCGTTCCTGCCTGTCCGTTTCCCGTCGTTCACGTCGAAGGCCAACTACCGTGACCACCGAAAGATCATCGTCATCGATGGCAGGGTAGGGTATGTAGGCGGTATGAATGTCGCCCTGCGCTATGTGAAGGGAACGGGTACGCAACCTTGGCGCGACACCATGTGGCGACTGACGGGTGGCGTGGTCTATGCCTTACAACGGGCGTTCCTCGTGGACTGGTACTTCGTGGACCGCACGCTGATCACGGACCGCAAATACTATCCGGCTATTAATCATGATGAACAGCCTGTCGTCAACAACTGTGTGGTACAGGTGGTGACCAGTGGACCTACGGAGCACTATCCGGAAATCATGCAGGGTTTTGTGCGCACCATCCTGGCTGCGCGTCGCTACGTCTATATCGAGACGCCTTACTTCCTGCCCAACGAACCCGTGCTCTTTGCCCTGAAAACGGCTGCCGTGGGTGGTGTGGATGTACGCATCATCTGTCCGTTGCATCCTGAGGCATTCTTCACCGACTGGGCCTCACGCTCCTATCTGCGCGAGTTGCACGAGGCGGGTGCCAAGATTTATCTCTATCGGGCAGGGTTCTTGCATGCTAAGACGTTGGTTACGGACGATGCTTTGTCGACGTGTGGCTCCACGAACCTCGACATCCGTTCCTTTGAGAACAACTTCGAGGTTAACGCCTTTGTCTATGATGAGGGTACGGCGCTGAGAATGAAGAAAATATTCCTGGATGACCAGAAACAGAGTGTGGAAATGAGTGAACTGCCTCGACGCATCCATCCCCGCTTTGGGGCACGACTATTGGAGTCGCTCACCCGACTGGTGTCGCCACTATTATAAATCGTGGTTTATCTGAACAACGAGAAGTTCACACTGCCATACGAGCGGTGTTCCACGAAGTGTGGATGCTGAGAGAAGTCGTAGTCTTTGCCATGTTCAAAGACGAAGATGCCGTCAGGCTTCAGCAGTTGCTTCTCGAAGATAAGGTCTGGAATCTGGGGCAATTCCTTCAGTGCATAGGGTGGGTCGGCAAAGATGAAGTCATACTGTTGCTTGCAACTCTTCAGAAAACGGAACACGTCGCCACGGATGGGGATCACTTTGGGGACAGTCCCCCTGTAATCCGCTTCGCTACTCACAGAGGGGACTGTCCCCATGAGTTTCTTGACGCATTCCTGAATGAAGCGGTGGTGGTCGCGGTCCAGTTCTACGCTGACCACCTGGCTACAGCCACGCGACAGCAGTTCCAGCGAGATGCTACCCGTACCCGAGAAGAGGTCGAGGGCCTGAGCACCCTCAAAGTCCACATACTGCACCAGCACGTTGAAGATGTTCTCCTTGGCAAAGTCCGTCGTAGGACGTGCCTTGAAGGTACGTGGTATGTCGAAATGGCGACCCTTATATTTCCCTGTAATGATTCTCATCGTCCTTTGATATATAAGGTCATCAAGTCATACGGCATGCCCTTAATCTGACTGACGGGAGCACGGTTGAACTCTCCTGACGGATTGATATAGAAGACACGTTTCACAAAACGCTGGGCCTCTTCCAACAACTGGTCACGCTCGGGGATGTCACCAACGAGGTGCAACTCGTCGTGCTCTGCCTCCATCGACAACTGTTTCCATACGGCCAACAGGTAGTACAACGCATCGTTGGGATTGTTGACGGTAAAGCTGTTACAGAACTTAAAACGATTCTGTGCAAAGCTGAACACCTCCATCTGTCTATCGTGGAAGTAGCCGAAGAGCTTATGGTGCTGCCCTGTATAGCTACGCTGGTGCAGATGGCGCCAGACAGGAGCAACGGCAGCCGTATAGCGCACGTCGCTGAAGTTGTCTTCGATGACGGTACGCAGGTCTTTCTGCACGGAGAACAGCACGACGGCATTCAGGTCGGGCAATACGGTGTGCATCACTTGTTGCTGTTCCTGACCAGTGAAGGCATGTCGATAGAGTGTCTCTGCGTCTGCCTCATCAAACTCATTGGCAGGCACCATCAGGGTGGGGGTGTCGACCATTACGAGGACACGTTCAAAACTGTCCTCCAGCAAGGGCAGTGTGCGCAGTGCCTCACGCAGGTTGGCAGCCATCGAGATACTGCTGTTCAACGCATAGTCTTCGAATTCTACATCGCTACCGTCGGCCACAGAGAACGAGAGGCGTCCTCTGCTGATGCGTATTACAAGTCGTTTCAGTCTGTTCTCCATCATTGCAGTATGCTCAGCACGCACAGCACAGCCAGAGCCAGTGCCACGAGTGCCAGCAGGATATTTGTTTTGTGAATACTTGTCATTTCGCCTGCAAAATTAAGAAATAATTCTTAATAATCCATTGTCGAAGTCCGTTTTCTTTCTTATAATAATATTTTTTACTAGAAAAAAGGCTTTACATGATTCCTACAGGGATTGCTATGACAGTTCATCTGCTTCTTGCCATAGTCGGCTGTTGACTGATGGTGTACTTGACACGTAGGCGCACAAAGGGTTTGACCTGGTCGTGCAGATTCATATAGGTCTTGTTATGTCCACTTTGGCGGAGACGTCCGTAGAAGGGAACGGCAGCACCTACTCCGAGGTTGATGGAGAGCTCGCGGCTGGTCTGGATATTGGTGAAGATGCCGAAGCGTTCGGTCACCTGGCTAATCTCCATCTTCTCCGGATAATCTGTAACCTTGGGACGAAGATATATCTTGTCACTCTCCATCTCCATACCGAAGGAGAGACGCAAGGGGCGAGAGACCTGGTAGTTGAGGTAGTTGTTGACCTCCATGCAGCTGATGCTCCAATGGTTGTTGAACTGGTGGGTGTAGATGAACATTGGATAGAGCGGCCAGGATACGGAGGTACCAACCAGACAGATTAAGCCCAGTCCTAAGAAGGTCTTCTGGTTGCGCGTGATGCTGAAGATACCGCCAATCATGCTGGAAGCATCTTCGAAACCATACTGCGAGAAGTTTGCGGTACCCATCGCCATCAAGGTAAAAGGTTTGCCCAGCCAACGCGTATTGTAGTTGGCCATGAGGCTGCTGCCATAGTGGTGGTGCTCGCGAGGCACGTCAAACAACAGGGCACCGTAGGTATCGCTGGCATTCAACTCCTTGTTGCTATAGCGATAGAAGGGTGATACGGAGAGGGAGAACTGTTGGTTGCCGAGCACCTTGAGACTGGCTCGCACACGAGCAGCAACGCCGTGC
Source organism: uncultured Bacteroidales bacterium (assembly GCA_902800925.1). Taxonomy (GTDB): domain Bacteria; phylum Bacteroidota; class Bacteroidia; order Bacteroidales; family Bacteroidaceae; genus Prevotella. The sequence continues at coordinate 1,178 of CADCGD010000052.1, read as the reverse complement.
TGCAGGCGTCCTTCTTCCAGCCGTTCACCTTTTTCACTTTTCCAATAATAGTCTGTATTGGTAGCGCCATCGACATCTGCCGTGATGCTGAATTTCTCACGAGGGTCAGCCAGCTGGCCATGGGCAAAGAGCATGCTAGTCAGGAAGAGCAGCGTAATCAAAAGTCTAATTTGTGTCATGGGTTGGTCTATTTTTCTTGTTCGTCTGCAAAGGTACGAAATCACCTCGACAACGCCAAGACTTTTTCTCTTTTTGTGTACATATCTATCCATTGACATGCAGAAGATTATGCTTGAAAACAAGTGTGACACACCCTCATCACAATAATATGGTATATTGCCCTAAACGGCTTATTTTACGGCATCTTGCACAACCAATCCTGCTTAAACTTTGCCGAGTCATGACGGATTTCGACAACGTCAAATTCAGCAATAACAGTATTGACCTTCAGGTGCTGCGTGAGTTTTGCGAGCGTGAGGGTGAGGCGGTGTCTTACCGCAAGGACATCACGTTCGAAGCGAAAAAATAGCGCCACTTTACCTCTCTCTCCCTTTGATCCTTGAGCGGGTGGTGCGGAGGGAGGCGGGTTTCACGTCGAGGATTTGGGCGATAGTGTCGTCGTCGTAGCGGAGGTCATCCTGAAGGATCAGGAAGACGTACTGTGCCGGTGTGAGAGGATGGTATGTGTGCTCCCACTGCTGCCAGCGCTTCGGGCGCAACTGGGCGAAATAGTCTATCAGGCACTGCCGTTCCTCTGCCGTCATGTCGCCGACGCACTCCTTCTGCTGTAGTTTCACAAACTGTTGCGTACCCGTCAGCAGTTTGTTGGAGATACGCTCTCGGCTGCTCTCTATCTGCCGGTTCAGTTCGGCAATGGTTTGTTCACTGGCCTCACCGCTCTGTTGCAGTCGTTCTATCTCTGTCTGGCTTTCTGTGATTCGTCTGGCATGGTCGTCAAGTCGGAAGTTCAGGCTTCTGACTCTTCGCCAATACCACCAATAGCCCGTGGCCAACATCAACAGAAAAACAAAAATTACCCCCCCCCAATTTTGTTATCCGCTGATGGAGCCTCTCTTCCCAACGCTCTTCATCAAATTTCTTTTGCCAGTCGGCAATCTCCAGACTGTGATTGGCTTTCATAACCGAGTCGGTGAATGCATCCTTTTGTCGTTTCATGT
>CADCGD010000051.1 GCA_902800925.1 uncultured Bacteroidales bacterium | reverse complement strand
TCGTCATTACCTGCACCCGTGCCCTTGTACTTGCTTCGGGTGGTGTTGAAGTTATAGGAAAGTGATATGCCGATGTGTCGGGTATAGACGTAGGCATCCTTGGCCGTCGTGGTCACAGGATAGTAGCCCGTCCAGCGATCACTGAGGTTACGGAAGATGTCGTTAGCAAAGAGGGCGGCGGTCAGGTTGCCGTCAAGGAACGTCTTCTGCACACGGGCGTTAATGTTGAACTCATGGGCATTGTGACTGAAGCCGTAATCGTAGCTTGTGGAATAATGCAGATAGAGCATGGCCTTGGTGGTCTTGTCGATGGTGAACCAGTTGCGGAAGTTTATCTGCCATTCAGGGTTATTGAGTTTCGTGTCAAGGCCGTATGCCATGGTGTCGAAATTCTGCTGCCAGTAACTGAGGGTCAGCGTAGGACTATAGAATCCGAACTTGGGCGAGGCGGTCAACGAGGCGTGGTAGGACTCGAATTTGTCGAAATTGCGGTTGGTCCAGATGGTTATCTCTGTTCCCTCCTGATACAGACTGCCGAAACTTAGTCTTACGTCCTTGCTATGGCTATAGCCTGCGGTGAAGTTCAGCCATGAGTAGGTGACATTCAGGTCGAGATTCTGCTTGATGGTTGGGCGTAATAGTGGGTTTCCACCTTCATATGTATAGCGGTTATCGTATTGCACGTTAGAATTGAGCGATTGATAATTGGGGCGACTGATGCGCTTGTCGTAACTTAGTTGGATGCCCCATTTGTTCTTTTGCCATCCAACGGAAAGATTGGGAAAGAGGTCGCGATATTTGCGGCTTGGCTCGGTCTGATATTCGCCAAAGGAATAATAGTCGGAATTGACAGCCTCATAGCGAAGCCCGCCGCCAATGCTCCACTCGCCCAATTTTAATTGATATTCGGCAAAGGCGGCAATATTGCTCTCGTGGATTTCGTCGTCGGAGGGTGACACAACTCGTTCAATATTCTCATAGATGCCGTGGCTACGGGAGCGTGTGGCCTCACTGCCGAAATTCAACTCACCTTTCCATATCGGATAAGTCAGTACAAGTTTTCCTGCAAGCATATTGTTGCGGTTGACGTTGTAAGTATGTACATCGCGGTCGCCTAATTGCTGGCTACTTTCATAAGAAGCTTGGTCGCGGGTTGATTTCTTCCATATCCAAGAACCGTTGAAGTCGATGCCGAGTTTACCAGCCTTACCAACGTAATAGATGTTGGCCTCGTGCTGAGGAGTGTCATCCATGTTTGCCGTCATCAACTGGTCAACAATGCCTTCAAGGGAATTATTACGTGTGATAGTTTGCTCACACACCGCCTCGCCTCCTTGATACAGCGAGCCATTCAGATCATAGGAGAAACCAATGGAGTTATCCTCGTCGAATTCGTAGCTGGTCCCCAACTTTCCACCCATCTCGGTGTACCAAAAGCTGTTGGGTGCATATTGGCGGATACTGACATGATTGCCGTTGGCATACGTGTCGGTTGTAACAGTGTTGTCCTCACTATGATTTCCATTGGTAAACTCCAGCGTGCCGAAGACCTCCAGCCCTCCCGCGCGATACTTCACCGTGGCATCGTCATAGGTCGTCCACTTCTCGTTATACTTCACTTGGCTGTATGCCTCCACACTCACGCCCTCGCCCTGCGGACGGATGGTTTTGATGCGGATGACAGCACCGACCTCGGCATTGTACTTGGCACCGGGCGACGTGATGATGTCCACGCTCTTGATGTCAGACGATTTCAATTGTTTCAGTTCCCGTGCGTTCTGCACCTTCTTATTGTTGATGTAAATTTCTGGTGTTCCCTTGGCGAAAACGGTAAAGTTGCCGTCCTCGCCTTGTACCCGTGGCAGCATCGAGAGCACATTGTCTGCCGTACCCACGTCCTTCAGCAGCGAGTTCTGAATATCAACGGTCATGCCGCCAGTCGTCATTTTGTATTGTGGCCGATACCCCTTCACTGTCACCTCGCCCAGCTTCTGCGTATCGGGCTGCATCTGAATGTCACCCACGTTGCCCTGCTGTGCGTCGATATACCTTATTATATATCCTACACTCGACACTTTCAGCAGACCGTCTTGCTTGTTGTCGGTGCTGATGCTGAATGTTCCGTCGTCCTTGGTGACGGCTCCAGCAACGAAAGCGGAATCGGAACGGTTGAGCAACACGACATTAACGAATGGCATCGGCTGTGATTGCTCGTCAATCACTCGACCTGCTATTTCTTGTGCCTGCCCAGTCATCGCAACGAGGGCGAGCAGTGCGGTGATGATAATATGCATATTCATATTCTTCATTTTTTTCTATTCAATGTACTTTTCGGCCTCTTCTGCCAATGTCGGATGACCTTTCTTGATGTATTGGTAAACATCGTTGCGTGTTTTTACCTCGCCCTTGGTACGTTTGCTGATGCGTTCAACAAAACTGTCATCGAATAGTCTTGACTCGATATGAGGTATGGAGAACTCGCTGACAGGACGGAAGAATACAATGCCGTCGATGCGGTTGCCCATTGTTTCTGTTTCATAATAGGGACTGCCGTTCGTCCTACTCAACATCTGCTCTGTATAGCTGAAATGGAAGAAGTCCGAAACCTTAATTCCTTCAAATGGACTGCCAACGGTGTCGAAAGCGACGGGACGGTTGCCATTCTGACGGAATGCTTCATCTGCAAGTCCATCGCCACAACGCTCCCATCGGAATTCATCAGCTGCCGGGATGTAGCCATTATTGCCCATTAGGCCGCCCCAAAGTTTTATAGAGAACACCCTGTTAGGATAGAGAACAGAAAGAATCTTTCCAGCCGTTGCCTGTACGTGGTACATTCCCGACTTCGTGTTGTAGGAACAATGGAACTGACGCTGTGTATGTGATGAACCTGCATAGTAAATCACCTTCTTGTTCTGGCCAACGTATCCCGCAATTTTGTTGGCTGTAGACTGGTCGCGGCTCAGCGTGTATTCGTATTTGTCGCCGTCCAGAAGTTGCAACATATAGGGTGGGTCAAGTAAGAGCAGACGGGTGAACTTGCCTTGCGCTCTATTGTAACGCCACAATGCCTTGATGTCCTCCATTGCTTCCTTGTACGGCCATCCGTATGTGTCAGGAGCATCGCGGAGAATCTGCAACGCCAAGTCCTCACGGAAGGTTCTCGACATCATCAGCGTGTCGGCCTTTTTCTGGTCAATGCTGTTGCCGCTTTCCCAAGCCAGTGCGTCAATGTGAAACGTTGTATCGTTTGCAGCATGGTCGAGGTAATCAGCCAAGAACTGCATGTGATCTTTTATCCAGTGGTCTTCGCCCAAGGATACCACATTATATTCTTTTATCTTCTGAGTAATGTAGTCGAACGGTTTCACCGTCTGCTGCTGGATGAACGAAAGGTATGGATTTGTTGTCTGTCCCTGCCCCGCAATTGTGAAGAGGGCGAGCAGTGCGGTGATGATAGTTTTCTTGTTCATTTCTTGATTTTACCGATCTTTTCCAAATATTTGATGAATGCGTCCCATTGCTTGGCGTTCAGTTTAATATTAGCCTGCACTTGTTCATCGTTCATGAACTGTAGAGGGTAGCAGTCTTGCAGATAGAAGTGACCTTGTTCGGAGTTGGATATCACATCATAATGCAGGACAAGGTCTTTGAAAGTTCGGCTGTCCCAGTCACCTACGAACCGACTGACCTTAAGCATAACATCATTGCCAAGACGGAACTGCAATTCGCCATCGGTCTTCCGCAGCCTCTGGCTGAGCGATTCTTCCTGTGCATAGAATTTCACTTCGCGGGTGGTAGGGTTGAACCACTCGATGTCTGACTCAGTGAATACTGCATTCTCCACAGGGTCAGTCGTATATGGCTTTTCTTGCTCGTTGTCGCTGCTGCAAGAGGCGAGGGAGAAGGCAGCAAGCATCATAAACATGATTCTCCAAATCTTCATTGTTTTCATTGTTTCTTTATTATCTATTCTACTTCATATCCTTTCACGATTATCATCGGGCAGCCTGGGATTTTCTTCATTTTCCCCTTTACCTTGTGGCGGGCATAACTGCTCTTGAAGTTGGCGGGGAAAGAGAGGCTTCCATTGCCCTTCATGTCAACCACACAGATTGTGACGCAGTATTTCTTCTTGCCCTTCAGCACTACAGACTCTGCGGGGCTGACATAGATATTTTTCCCGTTTTCGGCAGGGGTAACACGCCTGTAGATAGGCTTGTTCAGGACGCTATAAAGTTTCTTGTCCCTGACCTCGTAGCAGTTGAAACTCAACAGACATTCTTCGTACTCGCACTTGTCGATGGAAACCATGATGTCTGTCAACAGATAATCTTTCCTGTTCTTGAAGATTGGTCCCCATTCAATATCGCCTTTGCAGTTACCACGAAAACCTGCCGTGCTTGTCCTCAACCACGACTTACCCGACAGCGTGTGCGGCTTGCTTTTCTTGCCAACCACGACTTCAGCCAGTTCGATTACCTTGTCTTTCAGTGTCACGGTCAGTTCGTGTCCGTCGGCGTAAGTCGTGTAGGGGATTGTCGCCGTCTGATAGGAAACGTGCGTGAAGGTCAGTTCGTCCTTGCGTCCTGCTGGTATTGTCAGCGTGAAGTGTCCCTGTGCGTCAGAGATAACGCCCACGCTGTCCTCTTCGATGCCGATACTAACGTATTCTACTCTCTCGCCTCGTTCGTTGACAACGTGGCCTGTAACCTTCGTCTGTGCCAGCCCCGCCATTGCGATAAGAGCGAGTAGTGCGATGATGATAGTTTGCTTTATCATGATTGCTTAATTTGTTCTTTTCAGTTTTACAACCTTTTCTATACCATCGGGACTGCGGAATTTGAATAGGGCTTCCTCGTCTTTACGTTCCATCAGCATGTAAGTACAAATATCCTTTATAGGAATTCCATTTACTTCTATCAGGTAATCGCCTGTACGGATACCTTTCTGATAGGCTGTTGACCCCTTGCGGACGACGGCTTTTAAGACTCCAAGCGTGTTGCCAACCTCTGATGGGATGAACGAGACACTGCCAGCCTCACTGTTGCCGACCGTGATTTTCTGTCCGTTATGAGGAACAAACACAAACTGCTTTCGAGGAGCGTCAATGATTAAGGATACATGTTTCAAAATGGCACTTCCCACTCGCATTGTCGGGTGTGCTGTTGTGATGTATAGGTCGTTGACAGGCAGTTTGTCTATCTTTATCGTTGAGAAATGGAGGAATCTGCCCACGACTGTATCGGTGGACATACCGTATATTCCCACACCCGTGTTAATGGTTGTGTCTGTCTGTATCGTTAGGTCATCAAGAAGTTTTCTCTTCTTGGGGTTCTTCTGAAACCAATGGTCCAACTGTTCCTGTGGCAGATCAAACCATCTATTCATGGCACCAGTATCAAATACCGTTTCTATCCATCCGACTGGCGTCTCAACATAAACCAACGGACAATATGTCCGCTTCATTTTGTATTTGGCTGTAGGTTGTCCCTTCTCTTCCTCAGCAAAGAACTTCTTCCTGTCGGTCACAATCAGCAGACTGTCCTTCGTGTCCAACTTGAACGAGAGACCCTTTCCGATTAGATTGAAACCAATGACACCGTCAAACCTGTTGCAAATAAACTCGCTCATTGCATCCTCTACTATCATCGGATAATTGTCTATCTGAAGATTTCCCATCTTGATGGTTGGGAACTGGTAGATGATCTGATTGCGACTTTTCTTGTTGATATCTCCAAACGTCAGACTGTCAGCGGTTACCTGTTTCATCCAGGTTTCTTTCTGTCCATGCCATAGTCCAAGTGGCGAGCCAGTATCAAACAGCAGGTTTCTTGTTTGCCCTTCTATCTCCACAGGTACAATGACCGCCCCGTCTATCACTTTTATCTTGATGGTATCAGCAAAATCCTTCTTTGAGAAACTAATTGGAGACGTTGCGCTCTTTATCAAGTTTTGTGCCACAATAGAAGTCGTGGTGACGAGGGCGAGCAGTGCGGTAATGAAAGTTTGCTTGTTCATATTCTCTGATTGTTATATGATTTTGCCCACAAAGTTACGAAAACCTGAACGAAAAACCCTCGACAAAACTAAAAAAATGGTCGCCGAGGGTGAAAGTCTGAAAATAGTTTCAGGGGTTGGGGTGTGGCGGTGGCGGTTTTGCGCCTTTGCCCTATGAGAGAGTTATTCGTCCTCCCAGTCGTCTTCGTCGTCCCAGCCGTTGAAGCGACGGGTGCCAGCCTCGCATATCATCGGGACAAATGACTACCTATAATGTTTATCAATTGAAGATTCATGAATTTCTCTCTATAAACATCATTTTTCGGGAGGGCTATCTTTGGCAAATTACTCTTGCTTTCCTCCTTATTCGTGACATTTGCCTTTAAAAGACACAGTTTGTCCAAAGGACAGTTTACAGTATCGGACTTGGCTATTCTTTTTTGACAAAGAGAATCCTTTGGAATAGAGCAACTATCTTTAGGCGTTTGTGCCGTCGCCCCAAGTGAAACGATGGCTGCGAGGGCGAGGATTACAAATCTTAGATGTTTCATTTTTGTTATCATTTTGATGTTAATGTTCTACTTGATTATATTCACTATCATTTCTTTATCATACACCATAAACCCACAAGCACTAAAGGAATGCTTAGCAACTGTCCCATATCAAGAAACATACCCTGTTCGAAATCCACTTGTTCTTTTTTTAGGAATTCAACGAAGAAACGAAAGGTAAATATTGTCATAATACAATACCCGAAATAGAAACCAGCCCCAACAGCTATAGGAGATGTTGTCCTCATGTGCTGGGATTTGCGCCAATACTGATAAAGGAAAATACCAATGGCAAAAATGAGAAGGTAGGCTAAGGCTTCATAGAGCTGTGCCGGATGACGTGGAACCAGTTCTCCGTTTACCAGTGCCTCTTGGCTATGGAAGATAAAAGCCCACGTCACATCAGTAGTCTTTCCGATGATTTCAGAATTCATCAGGTTGCCCAGACGAATACAACAAGCCGTGGCAGGAGCGGCAATGGCGACATTATCTAACACTATCATGGGTTTGATTTTTTCCTTCCTCCAATAGAATGCCAAAGCGACGAAAAGACCTATAGTGCCACCGTGTGAAGCCAATCCCCTATAACCTATATACGACCACGAGCCGTTATCCTGTATATGAATGGGCAGGAACATTTCGATGATTCCTTTTCCGCTGGTTAGGAAATAATCTGGCTGATAAAAGATACAATGCCCCAGACGTGCTCCGGCAAGCACACCAATAAAGCAATAAAAGAACTGAGGGTAAAACTTCTCTTCAGGTATCCCTTGCTGTTTATATAGATGTTTAACAATCATATAAGCAATCATCAAACCAAACATCCACAACAGAGAATACCACTTTAAAGAGAATATTCCTACACGAAAAACCTCTATCGAGGGTTGCCAGTCAATATAAAGCATAAACTTCCACATTATCTGAATATGATTACTTGATTAAAAGCCGAAAGACGGAAATCTTGCACCGTCGGGCGTTAAACTATCCAAATTTTCCTCAGAAATCCCCGACCAGCCGCCCGGCCATGGTCGCTGACGGTGAGAATGTCCCGGCGAGGGCGCGGTTCAGGGTTTCTGACGGTCAGCAACCGTATTCTACGGCCTCGTCGGGATTTTCCGCCTGCGGGGCATTAACGCCAAGTCGTACTTTGCGTAGGAATTGAACGTTTTCGTACAGTTGAGTGCAGAGCAAAGCTTGCTTGGACTATGCCGAGGCCAAGAAAAGGTCGGATGAAATCCAAAGTGATTTGCGTAATTGTTGTTTTTTTGATGTGAATACTCTGGTTTGTCTCTAAATCCCGATGTGTCCCTGGCTCCGTCGCAGTAGCCGAGGTCTCTGTCCGTGTCGTTCTCTCTGTGCCGTTCACCGTCCTTTCTTGTTGGTTTATTCTCCGAATATCTCTGCAAGTTTCGCCTCGAGTTCCTCACCACGTAATCCACGGGCGAGGATGGTGCCGTCGGGGGCGAAGAGGATGGTTTCAGGAATGCCCTTGATTCCGTAGAGATCAGTCGCTATTTTCTGCGTGTTAAGTATTTGTGGATAAGGTATCTGCATTTCATCGATGGCTTTCAGTGTATCCTCTGGCTTATCCCATACAGCAATACCCACAACTTCCAACCCTTTGCTCTTGTATTTGTTATAGGCGCTGATAATGCTAGGAATTTCATATTTGCAGGCACCACACCACGAACCCCAGAAATCTACAAGTACATACTTTCCACGTCCCATATAGTCAGAGAGACGGGTGGTTTTGCCATCGTACTCTACGGCGAAGTCCACGAACTTGCAGCCCACGTCAGTCGGAGGCATAGAGATTAGACGCTTATATTTATCGCCAGTACGCTTCAAGTCATCAGCAAGAAAGGGCGTTTTACCAATGTATTCCCTATTGTCTTGTATGAGTTTATCGTATAGTTCAAGCCACTGAGAGGCATCTAGATACCAGCGGCCTTCGTTGACAAGGACATATATACCATAGACATCACTACTATGACGGGTAATGACTTCGTATAGAACTTCCGTCAATGCCGTCTTACTCTCTGCGGATTCCTCCTCGTATTTCTCCTTAATCTCAGCCAAGCGTTGATTGAAAGCCGCTATCTCAATGCTAATGGGCGTACCGCTTTGCTTCAACCCATGACCATCCAGCCCTTCTACTTTGATTGTTCCATTTTCGACAAACAGCATCCCCAGCGTCAGTTTGCTTTCCTTACGCGATACGGAGTCTCTTTGTACAGTCGTTTTGGTCGTATCTGCAAGCAAGCACATAGCCATTTCCGGCAGGTCGCCTTCCTTCGGTGTAATGATACCGTTCACTACCTTTATCGTGTCCATGGATTGTTGCATGAAGACATCCTTTAGTTCCATAACGCCAGTGAAATTGGGCATACCAATATTACCTTCAATGCGATAATGAATCTGCCCTTGCCCCGTCAATGTGACGAGGGCGAGCAGTGTGGTGATGATAGTCTTCTTCATTATTTATTTCTGGGCTTTCTCTATTTCATTCTTAATGGTGTCTAAGCCAGGGAAGCCGATGCTCTTGTAGGTCTGTTCGCCTTTGGTGTTATAGATGGCGTACGTGGGAATACCGGGAGATTTGTACTTGTCGAGGATATAGTGGTATTGTTCCTCTGTCAGGTAGTAGTGGTCGCCGTTGATATCCTTAATCATTTCCTGCCATGTGGTTGGAGGCGACGAGGGTGGGGTGATATAGACAAACTGGACGTTCTTACCCTTCATCTCTTCCTTCATGGGTGCCATAGCCTTGAGGCCATCACGACAGGGACCACACCATGTGGCCCAGATGTCGATGAGCACGGCCTTGCCTCTATAATTATTGAGGATAGTTTGGAGGATGTCCTCTGGGGCCACGTCATCGTATTTCTTGAAGAACACGCTCTCATTGCTGGCCAATTCCTCGGCAATCTGTTGCTCATCCTTCGCATAGACATAGGAATGAATCTCTGCTAATTTCTCTTCAAATCCTTTTGGTGCACGGGCAGCGATAGTCTTTTCCAGTTCTTTCAACTGTTCCATGTATGGAAAGTCATTTCTTATCATCGCCGTTTCGGATATGCCAAATAATGTACGTACTGTGGCTGCATCCACAGGCAGTGATAGCAGTATATCCATTTGTTGCTTCATCCATATCATCGAAACGGAGTCTTGTTTTTCTCGGGGCGCATTAGTCAAGTCCATCTGCACTTTTTCTGCTATGATGTCGCGACAATGCTCTGTTATACGCCCTTGTGTCCGCTGTTCAGGGAGTGGGCTCTCCACTTTCCATAAGGGAACGAAAAGGTCGGTACCCGTTACTTTCACAGTTACGTCAGGTTTCAGGAATATGTTCAAATACATTCTTGGGCAGCCTTCGCCATAGAAAGAGAGACTGCTCTCGGTAAATTCCTCAACGGGCAGGGTGTAGACGAAATGTCCAGCCTGCACGGTATCTACGATACTTGCGCATGGACCAGTACTGGCAAACACCAACGTGCCGTCTTTCAGTGCGGGTGAATAACCAGTGACAGTTGCTGTCTTTGTTGACTGTGCCCAGCCCGTCAATGTGACGAGGCTGAGCAGTGCGGTGATGATGGTTTTCTTATTCATAATCATTTGGGGTTATTTGAGTTTCTCATTGAGCCGTTTCAGTTCAACATCGAAGTTTTGATAGCCATTGATGCGGAGGTCATCACGGACACGACGACCATCGGGCGTGATGGTCTCGTAATAGGGAACTCCGTTGAAGTGGAAGAGTTCCTGTAAACGACGGAAGTCGGTGACGGTAATACAAATTGTCTCTTCATCGACCAACCACTCAGATACAAATTTCTTGTAGGCATCACTTCCACCAGCGGTTTTGTCGTATGAAATAAAGACGAGTTTCACGTCGTCACGCTTGGCAATCTCTGCTCGGAGATTTTTGCTGTTCTGAATGGAAATTATGCATGCGCCGCACCCTAGTCCCCAGAAGTCGATGACTAAATAACGGTTAGGATAGCGATCCATGATTTTGCGGATGATTTCAATGCCTGCTCCTTCGGGTAGTTGATGGGTTAATTCGGTTTCCTCCATCTCTTTCTGATAGAACCGTTCGGCCTTCTGACGAACGTAAGGATGGGAGAAAGACGAAAGGAAGAGCGGAAACACTTCCTCGTTCATTTTCCATTCTTCAATGGATTCCAGCATCCACTTGTAGATGCATAATTGTTCCGTCAACGTAAGATGGTCAGTTCTCATCAGTTCTTGATAGGCGGCATGTGAATTCCGTATTCGCTGCTTGATACCCTCCACACCGGACAGGGAGGTTTCTTGGTTGGGGCGCGCCCAGTGCACACGGCTCAGGGTGAAATAAAAGAACTCGTCAGTCAACAATAGCGGATTGTCGAAGTCAACCCGCTTCAGCAATCTGAAGTTGTTGACATCCTTGATGAGACGGAGTTTCACGCTGTCGGTCACGATTTGCCGCCAACTGCCATCTGGTTGCTGTTGCCAAGGCGTCAGCCTGTCTGCATATGCCAGGGCATAACTAATCAGGGAAAAGGCGAATTTGTCTTGCATTTCCGCCTGCGCCAATTGCATCTCCATGGGGGTGAAGTGGTTACGGTGGCTCACGCTGTCGATACGTGCCGACATGTCCAGCCACAACTGTTCGGCAATGACATTGGCCTCGCTGAATTCACCTTTGAATTCGTCGAGTCTGCTGCACATCTCCTGCAACCTCAGGTCGGATTTCAACCAACGTTCCACGTCCTTGCTGGCACCACCATTGTAATAGCATTCATATTGTCCACATTCGTTTTGCTTGACGGTGATGTCCGTGGTCTCACCGGGACGTGCAAAGAGCGGAATCTTAGAAAAACCGACCTTTGACTCCCCAAAGAAGCTGAATATCATGTGCCTGGGATAGTTGATGGAAAAGCGTTTTTCGAATGTCCCGTCAGGGTTGATTTCCAACAGCAGCGTACTGTTGTCCTTTTCCATAACATCGTAGAAATAGCATTCCATCGACGTGAAGCCGAACCGCTCAGCATCGTAGCCCTCAATGCGGCCACGGATGGTGATGGTATCTGTTTTGAACCAGTCTTGTGGTATTTCTTTTCCCTGTCCCGCCAGTGCGACGAGGGTGAGCAGTGCGGTAATGATGGATTTCTTGTTCATATTCGTATCGTTTTATTTGTGGAATATTGCTCCGATGATGTAATAATGTGGTGAATTCTTGAAATAGTTGTTGGTCTTAGCTTTCTCCTCAGTCAATTCTGTTTCACCACAAAAACGCCTAGTCTGGGTTTTTCTATCCCACCAGAAAGAACCGTAAAGGACAAGGGGGATGAAGGTGTTGAGTTCGAATGCCGTAGCCTGATACGGAATCTTTTCGTAACGATAAACCATCTGTGGCGCACCGGGAATGGGTTTAAGGGTAAGACTATACGGTGAACCATCGTGACGGTCTGAGCGTAATGTCACCAGTTCAATTGAGTCAGACTGAACGGGTGAAAAGCCTATGGAAAGTGTCTTAGAAAGTCGATAGATGCCGCGTTCCATGTCATCACCATTTTTCTTAGCATAAATTATCCGCTGATCTTCTTCATCGAAATCAGAAATCATTGTGCGTGTCCTGAACCCTTCCAGTTTCTTCTCGTCAATCATACCATGCTGATTGAATTCGCGAATGACGATTGTAAAACCTGATGCAACATCCCGCAGAGAGGAAATGTCATAGGTGAATACTTTGTAACCGTACATATTCATGTGCTCCATGAAGTTTTCGGGTTTTGTTGTTACTCTCTTGATTTCTTGTCCCTGCCCCGCCATTGCAACGAGAGCGAGCAGTGCGGTGATGATGATTTGCTTGTTCATATACGTTTATTTGAGCGAAATATTGCGGATAACAAATGCACCCTCAACGTCACCTTCTATGAAGTCGAAGTTTTCTGGAATGGTCTCGAACGGCTCGAAGGTAAGGGTGAAGTCGCTGTAGTTTATTGCGCCAATGTAT
>CADCGD010000050.1 GCA_902800925.1 uncultured Bacteroidales bacterium | reverse complement strand
GTTGCGCTTCTGCTTCTTGGTCTTCTTAGTCAGAATGTGACTGTGGTAAGCATGGTGTCTCTTGATCTTACCTGTACCGGTAAATGAGAATCTCTTCTTGGCACCGGAATTTGTCTTTACTTTTGGCATTGTTTTTTAAAAATTAAATTGTTATTAATAATCGGCAGCTACGCATATACCGGGCGCGCCACCATTTTTTTCTTTTGCAGCGGACTACAAGACTTCAGGACTTAATCCTCAGATTCTGTTTCTGTCAGCTTCTTCAGCGCATCAGCACTAATCTTGGCATTAGCAAACAGACCACCATTGGCAGGAGTCTCTGCGTCTACCTCCTTGGGCTGACTCTGACGGGCATTCTCCTTGGCCTCAGCAACAGCAGCTTCACGGTCGCGTGCCTGCTGGCTCTTCTTCTGAGCACCTGCCTTCTTAGGAGCCAGATAAAGGAACATCTTCTTTCCTTCCAGCGAGGGCATTCCCTCTACCTTACCAAACTCCTCCAAATCATTGGCGAAACGTAGCAAGAGTACTTCTCCCTGTTCCTTGAAGAGGATGGAACGACCACGAAAGAACACATACGCGCGTACCTTATTTCCTTCTTCTAGGAATTCCTTGGCGTGCTTCAGCTTGAACTGATAGTCGTGCTCGTCAGTCTGAGGTCCGAAACGGATTTCCTTCACCTCTACCTTCACCTGCTTGGCCTTCATTTCCTTCTGGCGCTTTTTCTGCTGGTAAAGGAATTTCGAGTAGTCGATGAGACGACATACGGGAGGATTGGCATTGGGAGAAATCTCCACGAGGTCGACGCCTTGATCACGAGCCATATCCAATGCCTGACGTGTAGGAACAACCGTGCTTCCACCGTCGTAATGTTGTCGTTCTTCATCAACTCTTTTTTACGAAATCGGCTGCAAAGGTACTAAAAATCGCACAAACTACAAAGTTTTTTTTCATTTATTTTTTTCTTGTCCAATACTTTTTATTTTCCATTTGTCGGAATAATTGTCTTTTTCACTTTTCCCATAAAAAATTGCACATTTTTTTTGCGAATGTGCAGGAAAAGCATTACCTTTGCACAAAATTTTGAAAATTGTGCAATGAACGACATACCGAGTTTCAATTCTTATATTGAACAAACCATCAAAGACAACTGGTTGCTCGACGCATTGACCGACTACAAGGGTATCACCTTGCAGTACCATGATGTAGCGCGAAAGATTGAGAAGCTTCACATCATGATGGAGGCAGCCGGTATTCAGCAAGGAGACAGGATAGCCGTGTGTGGACGTAATTCCGCACACTGGGCCGTAGCATTCTTGGCCACCATTACTTATGGCGCCGTTATCGTGCCCATTCTTCACGAGTTTAATGCAGAGCAGATACACAACATCGTCAACCACTCCGAGTCACGCCTGCTGTTTGTGGGCGACTATGTGGTGAAGAGTATCAATCCCGACGAGATGCCCGCTTTGGAGGGTATTTTCAATCTGCCCGACTTCTCGCTCCATACGTCGCGTAGTGAGAAACTCACTGATGCCCGCGAGCGCCTGAACGAACTATTTGGTCACCGCTTCCCCAACGCCTATCGCAAGGAAGACATCCATTGGCATAAGGACTCCACCGAGGAGCTCTGCATGATCAACTACACCAGCGGCACTACGGGCTTCTCGAAAGGTGTCATGTTGCCCTATCGTGCCATTTGGGGTAACGTGGATTTCTGCCAGAAGAACCTGGCCAACCGCATGCCGAAGTTCAGCAACATGCTGAACATCCTACCCATGGCCCACATGTACGGTATGGCCATCGAGTTCCTGTTCCCGTTCTGTTCGGGTTACCACCTGCACTTCCTCACACGTCTGCCGTCACCAGCTGTCATCGCCGAGGCCTTTCAGGAGGTCAAACCCGACGTAGTCATCGCCGTACCGCTGATTATTGAGAAGATTATCCGCAAGCGCGTATTCCCCAAGATACAGTCCAACGCCATGAAGATACTGTTGCAGATGCCCGTGGTCCAGAAAAAAGTTAGGGAGCGCATCTGTCAGGAGGTTTATAATGCCTTTGGCGGACGTGCCTATCAGGTCATCGTGGGTGG
This sequence comes from uncultured Bacteroidales bacterium, assembly GCA_902800925.1. Lineage (GTDB taxonomy): Bacteria > Bacteroidota > Bacteroidia > Bacteroidales > Bacteroidaceae > Prevotella. The sequence goes on along the minus strand of CADCGD010000050.1, from coordinate 13,239 downwards.
AGCACCGTTGAACCAGGAGATAGAATCATTTCTGAAGAGCATCGACTTCCCCATTACCGTAGGCTACGGAACCACCGAGTGCGCACCACTCATCTCATATAGTGACTATCACGACTTCGTACCGGGTTCCTGCGGTACTCCCCTGCCCTGCATGGAGGTCAAGATTGACTCGTCAAATCCACAGAACGTGGAGGGCGAGATTATCTGTCGCGGAACCAACGTCATGCTAGGCTACTACAAGAATCTGGAGGCCACCCACCAGGCTATCGACCGCGAGGGTTGGTACCACACCGGTGACTTGGCCACGATGGCTGCCGATGGTCATATCTTCATCCGCGGCCGTCTGAAGAACATGTTGCTGGGTGCTAACGGTCAGAACGTCTATCCCGAGGAAATCGAGGACAAGCTCAACTCCATGGCGATGGTCAGCGAGAGTCTGATCGTACAGCGTGGCGACAAACTGGTAGCACTGGTACACTCCGATATGGACGAGGTAAAAGCCATGGGATTCAGTCAGGAAGAACTAGAGCAGGTCATGGAGCAGAACCGTCAGGAGCTCAACGCCCAGCTGCCCGTCTACAGCAAGCTACAAGCTTTTGAACTTCAGGAAGAGGAGTTTCAGAAGACACCAAAGAAGAGTATCAAACGTTACTTATATAAATAAGGTAATATGGAAAATGTACCTAGTTTTAACCAGCTAATACAGGAGAGCATCATCAATAACTGGGACCTTGATGCCCTTACCGACTACAAGGGAGCCACCTTGCAATTCCATGATGTGGCTCGCAAGATAGAAAAACTGCATATTCTGTTCGAGAATAGTGGCGTAGTCAAAGGCGACAAGATTGCTCTTTGCGGACGCAACAGCAGTCAGTGGGCTGTAGCATTCCTGGCCACACTGACCTATGGTGCCGTGGCCGTGCCCATCCTGCACGAGTTCATGGCAGAGCAGATTCACAACATCGTGAACCACTCTGATGCCAAGTTGCTGTTCGTCGGCGACCATGTGGCTACACAGATAGACCCCATGCAGATGCCCCATTTGGAGGGTATCATCAACAACCCCGACTACTCGCTCATGATTAGTCGCACCGACAAGCTGACCTATGCCCGTGAGCACCTCAACGAGCTCTACGGCAAGAAATTCCCCAAATACTTCCGCAAAGAGCACGTCGACTACTATAAGGAAGCCAACGGTGAAGAGTTGGCTATGATTAACTACACCAGCGGAACAACAGGTTTCTCCAAAGGCGTCATGATTCCCTACCGCGCACTTTGGTCTAACTACGACTTCGCCGACCACGTGCTTGGAAAAATAATCAAGCGTGGCGACCGCGTTATCTCCATCCTGCCCATGGCCCACATGTACGGCATGGCCTTCGAGTTCCTCTTCGAGTTCCTACACGGCTGTCACGTGTACTACCTGAACCGCATCCCCTCGCCAGCCATCATTGCACAGGCCTTTGCCGACATCAAGCCGAAGGTGATTATCGCTGTACCGCTGGTCATCGAGAAGATTATCCGCAAAAAGGTATTCCCCAAGATACAGAACAACCGCATGCGCCTGTTACTCTCTATGCCCGTCATCTCCAAGAAAGTGCGCGAGAAGATTTGTCAGGAGGTTATCAAAGCCTTCGGTGGCGAACTCTACGAGGTCATCATCGGCGGAGCTGCCTTTAACCAAGAGGTGGAGTCGTTCCTCAAGCGCATTGAGTTCCCCTATACTGTGGGCTACGGTGCTACTGAGTGTGCCCCCATCATCTGCTATCGCGACTGGAAAACCTTCGTACAGGGTTCTTGCGGACAGGCTGCCTACCATATGCAGGTCAAGATCAACTCATCGAACCCTGCCGAGATTCCTGGCGAAATCCTTGCCAAGGGCCTCAACACCATGTTGGGCTACTATAAGAACGAAGAAGCTACCGCAGAGACCCTCGACCGCGAGGGCTGGTACCACACCGGTGACCTGGGTACGATGGACTACGACGGTAACGTCTTCATCAACGGCCGCAGCAAGAACATGCTTCTTGGCCCTAGCGGTCAGAACATCTATCCCGAAGAGATTGAGGACAAGCTCAACTCCATGACGATGGTCTTAGAAAGTGTTGTCGTACAGCGAGACAACAAGCTCGTCGGACTGGTATATCCCGACTACGACGAAGCCAAGAACCTGCGCTTCAACGACGACGACATCAAGAACATTATGGAGCAAAACCGCCTGCAGCTCAACGAACTTCTTCCTGCCTACGAGAAGCTGGCCGAAATCGAAATCCGCACCGAAGAATTCGAGAAAACGCCTAAGCGCAGTATCAAACGTTTCCTGTATACGTAACATAAGCCCCTCCCAATCCGGAGGGGTTTTCTGATTCACCTGCATTATCAGCCTAGTAAACACCAATTATCAGCCTAATACGGGTGTGTATTAGCCTGATACAGCTCAGTATTAGCGTGATACGAAAGTGTGCAGGGGCCAGGTGACTTGGCGGAAAAGGAGGTAGTCGTTAAGCAACATGCGGAGCGGACGGGGCGTAATGCCTTGATAGCGCTCACCACGAACAGTAAAATGATAGCGCGACTCGTTGCCCTGATAGTCTCTTAAAATATAAGTCAGGTGGTAGGGGCGCTCCTCCGAAAAACAAACCACGCCCTGTTCGAAATTGGTATGCAGGATGGGTAGTCGCATGCCAGATTCGCGGAACGACTTCATATACCACACACGTGTGCGACGCCAATGATCATAGTCGCCCCAGAGGTTCACCTCAAGCTGACAAGAAACAGGAATGCTATCAACATCCGAACGGAACACCTCACGACCATCGACCAGAAGACGCGTATAGCGAATGCCATAGTGGTTGTAGGTGGCCTCGGAGTAGTCGTCTGCCCAGAGGGCGAAACCGACCCTGCCCCATGCCGTCAGTTCGCGCTGTAGCGTAAATTCGGAGTGTTGCACCTTGATGTCCGGTGCGCCAAAACCTATGGTCTGTTTGGTGAATCCGCCATTGAAGACACCTTCGCCATCCATCGGATAAGCCATGAAGGAGTGTGCCTGCGGAGCCACCGTATCAGCAATGATACCGGCCAATTTCATCAGAGGGTCACGCAACACCCACGTGTCAGTATCGTGCAGTTCCAAGTGCAGGTGAGGACCCGTAGAGTGGCCTGTATTACCGCTGATGGCAATATGGTCGCCTGCCTTGACGGGAAACTTGTCCGCAGGGAAAACTACCGACAGCGTGTCCCTGAAACCCGTGCGATGCAGCTGGTCTTCGTACTGGTCGGCAAAGCGCTTCAGGTGGCAATAGACGCTGGTCTTACCGTCAGGGTGACTGACATAGATGGCATTGCCGAAGCCATACATGTTGACAGTCAGTCGCGAGACGTAGCCGTCGGCAATGGAGAAGATATCCTTCCCCTCCACGTTGCCCGTCTTGACATCGATGCCCCCATGGAAATGAAACGGCCGCGGTTCGCCGAAGTTACCCGCCAACGTGATGTCGTAGTCGACAGGACTTTCATAAGTAACATCATAAATGCCGACAGGATCGGATTCATCAGAACCGCAGCCTGTCAGCAATAGCACACAGCATGTAAGTAATGTGAGTCTTAGCATGCTTTGAACGACATGTCAAGTCCCTTCACACTATGAGTCAAAGCACCTACGGAGATGAAGTCAACGCCCTGCTCGGCATAGTCGCGGATGGTGTCAAACGTGATACCACCAGAGGACTCTGTCTCGTAGCGGCCTGCGATAATATCAACGGCCTTTTTCGTGTCGGGTACACTAAAGTTGTCGAGCATGATGCGGTCTACACCACCGTGATCCAGCACCTGCTGCAACTCGTCAAACGAGCGTACCTCTATCTCAATCTTCAGGTCGAGGCCCTTCTCTCTCAGATAAGCGTGGCAACGGTCGATAGCATTGACGATACCACCGGCAAAGTCCACGTGGTTGTCCTTCAGGAGAATCATGTCAAATAATCCGATGCGATGGTTGCAGCCACCACCAATCTTAACAGCCTGCTTCTCCAGCATGCGCATACCAGGAGTGGTCTTACGCGTATCGAGCACACGGGTCTTGGTACCCTTCAGGTGCTGTACATACTTATCCGTCATGGTGGCAATACCACTCATGCGCTGCATGATGTTCAGCATGAGACGCTCCGTCTGCAACAGCGAACGCGTCTTTCCAGTCACTATCATGGCGATGTCACCTTTCTTCACACGGGTACCATCCTGCATCAATACCTCGACCTTCATATCTGGGTCAAAGCGGTGGAAGACCTCCTTGGCAACCTCTACACCCGCTAGGATGCCATCCTCCTTGATGAGCAGGTGCGACTTGCCCATCGCATCCTCAGGAATGCAACACAAGGTGGTGTGGTCACCATCACCAATATCTTCTGCAAACGACAGATCAATAAGTCTGTCAACCAACTCCTTGACATCCATGTCGTAGTTGGGTCTGTAGAAATCAATACTTAACATATGCCTTTACTGATTAATTTTTTTATATTCATTGTTGTACCAAAGTCCAAACCAAATTGCAGCTATGCCGAGACAGCCAAGACCAATGATATAGCCGGTATCGCCCATGCCAAACATCTGCTTTGACACAAAGGCATAGGTGGAACAAACAGTTGTCATGAAGAGGGCTGGAATGAGCGTCACCCAGTAGCACTTCTTGTTGCGCACCAGATAGACTGTCAGCGTCCACAACGTGAAGACCGACAGGGCCTGGTTAGACCAGCCAAAATACTGCCAGATAGTGTTGAAGCCATCAGGATTCTCAATCTGCCAAATGAGCATGGCTATCGACACGCCAAACATCGGGATACAGATAATCAGGCGCTTCGCAATGGGGCGCTGGTTCAACTTCAGCCACTCTGCAACAATCAGTCGGGCTGAGCGGAATGCTGTATCTCCACTGGTAATAGGAGCAGCAACGACACCCAGCATGGCAAGAATGGCTCCCACAACACCCAACCAGTCGTTGCAAACGAGGTTGACGACAGCAGGGGCAGAGGTATAGAATCCTTTCTCAGCACCAGCAATCAGCTCGTAGCCTGGTGTGGGGTCGCCATAGAAGAACCACATGGAAACGGTAGCCCAGATGAGTGCCACCATACCTTCAGTAATCATAGCTCCATAGAAAATGGGGCGTCCCATCTTTTCGCTCTTCACACAACGAGCCATCAGCGGACTCTGCGTAGCATGGAAACCAGAGATAGCTCCACAGGCAATAGTGATAAAGAGTGCTGGGAAGATGGCATCGGTCCACTTCTCAGGTTGTGCCTCCTTACCCATATTATAGAAATTCGTCCACAGTTCTGGCAGGTGCGGCATCTTAACTAACAGCACAACCATCAAGGCTGCTGCCATAAAGAGTAGCGAGAAGGCAAACAAGGGATATATCTTACCAATGATCTTGTCGATAGGTAGCATGGTGGCAATGATGTAGTAAACGAAGATAATGCCTACCCACATCATGGTCTCACCACCTATTGTATGGAGTATCTCAGCAGGAGAATAGACGAACACAGTGCCTACCATAATAAGCAATAACACCGTGAACACCAGCATGATAGCCTTGGGCGTCTTACCCAAATATGCACCCACCAATTCAGGCAGACTGGCACCTCCATGACGCATGGAGAGCATGCCAGAGAGGTAATCGTGAACTGCTCCTGCAAAGATGCATCCGAAGACAATCCACAGGTAGGCTACTGGTCCGAACTTAGCACCCATGATGGCGCCGAAGATTGGGCCTGTGCCCGCAATATTCAGAAACTGAATCATAAACACCTTCCAGTTAGGAAGTACGATGTAGTCCAACCCGTCGGCCTTAGCCACAGCGGGTGTCACACGGTCATCGGGGCCAAACATATGTGCTACAAAGCGGCCATAGAGCAGATAACCCAAAATAAGAGCCACGAAGCTCAGCGAAAATGTAATCATTTTTAGTTTTGATAAATATTTCCGACTGCAAAAGTATAAAATAATTATGAATTACGAATTATGAATTACGAATTATTTCGTACCTTTGCAGCCAAAAAGTTGAAAATTGAAGCAAAATCTATTTATAATCCTGCTATTCTCAGTTCTTTTCGCCACCGCACAACCCAAATATGAGGTACGGGCTGTATGGCTCACTACGCTAGGCGGACTGGACTGGCCGAAGAGTTATGCCCACGACGGTATGGGCATCCAGCGACAGCAGGAAGACCTCTGCCGCATACTGGACCAGTTGCAGGCCATTAACGTCAATACCATACTCTTCCAAACGCGTGTCCGTGCCACTACCGCCTACCCTTCCGAATTGGAACCGTGGGAGGGTAGCCTGTCGGGGATGCCTGGCAAGACGCCTGGCTGGGACCCTCTTCAATTCGCTATCGACGAATGTCATCGTCGCGGTATGGAGCTGCATGCATGGGTGGTAGCCATCCCCATCGGCAAGTGGAACACCATTGGTTGCAAGACGATGCGTAAGTGGTATCCGTCATTGGTAAAGCGTATCGGTGAGGAGGGTTACATGAATCCTGAGGCTTACGGGACGGCCGACTACATCGCTAATATCTGTGAGGAGATTACCACGCGCTACGACATTGACGGCATCCACCTGGACTACATCCGCTATCCGGAAACGTGGAAAGGACGCAAATATCACGAGAATATCACCCGCATCGTACGTAATGTCAACCAACGCGTAAAGCGCTACAAGCCGTGGGTAAAGATGAGTTGTTCGCCCATTGGCAAATATAGCAATTTGTCGCGCTATCGTTCTAATGGCTGGGACGCCTACAACCGCGTTGCACAAGACGCACAGGGGTGGTTGCGCGAGGGACTGATGGATCAGCTCTACCCGATGATGTATTTCTCTGGCAACAACTTCTACCCCTTTGCTGTCAACTGGCAGGAGCAAAGCTACGGACGTACCATCGTATCGGGTATAGGTACCTATATGTTACACCCCAGTGAACGCAACTGGCCATTATCGGAAGTGAAACGCCAGCTGAGCGTCACCCGCGAACTGGGCGTTGGTCATTGCCACTTCCGCACGAAATTCCTGCTAGACAACGTGAAGGGCATCTACGACTACATGCGCCAGACCGACCGCCATCCGGCACTCATTCCACCCATGACGTGGGCACAAAGTATAGCGCCCACAGCACCTTCCCGACTGGATGTGGAGCGCACCGCAGGCGGCGACAACCTCTCATGGAGCGGAGCACGAGACAATAGCGATAGCCCATACCTATTATATAATATATATGCCTCGACGGAAGAGCCCGTTGACATCACCCGTGCAGAGAACCTCATCGCTACACGTCGCACAGCCACCACGCTGAGCATCCGTAGAAAGGCCGACAAGCCCATGCTGCACTATGCTATAACAGCCCTCGACCGTTATGGCAACGAGAGTCTGCCTATACACTCGTCTGATAAGGCCACATCTTCCGTCGTCGTTACCGCCCTGTTACCTAACGACGGCAAGATGCTGACCGTTCCCCTGCGCAACACCTTCGATGCAGGCCTATTGGTGGTCTGCGACCTGAAAGGACGCAAACTACGAAATTATACCAACCGCCAACAGATAAACATCAGTCAGTTGCCAGAGGGTATGTATCTGTTGAAATCGATAGATAAGAAAAGGCGCATGCATCGCTTAGGTATATTCAGCATCAAGCGATAATTTTTGAAATAGAATTTGGTGGTTCCACTAAATTGCATTACCTTTGCCAACGTAATGGAAAAAGTAATACTGGGTATTGACCCTGGAACGAACATTATGGGATATGGCGTCATCAAGGTCATAGACAACAAAGCAGAGATGGTGACGATGGGTGTCATCGATCTGCGTAAGTTTGGTGACGGTTATCTGAAACTGGGTCATATCTTTGAACGCGTGACAGGTATCATCGAAGGTTACCTGCCCGACGAGATGGCTATCGAGGCACCGTTTCTGCAGAAGAACGTGCAGACGACCTTGAAGCTGGGACGCGCTCAGGGAACTGCCATAGCCGCAGCTATTCAACGTGGCGTTCCGGTCCATGAATATGCACCTATGAAGATCAAGATGGCCATTACAGGCAATGGTGCAGCCTCGAAAGAACAAGTGGCAGGGATGCTGCAACGCATGCTGAAATTCGACAAGGACGCGCTGTCGAAGTTCATGGATGCTACCGATGCCTTAGGTGCTGCCTACTGCCACTTCATGCAGATGAACCGGCCGGAGTCGCAGGCACACTACAAGGGATGGAAGGACTTCATCAACAAGAACAAAGAAAAAGTGAGCAAGACATGTCAAAAATAACCGCCATAGCAGGACGTAATGGTAGCGGAAAAACGCTATACGTAGACCAACTGAGAAAACAGTTGGCCTCAGATAAGGTGCGCTATATTGCCTTCACGGACTCCTATGGCGTGAACGTCGACGGACAGTACTACCTGCAATTGCGCTGGAACCAGCACGACATCGACCACGAGACACCCACCGTAGGCGAACTATTGCAACGGGCTTACTTGTTGGCAGGTGAGGATACAGCGGAGCGCCAACAATTGCGCGATCAGTTGTATGCGTTGTTCCACATGGAGGAATTCCTAGATAAGTATATCATTACACTATCGAGCGGTGAACTGCGTAAATTCCAGTTAACGAAGACACTCTTCGCTGACCCCAAATTGCTCATCATGGACAACCCGTTCATCGGACTGGATGCGGAAACACGCGACCAGCTGAGAGACCTGCTGCGGCTGTTGGCAGAAGAGCGGGATATGGAAATCATGCTCGTCATGTCAAAGACTGACGATATACCATCGTTTGTCAGCGAGGTAAAATGGATGGGGAAACAGGAGTCCGTACCTGCCCACGTACTGAGCGACAAGAAGCGAGAAGCAATTCTGTCGCTTCCATATACAAACAGCGACTACGACTGCCAACGTGTCATAGACATGAAACAAGTCTGCATCCGCTATGGAGAGCGAACTATTCTGAAAGACCTGAACTGGACAGTCATGAATGGCGAGCGCTGGGCGCTGTCAGGACAAAATGGCAGCGGAAAGTCAACATTGCTATCGCTGGTATGTGCCGACAACCCACAGAGTTATGCTTGCGACATCACACTCTTTGACCGTCCACGCGGTTCTGGTGAGAGCATCTGGGACATCAAGAAACACATCGGCTACGTGTCGCCGGAGATGCATCGCTCCTACAAGCGCAACCTGCCTGCAATCCGTATCGTAGCCAGCGGATTAATGGATTCCATTGGACTCTATGCCATTCCTAATGCACAGGACTACGACAAGTGCCGCTGGTGGCTCGACATCTTCGGTATCGGAGACCTGGCAGACAAGCCTTTCCTGCAGCTCTCCAGTGGCGAACAACGATTGGTACTGCTGGCACGCGCCTTCGTGAAAGACCCACAACTGCTGATTCTTGATGAGCCGTTGCATGGTCTGGACCTTTGGAACCGCCGACTGACGAAAGATGTTATTGAGACATTTTGTCAGCGCAAGGGCAAGACACTCATCATGGTGACACACTACCAGGAGGAATTGCCTAACATCATTACGAACCATTTATTCTTAAAGAAACAAATATGAAGAAAGTAATATTACTCGCATTGCTGGCCATTGCAACCAGTATGCAGGCCCAAGAGGCATACAACGAATTGCGTCAGAAAGCTAAGACCACCATCGCTGACCCAAAGACCAATGCCGTCGTGAAACAAATTAGCCAGTTCAAGCTCGACGCCCTGAACTACATGGCTATCAAGATGCAGGAGGTGATGCCTGACTCCAGCGTAACATTCCTCGACAAGCAGGCCATCGCGATGGACAACTTCGTGAATTTCTACGTAGAGAAACTCATCGAGTCGACGAAAAAGCCCAACGTGCAACAGGTGAAGATGATCAAGATGTTCATGGATGCCAGCTATTCTAATCCGCTGTTCAACGACAAGGACACGGAACTGGTGCTGAGCTACTACAACTCGGCACAGAGCATGACACGCTTCTCGCTGGATACTGACTGGAGGAAGGCGGTGGCAGCGCTGGCTCATCTCTATGGTCTCGACAAGAAATAGTATTGGCACGATATTTGCCATCATGAAAATTGTCAAATAGTAAATTATAGTGACCAGTCAATTTTCATCCAAGGTATCTGAGGTCCTCGCCTTTTCACGTGAGGAAGCCACCCGCCTGGCCAGCCGTAGTGTATGCCCTGAGCATCTGCTCTTGGGACTGATGCGCAGCAAGGACGGTCCTGTCCTCAACGTGTTCCAGCGACTCGACGTCAATCCACTGTCTGTCAAGACGGAATTGGAAAATCGTGTGCGCGAGAACGAACTGGGAATGCCCATCACCACCTCAGAACTGGTACTTAACGAGAAAGCAAGCAACATTCTGAAACTGGCCGTTCTTGAAGCACGCCTACAGCATTCAGCAAAGGTTGACGAGCAGCACCTGCTGCTGGCCATCCTGCACGACCAAGCAGAGAATGGTGCCAAACAAGTATTGGAATTCAACAACATGAACTACGAAGACGTATTGACGCTACTGAGCGTAAAGGATAATGTAACCAGCGGCATCGGTATGCCCGAAGAGGACTACGAAGAGGAGGAGAGTTCTGCTGGCAACGATAGTGCATCCAGCAGTTCTACTGCAGGCAAGTCCACCACCACCCAACAGCAGAAGACCAAGTCGAAGACGCCTGTCCTCGACAATTTCGGCACAAACCTGACGGAGAGTGCAGCTCTGGGTAAGCTCGACCCATGTATCGGTCGTGAGAACGAGATACAGCGTGTTATTGAGATATTAGGTCGTCGCAAGAAGAACAACCCCATCCTCATCGGCGAGCCTGGCGTAGGAAAGAGTGCCATCGTGGAAGGTCTGGCAGAGATGATTGTCATGCATCGATGTTCACCCACCTTATATAATAAACGTATCTACACACTCGATATGACGGGTGTGGTAGCCGGAACAAAATATCGCGGACAGTTTGAGGAACGCATGAAGATGCTGGTGAAGGAGTTGGAACAGAACCCAGACATCATTGTGTTCATCGACGAGATACACACGCTTATCGGGGCCGGTTCAACACCTGGTAGCATGGATGCAGCCAACATTCTGAAACCCGCCTTGGCACGTGGCACCATCCAATGCATCGGAGCTACCACGCTCGACGAGTACCGTAACAGTATCGAGAAGGACGGAGCCTTGGAGCGTCGTTTCCAGAAGGTGCAGGTAGAACCCACTACCAATGAACAAACGCTGGAAATCTTGCGCAACATCCGTGGTCGCTACGAGTATTTCCACCACGTAAACTATACCGACGAGGCCTTGGCGGCTTGTGTCAAACTGACAGACCGCTACGTCTCAGACCGTTTTATGCCCGACAAGGCTATTGATGCGCTTGACGAGGTAGGATCGCGTGTTCACCTACGGACAGCCAACATACCGCCAGAGATTACTGACAAAGAGGCAGAAATCAAGGATGTCAAGGAAAAGAAGGAGGCTGCCGTTGGCAATCAGAACTTTGAATTGGCCGCCAGCTATCGCGATCGTCAGACTGTTCTGGAACGTGAGTTGCAGGAACTAAACAAGAAATGGCAGGAGGGCGACGTTGATGTTCGCCAGACGATTACCGAACAGGAGGTCGCCGAAGTGGTCAGCATGATGACAGGCATCCCCGTACAACGCATGGCACAGGAGGAAGGTATCCGCCTGAAAGGTATGGCACAGGAGTTGAAGCAACACGTTATCGCCCAGGACAAGGCTATCGACAAGATGGTCAAGGCCATCCAGCGCAACCGTGTAGGACTGAAAGACCCCAACCATCCCATTGGTGCCTTTATGTTCCTTGGTCCGACAGGTGTGGGTAAGACGTATCTTGCCAAGAAACTGGCAGAGTTTATGTTCGGCTCAAGCGATGCGCTGATACGTGTCGACATGTCAGAATATACAGAGTCGTTCAACGTTAGCCGACTGATTGGTGCACCTCCAGGATATGTGGGCTACGAGGAAGGTGGACAACTGACAGAACGTGTACGCCGTCACCCCTACTCTATTGTCCTGCTCGACGAGATTGAGAAAGCTCACGGTAACGTATTCAATCTGTTGCTACAGGTATTGGACGAAGGAAGACTGACGGATGGCAATGGACGTTTCGTGGACTTCCGTAATACCGTCATCATCATGACTTCGAATGCAGGTACTCGTCAACTGAAGGACTTCGGACGAGGTGTTGGTTTCAATGCAGGCTCTTCATCAGCATTGATGCTCAACGAACAAGACAAGGAACACGCCAGACAAATTGTACAGAAGGCACTGTCGAAGCAGTTCTCGCCAGAGTTCCTGAATCGTCTGGACGAGATTATCACCTTCGACCAGCTGGATCTCACGGCTATCAAGCAGATTATCGATATAGAACTGAAGGGACTCTACAAGCGTATTACCGATATGGGGTATACCATCGACCTCTCTGACGAAGCAAAGGCATTTGTCGCTGAGAAGGGCTACGACGTACAGTTTGGCGCCCGTCCGCTAAAACGTGCCATACAGACATATCTTGAAGATGGCGTTTCCGACCTCATCGTCAACGGAGACCTGCAACCAGGAAGTACCATACATATAAATAAGGAACAGGAGAAAGAAGAATTGTCGTTCACCACAGCGTGAATGACAATTTTTTTTTGCAACTCACACAACATTGGGCTGTTATCGGACACATTATCATACTACCTTTTCTTGTTATCGAGCACAACAAAACCGAATAAATATACCATATTCTCTTGATTTAAATCAATTAAATGACAAAAAGTAAGCTTTTTCATAAAAAAAGTAACGAAATGTTTGGTGATTATCCGTTTTTGCTTTAATTTTGCAAGCGAAAACATCAGAACACATTATCTCAATAGTATAATAACTCAAAAAAAACGTAAAAAGATTATGAATGCAGCAAAAGTTGTAGAGGATCTGAAACAGAGATTCCCCAATGAGCCGGAGTACATCCAGGCAGTTTCTCAGGTACTTCCTACTATCGAGGAAGAGTACAACAAGCACCCCGAGTTTGAAAAGGCAAACCTCATCGAGCGCCTTTGCATTCCCGATCGTGTTTGTGAGTTCCGTATTACTTGGGTAGACGATAAGGGTAATGTTCAGACCAACATGGGTTATCGTATCCAGCACAACAACGCTATTGGCCCGTACAAAGGCGGTCTCCGTTATCACAAGTCAGTGAAC
>CADCGD010000049.1 GCA_902800925.1 uncultured Bacteroidales bacterium | reverse complement strand
AACCTGCAGACCAAACTCGTTGGCATCGGTGAGGATGTCCTCGTAGAGCTGCATCATGGGTTGCTTGTCGCCACCGAAGAAGTCGACCTTGATGCCCAGGATGCCGTTCTCCTTCATCCACGCCATCTCCTTGCGACGAGCAGCCGACTTGTCCATCTTGCCCTTGGGTGACTGGGGAGCATCGTTCCACGAGCCGTTGCTGTTATACCACAGGAAGAGCCCTACCCCACGCTCACGACCGTAGCGTGCCAGCTCGGCCATCTTCTCGTAGCCAATCTGCACATCCCACAAGGCGTCGACCAGCACTGAGCGCCAACCCATAGCGGCAGAGAAGTCGATGTAGCGCTTCTGCTCGTCGAAGTTGCAGCTGGGGTCCATGCCGATAATCCACGACCACGAGCCCTTGCCATAGACATACTCCTTAGAGGCCTGGTACTTGGGACGGACGACGTCGTTGGTGACGGTGGTCTCCACGATAGGTGCCAGCGTAGTACCCAGGGTGATGGTGCGCCAAGGTGTCTCACAGGGCAGAGAGACAGCAGCAGAGGTGGTGCCAAAGCCGTTCATCTCACCTTCCTGAGGAAAACCAATCTGATACTTGTTGCCACCCTTGTTCAGCAGTCGGCAACCCACATAGCCACCATCGGTGCCTGCCTCGCTGAGCAACAGCCAGCCAGCAGGAGTCTTGAAGAGACAGGGGAACGTGAAGCCATTGCCCCAGCCGTTCTTGCCCATCTGGTCATCGAGGGTGTAGGACGTCTCGTAAGAGGGAGCGGTGCGTGCAAAGCCACCCATCGGACCAGCCTGCGGACAGAGGAAAGTCGTCGTACCCTCAGGCATGACGAAACCACTGGCCTCGCCACTGACGACAGCCACCAGCGTCTCGCCACCACGAATCTTCTTGGGGTAGATTTTGTAGCGATAGGCCACGTCACGATCGGTGATGTGGAACTGGATGTCCAAAGCCTGACGACCACCCTTCTCGAAATGGCAGACAGCCTCTGTGGCGTCGTAACTGATGTGACTCTGCTTGGTGGTCTTCAGCCAGTACTCGTCGTGCTTTTTCTTGCTGTCGACACTCTTCAACGTCAAACCACTGGTCAGGTCGTCGATGTTGGTCTGCAAACCCAGTGGCGAGGGCTGCAGGAAGGTGACGCCACCCAGTTGCACTTCGTAGGTAGGCTTGCCGTCTTGCACGTCGACCACGACAACGATGTTTCCATCAGGACTCGTCAGGCGCTCTGCTGCGCTGACACTCAGCATGCTAACAGCGGATAGCAATGCCAGGAATACTCTTTTTCTCATCTTTCTTTAGTACGTTTTATAGTTGGTAATTATTGTTAGTTTATCGATTTCAGGATGTTGACGGCCTCCTCGATGGTAGGCACGTCGCTGATGACCATAGAGCGCTTGCCATGCAGTTCGCGGAACTGACAGCGACGGGGATTGTGGGCCACGAAGTCCAGCAGCCGACCGAAGGCCTCGCTTTGGTAGAACGGGCTGTCCGCCTGCGTGACGAAGAAGAGCGTCATGCGCTGTTGCTTGAGGACTATCTTCTCACAGCCCAGCGCCTGACCGATGCGACGCAGGGGCACGACGCGCATCAGTTCCTCGCCACAGTGAGGCACAGGGCCGAAGCGGTCTATCAGGCGCGTGCGGTAGGCTGCCACCTGCTCGTCAGTCTGCAAGCCATCGAGCTCGCGATAGAGCAGCATGCGCTCAGAATCCGATGGCACATACTGGTCAGGGAAGTAGAGCTCGAGGTCGGACTCGAGGGAACAGTCGGAGACGAAGTCGAAGCTATTGGGGGACAGTCCCTCTGTGCTCCGTGAACTACGCACAGCAGGGACAGTCCCCGTGTGCGCAGGATTTTCATTGCGTATCTCCACCACCGCCTGCTGCAGGATCTTCACATACGTCTCGTAGCCCAGGTCGGCAATGAAGCCGGACTGCTCGGCACCCAGCAGGTTGCCTGCACCACGGATGTCAAGGTCTTGCATAGCGATATGGATGCCACTGCCCAGGTCGCTGAAGGTCTCCAACAGGTAGCAGAACGCCTTGCGGTTGCCACGTCCCACACGACCACGCATCTGGTGCAGGTCGCTGAGTCCGAAGCGGTGGGCACTATTGATGATGATGGTGTTGGCATTGGGTATGTCGATGCCGTTCTCGACGATGGTCGTCGACAGCAGCACGTCGTAGTCGTAGTTGATGAAGTCAAAGATGATCTTCTCCAACTCCTCAGGTTTCATCTGTCCGTGACCCACAGCAATGCGAGCATCAGGGACATACTTCTGTATCATCTCCTTGATGCGCTGCAGGTCGTTGATGCGCGGATTGACAAAGTACACCTGTCCGTTGCGCGACATCTCGAAATTGATGGCATCAGCGACAATCTCCGCAGTCAGCGTATGTATCTCCGTCTGTATGGGATAACGGTTGGGCGGCGGTGTCTGGATGATGCTCAGGTCGCGGGCACCCATCAGCGAGAACTGCAGGGTACGCGGTATGGGTGTTGCCGTCAGCGTCAGTGTGTCGACATTGGTCTTCAGCTGGCGCAGCTTCTCCTTGGTAGAGACGCCAAACTTCTGTTCCTCGTCGATGATGAGCAGTCCCAGGTCGTGGAACTTCACCGACTTGCCGATGAGTTTGTGGGTACCTATTAGTATGTCTATCTTGCCAGCCTCCAGGTCTTTCAACAGGGCTGTGGTCTGCTTGGTGCTACGGGCACGCGAGAGGTAGTCTACACGCACGGGCATATCCTTCAGGCGTGAGGAGAAGGTCTGGTAGTGCTGATAGGCCAGCACCGTGGTGGGCACCAGCACAGCCACCTGTTTGCCATCGCACGCCGCCTTGAAAGCAGCACGCACAGCGACCTCCGTTTTACCAAAGCCTACGTCGCCACAGACCAGTCGGTCCATGGGTTGTGCCTTCTCCATGTCAGCCTTCACGTCGTTGGTGGCCTTCAGCTGGTCGGGGGTGTCCTCATAGAGGAACGATGCCTCCAACTCGTGTTGCATGAACGAGTCGGCAGAGAAGGCGAAACCCAGCTCACGGCGACGGGCGGCATACAGTTTGATGAGGTCGCGGGCAATATCCTTCAGCTTGCTCTTGGTGCGCTCCTTCATGCGCTCCCACTGGCCTGTGCCTAAGTGCGACAGACGGGGCGGCTGACCATTGTCCTGTGCCTTGTATTTCGACACCTTGTACAACGAGTGGATAGAGACATAGATAGAGCCCCCACCCTCGTACATAATCTTGATCATCTCCTGGTAGCCGTCGCCTTGCGGCATGCGTACCAGGCCACCAAACTTACCGATGCCGTGGTCGACGTGTACCACGTAGTCGCCGACCTCAAACTGCTGAATCTCCTTGAGCGTCAGCGCCACCTTACCAGAACGTGCCTTGTCGGACGTCAGACTGTACTTGTGGAAACGGTCAAAGATCTGGTGGTCAGTGAATATGCAGATTCGCAGGTCGTCGTCAGCAAAACCTTCGTGCAAGGTCTTTTCAACGGAATCGAAAAGAACACTTCCTTTTTCTGCGAAGATGTCGCGCAAACGCTCCAACTGCTTCTTGCTGTCTGCGAGGATGCAGAGCTGGTAGCCATCAGCGAGATACTGTTCGAAGGACTGCTGCAACAGTTCAAAGTTCTTGTGGAACTGGGGCTGTGGCGAGATATGGAAGGAGATAGTAGCATCGGGCAGACCTGACGGACGATGGCCCATCTCAATGCGTCGGAAGTCGACAGCATCGCGCGAGAACTGTGCACCACTAATCAGCTGACTCTCCTTCCTCATCTGCTGCATAATCTCGTGCTGTTCCTGTTCGGTAGCACCCTCCAAGCGCTCTGTCATGGCCTGTTCGGAGAAGCCCTCCTGATAGATGCGGTCGATGGCATCGCGAACATACAGGAAATCCTTGAAGACCAGTACCGTCTCTTGGGGTACGAATGACAGGAACGGCATCTTCTCCTCCGTCATAGACAGCTCTGGCACAATGGTCACCTGCTGCAACTTGTCTTTCGACAGCTGCGTCTCCACCTCGAAGGTGCGGATGGAGTCGATGTCGTCACCAAAGAGATCGACGCGGAACGGCAACTCACTGCTATAGCTGTAGATATCGAGGATGCTGCCACGCAGGGCAAACTGACCAGGTTCATAGACGTAGTCCACCTCCTGGAATCCCAGGTTGCGCAACTGCTGGGCCGTCTCGTCAGCATCAATAGTATCACCCACGCTAAGCACCACCGTCCGCTCGTCTAACTGCTTCTTAGAGACTACGAGTTCGGCAATGGCCTCTGGGTAGGTGACAATACAGAGTGAAGAGTGAAGAGTGAAGAGTGAAGAATCATTCAAGCGTGCCAACACCTCGGTGCGGAGAATCTCGTTGGCACTGTCGCGCTGGGCATACTTGATGGCACGGCGATAGCTGGAGGGGAAGAAGAGCACCTGCTTGTCACCTAACAGCTGCGTCAGGTCGTGGTAGAAATAGCCCGCCTCGTCAGCGTCCTGCAGGATAAAAAGGAAGAGCCTCCCCATAGCCCCCTCCAAAAAGAGGGGGGACTCAGAAGCGCCAGGGTTCTCTCTCCCTTTGGAGATGGTTAGGGAGAGGCTTCCAAACAACATCGGAGCAGATGAGCACATAAGGCCCTCGAGAAAAACCGTTTTCACCGACTTTTTCTCTAACGTCTTTGCCAATGCGCCCACCTGGGGCAACAAGGCATATTTCTTCAGCAATTCTTGTATCGTCATACGAATTTCGCATGCAAAGATACAAAGAAATGGGGAGTTAAAGGAGTTAAAGGAGTTAAAGGGAGTTAAAGGACGATAGCTTTTAAGTAAAATGTTGTATCTTTGCAACAAAATTAAACGCAACCATGCATACAAGCGACAGCATTGTCATCATTCCTACGTATAACGAAAAGGAAAATATCGAGAAGATTATCCGTGCCGTATTCGGCTTGGAAAAGTGTTTTCATATTCTGATTATCGACGACGGCTCGCCCGATGGTACGGCGGCTATCGTCAAGGGTATGATGGCCCAGGAGGAGTTCAGCGACCGTCTGTTCATCATCGAGCGTAGTGGCAAGTTGGGCTTGGGAACAGCCTACATCGCTGGTTTCAAGTGGGCGCTGGAGCGTGACTACGGCTATATCTTCGAAATGGATGCCGACTTCAGCCACGATCCTAACGACCTGCCCCGCCTCTACTCGGCATGTGCCGACGAGGGCTACGACGTGGCTATCGGCTCACGCTACGTCAGTGGCGTCAACGTGGTCAACTGGCCCATTGGCCGTGTGCTGATGTCCTATTTCGCCTCGAAGTATGTACGCATCGTCACAGGCTTTAAGGTACACGACACCACCGCTGGTTTCAAGTGCTATAAGCGTCGTGTGCTGAAGACCATCGAGCTCGACAAGATTCGCTTCAAGGGCTATGGTTTCCAGATTGAGATGAAGTTTACCGCCTACAAGATTGGCTTTAAGATTAAGGAGGTGCCCGTCATCTTCGTCAATCGCCAGGAGGGTGTCAGCAAGATGTCGGGTGGCATCTTTGGGGAAGCATTCTTTGGCGTCATGCGTCTGCGCTGGGACGGCTGGACACGCAAGTATCCCCAAATTGTTGACTAAAGAAAGAAATTCGAACAGGAACTATAAGGAAAGAAATTACCAGAAATTAATCAGAAATTTTTATATATGCAGTGCATTCATACGCACAGTATAATTTCTGGATAATTTCTGGTAATTTCTTTCTTAAAACAAAAACTTCCTTTCTTTCAGTATTATTCCTCCATGAGCTTACGGTAGCGTGCGCGCTTAGGTTCGTCGAGCCCTAAGCGCAGGGCCTTGTTGGCTTCATACTCGCTGTAATTGCCCTCGAAGTAGAAGACCCTACCCTCACCCTCAAAAGCGAGGATATGTGTACAGATACGGTCCAGGAACCAGCGGTCGTGGCTGATAACAACAGCACAACCTGCAAAGGCCTCAAGACCTTCTTCCAAGGCACGCAACGTGTTGACGTCAATATCGTTGGTGGGCTCGTCGAGCAACAGCACGTTACCTTCTTGCTTCAGGGCAATAGCCAGATGCAGGCGGTTGCGTTCACCACCCGAGAGTACGCCACACTTCTTCTCCTGATCGGCACCACTGAAGTTAAAACGACTCAGGTATGCACGCACGTTAACATCCTTGCCACCCATGCGGATGGTCTCGTTGCCACCACTCACCACCTCATAGACGGACTTTTCGGGCAGTATGTCCTTATGTTGCTGGTCGACATACGAGAGTCTTACCGTCTCGCCCACACTGAACGTACCAGCATCAGGCTTGTCGAGACCCATAATCAGGCGGAACAGCGTGGTCTTACCAGCACCGTTGGGGCCAATGACACCCACGATGCCGTTAGGTGGGAGATTGAAGTTCAGGTCCTTGAAGAGCGTCTTCTCAGGGAACGATTTCGCCACATGTTCGGCAATGATGACCTTGTTGCCCAGACGTGGTCCGTTGGGGATGAAGATTTCCAACTTCTCTTCCTTCTGCTTCTGTTCCTCGTTGAGCATCGACTCGTACGAATTCAGACGAGCCTTACCCTTCGCATGACGGGCCTTGGGGGCCATCCTCACCCACTCCAACTCGCGCTCCAACGTCTTACGACGCTTCGAAGCCTGCTTCTCCTCCTGAGCCAGTCGCTGTGACTTCTGTTCCAGCCAGCTGGAGTAGTTACCCTTCCAGGGAATACCCTCGCCACGATCCAGCTCCAGAATCCACTCAGCCACATCGTCCAGGAAGTAGCGGTCGTGGGTGACGGCAATCACCGTACCCTCATACTGCTGCAAGTGCTGCTCCAGCCAGTCGATAGACTCTGCATCAAGGTGGTTGGTAGGCTCGTCGAGCAACAGCACATCGGGTTTCTGCAACAGCAGGCGGCACAGTGCCACACGACGGCGCTCACCACCAGAAAGGGTCTTTACAGACCAATCGCCAGGAGGACAGTTCAGCGCAGCCATCGCACGGTCCAGCTTAGAGTCCATATTCCACGCATCGGTAGCGTCGATGATGTCCTGCAATTCTGCCTGACGCTGCATCAGCTGGTCCATCTTATCTGCATCCTCGTAATATTCGGGCAAACCGAATTTCACGTTGATTTCGTCATATTCAGCCAGTGCATCATACACATGTTGCACACCTTCCATCACATTCTCTTTGACGGTCTTCTCCTCGTTCAAGGGAGGGTCCTGAGGCAGGTAGCCCACCGTATAGCCTGGTGCCCACACCACATTACCCTGATACTGCTGGTCGAGTCCGGCAATGATTTTCATCAGTGTTGACTTACCTGCACCATTCAGACCAATGATGCCTATCTTCGCTCCATAGAAGAAGCTGAGATAGATATTCTTGAGCACTTGTTTCTGGTTCTGCTGGATGGTCTTGCTCACACCCACCATCGAGAAAATCACTTTCTTGTCATCTACTGTTGCCATATTGCTATCATTTCAAAGGGTACTACTTGACAACGACCTTTCGTCCGTTCTGGATATATAAGCCTTTGACTATTGGCTTTTGGCCATTAGCTATTCTGCGCCCCTGAAGGTCGTACCAACTATCGTTGGTCGTTTCCCCCTTATCATTTATCATTTTTACATTATCATTTAGATGCGTCGCATCGCTTTCTTTGCTTTCCTTCAGCCTGAGAGTCAGCTTACCTGCTACAAAGTCTGCATTTTTCGTAGCATCGGTATAGAATGCGAGGACATAGTAGCCCGTCTGCTTGATGTCGAACTCGAACTTCTGTATCTTAATACTTGAAAATGCATTGCCCGTATTGCCACCAATATTCTTGGTGGGGGTATAAACCTTTGAAGCCATCTCCTGCCCGTCGGGACGTTCTATAGCGATGGTTACGGGCGTAGGCTCAGACTGGTTCCAGTTATATATCCTGTAGCCGAGAACGTAGCTTCCTGCGTGCAACAACATCGTTGAACGGCCTTTCTCGTCACCAAACTTAGCAAAGGCGGCCTTCGCCTTGCCTGCAGAGTTCTGAACCAACAGACCGTAGTCGATGCCACGACTATCATTAGTAAAATGCAGCAGACGGGGTCCATTGGTATAGGGCATTCCGCCTCCCCCCACACGTGTCGACGCGCCAGTGCCGTTGCTGACATACCAGTCCTGTGGCACAGCACCCTCCATGGTAAAATTGCGACAGAGGTCGTAGTTGGCTGCTTCCTCTACCACCTCGTTGTTCACCAAACAATAGGCATCAGCCGTCTTGCCGTTGTTGTCCGTTGCCACAATGCACAGACTGTGTGCACCTGCTGCTGGGGCTGTCAGGCTAGCGGTATAGGGAGCCTCTGTCAGCGACTGTAACAGTGTGCTTCCATCATAGATGTCGGCCTGCACAATGCTTCCGCCTGTGGTTTTAGCCTTGGCAGAAGCTTCAATCTGGACGTCAGGGAACGCAGCCTCATTCTTCGGGCCCATATAGATATTGGTGGTCTCGCCAGTTGGCACCGTGATGCGTGCCGAAGGCTGATTTAGCGAGAAGCGCTTGCAGAAGTTCCAGATGAGTTTGCGGTTATCGGTCATAGGCCAGTGACCACCGTTATTGTACGAAAAGAGCCATACCTCGCCACCGTTGGGGCCACCAGTCCATTTCTCCAGGTCTCCGTTGTACCAGCCTGGCTGATAGACAATCTTCGAGTAGTTGGTGTGCTTGTCGTGCTTGGCATAGTTCTCTATATAGGCGTGGATGCCGTACTCCTCATAGCCGAACGTTTCGTCGCCATAGGCAATGCACTCCAGCATGTTCACGGGTTTCTTGCAATTGTTCCATGGAGACTCAGAGAACTGGATACCACTGGTGGGCGCAAAGGCCGCAATCTTGTTCTGCATATTGGCTATGCAGTGGTGGATGAGCATGGAACCCATGGAGAAGCCCGACCAGTAGACGCGTTCCTTGTCGATGTTAAAGCGAGTGTACATCTCGTCGATGGTCTTCGACACGAAGGTCTGGTCGTTCGTACCATTAATGTCCCATGTGTTGCCATCGCTACGCAGATAGGCCACCACGAATTTCGCCGTGTCTATCATCTCGTACAACTTGTCGGAACCCATCTGGTATTCTGGATCCTGGTTCATGCCGTGCGTCACAATCATCAGTGGCGACTTGGCAGGCAAGTCGTTGGGCGTAAAGCAAATCATATTACGCGACTTACCATTTACAGTGATGTTAATTGACTGCTGTTCGTAGGCTGCAACTGGCAGCGCCAGCAGGAGCAGCAAAAGGGAAATGAATGATTGATAAACGTATTTCATACACTTAGTTAGTTAGTTGACGCCGCAAAGGTACGAATAAGTGAGCAAAATGCCAAATTAATTTGAGCATTTTCGAACGAAAGTACCTTCTCGACTTGTCGAAAAGGTACGAATAAGTGTTCAAAATACAAAAATTTATTTAAGAATTTTCGATTGCGATGCCACACTCTGTACCTTTAGGTCAGAGAACGAGACAAAAGAAAACTCTTTTCCTTGATCATTTATTTATCGCAGTTGGTTGACACTCATGGTTAGCTTGTCTGAAGAAAGATGCCGCGTCATACGGCGCGACATCTAACTAACTAAATATATAAAAGAATGGTTGATTAATATCCCGGATTCTGCTTAAGAAGCGTGTTCTTCATCAACTCAGCAGCAGGAATAGGCATATCCATCTTCTTGATGTCGAAATCGAACTCACGCTTTGACCAAGGATAGTTAGCATAGTCATCGCCACCTTTGTCCTTCGGGTAGTTGTAGTTGATGTGATCCTCGATATAACCAGACTTAATCATATCTGGGCAGAGACACCACTCAGAGTTGAACTCCTTACGGCGCTCCTCGTTAACTGCAACCTTCCAAACCTTAGAAGTATGAGTATAACCAACACGGTTAGGAGTATTTGTAAGCTTAGTGTAGTATTCCTTAGCATCAGGAACAGTAACAGGAGCTGTTAACACACCAATAGGATACTCCGTCATTTCCAGAGAATTATAACCACTGGCATCTTTCTGACCATTAAACTCATAAACCTCATTCATGTGAGCAAAATACTTTTTATAAGCATCTTTGTCCATCATTAAATTACCCCAAGCACGGTTACGAATCTCATTGATGATAGCCCAAGCAGTTGCATCATCATCACCGTTCAAGCGGAACAGACACTCAGCATAGTCGAGAAGTACGTTGGCATAACGCTTACCGTAGATAATTGTCGGAGACCACATCTGGCCACCCCATGAGTTACCATCAGCACGTGCATTACGCCAAATCTTAGTAGTCCAAATAGCAGGAGCGAATTCACCATTACTAAAGTGGAACTGTTTGGTTTGAGTACCTGCCGTACCATTACCGACCTCAGTTTTAAGCCATGGATGGTATCCATGATTTACAAGACCAGTCTCCTGACGAACTTTCTCTTCAAGTTCAGCAACTTCTTTATAGAGTTTGTCCAGCTTTTCTTTATCTTCCTTAGACATTTCCTCTCCTGCATATTTTTCTACAAGATCAGCAGCCTCCTTTTTCTTCGTATTCAAAGTCTTCTGGGTATCTTCAGCCTTTTTCAGGATATCGATACAACCGGCGTTCTGATTCTTATAAAGTTCCTGCATCTGAATAACGTCCACTGCACCAGTAGCACAAGAGGCATCACGGCGAGTATCACCTGGCTCATAGCAAGCATACCACTCCCAAGAGAGGTACTGGGAGCCCCAGCCACCGTTCTCTGGACAAGCGGTGAACCACTTGAACATGTTAGGATTACAGAAGGTGATAGTACGGTCACTACCCCAACTGCTCCACTCTCCACCTTCGTCAGAGCACATAGCCCAGATACACTCTTCGTTCCAGAATCCAGCAGGATCCCAGTTGGTTGCGAAGTTGTTTACAAGTTTATATGTACCACTTGCGATGATGTCTTCCAGTTCTTTCTTAGCCTTGGCATAGCAGTCATCAGCCTTATCGGGACAACGGTAAGCCTTCCACATATAGGCATCAGCAAGATAGGCCTTAGCCATACCTTTTGTACAACGACCATACTGACCATCGTAAGGTTTCCAGCCGAGTATTTCAGCTGCAGCCGTGAAGTCCTCAATAATGAAGTCCCACATTTCTTCGTAGGTTTCAGCAGCAGCCTTGTTAGGCGTGTTATTGAAGTCCTCACCAGTTTTCAGCATAGGTACACGTCCGAAGGTCGTTGCCAGCCAAGTGTAGAAATAGCCACGGAGGGCGCGAGCCTCACCTTCACAGAGTTTCTTGTCTGTTTCAGAGATACCTTCTGCATTCTTGAGGCCTTCCAAATATAGATTAGCGCGGTTGATGGCTGCATAGCAGTGTGCCCATCCCTCACCAAGTTCACCTACATTCTCATCCCATGTCTGATTAAGAAACTTAACGTCCCAACCAGTACACTGTGTATCCATAGTGGGGTGTGAACCAGTGAACAAATTAGGTTTGTAACCCCAGCTATTATCTTCCCTACTAACATTGTTGTAAGCGTAAATACCATTCAAACTGACACGGGCTGCCTGTGCGTTTTCAAATTGAGACCCGACGTCTCCAACATCATATCTAGTAACGTCAAGGAATTCATCGTTGTTGCAGGATATGAATCCTGTCAGCATCATGGAGCCTGCAATCAAACTATATATTAATTTGCTTTTCATAATCATTTCTTCTTTATATGATTTCTTAATTCTTATATACTTTATATATATTAGAACGTGAGATTAACACCAAACTGGAATGTTCGAGGCGTTGCATAACGACCAGTGTCAAGACCCGAGTAGATTACACTACCCTGACCAACTTCAGGATCGCCATACTTGTTATATGGAGATATGGTACAGAGGTTCTGAACGGCAAAATATACACGGGCATTCTGAATCATCAGCTTCTTGGCGATATCACGTGGCAGGGTGTAACCAACCTGAATGTTAGATATCTTCAGGAAGTTACCGTTCTCAATCCATGCATCACTGATACGGCTGTTCTTGTTGTTGTCAAGACGAGTCAGACGAGGAAGTGTACCATTAGGATTAGAAGCGCTCCACATTTCATTGTAGCTATCCTCCAGAAGAGCAGGAGTCCAAGAGTCATCAGATGGATTCATAATGCTGAGACGCATCTTAGAGTATGAAAGAATATCCATACCGAGAACACCATAAGTATAAAGGCTGAAGTCCCAGTTCTTATAAGTAGCGCTGAGGTTCAAACCGAAGTTGAAGCTAGGCAGACCGTTGCCTAGAATCTGGCGGTCTGAGTCATTAAGTGTTCCGTCACCGTTAGTATCAACGAAGAGGAAATCTCCTTTTTGAGCATTCTGTCCCTGAGCCTTTGCCTTAGCCAAATCTTCATCAGTCTTGATGATGCCAGCTACCTTGTAACCGTAGTAAGAACCTACAGCCTCGCCCTCACGGCAGATAGAGTGGTTGTCCCATACGTAACCTGTACCACTGACAGCACCAATGTTTGAACCATCAAGATCATCAGCTGAATAGGTACTGTTACTACCGCCACATGTAGAAGTATAGTCAACACCCATCTTCTCAATCTCATTCTTCAAGGTAGAACCGTTGAAGGCAACATTGATTGTCCAGTCCTTGTTCAGACGCTTGTTATAGTTAACAGAGAACTCAAAACCATAGTTGTTGATCTGACCAAAGTTGGTGTAGTAAGAAGAGTTTCCTGCTGATGGACGAACCTGACGCTCAAGAAGGAGGTCCTTAGTCTTACGTACGAAATAGTCCATAGTAACACTCAAATCACCGTTCAGCAGACTGAAGTCAAGACCGAAATTGAGCTGCTCGTTGGTTTCCCACTTCAGGTTTTGGTCAATCAATGGAGCATATGCGCCAACATAGCGATTGAACTTACCGCTGACACCTCCACCACTTGTTCCATAGAACTGATAAGTTGTGTTTTGAGTAGAAAGAGCGTAGTCAGCACGACCAGCGATATTACCAGCGTTACCTGTCTGACCCCAACCTACACGGAATTTCAGATTGTCAATCCAGTTTACATTCTTCATGAACTTTTCTTCAGAAATACGCCAAGCACCGGCCACTGATGGGAAAGTAGCCCAACGGTTATTTGAACCAAAGTTAGAAGAACCGTCACGACGCACAGTAGCAGTCAAGATATAACGATCAAAGAGGTTGTAAACCAAACGTCCATAGTAAGAAACGGTACGAACCTTGGCATTGAAACCACCATTACCTGTGATTGACTCCTTGTCCTCAGCCAAAGATATAAGGCGGATATTTGAGAACGGGAAAGAGTGTGCGCTTGCACTTACCCATGAACCCTCGTAGTCGCTGACTGAGTTACCTGCCATCAGCGTCAAGTTGTGGAAATCTGTCTTCCAGTTATAAGTCAGATATGTTTCGATGCTTTTAGAGAGACCTTTGCTTTGGCCTAAAGCAAAGTTATAATATCCCTCATCACGACCCTCATATTTTACGGAAGTCAATTCGCCACCTATATAATTATAGCGCTTGTACAATCCAGAGAACTCATCATTGTCTGAGTGAGTCTCTGTCCAAGAAGCAATAGAATGGAGGTTAAGTTTGTGCTCCTTCAGGTTGAGGAGTGTGATATCAATATAAGGATTGATTGAAATACGTGAGTTACGAGTCTCACGACCAATTTCCATCTGGGTAGCATATGGATTCTGAGCACCTGCTGTCATACCTTCCCAACCGTCAGGTGTTGGAGCCTTACTTGCACCATAAGATCCATCAGGGTTAACAACATTTACATGAATGTGCTCACCTGTTGCATCATCAATATAGTCGAGTGTTGGAGCCATCTGAGCGATATCACGCTGAGAAGAAAGGTTTTGGTTGTTACCCAGACCAATGTTATTACCTTTGACAGTAGAATACATATAGTTCATGTCGCCACCGAACTCAATATAATCGTTAATCTTAGACTTAACACCAGCACGTGCGGTCAGGCGGTCGTAATTAGTATTAACGATAATACCCTTGTTTTTCAGGTATCCGATAGAGAAGTTATACTGAGTCTTGTCTGTGCCACCGCTTGCTGAGATGCCATACTGCTGCTTCAGGCCGGTTTGATACATCTGATCCTGCCAGTCGATATAATTACGCTTACCATCATATGCCTCAGACCAAATCTGATTAGCCAGCGTTGCACCATCGTTAGCCTTAGATTCACGGATACTGCGTGCATAGGCATCGCCTGTGAGTGTGTTAAGTTTGTAAGGAAGTGTTTGAATACCAAGGTCAGCTGTTACGTTAATATTCATCTTACCCTTCTGACCATGCTTGGTAGTAATCATGATGACACCATTTGCACCTGCAGAACCATAGATGGCAGTAGCAGAAGCATCCTTCAGGACCTCGATTCTCTCAATGTCTGAAGGATTAACGAAGTCTGCGTTGTTACCAACCTGTACACCATCGACAACATACAGAGGCTGTGCATCACCATTGATAGTACCAATACCACGGATACGGATAGCAGACTGTGCGCCAGGAGCACCATCCTGATTGGTAACCATCACACCAGCAGCTGCACCCTGCAGTGCCTGAGCGACATTAGTCGGGATCTTGCGTTCCATCTGTTCCATGTTGATGGTTGCAACAGATCCAGAGACGTCACTTTTTTTCATTGTACCATAACCAACAACCACCACGTCTTCCAGCATCTGGGTGTCTTCCTTCAGAACAACGGTGATGTTAGTTTTACCTGCAACCTTCACGTTCTGAGTGAGATGACCCACAAACGAAATGGTGAGTGTTGCGTTAGAGGAAGCCTTAACGGAGAAATTACCGTTCAAGTCGGTAATTGCGCCATCATTGGTTCCTTGCACTTTGACGGAGGCACCGATAATTGGCTCGCCCGACTCGTCATTCACAGTTCCCTGTACCGTGCTCTGTGCAAAAGACATTCCAAACGGAATCGCGCAGAACAGGAACAACAAAACAAAATGTTTTTGTAGTGACTTAAAATTCCACATACTTTTGTTTAAAGTTAATAATTAGGTTATATTAAAATAAGATGTTTTTACATCATTTTGGTTAATAAGCACTGCAAAGGTACAATATTTCACAACATGCCACTTTATTATTTGTAACAAAAACTTTGCAGAATCTGTCACCAGTTACACACAGAAAGCACACCCTCCCACTTAGAGGGTACTATTGACAAATCATAAAGACGTTCCCGAATTGCAAAACATTTTTTAACAATTCTACTTCTACTCATTTTAAGACTGCCTTCCGACCTTTGCGGACGTAAATGCTTTTTCAGGGGTGAGTGGCTCAGTTTTCTCTATCATATCACACCTACCACAATTGTAACAACATGTCAAAGAGCGCTCGACAGCAAATCGTTAGACAGAAATCCTCAGAATTTAATATTCAGGGGACTCCTTTGAAGTGAACTCTGCACCCCCGTCCCAAGTCCTTGATCATCTTCTCACGCGTCCTCTGACAGCTCATCCAAATCTCTTCTGAAGATGCCACGAACCACACCCAACAGCTCCAACGAGTGGCGGATGTTCTGTTCCAATGACTCTTCGTTGGCATAGAAGAACTCACAGGCAGCTGACACACTTTTGAAGGTCTGGTCAATGTACACCTTGGCGAGTTTCAGCTCACGGGTCATTTTGTTGCAGACCGCCAAGACTACCGTTTCCTGTCCTTCCTCTATCTCATAGAACTGAGGAAGCATCATAGAGATATAAGTCTCTTCTTCGTCGCCCGTCAAGACATAGATAGTCTTCAACTGATAACAAACCATGATATCGCCATCGTCGTCAATCTTTGGTGGATAGCCTATCCTTTCGAGGACAGACATCATTAATTCTTTCTTTGTCATAGCTAATCCTCCTCTTTTTCAGAATTCTTCATTGCCTTTTGCAGAAACATCAGACATGCATCCAGATGCAGAATCATACGTGTGAGCACCTTTTTCAGGTCTTCGTCTCCAAACAGTTCGCGCTCGTAGGATAACCACATACTTTTACCAAGCCTGTTGGCCTTAATGTACTTGCGGGCAGCGTTAATCTTATCCATCAGCTGATAGAAACAGATATCGTTCTCATCGTCAAGGTCCAACACTGCAGGTATCACGATATTCAAAAAGTCGTCATCGTCCTCACTACACATATAGAGATAGCTTCTTCCCTCATACTGGAAACCATAGCCGAAACCTTCCACTTCCTCTAACTCAAAGCCCAGAGCCTTGAATGCTTCAAAAATTTTCTCCTTCATAATCGTATCGTTATTAAATTGTTAATCAGGGCATAGCCCACTTGTTCAATGAAATCCAATAGCCACATGTTGTCTGCCTTTGTCCATGGGAGAGAACTCACTGCGTACCCGTTCGAATTCCTTCAGTTCACGACTAGTGACAGAAGGCGACTGATGGGCAATGGTCTCTTCCAACAACGACTGCGTAATCACCTTGTAGGGCTGCTCTTTCTCCTTGATGCTGGCATTGAACATCTTACGGGAAGCCACCTTGATGATATAGCTGATGTCACTGCAATTATACCCTTTTGTCAAGTCGGCAAGCTTTACGAAATCTACATCCTCAGCTACCGGCAACTTTGACAGCTCTAGTCGAAACAAGCTCTCGCGCGCCTTGCTGTCAGGCATATCCACATAGATCATCTCGTCGATGCGACCTGTGCGCAAAACAGCCTTATCAATGCGCTCGGGGTGGTTGGTAGCCGCCAGGACATAGACGCCTCGCTCAGCAGCATTGTTCAGCATACACAGGAACTCGTTCACTTCACCATTCTGATAGTTATGGTCGTCATTGGTACGACGTGGCACCATCGCGTCGAACTCGTCAAAGAAGATCAATGTCGGAGCCTTACGTTCTGCCTTACGAAACACCTCACCGATTTTCTCCTGGGTGCCATGTATAAGGGTCGATGCCAAGTCATCGGGCACAATCTTCATGAAGTTGATGCCCACCTCCTCAGCAATCTTCTCGGCAAAGAATGTTTTGCCACAACCTGCCGGACCGTAGAAGAGCATGCTCGGAGGAGTAATCCCATAGGCTTTGGCACATTCCTGGTTGTTCAGCACATTGATGAAGCCTTCCGTTACCAACTGCTTCAGCTCGTCCATGCCTGCCACATCACCGAACCCATTGCATGGCTTGGGCGTGGGGTTCTCCACCACCCTGCCGGTAGTCATTTTGCGGAGCCACTCCTTTTCTGCATTCGTCTTTGCGTTCATCTCTCTTAACCTCCTATGTTTTATCTATTCATGTTAAGAGAGTGACGCAAATAACCCATTTCTATCAGCAAAAACAAAAATGCCCCTCATTTTTTATGAGAGACACCTTGTTCAACCGCCATTCAGGATCCAGTCATTAGGATCGTCTTCTATCATTCTCTCCGCTAAGATCTGTCCCTGCACAGTCGCCATCTTGTCTGGATTCGGAGCAATTCCTACTCTTCCTAAATCCAAACGATCTGCATCAAAGCAGGCATTCACCGTAGCATCTTCCGTCCTCCACGTGGTCGTATGTAGCTCGCAAGCCTTTTTTAACTGAAGAATCTCATCATCATTGAGAAAGGCGAGTTCAGTGTCACGTATCTCATCAACAAGTGCTGCAGCCCTTGGGCCATGTTGAAGGTCATAGCCATCGTCATTTCTTTCCACATCATGAATATAGGCAAAGGCTTTCACAACAAGCAAGTCAACATCGCTTGTATTCAGGAGGTCTGCATTGTTTGCAACTCTGTCCCAATGGACAATGCCATGAACAGAAAAGCTTCCCATTCTTGTATGCTTAATGGCGAACGCTCTCAATCGTTCAATAGATTCATCTCTCATATTATCATTATGAAATGATTCTAACTTTCAGTTTTTCTGCCTTCTTATTATAGTTGACAAAGTTCAGACTCCACCATTTTTCATACAGCCATTCTCTCTTCATCTTCATTTCATCGTCAATCTTTTCACACCAGCATTGAGTCAATGAGTCATTTTTGAACCATAGGACGTAGTGATTGTTCGATTCCTTCACTTCCATTTCTGTCACTATTTCCGTCTTAGGCTCGTGCTCCCTGACGAACGAGGCAAGAACTGCGTAGAGATTATCAGGAGCCGACGCCGTGTCTATGGTGTATCTCAGTTTATACTCGGAAACATGATCGATAATATCATCACCCTCCTTGAGATAAAATATTCCGATATTCGTAACAGCTTGCTCTCCCAAATCGGAAAAATCTTTTAGGAGTCTGTCTAACCATTCGTCGTAATCAGCCTTCCGCATCACATAGCATGTATGGAATTCCGCCACCATATCCTCGTTATCAATGGCAATGAACGTACCGTTTTGCGTATGGAATGCATCACTGTCGCCAATCAGATTGCTGCAATGGAAGATACTTTCTTTTTCTATTCCGAACTCCTTCAGAAAAACTTCCAAAGCAATCTTCACAATCTTATTGCGGTAATAATATTTCTTGACATAAGAGTATATAAAATACCATTGCTGTCCACTAAAAATCGCTAAGCGTTCTTTGAAATGATTGAAATATAGTTAGTTACAGAGATTTTTAGGGTGCGACGATTTGATTTTGTATCTT
>CADCGD010000048.1 GCA_902800925.1 uncultured Bacteroidales bacterium | reverse complement strand
AGCATCACGGGAATCAGGTAAATAGTCTTGTTTTGATTACCCATAATATTTAATGTTTAATGTTTCTGTTTAATGTTTAATCTCATAGATTGTCGCTTTGCCGCCCTTTACCTTCAGCGTGTTATACGGCTCCGACGGGAACACAAGGTTGGTCATCGCCATCTTGCCCTCCGCATCAAACACCTCTATGCTGCAACGGTCAATAAAGATGCGTAGTTGCTTGACGCTTCCAAACGTTGGGGCTACAGTCACGGCAGGGAAGGCTTCGCTGAAGCTTACGTCGCCACTCTTCACACGCTCCATCTTGAACGTCTGTTGTTGACCGTCGTATTTCATCGTCACCTGTTCGCCCTTGGTGTTGCTGAGCACGATCTCCGTCTGGTTCTTCGTATCGATGATCATCTCACAAGCCTCCGTGGGATTCTTCACCTTCGCACCACGCAAGGCTAGCATCTCCTTGGACGGTATTACGCTGACGTAAGTCTCTTCACCATGACGGAACAGTCCCAGGTCGCGAGGTATCGAGTTGGCCGAGCGGAACTGCTTGGTGGGCACCTGGTTGGCATACTGCCAGTTTGACATCCATGCCAGTACCGTGCGGCGGTTGTCGGGTGCGCCACTTCGTCACCTTCGGCATCGACTCGCACGTGAACTTGTGACCATCGAACTGTCCTACGAAATATTGCGTAGCACTACCGCCAAAGGGTCCACCAGGGTTGATATTGCAAATCAGTACCCACTTCTCTTCAACTTTTCCATTCTTCAATTCTTCCATTTTAAACAAGTCCGGGCACTCCCACACACCACTGTGGTTGCCATATTCCTTGCCGAACGATGACTCATATTTCCAGTCCTTCAAGTCTTTCGATGAATAGATGCGCATCTCCTGACCAGCAGCCAGTATGAGGTTCCACGCCTTGATATCCTCGTTCCAGAATGCTTTGGGGTCGCGGAAGTCTGCAATGTCGCTGGTTGTCAGTATGGGATTGCCACTATACTTCTTAAAGGTGCGACCGCCATCCTTTGATACCGCCATGGATTGTGTCTGATGGTGACCTGCGGAAGTGTAGAAAGCCACCACCTCGTTGCCATTCGTCACACATGAGCCGAGGTGCTGTGCCCCCATGTCATATTCTCCCACTGACTGCCGTAAGGATTATACTGGTAGTAGAGGTGCCACACACCGTCCTTGTAAAACATTCCGTTGGGATCGTTCATCCAACCATAGAGTGGGGTGTGGTGGTAGACAGGACGGAAGCGCTCGCGGTTCGTCGTGTCGAATGTGTCCGAGTACTTCATCTCGCGCCAGCATACGAACTCGCTTACGGCACCTTTCTGCCTGCGGTCACCATGGAACGTGATATCCAGCAGGTCGGCACCCTTCAACTCGTAAGGTACAAAGTAGTCTACGCGGTCAATGGCCAGCTTCACGTTCAGACGTTGCACCATGTTGTTTCCTTCACCCACCACCGCTATGCCGGCAATGTCCTCACTCTCTTGCACGGGCAACAGAATATACTTCTGTCCCCCCTTCACCTTCACCATGGCATGACTGTCACCCAATACGATGGGCTTGATCTGGGCCTGCATCAGGCCCAGAGCCATTACTGCCAGGAGTGTCAATAAGCATCTTTTCATCATTATTTTTGTTTTAGTTATCAAAATTTTCTGCTGCAAAGATAGCATATTCCCCCCATATTCTCTGTAACTTATGATACAAACACTATAAAAAAACGTTCATTGAAACATTTTTATGCCACAATGAACGCTTTTTCTGTTCAAGTTATAACAAACTAATCTGCAATTATTCTAATGAAACAGGTACCTGGTACCTGTTTCACATAAAAAAGAAGGGACTCCCGTGATTCTGCAACATGTCAGTCACCTGTCCCTGTGGCACTCGCGACGTCGCCGCCGTCTATATGACCCGCGAGGCCTATGAGGGGAGGCAGACGACAAAAAAAAATTGAGCACCCGATTTTCATCGGATGCTCAAACATTTAGAACGGCCCATTACCCATACAGCTCGTCGTTGTGATGGCAGTGAGGAAGGCGGTGAGCGCGGCTACTACCACCTTCACCGCAATCTCAATGAAACTTTGCTTCTTCATAGCTAGTTGTTGTCGCCTGTTTCACCGCCGGCGTTACCACCACCATTGCCACCGGAGTTGCCTCCATTATCACCACCGTTGCTGGGTGTCAGAGAACCTGAACCGCCACCGTTCGAACCGCCACCGTTTTCGTTTTGGTTTTCGTTCGAACCGTTCTGGTTTTCGTTAGAACCACCGTTTTCAGGGTCCTCAATCTCGCCGCTGTCGCCGCTGGTGACACGCTTCAGCACGTTGCCGTCCTCGTCCAGACAGGTAATCTGGATGCTGGTATTCTTCAGCTCGTCCTTCACATCCACGTTAGGGGTGAAGATGATGCGACGCGTGCTGATCAGACCAGTCTTTACGTCTTCCAGATTCTCTACCGCCTTCGAGCGAACGCTGAAGCGCATGGTTCCCAGTCCAGGCAGGGGTACGCTGTGACCCTCGGTGGCCCATGTGCGGATGACCTCACCAGCTGCATCCCAAGCCGCCTTGATCACTCCT
Organism: uncultured Bacteroidales bacterium; assembly: GCA_902800925.1. Classification (GTDB taxonomy): domain Bacteria; phylum Bacteroidota; class Bacteroidia; order Bacteroidales; family Bacteroidaceae; genus Prevotella. The sequence continues at coordinate 20,329 of CADCGD010000048.1, read as the reverse complement.
GCAGGAATTCCGCTGTGGGTGGAAGCCTCTGCGAACACCTTTTTCTCCTGGATGGGACTGTACAGGTCCGGACGCATCACGAACTTCTTTCCAGGATTCTTACCAAGCTTTACTTCACGTCGCTGTGCAATTACTTTAATAGCCATAATGTTTAATCTTTAATCTTTTAATGTTTAATCTCTTTGTCTCCTTGTTCTGCTTCCTGTAGGTACTATTAAGGATTGCAATTGCTACCATTTATGCGCGCAATTTCTAGATTTAAATCTCGCAATTCTTTCCCTTCTAGACCGCCGTCCGCTTCTTCAATTTGACGATGCAAAGTTACAACAAACCAGCATAGTGTTTTCCCGTTTCTGCACGATTGTGCACGATAATGCACGATTCTGCACTTTAACGACAACATTTTTTTATTTTAACGACAACATAGACAACAAAGACAACTTTTTCTCTGTAGACAGAGAAATTTTTGCGCACCCTTTTTGTTTTAAAGACAACTTGGACAACTTAAACAACTTTTTTTAATTCTCCAATTGACTTCGGACTCCGTAGACGCGGTTGCGTCGTAGGCTATTGTTATAGTTGTCCCTTGTTGTCCAAGTTGTCTTTTATAATAAATCTGTGGTCTTTTCTTGGACCCCGTAGACGGCGGTTGCCGTCGTAGGCAAAAAGTTGTCTTTGTTGTCATAGTTGTCGTTAAAAAAACAATCCGGGTTGTCGTCAGATGCAGAAGGTGTCCTTCATGAACTGGACGATCTTGGGCGGCAGCAGCTTCATGGTCGGCCTGTAGCCCATGGCTGTCAGTTCCTTCATGTACGGCCTGCACCAGTTGTTCAGCGTCCTACGGCTGACGCCGGCCTCGCGGGCCAGCTCTGACTTTAGCATTGACTTCATTCTTTGTTTTCATCTCTCGAATTCTTAAGGGCCAGCCACTCATCATGGCTGACGGCGTTTCGTTTGTTCTCTTCAATCGCCTGGAAAAGGCGGTCGTTGGCGTCGCTGCGCTCGGCGGCTATCGTTTGCTGTTGCTTGGTGGTGTCCACAGCCTTGCTCTTGCCCTTCTTGGCTTTCTCCAATCGCAGGGCCGCGGCGGTGTTGTCTGACGAGTACTTGTTTTTCATCCATCGCTTCAGTCGTCGCTCGGTGCTCCAATGGCGCTCATCTTCGTAGCGCATCCGTCCCGTTTTCGGATTCTCTTCGCTCCAGTAGTTGTAGAAGTCGCTTAGCCGTTCAACGTTATACTCTCCGACAAACCCCAAACACTCTTGATGAAAATTCTCGCGGCGTGCCGCAAAAGAAAAAATTTTCTGGTCTTTTACCATCCCTTCTTTTACTTTAATAGGGGGTGTGGGGGGAAGTTTTCTTTTTCTTCCCTTCCTTTTTCCCTCTTTTAAATTGCATTTTGTCACAAAAAAAGGCGATAACTGCTGCTGTATGCGACCAATCAGCAGGCGCTGCTCTTCGGTCATCAGGTGGAACATGGTGGCGGCGGTGTAAAGGCGGTGCAGGAGCTGCCGTAGCAGCTCCTTGTCACCCTTACAGAATCCGTTGACCTCCAGCACCTGGTCAACGTAGCGTTCTATGACCTCAATCTGCATCATGCGAATCCTCCTGCTCGTCGTCTTTCAGCAGCTTGTCGAACAGTTCGCAGAGGAAGTTCCTGACGTCCTTGCTGACGGGGCCGCTCTCGCGCCCCATCTGCCCTGTCTGGCGCAGGAAGTCGTAGACGTGGTAGTTGCACTTCCAGAACACCATCCTTAGGCGATAGTCCATCTGCTGAACGATGTCCAGTGCAATGAGGTGGTTCAGCACACTGTCGAGCACCTGCAGGCGCTCCTCCTTACTCTTCAACTCGGCAAAAGCCTCCCTCAGCTTCTGCTCCAATTCCATCTTGTTATTCATAACTGTAAACAAATTTCAAATAATATACTACAACTTTTTTGTTCTTAACGACAACATTTTTTTATATAAAGACAACTTGGACAACTTAGGACAACTTTGGACAACTCTTTTTAATTCTCCAATTGACTTCGGACTCCGTAGACGCAGTTGCGTCGTAGGCTATTTTTATAGTTGTCCAAAGTTGTCCAAGTTGTCTTTTATAAAAAATATCCCTATTGTCTTTCACTCGAAGAAGCGGCTACACTCCCACTGGCGGCGCTTGACGAGGCCAGGCAGGCGCTTGCCGCCGGCAAACACCCAGCGCATCCACTCCTTCTGTATCAGCTCCTTCGGCTTGCCGTACATGATAAGCCGACGGAGCGTAGAATACTGCCAGCGCTTGATGCCAAGGTTGAACACGAACGACACCACCGCGTCCAGCTGCTGCTGCGTCATGTGCAACACCTCCGGATCGTGCAGTTCCGTGAGCTGCCGCTCCACGTTCTCCAAGTCTTCGCGCAGCATGTCGTCGGCATACCACTGCGAAATCCTGTCGCCCTGGCGCACGTTATACGTATGGCCGTAGCCGATGGTCCAGACGCCTGCTGCGTCCTGATAGGCCTGCAACCTGCAGCCCTCAAACTCCTTGATTTTCTCAATTGCAATTTTACTAATGTTCATAATTCTTTTCGTTTTCTTTTTGTTCTGAAAGAAATTACCATTAATTAATCAGAAATTTCTTTTATACCGAAGCGTACATTATAATTTCTGGATAATTTCTGATAATTTCTTTCCATAATTCTTAATTCTTAATGCTTAATTTTTCACTGTTCACTATTCACTAGGGCAAAGCCCGCTTCTGTACCGTTTGCCGCACGCTATCGCCCAGTAGAACGCCTCGTAGGGATTGAGGAAGTTCAAGCGTCGCCCGTGTATCCATGTTCGATATTTGCGGCCAATCATTTCGATTCCCGTCACATTGGTTTTCTGGTTAGGCTTCCACGGCAGCAACATGTTCAGTTTATTGTCTGTCATGCTGACCACGCGCAGGTTCTCTATGTGATTGTCCTGCCTGTCACCATTCATGTGGTCAATGGTCTGTGTGGGCAGTTCGTTGTTGCACAGTGCCCATACAATGCGGTGTAATGTAGTACAGTAATTTTTCCCCTTAAAGCCAAAGGACATGATTAAATAACCGTTAGCCATTCTTTTGTCCGTCGGTCTTCGCCCCGTCTTTCGGTTCACGATGCCACCATCCTCATATCTGTACGTTTTTTTCAAGTAAGCCACCAGCTCTTTGTGCTCACTTTCCGGTACTCCTATTCTGTTCATACAAACTCTATCAGGTCTTTAAAAACATACTCCTTCAGGTCTCTTTCCGTAGCGAAAGCATCTTGATGAAATACACCTTATCACCAATATTGTACTTGTTGTTTACTTGCATAGTTCTTTTTACTTTTCTTTTTTTTTCTTTTTATACTGAAAGAAATTACCATAATTCGCAAGGCCACACTTTGACCTTGGTCAAAGAATTAATCAGAAATTTCTTTTATACCGAAGCGTACATTATAATTTCCGGATAATTTCTGATAATTTCTTTCCAAAATACTTTGATAATTTCTGTTTAAAATAATCTACGTGCTCATTTCTGTTTTAATTTAACATAAATTGCTTGCAGGAGTGCTATCTCGTCATCCTCGTCCAACGCCTGGTTGTACGGTGCATCGGGGTCGTGTGCGGCCCCCGGGGGATAATTGTCCATACTCATTTCAAATACAACTTTCTTTATTTTTTACGACAACCTCTTTATTTTTAACGACAACCTAGACAACACTTTTTTTCTGCGCATCCTTTTTTATTTTAAAGACAACTTAGACAACTTAAACAACTTTTTTTCTGCAAGCAGAAAATTACTGCGCTTAACTTCGGACTCCGTAGACGCAGTTGCGTCGTAGGCAAAAAGTTGTCCTTGTTGTCCAAGTTGTCGTTTATATAAATTGTTGTCGTCATAAAAAATCTCCCTGTTGTTTTTTTAAAAAATCTTAGTTGTCTTTCTCGTGCTGGCAGTTCACGATCGTCACCGCCTTGATACGTATCAGTCGCGACGCCTTCCATGTGCGGAACGCCTGCTTGTCTAGGTCCCAGTAGGTGAACACCTCTGTAGGCCACTGGTCAGCCTTCTTGCGGCTACCCTTACACTCGTACTCGTCGAACTGCTCGGAGATGCCTTTGCACAGCGTGCCACAGGCCTCTCGCTCCGTGCCGTCCTCCTTCCTGTAGACAAACCACACGCGCCCACTGCCCAGATGCGTTATCAGTTCACGGTTCAGGTGTGCCAGCTCCATCGCCCTTTTCCGTTCCATGTCGTGTTCTTCCTGTAGATATGCTGCCAGTTCCATCGTCCAGCGGCTCAGCAGTCGCTGTCTCTCCGGCATCTGAAATTCCTTCATGCTTGTTTCTTGTGCCATAATAAATTCTTTTTTCTTTTTCATTTACTTCTTCGTTGTCCGGACGGTGCAAAATTAGACACAAAAAAAACACGACGCAAGCCAAAAACTTGCGCCGTGAATAAGTGTGGGAATAAAAGAATAAATATGGGAACGCTAGTGGGAATTATTCACGCTTCTCACCAAATTCAGGAAGCGTTTTGCCACATTATTACGTCTTTTAGCCTCTTGCCCATCGGCATCCGCAAACGTCCAATTAGGAAATTCTCCTCGTGCCTTATCATAGTATTTTGAGATGTTCGAACGGGTGGGCATGCTCTTTACCCCACATTGTTTCATGTAGTCCACATACGATGTCGGTGTGTCAAAACTAGGCAAACCATCCGTTTCGTTCATTAGCAGCATCAGCCAAGTATAATCATACAAGTGTTTCAGTTCGCCTTCTGCTCTCATTGTCTTAGCAGCATAGCCTATTGTCCGTTCCATTCCATCTCCCATTTCCATCTCTTCCTCTGTCCACACCTTCTCACCTTCCAATAGTTTGATATCCTCATGTATCTGTTTCATCTGCACGTCATATTCAAACATGGCGATATGCTGTTTATGAGTCAAATCTCCGAAATGCTGGAACATATATTTCCGCAACAAATGATAGTCGATGATAAACATATCACCCTCCCAGTGTGAGTAGCGACGCAGTTTGGCACACTCCAAGTCAAAGTCCTCGGGTAGTTTCTTGCCATTCGTCAGTTCCTTTCTCAGCTTCTCCATATCTACACCATCCAGTTCATCTCCTGATGGTCTATCATCGTATTTCAGAATACCCATAATCAGAATGTCGGCAGTCAAATCCGCCTGATATACCTTCAGTTTCTTAATAGTCAAGTGTGATTGTTGTGCTTTCCATAGTTCAAATTTCGTTATCCTCTTCTTGCGGTATGCCCTCTTTATTCGCTCAAAGAACCTCTTCGCATACTCCTCGTCTACATTCACCATCTTAAGCACCAGCTCGTTCAGCAGCTCCACCATCTGCTCCACCTTCTCCCGCAGTACGCGACTTTCTGCTCGCAGCAAGTCGCTGAACAGCCTGCATCCCAGCCAGTACGTTGTCTTCGTCATCGTCTCGTAATTCGCCAGCAGCACGTTCCTGCAACTCATCCGCACCTTACTCACCACCAGTCTCTCCAGTCTGCCATTGATTTCGTCGACGAGCTTCTCTGTGCAAACCCCTTGAAAATGCGTCAGATTAGCATCCTTGATGTTCATGGTGTCGTACGTCTTCATCATGTTCTCTAGCAAGATCAGTTGATTCAGCTTAGCCATACCGTCACCCCTCCTTTCTCGCAGTTAATAGTAACACACTCGTTCATTCTTTGGAAACCCAGGCTACTGCAAGCGTAGGTTTCCTTGCCTTGGGGCCAACAAGCCCCTTTCATGCTCTTTTTGTTCATAGTTGTTTTAGTTAATAAATTGTTTATGATTAGGTTAATAAAAGAGCGTGGGTCACCAATGATAAACAAAATCCCGAAGGGTCTGGAACAATCCCTCTGATGCATTGAATACCACCAATGCCCACGCCTGTTGGTGTGAGCTGGTAGCCTCTGCATTCAGATTCGTTTAGTGTTCCAGACTTTTCGAGATTGAAACTTCGGCTCTTTTCCGCGATGTCTTTATTTCAAGGTGCGAAGGTAATAAATTTTCCTTACAACACCAAATTATTCGTTATGTTTTATTCATCATAGGTGCACAAAGAATGCGGTTCTCCTGTGCACTCGGCAACCCGTTTCTGTCAGTTGCTGGTGCAGGATGCCGCTGGCAACATCAAGTCACTCAACGCCTTTGCCAAATTTCAAATTTAAATGATTGTTTATTGAGGCAGATTTAGAAAAAAAATAAGAAAAAAAATACCTCGTTAATATCTTTTAAGAAAACATTCTGATGGTTTGTACATTATTCTTCTTATCTTTGCCCGGAATATAATAACAAACTCATCTTTCACAAGCGCTGCTTGAACTACAAATCTAAGAGAAAAATGAAGAAAATTACAAATCTATTATGGATGGCCTTACTAGTACTCTGCATGGGCCTGTCTAGTTGTGCAAAGGACTCACCAGTGTCTGACAATCCCGGCGATGGTGACAAAAGAGCTAAAGATCCTGACTACAAGTCCATTATCGTCATGAGCGACATCCACGTCATGGCTCCCCAACTGCTGGCGGAAAAAGGTAAGGCCTATGACAATTACCTGAATCAGGACCCCAAACTGTTGGAATACAGCAGCGAGGTGCTGGAGTGTCTTGTAAAAGAGACGATACAGCGTAACCCTGACCTTGTCATCATACCTGGCGATCTGACTAAGGATGGTGAAATGCTGAGCCACAAGCAGGTGGTGGACATTCTCGGAAGACTGCGCAGCGCCGGCATACCGGTAATCGTGGTGCCGGGAAATCACGACATCGAAAATCCAGAGGGCTGCTACTTCAATGGCGACGCCACACGCCCGGCAGAGCGCACATCGCCAGAGCAGTTCAAGACGCTCTATGCTGACTTCGGCTACAACCAGGCCTATGCTCTAGACCCTGCCTCGCTGTCGTTTGTCTGTGAACCGCTTGAAGGACTGGTATTGCTGTGCATCGACACCAATAAGTATGAAGAAAATAAATACATAGAGAAGGGCGACGAGAAAAACTATAACCAGACGTCAGGGCGCATCCGCCCGGCTACGCTGACCTGGATGCTTGCCGAGGCTGACAAGGCCCGTGCCAAGGGTAAACAGGTTGTGCTGGTGCAACACCACAACGTCGTGCAGCACTACGATGCTCAAGGAACCCTGCAAAGCGACTACATCATCAAGGACTACGAGAATGTTAGCAAGGAGCTGATAAAACATGGCGTTCACATGGCATTTACAGGACATACGCACCTGCAAGATGTTGCGCAGTATCGCATCATAGCAGACAATGCCGAGCCCGACAGCCTGATTGACGTGGCTACAGGGTCCGTCATCTCCTACCCCAACCCATGGCGCACCATCAAGGTAAACAATGACTTCACAGAGTGGCAGTTCGATACCGAGTATGTGAAGACCATTCCTTCACTCAGCGACGTGAGAACGGCGTGTCAAAAACGCCTCAACGACAACATAAAAGGTGGAATCAATTGGCACATCAGAGATGGTTGGCAGAAAATAGACATCTTCCGTAATTTACTGACTGTCTTAGGTCTGCCCAAGAATTACATTCCCGAACAACCCGAAGAACTCACGGACCTGCTGATGCAATACCTCGGCACTCATACGAGCAAGTTGTATATGATTCATAACGAGGGCAACGAATGGAAGAATCCTGAGTCTGCAGGACTGGAAGAGCAGCTGAAGAGCGATCTGGAGAAGATGCTGCGTGATAGGGCGAAAGCGGTGGGCGTAGATGACAAGATGGTCGAAGGTCTTACCTCGTCCTTCAATAGCATATACACTATGCAGGTTGAACCGGGATTAAAGAGCATGTTGACAGATATCAACCAGTATAACGCCTCCGACAAGAAATTGCAAAGCAGAACAGACGACCTCAGCCCTGTGTTGCATTTAGGCCGATAACTCACATCATCTGTGGTACAAATAAATATGACAGAATATGACAGGTACCAGGTACCTGTCATATTGATGCCTTCTAGTTTTGCGAGTTTTCTTTTTTGTAGCAGTTTGGTGAGAAACCGAAAACTTCTGGCTCTTTATTTCCGCGATGTCTTTATTTCGAGGTGCGAAGGTAACAAATTTTCCTTACAACACCAAATTATTCGTTATGTTTTATTCATCATAGGTGCACAAAGGGGTCGGTTCTCCTGTGCACTCAAATCTATGTTACTATTTTATTATTTTGTTTTTTCACTAATCATCAACTTGGCATCCTTCAAGTTTTTGATAAGTTTAGCCAACTCGTCTGATTTATACGTTGACATAGATCGGCTTGTATATGATTTGGTTTTTATATAAATAGTCCATTCACTCTTCTTTTCTTTCCAGAAGGTTCCTATTTCAACGCCATCACGAGTTTTATATTCCACTTCCGTATAGGTAGTTGGCGTAGTTGGAAGTATTTCGTTGAGTATTTTTTCCATTGACAATACAGCAGCGTCCAACTCATCAGGGTCTAGTGTACCTATATAATCAGTATTTCCTGAACTTGATGGGTAAGTTGTAATTATGCGTAAACATCCCATCTTTTCATTTGTTTTCATGTTAGTAATAATAAGAACTTGATTTTGTGTCTTATTATAACTTGTGCCAACCTCAGGTAAATCATAAAACTCTTTCTTTAAGATAGAACCATCTTTAGATAGAAATTCTAAAGTCTTACTGTTTGACTTCTCTTCTTTTTCTTGAGCACATAATAACATCGGCATAATCAAAGCCAATACAATGATAATTTTCTTCATAGCTTTTAAAATTTTAGTTAATGATATTATTTATTATTCAAATACTTGTCGTAATATTGCTTGTTTTAAGACGTCACATGCAGCAAATATCTTAGGACACAATAGGGTCTCGCTGTGCGCTCCGCTGTGCACTCTATTCTCTGACGAAAACATATTTGAATCGCACTCCGTTGCTCGCAGTGCCGTTCCATGTCATCCTATCGCCACTAATTGAAACAGTAACCACAAATGTGCCGCTACTACTCTTTGCCGTTATCTTGTTACCACTGATGGTGTAAGTACCTGAGTAGCCAAATGACGACGCCGTCGATGTGAACGTTCTATCACTATTGATAGTGACCTGCTTACCTATCATCAGCCCACTATACGAGGCTCCATTCTGTTGCGTATCGGTACTCTCTACGCACATCCAAGTACCAATTGCCAATTTTTCTAACTCCGAATCTTTCGGACCATCGTCGGAGTCTTTACTACAGCCCATAGCGAGGAACATCATCATTACCGCGAGCATCATCATGCTCCAAAACTTTAGTTGTTTCATAGTTCTATAATATAAATTTCAATCTTCGGATCGCGGGACAGTCCCCTGATCCACTTTCTTCTTTGCCATATATCTTGTTTAATTTGTTTCTTTTTAAATCGCCTCTATCCTCACGGGCGGAGGCGACAACCAAAATTTAACAAAAATGATTTTAAGCTTCATGAAAAAATCTCTCACTTACGTGAGTGAATTAACAACAGGGCGCTCCCTGCGTTTTATTTCTTTACGACTTTTTTGCCATCATGGATATACACGCCCTTCTGGGTGGGAACGGATCGCGGGACAGTCCCCTGATCCACTTTCTTTTTTGCCATATATCTTGTTTAATTTGTTTCTTTTTAAAATCGCCTCTATCCTCACGGGCGGAGGCGATTACCAAAATATAAATATATAAAAGCTGTCTCTCATTAACGAGAGTGAGTTGTCAACAGGGCGCTCCCTGCGTGTTATTAAATAATTTCCCGTAATTTCCCATAATTTCTTTCCATGCCAAAAGAGGGCAAGACCCAAAAAGCCCTGCCACAAGAGGCATAAGCCTGATGTAGCAGGGACAGCTTTCCAGAGCCTGAGTGTTCGCTTGACGCGGGAATATTGCTTGTTAGATTACACGAAATTGGGGGAGGCAAAATTTGTCCTCTCGTCAGTGTATTATATCGTGCAACCTGTTGTGTCATATTCTTTGGTTAGTGAATCTGTATGCAAAGTTAATACATTAGGGGTTAATTTCAAAATATAATAAATAAAGAAAAGTTAAAACCAAGAATATGTGTCGCTTCAATCCAAGAAACTTGAAGTTATAGGCAAAAGCAAAAAATACAGCTGATACTGCACGGGGAATGCCTATACTGTATCAGCTGTATTTTTACGTGAAACAGGTGACAGGTTACTGTTCCACACATAGTTACTATTTGCGCCCACCATATTAGGAAAGGTATTTCAGCGACAATAAGAAAACGCCCGCAGCCTGTGTAGGCTGCGGGCGACACACTAACTAACTAACAATCTTTTCATCAAAAAAACTACTAACCAAACCTAACTATTTAACTAAAACTTTCTTTCCATTGACGATATACAGGCCCTGGGTGGGCTGAGCTACACGCTGACCAGCGAGGTTGAAATACTGACTATTCACTTTTTCACTATTCACTAGCGTAGCGTCGATGCCAGTAGCACCATCCTTGACGAGCACGACGGCTGTAAAGTTGAAAGGTTCGCCAGCCTCCTTGTTGCACTGAATCATAAGGCGGTCAACATCAGCAAGGGCCTCTTCCATAATGATATTCTCTACATTGAGCTCTGCATACTCGTTGGTCATAGTCATCGTGGTCTGATCGCCCAGTTTGCCACCATCGCCCCACTTGGTCAGAACATTGATGACGTAGTCGGTACGGTTGGCCTCAGAATAGAAGCGGATAGCCTTGACCTTGCTCCAGTCGACGCCGGCGAAGCAGTTCTTTGTAATCTCCAGCGTGCTCCAACTGTCCATCCAGAAATAGCCTGTCCAGACCGTGTTTTCATCGACATTGTCCTTACCATCGCCATACCATATCTTGGTAGCGGTGAACTCGGCACCGCAGACTTCAAGGCCATACTCCTTCAGGGATGCAAGCATTGCAGGGGTAGCGAAGACCTCAACACTGCTCTGGTCGGAGAAAATGTGATGTTCAAAGCGTGTGCCGGGGAGCATTCCTCCGTTGCTGTGCAGCTCGATAACCTTGTCTGTAGCGTCCTTAAACTCAATGACGAGTTTGTCGCCAACCTTCATATCTGTAAACTTACCCTTTTCGATTTGCAGGGTATTATCCCAGTTAACGGCATGTTCACCTTCCCAAACGTCGGTTGCTGAAGCGATAACTGTGGTTGCCATGAGGCACATGAGTAAAAATACTTTTTTCATAAGCGTTGTTGTTTTAGAGTTAATATTGTTTTTTGTTGCTGCAAAATTAGTATTAAAATACAATAAGTACTATCAATAATGTTTCATAGAATAAAAAAAAACGTTCAGGGTAACATTTTTACGTAACCTTGAACGTTTTTTCTTATTTGTCGCAAATAATCTCTTACTGCTGACTGATCTTCAAATCGCTAATGGTGATGTTACCACCATAGCTGTTGATGCTCCAGCAGTTCTTCTGGATGCCGTAAATGCGCATGGTATAAGCACAGACATCGTTGATGTACATCACCAGTACGCTGTTGTCAGTATAGATGTCGATATTATAGATATTGTCGGCTGGACGTGTGAAGTTGTAGCCATCGGCAGCAGCGATGAAGCCTTTGCCTTCCTCACCCTCCTGTTCGAAGTTCACCTTGCGAGTATTCTCGTTCTCAGGATTGACAACCAACGTGTAGTACTTCTTCGAGTCAGTGCCACGCACGAAGGATACACCGAACTTATCCCAATTGTTGCTGGTGGTGACAGTGAATGAGATGTGGTTGGCATTGCCTAAACGATTGTAGAGTACGTAGGCGTCGTCGCCACTAAGTGTACCATTATTATATCCGTTGGAAGCCATCACGTTTATGCTTGCTGCATTGTTGTACTTGCCTGCCATAGCGGGTACGGCTCCCAGTGTCAGTGTACCGTCTGCATGCTGGATAATCTTGTGACAAACCAGCGCACCAGACCATGCAGGCTCGTTGCCGTCGCCAGCACCCACGTTGGTGTTCTTCTCATGAATATCTGCACCATAGCGGAACGGACACCAGCCCCAAATCAGACGGTCGGTACCATTGGTTGCGGTCTTGCCAGCATAGAAAGCACGGGTATCAAGCACACCCTCATGGCCATCGGCAGGCCACTTGGGACCATTGTTGAAACAGTCCTTCAGACCATCGAACGTGGTAGCCATCATGTACTTCACCTTACGGCTCCAGTCGGCCTTGAAGCTCTCGCTGTAAACGAGATACCAGTAGTCGCCCATCTTGAAGATGTCAGGACACTCCAGCATGCGGTCCCATATCATCTTAAATTTACCTACATGCTCCCAGCTCTTCATGTCGCTCGACTTAAACTCTGCAAAGCAGGGATCGCCACCGCTAGCAGGGTAGGTAGAGATGACCATGTGGAAAAGACCATCGTCGGCAACAAACACCTGTGGGTCGCGGAAGTCATTGCTGGAGTAGCCGTAGTCCGGACCATTGATGGCCCAGAGCTCGTCCTTCGTCCAGTTCTGGCAGTCCTTCGATGTGGCACGCATCACCACCTCACGATACTTGCAGTTGCCGTTGTGGCCAGTATAGTAAATATAATAGGTATCGTCTTGCTCGTTATAGTAGCCACAACCTGTTCCCAGCGCAGCATCCTGCATATAGTCGTTGGTGCCATAGGGCAGCACCTCGCCCATCGACTGGTAGCTGGCACCGTCGTTGGTGGCGACGCCCCAGATGGGGTGGAAACGATGACTCATGTTGTTGTCGAACTCCTGCAGGTAGAGCACTTTATAGTTGCCGGTCTTCTTGTCGTAGAACGGCATGGGGTCTCCTACACGGCCTATTGATGGTGTATAGTAAGTGCCGAAGCCCTGTGCATCAGTGGATGCAAAGGAGGTAGTGGTACCTGCCCAGTCCTTAGCGGGATCGCCGTCGAAGCTGTCGTCGCTGCATGCTGTCAGCGCTGTGGCTGACAACATGAGTGCGAGTACAGAATATATCATTGTCTTCATAAACTTCAATATTTTAATTCTTTAGTTCTTCAATTTTACTTTGTGAGATAATCGAATGCGTTGAGCATGATGGTACCTATATTGTCGTGATAGTTCGATGTGTATGGAGTAGGAGAGTTCCAGTCCCAGAGACCTGAGCCGAAGCAGATGATGCCACCCTTACCGAACTGGCCGTTGGCAGCCTTCAGTTCCCATGCAACGATGGCACCGTCGCCACCATGAGCCAGTGCACGTGCACCAGAGATGGTCTCAAAGGCATTGCTGTCGGTATAGGGATCCCACAGCGCAAACTGACAGGTGGTGTTACAGATGGTGTAGTCCTTGTCAAGTGTGTAGACAGCATCCTCAGCAGCGCCAGGATAAGCCTTTGTGTTCTTCCAGAGTGCATGGTTGGTGTCGTAGGCGAAGAAGTGCCAGGGGTCGTCGCCCATTACATCAGAGCCTTCACCATTGCCACCACCCCAGCAGTTGTTCGGATAGATGTCCTCAGGCATCGCACCCAGTGCATTGGCGTAGTTCACGGCTGCACGACTCAGTACGAAGGCACCGCCGTTCTGCCAGAACTCCTTCATCTTAGCCAGTGCTGTCATGGCCTCCTGCTCGTCCTCGTGCTCTGCAAATGTCTTGTAGTTGCTGAAGGTAGCGTGATGGTGATGCCAGAAGATGAGCTTACACTCTGCCAGCGACATGTTGCCACTGATAATATCTGTCCACGATGCATAGGCAGCACCAGAGATGTTACCCGTCAGCCACTTAGCAGCAGCTTTCTCCTCGTCGTTCAGCTCCTCGACGGTGGCAGCACTGCCCACAAACAGAGCCACAGGATTCTCGATGAGCGTCACATTGACGGTATAAGTATTCACAGCCGTATTGTCTGTAAGTGTCAGCAGGAAAGGTTCTGTGAAGTTACCCTTCGTACCGCTGGCAGGACTGCAGATGGCATCCTCTGAGCACTCCACCTCGAAGGTAGCGTTGGCCAGGTCGATGCCACTGTTGGCAGTGACGGATACGGTGACAGTCTTGTCCTGCTGGTTGATGGCACCCTTGACACCTTCCAGTACGAAGTTCTTCAGCAAGGCTTCGTCGTTGCGCACTGTTATCTGATAGTCCAGCTGCAGGTCGCCATTGGTTACACGCAGCATACGGTCGGCATTGAAGTTCAGGTGATCACCTACCTTGATATTGGTTTGTGCACCTTCTGAAACTACCAGACTGGTCACCTCCATGTCGTTAGTCTGTGTGAAGTCTACAGGAACCTTTACCTTGATGAGACGGGTCTCAGTAGTAATGGTACCCTCATATTGTCCGTTGAGCACAAACTTCTCTACCAGACATGAGCCACTGACATTCACGCTACCCGTTCCGTGATCGTCATCGCTGGAGCATGCGGTAAAACCAAACACCATGCAGAATGCGCAGATAATGCTATATATTGTTTTCATATCTTCAATTCTTTAATCTTTCAATTCTTCAATTATTCTCTTACCATTGTCCACAGTTCTGTGTGTAGTGTCCGTTAGAGGCTGCCATCTGCTCGTGAGGAATAGGCAGATACTCATTCTTGTTGGCAGTAAACGAAGAACCATTGAGGAAGGTCATCTTCTGGCTCTCAGTGTTATAGAACTGGTTGATGACGGTAGCTGCATCGCCCCAGCGTACCAGGTCGAAGAAGCGCTCGCTCTCCATAGCCAACTCCAGGCGACGTTCCATCTTCACAATCTTCAGGGCCTCGTCCTTCGAGTAAGAGCCGTTATACTTGCTTACGGCATAGTGCACACCATACTTGGTCTTGTAGCCAGAGACGATGCTGTTGTCAGCCATACCTGCGGCACGCTGGCGCACCTGGTTGACGAGTGCAATCGCCTCAGCGCTATTACCCAACTGAGCCTGAGCTTCAGCACGCATGAGCAGCACGTCTGCATAGCGGAATACTACACGGTTCATTGAACTGGCCCACTGGTTGTCAGCATTGAAGAGATACATGTCTGTCAGTGCAGGGTCAACGTTCTGCTTCAGAGAACTGTAGTATCCGTAGGTGCCACTTGAGCGGCTCCAGTTGCCAGAGGCGGTAATCATAAAGCTGGGATTGAACATGTAAGGTGTGCCTGGCATACCGACGGTGACAAACAGTCGTGGGTCGACAGTCTGGGCAGAGCCTACCGTATAGTCTGTAGCAGGTGTGCTGTCGAGCAGGGGAAGACCATTGCTATTGGTGACGTATGCGTTGACCAGGTTCTGTGAGGGTTTGTAGAAGTCGCAACCCGACTCGTGTACCTTGGGAATGTAAGGAACAATCAGACGGTAAGAGAAATTCAGATTACCATAGGTGGTACCGTCGTTCTTTGAATACTGGATGGCCCAGATGCTCTCCTTGCCGTTCTCGTATGCTTCCTCAGGACGGAAGTTGTTGTGCAGGTCGCTCTCCAGTCCATAGTTGCCATACAGCTTAGGATCGGTGTATTCGATAACCTTCTGCAGGTCTTCGTTGTTGATGCTGGTCACCTGATTCGTATTGACATCGTCCTGGTGATAAGCCTTGTAGAGGTACACCTTTGCCAGGAAGGCAGCAGCGGCAGCCTTGGTGGGGCGACCCTTCTCCTTCTGCACTGTAGGCAATACGTTGTAGGCATCCTGCAGGTCGTTGATGATCTGCTGCCAGCCCTCATCGTTGGTATATTCTGTGTTCGAGAGGTTCATATAATCCTCTTCCTGCATGTTCAGCTTGTTGACGAAAGGAATCTTCTTGAACAGACGCTTCAGCTGGAAGTGGCCGTAGGCACGCAAGAACTTCATCTCGCCCGTACGCTGCTGGATGGTAGCGTTCGACTGGTCAGCCTCAGCCAGCATGTCGATGGACAGCGAGACGCGTGACAGATACTGGTAGAACTTGCCCCAAATAGAGCTGAAAGGCCAGTCGGAGGTGGCAATACCCGTGCCACGTTCCAGATTGTGGAAAGGAGCACCGTCAGAGAATTCTGCACCGCCCACATAGGCGTCGTCAGAACGTGTGTCGTAGTTCCACAGCGAGAACGAGGCGTTCATGTCCTCAATGCTTACCAGACCAGCGTAGGCCGTAATCAGCACGTTGTCGATATACTGTGGATCCTTTATCTCATCTTGTATAAGCGTAGCCTGAGGTTTCTGCTCCTCCAAGAAGTCAGAACATGCGGTCAGACCACAGATTGCGCAGATTGCACAGATGTATTTTATATATATCGTTTTCATAATTGTCAATTTTCAATTCTCAATTCATTAGAATCCTACGTTAACACCGAAGGTGAGGTTCAGAGGAATAGGATATGCAAAACCAGGATTCTCTGGGTCGTTGCCAGTGAACTTGCCACTCTTGATGGTCAGCAGGTTCTGAGCCGATGCATAGATGCGGATGCGATCCATCTTCAGCTTGTCGGTAATGCTCTTAGGCATGTTGTAGCCAATCTGTACAGTGCGCAGTTTGGCGTATGAGCCGTTCTCTATGTAGTATGACGAGAGATTTCCCTCGTTGTTGCGGTCGGCAGTGGTCAGCGCAGGAATGTCGCTGCCGGGATTGGCTGGCGACCATGCGTCGAGCACGCGTACGCCCTTGTTCAGATAAGGAACGTTGACGCCTGAGTTGGCCCAGAAGTCAGTCTCCTTCTTGAAGTCGTAGCAGTTGACATCGCGACCCTGCATGCCCTGCCAGAACATGGTGAAGTCGAAGTTCTTGTACTGCAGCGTGATATTCAGACCCCATGCAAAGTCGGGTGTCGGGTCGAAGATCCAGTCGCGGTCGGCCTCTGTAATCTTGCCGTCACCGTTCAGATCCTTATAGCGGATGCGGCCCAGGCCTGCACCTTCCTGAATGGCGTGGTTGTCTATCTCTTCCTGACTCTTGAATATACCGTCGGCCACATAGCCAACCTCGGCACCCATCGGGTGACCCACAACACTCTTCACACCGTTACCTCCGAAAGTGCCACTGGCAGCAACAGTCTCAGGCAGTTTGGTAATCTCGTTCTTATAGGCACTGATGTTTCCGTTGATGTCCCAAGAGAAGTCGCCAATGCGATGACGATAGCCAATAGAGAACTCCCAACCGGTATTCTTCACTTCGCCGGCATTGATATACTGTTTGGCGCCTTCACCCATGGCACCGATACCTACCATGTCGACCAGAATGTCGGTAGTCTTCTTGTGGAACCAGTCGAAGCTACCATAGATCTCGTTTCTCAGGAAGGTGAAGTCCACACCGATGTTATGCTGTGTGGTGGTCTCCCACTTGATGTCCTCATTGCCACGACGTTCGCGAACATAGCCGCTGTTCAGCTCGTAGCCACCATTAAGACCTGCGATGTCGTAGGTAGATCCTGCCGGGCCACTGCCCCACAGACCTGTAGTGGTGATGGGCTTATAGATGGTGTAGCGGGCTACAATGGGAATGCTCTGGTTACCAGTCTGTCCCCATGAGTAGCGCAGCTTCAGATTGTCGAGGATGCCCTCGGTAAACTTCATGAACGGCTCCTCGGTAATGCGCCAACCTACAGAAGCTGAGGGGAACGTACCGTATTGGTTGTTCTTACCGAAGCGGCTAGAACCGTCACGACGCAGTGTGAACGACACCAGGTACTTGTCAGCATAGGTGTAGTTGGCCTTGCCGAAGAAGGATACCAGCGAGTAACCCTCGCCAAAACCCTGGGCAATCTGCTTGCCTGAACCTGCACTGGGCCACATATAGTCGGTATTCAGCACTGACAGCTCATAGCGCTTGGCGCTGCTCAACTTGTAGTCATAGCGGTTCACCTCCATACCAATCATGGCATCGGCACGATGCTTGCCAACCTCAAGGTTATAGGTGGCAATGGCGTTCCACATCCAGTTCATCCAGTGCTCCTGCTTGCTCTCTGCGGCTGTCTCGGTGCGCATCACCTTACCATTGGCAATGGGGTAGGTGAAGAAGCGCTGCTCCTTCTGGCTGTAGTCTACGCCCAACGTAGAACGAACCGTAAAATTCTTAAATGGTGTCACGCTCAAATGAACATCACCAAACATTCTCCACAGCGTGTACTCGTCGTCTTTAGCATTGCGAATCATGCTCAGCGGATTCTCACGCTCTGAGTAGGCACCCAAGGCCTGAGCGTAATATCCATTTTCAGCATAGATGGGGTAGTTGGGATTGAACTCCAGGGCATTTCTCAGCACGTCAGGAGCATCCACGCCCTTGTTGCGGTTCAGCGTGAAGTTCTCGCCAATGGTCAGCTTGCCGTCGAACAGCTTATAGTCGCTGTTAGCACGGGCCGACAGACGGTTGAACCATGAGTCCTTGATGGTACCCTGGTTGTCGTAGTAACCTAATGAGAAGAATGAGTTGCCCTTCTCTGAACCATTGCTAACAGAGAGGTTATACTGCTGGACGACACCCGTACGCGTCACCTCTTTAAACCAGTCCGTGTCACCTGCACGTACGGTACCATTCTCGTCGAGGTACATGTTCATGGTCATCTTGTTCAGCACGGGGTTGCCATTCTGGTCGTAGCTCCAGTCATAGTTGTAGCCAAGGTTGTTGTTCGAGGGATTGATGCCGTCGTTGACGTTGGCCTGCCAATAGGCACGACCCCACTCGCTGGCGTTCATTGTCTCAATCTTATTGGTATAGAACGAGGCGGCAATGCTACCGTCGAAGTTGACCTTTACCTTACCCTCCTTACCTTTCTTTGTAGTGATAATAATCACACCGTTGGCAGCACGCGAACCGTAGATAGATGCAGAGGCTGCATCTTTCAGCACCTGAATGCTCTCGATGTCGTTACCGTTCAACTCGTGCATACCCGATGTGGTGGGAACGCCGTCAATGATGTACAGCGGGTTGTTGTCGTTCAGTGTACCATTACCACGGATGCGCACTGTAGCAGCACCAGAGGGAGTACCAGTGGCCGATATGTTCATACCTGGCACACGACCCTGCAGGGCCTTCATCGGGTTGTTCTCGTTCTGCTTTGCCAACTCGTCAACACTCACAGTCGAAACAGCACCAGTCAGGTCGGCCTTGCGCTGGGTGGTATAACCCGTTACCACTACCTCCTGCAACTGTTTGCTGTCTTCTTTCAGCACGACCTGCATGCCATTCTGAGCAGGCAGCTCCTGGGTCAGAAGACCCACATAACTAAACACCAGCGTCTTGCCAGCGTCCACCTTCAGTTTGAAGTTTCCGTCGAAGTCAGTCACCGTGCCATTGGTGGTTCCTTTCTCCATGACTGTAGCTCCAATCACTGGCCCAAAAGAGTCAGACACAGTTCCTGTCACCTCCTGCGCGTACGTCATCGTAACGAGCAGCAGCGTCAAGAAACTTAAAAACAATCGTTTCGTTTGTTTCATTTGCTTTTGTTTTAAAGTTAATACTCTTGTTTCGGATTCTGTCGCAAAAGTAGTAACGATATAGTTATTGGTATGAAAAATATCGTTCATCCCATTCAAATTTTGTTGCAATGTAACAAAATTACAATGGAATGAACGAATAATCTTAGTATTACAAATATTTCCGTGCTATTTCCGGATGTCGCCAGGCACCATGCCGTACTCCTCTTTGAAACATTTGGAGAAGTAGCTGGGGGCAGTGAATCCGACAGCGTATGCCACCTCGCTGACACTCTTGTCGGTGGTGAGCAGCATCTGATAGGCGCGCTTCAAGCGTGTGGTGCGCAGCAGTTCTACGGGTGAGGAACCGGTTATCGTCTTTATCTTACGATAGAGCTGTACACGACTGAGGTTCATCTCTGCTGCCAGGTCGTCGACACTGACCTCGCTATCTTCCATGCGAGCCTCAACGACCTCGCGGAACCGTGCCAGGAAGGCACTTTCGGCAACGACGGACGGTTTCTCGTCTGCCGAGCTGTCTGCTGTCTGCTCCTTTGTTTCGTCAGCAACAGGTGCTGGCTCTATCTCCATATTCCACAGGGTGCTGACAACACGCTCTTGCTGCAACTTCGCCTTACGGAGATGATACATATAGAACAACACGATGGTTACCACCAACAGCAGAATGACACCCATCGACATCCAGTTGACGACATGCTGCGTGTCTAATTCTTTCAGATAGATGTCTGCCCTGCTATGCAACTGGTCGAGATACTCAGCCTGGCGCATCATCTCTTCGCTTTGCATCAACAGCACCTTAGCATTGTCGCGAGTAACCAGTGCTGACTGCAGAAGAGTTTCTTTCTCGTAGGGTTTGCCTTCAAGGATGTTGATAGCCAATTCTATGATTTTGTCACCATGGGTAGGATAGATATAGGAAGCATCCAGGATGCTGTCGCGTACCAGACGGATGCCGCCATCTTCACCAGGCAGACCGTCAATGCCGCAGTAGAGTGGCTGATGGCTGTCAGCTG
>CADCGD010000047.1 GCA_902800925.1 uncultured Bacteroidales bacterium | reverse complement strand
TGATGCAGCCTAATACTGACATCAAGGAATACAGGACTCTGCTGCCTGACCAATGGAAGGCCCTATAGTATGCAAGGCGTCAAAGCGGATACGCTTACAGTATTTTATCGTTTGCATCAGGACCAGTCGGTCGGAACTAAGAGAAGCGGCAAGTGGTATGCCCGCATGGTGCCCACCGCAACCATCAACACCCGCATCCTTGCGGAGATCATCCAGCGCAACTGTACCGTCAAGAAGTCGGACGTCATGGCGGTCATCGAGGAGCTTGTCGAGGTCATGAAGGACCAGATGCAGGACTCCAAGCGCGTGAAGCTGGACGGCTTCGGCTCGTTCAAGATCGGCATCAACTGCAAGGGTGCCCGCTCGGCCAAGGCCTTCACCGTCAACGACAACATCGATGACCTGCACGTGGTGTTCACCCCCGAGCGCACCAGGGACAATGCCGGTAACCGCGTGAAGCAGTTCCTGCAGGGTGCCCGCTGTGAGGAGTTGCCTGAAAACAAGGTTGTCAAGGAGGACGAGGAGCCCGAGCCTTAAACGACCACCCGGGTGGTCATAAAACAACCACCTGGGTATTTTTTTTGACGACAACTTGGACATTGCAACGCCACACTCTGACCTTGGTCAGAGAACAAGGACAACTTTTTGCCTACGACGGCAACCGCCGTCTACGGAGTCCGAAGTTAATTGGAGAAATAAAAAAAGTTGTTTAAGTTGTCTAAGTTGTCTTTAAAATAAAAGAACAACTAGGATATTTATATTTAAAAGACAACTTGGACAACTTGGGACAACATTAATGTTAGCCTACGACGCAACTGCGTCTACGGAGTCCAAAACAATGGGGTTTTATTAAAAGACAACTTGGACAACTTTGGACAACTATAACAATAGCCTACGACGCAACCGCGTCGAAAAAAAGTTGTTTAAGTTGTCTAAGTTGTCTTTAAAATAAAAAAGGATGCGCAGAAAAAAAGTTGTCTTTGTTGTCTAGGTTGTCGTTAAAAATAAAAAGAAAGTTGTAGTTAAAGAATAAGTTGTATTGAAGTATGAATTGGAAGCGAATTTCGGAGGTAGCGACGAAGGTTATAGTAGCCGCCCTCACAGCATTCCTGACGGCCATCACAACCACGAGTTGTATGGGCCATGGACCGTTTTAACGCTTCGCTAGTGAAAAGTGAAACGCTTCGCTAGTGAAAAGTGAAACGCTTCGCTAGTGAATAGTGAAGAGTGAATAGTGAATAGTGAAGTCCCCGCCATGTTACTGACGGGGACTCTTTTTCTATCGAATTTATACACGTTTAACACATGTTAATAGACGCTGGTGGATATAATACAGAAAAAAAATGTACCTTTGCATCGCAAAAATAGAATTGTAAACCTTATCTGTCAAGATTGCTCAGCGCATAAAGTGGGATGATATCCACATGTCGCTGCTCTAACTCGTCTTCCGGATCATAGTGGTCAAATTGGCCGAAGTTCTCCAGTGAGGTTCTGATAGCTTCATGCAGCTTTCGCTTTCTCATAAATATCCAGAGACTCTGCATGCTGCCCTGCGTGTTGGCTTTCACTTCGACGGGCAGTATAATCCCATTTCTTACTCTAAGATAGTCCACTTCTGCGTTGCTTCCCTTGGCTGTATTCTGCCAATAGTGCATTTCTGGCTTCAGGAAACAGTCACGGTTCTTTTTCATCTCCAGTCCCGCAAACATCTCCGATGTTCCGCCCTTGTTCACCAAATCCACATCCGATGCCGTCAGGATGTCAGCTGCAGGGATGTCAAGCATCGTCAGCATCACACCTAAGTCGAAGAATAGGTACTTCACATAGCTGTTGCTCTCCTCTGCACCAAGAGGCACGCCTGTGCCATCTGTATGTTTTACAGGAGTTATCAGTCCTGCTAGTGTCAGCAAGTGTAATGCCTCTCTCACAACAGAAGAGTGAACATCCCTTGCGGCTTCAGCATAGACGAATTTATTGCCAACTTGAAGAGCTACCGAACGCAGTACCTGACGGAGCAGGAGGGGCGAAACACGCTTCTTATATTTGTTGAAATCATCCTCATAGGTCTGTATGATATCCGTGTGAACATGCGACACCTCGATGTAGCTGTGTGTCTCTATCCACTCTGTCACAGCAGCGGGCATACCACCAACCAAATAGAAAGTACGTATTTGGTCTGTCAGGTCTTTATGCGCCTTTGCTGGCAGTGGTTCCTCGCAGGTGGCTTTCTTCTTGTAGCTGACAGTCAGGTCGAGGCCTTGTGCCATTAGGAATTCATCAAACGAGAAGGGGTACATATAGAGCGAACGTATTCTGCCCACGCCAAAAGATGGCAGCTCTTCGAGAGCGAACTCCAATAGAGAGCCTGCTGCGATGACGTGTAGCTCTGGATAGTCCTCTTTGAAATATCTCAGCGACATGACTGCCTCTTTCGATACCTGTATTTCATCGATAAACAGTAGTGTCTCGCCTGGTACAATGGGGATCCCCAGTGTACCACTCAACTTTTCACAAGTCTTTTTCACGTCAATGTTCTCTGGAAACATCTGAATCAGGTCAGGTTGTTTTTCCAGATTAATCTCCACGAAGTATCTGAACTGTTTGCCGAGTTCCCTGACAGCAGTTGACTTGCCCACCTGTCGTGCACCGCGAATCAAAAGCGGTTTACGGCGTGGCGCATCTTTCCACTTGAGCAACTGCTCATCGATAAGTCTCTTGTAGTATGCCATATTCTTCTCAATTGCGCTGTTTACAGCGGCAAAGATACAAAAAAATCCAAAAGTAGGGGCAAAAAACTGCAAAAATCAACTAAAATACTACCCAAAACTAAAAGTAGGGGCAAAAAATGGTAGTTTTTCACCAAAAGTTGGGGCTATTAATGGACGATGAAGATGAAGAAGAAGAAGAAGAATACTTCTAGAATAATACAATAAGACGTAACTGATAACAAGAGGGTGTGTCAAATAGGCACACCCTCTTTTGTATAGCAGGTATTTGCGAATTAATTATAAAGCAAACTTGTAACCGATGGTGAACTGGATGACGCTGCAATCATCATCATCTTTTTCATTGTCTCTTGAATATAATTGGTTAAAAATATTGGATAATATAAGTTTTTATATGTTTTTGAATTCATCTGCAAAATTAGGTTGTTTCCAGGAGACAACAGTCCCACGCTAGGAAAAAAGAGTCTCAAAATAGGAAAAAGTAAAGCCTGACAGAAATTGCCAGGCTAATAAATCCCGATGAAATGGGCGATTTTTGTTATTTCCTCGCTGCCCTACGATAATCTGAGGGCGACATGCCGTAGGCATCGCTGAAGACGCGGAAGAACGAACTGCGGGAGAAGCCGGAGAGTTCGGCAATGACCGTTATGGAATCATCGGTAGTAGCCAGCAGATGGGCGGCATAGCGCAGACGGTACTCGTTGAGGAAGGCGTTGACGCTCTTGCCATCGGTACAAGCACTGATGGCATCGGTGACGTAGTGCTCGTTGGTGCCAAGGAGCTGGGCCAGACGGATGCGATCCATATCGGTGTCGGTATAGATATGGTCTGGGGTTTCCATGAGGTCGCAGATACGGCAGAAGAGCTGCTGGTTGGCTGTGAGCTTCTCTTGGGGTTCAGCCTTTAACTGCACGATGGCCTGCTGCTCCTCCCGCTCGCGCTGTTCTATCTCGGACAGCAGACGGCGGTTCTTCTCAAGGAGTTCCTTATTATATTTTCGCGTACGCCAGAACAGGTAACCAATGAGCAGGATGACAAGGATAGCAGCGAAAAGCAATACACGATGGATGCGCGTTTCGCTTTTAGCATCGTTCAGAGCCAGTTCCTTCTCATGGGTCTGATAGATGACCGCCAACTCGGCCGCATCGTTTTGCTTCTGCCAGACGAGGGCAGAGTCGATGGCAGCGCTGACACTGTCGGCAAGCAGCAGGGCATCGGCATTCCGGCCAGCCTTGCGGTAGGCCATGTAGCGGGGAGAGAGACGCGTAGCGATGTTGTCGAAAGTCATCTTGGCGCCGTCGGTAGCCAAGTAGGTGCTGTCAATCTGTTCATACCAGTAGGCTGCCTCGTCGTAGCGACCTGCCGCCATCAGGTATTCGGCAGCCACGGTGTAGGCTTTGGGCTCCATCAGACGGCTTCGGGGAATAGCGGCATAGGTGGCGGAAGCCTCGGCAGCGTGACCAGATTCTTGTAAGAGCAATGCCCGTTGGAGTGCCACATGGCCTTTCCATTCCTCAATCAGCAGCGAGTCATCATGCTCTTGCTCTGCGAGAACTAACCCTTGAGCACAGCGGTCAAGCCATGACATGGCGCCTTCGATGTCTCCTGATGTGTGGTAAATAGCGGATATGTTCATACAGGCCCAAGCCATATCCCATCCTCCTCGTTTCACATGATCGATATTCTGTTCTAACACCTCGTAGGCTTTCTGTCCCGTGAGTTTAGCCTCGTCGTACTGATGCAACTGTAGCTGGATTTCCGTCATAAGCATCAGCAAAGCAGACTCTTGAACCTTGGGGAATGCATCGTTTCCCTTTGCCTGGTGTAGCAGTTCGGTAACGACGTTCAGTGCGCCCTCTGTGTCGCCTCGTCTAGAACGCAAGCAAGCCCAGCGGTAGCCCGCATCGGTATAGTGATACCAGTCTTTTGCCGGGTTACGTGCAAAGCCTTGATAAGCCTTCCGATAGTAATGCTCCGCTAGCTTCATCTGCCACCCTTGGTCGTAGGCGAGACCGCGCTGATAGTCTGCCATTGCCGAACTGCTCACGTCGTCCTTCGTCTCGCTGCTATGAGTGCAAGCTGCCATCATGGCTAGCACGACGCAGAATATAATGAGGTAAATCCTTTGCTTCATTCACACACGCTTTTGAGTGCAAAACACCTAAACGATTCCTGCTTTCCTCATCTTCTGGCGCAGTTCCTCGTTCTGTCGGATGAAACGCTCGATGAAGACGTTTTGGTCGCCAATACGCCAACGCTGGTAAATGATAATGGCCACCAGCACTAGTGCCACCACGATAAGCGTAGCAGTAACGGCAACAGTGAAAACAAGTGTTATATCCATATGCATTATTGATTTAGATTTTGATTTTCGTCTGCAAAATTAGTCTGTTTTTGGGAAATTACAGTCTCATGCTAGGAAAAAAAAGTCTCAAAATAGGAAAAAATAAGCCTGACAGCAATTGCCAGGCTTACTTTTCTCGATGAAATGGGCGTTTTTTGTCAAGCTGGCATACTCAGAAAATCAGTTGCCAGAGGTGCAGTACTGGAGGGCACGCTCCAACTGAGTGTCACGACCCGTGGTTTGAGATAGCGTAATGTCGAAGTCCACATCGATGTCGGGGGTAACGCCTACGCCCTCGAAGAGTTGCTTATCCTTGGACATGGTAGCCATGTGGGGGATATAGAGCCAGACAGGGGTCTGGAAACGGACACCGACAATGCCGGAATAGTTCTCATAATATGTGCTGGGGTCGGACTGGAGTGAGCACAGACCGCCATGGGTGCGCTTGCCGATGAGGGTGCCGTTGGTCAGCTGTTTGCAACTCAGCGAAGTGATCTCTGCCATGCTAACTGACCCGCAGTTGGCGAGTACGACAATCGGTTCGGTGATAATCTCGTGGGCTGTCTCAAGAGTTGGGAGCTTGAAGGGCACCAGCGGCGAGTAGTCGTAGCGGCCCACGCCACGCTTGAAGCGCGAGAGGCCTACCTCGAAGCCTCCGCTGGGCAACATACTGCCCAGGACGTACTCGAAGTCGTTAAGCATACCGCCGCCATTGCCGCGCAGGTCGATGATAACAGCCTTGAGCTGGCCGCTGGCACGGAGTTCCTGCACCTTGTCAAACCACGCCTGCCATGTCTGGCGCACTGCCTGAGCGAGTTGCTCGGCGACAGGATCTAAATTACCGAACATTGCCTTGGAACAATCGTCATCAAGATAGGGTGTGAGATAGAAACCGCTGAAGTACAAGTAGGCGATGTTATCCTTGAAATGGGCATACTTGACGGCAATGCCCTTGTCGCCGAAAGTGCTGCTCGGTATAAGTCCGGGAATCTTGAGATACTGGTTGTCGGCTACCAGCTGGTCGTACATCTGAAGACCTGTCGCCAAATTAAGACCGTTGAGCAGCTGGTTGTATAAATTGTCGAAGTTGGTGATGAAATCCTGCAGCGCATGCTTCTGGTAGTCCGCCAGCGTAGGATCGTTGACGTGGTCCTTTGCCCACAGACGGCCAATACCTGGGGTATTATACGCTGTCTTAAGGATGCCTACGTTTTGGGTATTGACCACCTTGTATTCCAGAATTTGGTTGCCCGTGCCACCATACTCCGCAGGGAGATAGGCACTCATGTCGTGCGTGGTATACCGTGCAGACTCATAGTCGCTGCGTTGTTCAACGCGCATGTGGCTAGGACTGACCATGACGAAATTGCCAGTCTTGTGGTTTTGCATCTCTGCGGCAAAGTGACCGTCGTGCAGGGGAGCCAAGGTTTCTTCGAGCAGTTTCTTGAGTTCGTCATCGGTGACGTCGTCACGCTCGTCGAGGGCCTCGTACTTAGGCAGGTACTCGTCATAGACGGCATCCCAGTCAACCCCCAGACTACGCTCATAGTCCCAAATGGCATAGTTCTGGTCAAGTGCTTTCCACAGTACTTTGAACTTGCCTGCATAGCTTTCCTTTGCCTCCTTGAAGGCCTGTCCGTCGTTGAAGACGTAGTTCTGTACGGCGTCGCTCTCTTCGCGACAGCTGGTGACCATCACCAGCAGGAGCAGTGCTCCTAATATCATTATCTTGTTTTTCATAACTTTTCTCTTTTCACTATTCACTATTCACTGTTCACTAAAAGAAGTACATCACTCCTGCCTGCAGACCCAACGTGGAGTGGTAGCGCATGTCCTTGAAGTGGGGCTGTTCCTTGCGGAAACTGGTGGTGCTATAGTAGTAGCGAGCCTCCACCTGAGCACCCCATCTCTTGGCAAAGCGGTACTCCAGTCCCAGGCCGCCTACGAAACCGCAGTCCCAGCGCTGGTCACGGTCGTCGTCGAACTCCACCTTCTCAGAGAAAGAATAGGTATAGTCTGACACATTATGAAAGTCCTCGCCTTTGCGATGGCTGTTAAGCCAGTAGCCGCCATAGACACCGACGTTGCAGAAGCCACGGAGCTTCTCACCGCCGAAGCTGAACGATGCCATGACGGGCATCAAGAGATAGTCGTTTGTGAACTTGTAGTCCTGGTTGTCAGCGACGTTACGTGTCTGACGATAGTTCTTCTGGACCCAGTCCAGTTCGGCACGCACACCCAGCCAGTCGTTGAAGTCATACTGTCCCATCAGACCGAAAGAGACACCGCAGCGGTCCTTATACACAAGGTCGGTCATGTATTGTTTGTCAATAGTAGGATGATTGTAGGATAGTCCTACGTTGGCACCTACACGCCACTGGGCAAAGACCAGCGTCGGCAGCATCAGTGCCAGGAAAAAAATGGTTCTTTTCATCGGGTTTAAATTTTAATTGATTGTATATTTACTTATTTTTGTAATACTCGCTGATAATGGTGCTCAGGTTGTCTAATTTCCAGAAATTCTGGTAGTAGTATAAGGTATAATTGCGACCATCCTCGTATAGATATTCCATCTCTTTGGCGTAGTCTATCGTCACATGCGGGGTGATACCGTCGTTGATGTTCTGCCAGTTCGCGTCACTCAGACGGGCACGTGCTGCAGAAATCTGGTAATAGAACCCATCGGCAGTGCGGTGAGCCCCGACGGCGCAGCTGCCGCCCCCACTCTTCTGACCGGCAATGAGCAGTCCTGCATCCTTACAGAGGGATGGGTAGAGGTTGCCGCAGGAGAAAGAGATTGGTGAAGTGATAATGCAAAAGTTCAGGTCGTAGTGAACATCCTGGTCGAGGGCATCATACTTACCGTCGAAGTTGCGGTCTACGTCGTAGTGCCACTCCGTCTTCTGGCCGGTGAGCACGTTGTAAACACGGAAGAGGCTCTGGTCGTACATCAGCGAGGTCATAGCCACCACAACATCCGACGAGCCACCGGTGTTGACACTCAGGTCGAGCACGAAGTTCTTCACCTCAGGGTCGGCAGCAGCCTGCTCCAGTGCATCGAGGAAGATAGCCATCGGGTCTTCAGGACTGGTAGCCTGCGTGGGGCGCGGTCCCTTGCCCTGATAGTAGTTATCCCAGGCCGCTTTGTCGTTAAGCGCAAAATTGTCGAAATGACAGATAGCAGTATTGCCCTTCTTGTGATAGGTGTTCTTGTCACCAAAGAAAGCCTTACGCTCTGGAATAGTCATGCCATATATCTGCAGAGACGTCCTATTTCTAACTATCGTGACTCTTTCACTATAATAGCTGTAGAGCGAGGGATATTTCTCGGCGAATGTCGTGGTGGGGGTGCCATACCACATATGTGTGTGTCCTCCGTCGTAGAGGTAGGCATAGAGCATACACATGCCGTCAGCATAGTCGTCGATGTTTGCAGACAGCAGTAACTGCTTAACGGTCTGTCCGTCAGCATCGGCCTCGAGCGTCTTGTCCAGACCTTTCTCCTGGATGGATTTCTCGAAGTCAGAACCCGTGGGCATGCCATAGAAATGGTCGATGGTGAAACAGAGCTCGGCATAGTTGTAAGCCACCATGTCTGCCTTGCGTACCTTGTTCTTCTGCAGATTCTCCATCAGGAAGTCGCTATCCAAACCACCGATGCCGCTATTCCCATTATCGTCTTTGCTGGCATAGACCACCTTCTCGCCGTTGCAGGCGGTATTATGGCCATAGAGGTCAGCATAGAGGTCGGCCAGCGTAGCGAAGGGGAAATAGACCATCGTCTCGTCGCCGCGCAGGTTGATGCCGTAGGAACTGTAGTCGAAGTTCACAGCCGGTGAGCCACCGCTGAGTGTCTGATGGTTGAAGCGTACATAGGGAAGACCGTCGTAGTAGCCATTCTCCATGCCTGCCTGTACAAGTCCCATCTGGTTGGTAAATCCCAGGAAATCATCGAAGGCGCAGGTCTCGCCAATGGTGTTTACGATCAGCGTGCCACCAGCGTTCTTCAGTTCATAGGTGGCTGTACCCGTCTTCGTCACGCTGACTGTCGTGCCAGGTACCACGATGTTCTGGAAATCAGCTACAGAGATATAAGGTACTGAGGGCATGTCTTCGTAGAAACGGATGGCTACGTTACCACTATTGTTGCCGTCACGGTTCACCGGCACCATCTTCACAGTATAAGCTGTCTGGTCGTCAGGATTCGTTTCCTGTCGCTGCGAAGAGTTGTCATCGTCGTCGGTACAGGCGGTGAATACCGTTGTTGTCATTGTGCAGCAAAGAAGCGCTGCAAGTGTCAAGAGATTCTTTTTCATTTTTACTTGTTTTTACGTTTGTATTCTCGATTTCGTCTGCAAAAGTAGTCGGTCCTCAGAAAACAACAGTCCCACGCTAGGAAAAAAGAGTCTCAAAACGGGAAAAAATAAGCCTGGCAGAAATTGCCAAGCAAAAAAATCCCGATGAAATGGGTGTTTTTTTGTTGTTTTCATGCTATTTATTCCGTCTTGAGCTCTTCAGCATGTCGGCGGGCAAGGTTTATATGGTGGCGGTAAACCAAACAAGCCACGATGAAATAAATCAGCACATGGAGCCAGAGGACCTGATACTCAAAGAGTACGTCGCCAATGGAACCGCCCATGGAGTTCAGGCGCACATAGGCACGCACGCCGAAGGTAGAGGGGAAGAGCCAAGAAATGCCTTGCCAGAAGCCAGGGATGGCAGACTGGGGCCACGAAGCACCACTGAGGAACAGCAGCGGTATGGAGACAAAGACCATGAGAAGCATGACATTCTCGCGATAGCGTACCAGACAACTCACCGTGATGCCAAAGAAGATGCACGCCAACGTGTAGGGCAGCATCAACATCAACAGATTATACCACTGGGCCAGATGCGGGAAGTTAAAGAGACGAGGCACAACAACTGTCAGCCAGGTACCCATAACGGCATAAATCATGAAATAAACCATCGACTTTCCCAAGACGATGCGGAACGTGCCATGATAGTGGCTCTGGATGGGCACAAGGTCGCTGAAGCGGTTGGTCTCACGGGCAGTACCTGCCGCCATGCCAATACCCAGCACGAGGGTCTGTTGCAGGATAAGCATCAGTACAGCAGGCAATACAGCAGAGCCATAGCCCCCACCAGGATTGTATGCCAACTGAATCTGAATCTCCTTATTCATGGTCTGCGACACTGCCAACGCCGTCTGGTAGGCCGCTTTGTAGGTCAGCATCAGACTCATGTCGCAATAGACGCTGACCACCGACTGCTGCATACGCATCAGGTTGCTCTCGAAGTCGGCAGGAATGCGGTAGATAGCCTTTACAATCTGTCGGCCTACCAGCATCTGGGCCTCATCCATGTCTGAAGCATGGTATTTGATTTGCACATCAGGCGAGGCATCGCACATGCGGATAAACTTCCTACTCAAGGCAGAATGGCAGTCATCGACAACGACAACGGGCACCTCGCGCACGGTCTCATTATTATATATCCACGAGTAGAGCAACGGGTAGATCAGCGGTACAATGATGAAGAAGATGAGCACACCCTCGTCTTTCAGCACCAAGCGCAACTCGTCGCGCCAGATGTAACAGGCATCGCGTACGCCATCTGCGATAGTATGTAATATTCCCTGTTGATTCATGGTATGTAAACGTAGTTTAACATGGCATTCTTAATCTTTCCTGCCACCATGATAGGCAACAGGATGAAGGCTAGAAGTAATGGCGCAAGGGGAACAGCCACGCCATAGCCTGCAAGGGACCGTCCATACCTATCAACGGAAATGCCGAGCCTGCCATAGAAATACTGAGCACAGCCCACAGCGAACAGACACTCATGGACATGCGCAACGACGGCATCAGTCCAAAGGCAAAGAGTCCGAAGCCCTGTGCCGAGAGTACCATCAACACGTTGAGCAGAACGATTCTGAGTACACCACCAGGATGCGGGAACCCCATGATGCCAAAGACATAGAACGAATAGAAAAAGGTGATAGCGAGCCACACCAACGTATGCGGCAGGAACTTTCCGATAATCGACACCCAGATATGTGGTTCACCCATCTCCACAAATTGCTTGCCGTGTTTGAACTTCAGTTCGGTACCAATGCCATAGGCCGTAATCAGGAAGATGAACAACATGATAATACCAGGCACCATCACCGTTGTCAGGTAAGCATTATAGTCTGTCGTCGGATTGCCAATCTGGTGCAGGTCAATGGCGATAGGTTGCAGCAACGTCTTGATCTGCTGGTTGGTAAGTCCCTTGGCACGCATCGTTGCCATGCCCAGTGCTGCCGAGCCTAACGTGGCAACGGTCTTCATGTCGCGATACACCAGGGAACCAGACACGATGGTCGTCATCGTATAATAGAAGGAGATCTTGGGCTGACGACTGGCAATGAGTTTCTCTGTTGTTCCCTCAGGGATATACAGGAAACCGTAAATCTTGTTGTTCTCGATGGCTTCGCGGGCCTCAGCAGGTGTTGTGTAGTGTGCCACCACCTCACAGCTCTGGAAACTGTCCAGTGTACGAATCAGTGCACGTGTTGTTGAGGTGTTGTCCAAATCGACAATACCCACAGGCATCTCCTTCGGCTGACCTTCCTCCAGCAGACTGGTGAAGAAAAAGATGACAGCCAACGGGAACGCCACCATGCAGAATCCATAGATGGGGTTGTGAAGGAAGATTTTACACTCCCTCACCGACAACTCGTAAATCTGTCTGAGCGCCCTCACTGTCTGTAACTCCTTCTAAGCGTCTCTAACTACTTAATGACGAGACTCATGCCAGGACGCAAGCCCTCAATAGTCTCCACAGGACGCGCCTTTACCTCAAAGGTCTTCAGGTCGTACTGGCCATTGGCCTTGGTAGCCTTCCAAACGGCATACGAGCCCTGATCCTTCATGTAGTACACCTTCATCTGAATGTCCTTGTTGAAAGCAGGAACAAAGGCAGAGAATGTCTTGCCAATCTCCAGACCATTCAACTGGTCTTCACGGATATTGAACGTACCCCAAAGGTCTTTCATCACGGCAATAGTCATAATGGGTGAACCTGTACCTACCAGTTCGCCCTGCTTGGGATAGATATCCATCACCTCTCCCTCCGCCTGAGCTATCTGTACAGTCTCATGGATATAGGAGTTAACCTCCTGGACAGCGCCCTTGGCACGACCCACCTGGGCAGCAGCAGCGAGTTTATCCTCACGACGGGCACCATTGACAGCCATGTCATACTGACTCTGGGCAGCCTTCATCTGTGCCTCCATCGCCTTGTACTGGGCATATACCTCGTCACGCTTCTGTTCGCTGACGACACCCTCGTCGAAGAGGCGCTGGATGCGCTGATAAGACTTCTCAGCAATCTCCAAGCCAGCCTTTGCCTGTTGCAGTACATTATAGGCACCACGAATCTGCTCCTCGCGGGCTCCGTTCTGTGCTTTCAACTCAAGGGCTGAAGCAGCATCCTCTGCACTACGGGCCTGTTCCATCTTAGCACGCACCTCAGGAGCATCGAGGATGACCAGTGTGTCACCAACCTTCACAAAATCACCTTCCTTGACACGTATCTCAAGGATACGGCCTGGCACCTTGCTCGACACGCGATACTCGCTGACCTCGACCTGTCCCTGGATGACCTCTGCGTCACGTGAGAAGGCGAAGAAACCAATGACACCAACGATGACCACCACTGAAGCGAAACCTATGATGGCCAGCAGAATGTTGTTATGTTGTGTTTTTGCACTCATCTTTATATAATTCTCAATTTTCAATTCTCAATTCTCAATTCTCTATCGCAGCGTACCCAACGACTTCTGCAGGTTCACACGACTCAGCTGGACGTCTATCTCGGCATCGATACGCTGCGACTGGGCCTGCAACCAAGCGGTCTGTGCCTCCATCACAGTTGTCGACGAGATGACACCCTCCTTGAATCCCAGGTTGGCAGTACGCAGATTCTCCTCAGCACGCTGCTGACTGGTCAGTGCCAGTTCCAACTTCTTGTTGGCCTCGTTGACGCGGAAATTGCTTTGGTTCACCTGCAGTTCCATCTTCTCGCGGGCTTCCTCCAATTCCAAGGAAGCAATGGTGGTAGCACCCTTGGCTGCACGTACCTTATATGCTACGTCTCCCCAGTTCCAGATGGGTATACGCATCATGACAGCAATATTCCATGCTCCCCCTAATCTTCGCTGGAAGCCATTATACACATTGGGATTCGTAGCCGTATAGCCGCCCATCAACAGCACTTGAGGCAGGTGACCTGCTTTCAGCATGTTGGTGGTCTGATGACCAATATCCACCATATTCTGCAGCATCTTCAGCTCAGGACGATTCTCCAGATAATCCTCTTTGTGGAATGCATCTATCGTGGCGGCAGTAGCCAGTTGATCGGTCTCTTCGTCTGCCAGCGTCACCTGTTCATCGACAGGCAGTCCGCAGAGCTGACACAGCAACATCTTCGACAGCGTCAGACCGTCGTTGACCTTCATAACTGCCATCTCGGCCTCATTGACTTTCACGCTGACGCTCAGACCTTCGGAACGGGTAGCGACACCTTCACGAATCATCTTCTGCACATCTCCGTCAAGTTTCTTTACCAGGTCAAGGTATCCCTCAGCCAGTTTCTGCTTATGACGGAGCGATACCACCTGCCAGTAGGCCTGGTCTATCTGATAGAGGGTTTCCTGACGACGTGCATCGGCAGAATTGGCGGCAAGGTCTTCACCAATGTCTGCTATCTTGTTCATCGCAACGATAGCACCACCCATGAATACAGGTTGTGTCAGGAAGATAGAACCACCAAACATATGGCGCGTATCCGTATGGAAGGCATCCACGATACCCTCTCCCAACTGGTTCAGTGTTCCTGCCATGCCATTCATCATGGATGCCACAGGAGCCGCACCACCAAACAGAGCACTCAACACGGGCATAGCCGTTGACAATCCCGTCTGCAACTGATTGACGCTATTCGTTCCCAAATTTGACAGAGCATCCTTAGTATCGTCGCTGAGAAGGGAAACCTCCTTGCTAGTGTACACATAGCCACCAACAGCACTGACATGAGGCAGGTACTTCGTGCGTGCAGCCTTACGGATGTTCTTAGCAACCTCCTGCTTGACACGCTGCACACTCATCTGTTTGTTGTTGCGCAACGCCATAGCCCTACAACTATCAAGACTCAGTACACGCTGAGCCTCGACAGGATGTATGCCAAGAGCCAATAGCCAAAAGCTAATAGCTAATACTTTATTCATTTATTTTTCAAACGTAAAGTTTCTTGAGCCAATCATATTACCGTCGGCAAAAATGCTGACGTTGTAAGAGCCACCTGCCAAGGTCTCATTGATGGGCCATGTAGCAGTCACTGAGGTCTCCTCGCCACTATAGTCGATAGAACGCTTCATGGTGTAAACCAACTGACGATCCTCATACTGGAACGAGCCACCACCATTGAGGACATCACCCATCGGAGTGGTTACACGCACAAAAATCTCACGGGTTCCATTGGCCGCTGTTACGTTACGGGCAATATTGAAGCCGACGAGCAGCGTGCGGGCCTTCTTCATATACTTGTTGTCCTTATTCTTCTTATTCAGCGGAGTCAGTGAGATATTAGTGGCATTCAGCTGAGAGGCGATAGCCACCTTCTCTGACAGCGTCATATTGCTCGATGCCAACTGCTGGTTCTGCTGGTTGGTCATCTCCAACTCTGAACGCACACGATTGTTCTCGTCCATCAGTTCAGCATTCAGCTGGTTCAGCGAGTCAATCTGAAGAACATAGCTGCGCAGTACGGCACGAACGGTTGCCAACTCCTTCTTCAAGCGGGTAATCTCAGCAGCATCGTCAGCCTTCGTCTTACGCAGTTCCTCGAGCAACTGCTGGGTATGCTCCTGCTCACGGGTCAGCTGGGCCACGATAGAGTCATTGTTAATGCGCGTCTTCATCTCGCTGTACTGGTCGGCAAACTGCTGGTATTCATTTTCCATCTCCTGCTTCTCCAGAACAGCCAATTCCTGCATGTCCTTGTTTACCTGCTTCTCCTCATTGAGACTGATCGTGAGATAAACAATTCCTGCTACTAACAACGCAATAACCACCACTAAGGGCAGTACAATTTTCTTGTTATTCATAACAAGTTAAACTTTTTCCACGAAATACCAAAGAAAACTTGGTAGTTTTGAATTTATTTACTATATTTGCAACATTATTAACGCAAAGAGAGCATCGTGATGGACAAAAAAAACTGGCTATACAGGGCTTTCGACCTTTACAGAGACGGCTTTCGCCAAATGACGTTAGGCCGTACCCTGTGGGCAATCATTCTGATTAAGCTGTTCATCATCTTTGTCATCTTGAAGATATTCTTTTTCCCCAACTATATCAGCACCCATGCTGACGAAGGAAAGGAATCAGAGTTTGTGGCAACCCAGATACTAAAGAAATAAAAATTACAAATCCTAAAACATAAAAAGCTATGAATGATTTATTATTAACCATTAGCAACCACTCCATCGACTGGGCAAGGGCACAGTTTGCACTGACTGCTATCTACCACTGGCTCTTCGTGCCCCTGACATTGGGACTGGCTGTTATCATGGGGATCGTCGAGACATGCTGGTATCGTACAAGAGACACCTTCTGGCGTGACGCAGCCCAGTTCTGGCAACGCCTCTTCGGCATCAACTTCGCCATGGGTGTTGCTACGGGAATCATTCTGGAGTTTGAGTTTGGCACCAACTGGTCAAACTACTCCTGGTTTGTAGGTGACATCTTCGGAGCGCCATTGGCCATCGAGGGTATTGTGGCCTTCTTCATGGAGTCTACCTTTGTGGCCGTAATGTACTTCGGATGGAAGAAGGTATCGCCAGGCTTCCATCTGGCCTCAACGTGGCTGACAGGTCTGGGTGCCACGATTTCTGCCTGGTGGATATTGGTGGCTAACGCATGGATGCAGTATCCTGTGGGCTGTGCCTTCAATCCTGACACCATGCGCAACGAGATGGTCAGTTTCCTCGACGTGGCGCTGTCGCCGTTTGCCATCGACAAGTTCTGTCACACGGTTATCTCCGCCTGGATTATCGGTGCCATCTTCGTCGTAGCAGTCTCATGCTGGTACCTGATGAAGAAGCGCGAGATTCGTTTGGCTAAGGAGAGTATCAAGATTGCTGCCGTCGTGGGACTCATCGCCTCGCTGGGTGCAGGCATGACAGGTCATAAGTCAGCACAGAGCGTGGCTGAGGTACAACCCATGAAACTGGCTGCCATGGAGGCTTTGTATGATGGTGGTTATGGCCAGGGGCTGACGATAGTTCCTGGCATCGAGGTACCGTATGCTTTGAGTTTCATGGCGACCAACGACTTCAAAGGTTTTGTGCCTGGCATCGACGACATCCTCAACGGATATACGAAGGCCGATGGTACCGTGGAACCTTCCGTCTATGAAAAGATAGAACGCGGTAAGCTGGCCATCCAGGCCCTTGCAGACTACCGTAAGGCAAAGGCTGAGGGTGCCCCTGAATCGGTACTCGCAGACCAGTTGAACACACTCAACGAGAATATGCCTTACTTCGGCTATGGGTATGTGAAGGACAAGAAGGATATTGTGCCACCTATCTGGGTCAACTTCTGGGCTTTCCGCATCATGGTAGGTGCAGGGTGTCTGTTCATCCTCTACTTCCTGATACTGGCTATCCTGTCGTTTAAGATACCGTATATCTCTGTGATTACGCGTCGTCTGCTGGCTACCGTTGGTATCCTGCCAGAGACACAGGCCGACAGTCACGACATCACTGGTCTGCCTGCCTGGCATTACTGGTTGGCAATCCTCCTGGTACCTCTGGCCTACATCGCCTCAGAGAGCGGCTGGCTGGTGGCAGAGTTTGGTCGTCAGCCCTGGACCATTCAGGACATGCTGCCCACATGGGTGGGTGTCAGCGACATCGAGAGTTTCTCGGTAGCCCTGACGTTCTTCCTCTTCCTGTTCCTCTTCACGCTGATGCTCTGCGTAGAGATTAGCATCCTGCTGAAGCAGATTAAGAAGGGACCGGAAACCCATTAACTTCTTTAACTTCTTTAACTCCTTTAACTCCTTTAATCCATGACATACGATTTCTTACAACACTACTGGTGCTTCCTGGTTTCACTGCTGGGAGCCCTGCTGGTTTTCCTGCTGTTCGTACAGGGTGCCAACTCCATGGTACGCTCTTTGGGATATACCGAGGAAGGCCGTCGACTTATCATCAACTCGACAGGTCGTAAGTGGGAGCTGACGTTCACCACGCTGGTCACCTTCGGAGGAGCATTCTTTGCCTCTTTCCCCCTCTTCTACTCCACCAGCTTCGGCGGAGCCTACTGGCTGTGGATGGCCATCCTGTTCACCTTCGTCCTGCAGGCCGTCAGCTACGAGTTCCAGAACAAGTTGGGCAACATCCTAGGTGCCAAGACCTTCCAGTGGTTCCTCATCATCAATGGTCTCGTAGGTCCCCTGCTCTTAGGCGGTGCTGTCGCCACCTTCTTCGAGGGTTCCAACTTCATTGTCTCTAAGAGTTCTATGCTTTCTTCCCTCCTTTTGGAGGGGTCGGGGGAGGCTATCTCTCGCTGGGCTAACGCCTCACACGGCCTCGACGCCCTGCTGAACCCGTGGGTGCTCGTCTTCGGACTGGCGGTAATGTTCCTGGCTCGTGTGTTGGGCACCTTATATATTATTAATAATGTGAACGACGAGGATATCCGCAGTCGCGCCAGCGTACGACTCATCGGTGCCGCCGTGCCCTTCCTCATCCTCTTCGTCGCCTATCTCGTCCACCTGCTCTTGAAGGACGGCTATGCCTACAACGACGAGGGCCTCATCTTCATGGAGCCCTACAAGTACCTCCATAACTTCATCGATATGTGGTACCTCACCATCGTACTCCTCGCGGGTGTCGTGCTGGTGCTCTTTGCCATAGGAAAGACCATCGTCTCCAAGGACTATATCCAGGGCATCTGGCCCGCTGGTATTGGCGTCGTACTCGTCGTACTGCCCCTGCTGCTCATGTCAGCATGGAACCACACCGCCTACTACCCCTCTACGGCCGACCTGCAGTCATCGTTGACTCTTGCCAACTCGTGCAGCAGTGAGTTCACCCTGCGCACCATGTTCTACGTGTCACTGCTCATCCCCTTCGTGCTGGCCTACATCGCCTATGCCTGGTATGCCCTCGACAAGAAGAAACTCGACAAGGAGGAGATTGCTGACGGACATGCGTATTGAGTTATAGTGCGTATTAAGTTAAGAATTGAGGGAGACTTACCATCACGGCAAGCCTCCCTTAAATTCTATTGAACTAATACCTAATTACTTTATCATCACCTTTTTCGTCGTGCCATCACTCATGCGTACGATGTTCAAGCCACGCTGCATCGTAGGTAGCTTACGTCCCTGCACATCGTAGTAACAGTTACTGGTGCTTGTTTCACGCTTATTGTTCGTGATGCCAGTAGTGTTGACATTGATGGCAGCACAGGCAGCACTCAGACCACCCATCTCGTTGGCAGCACGGACAGCATATTCACCATCCTCAGTAGCCGTATAGGCAACCTCTTTGGTGAAGGCGATAATCTCACCGTCTTTGACGATGGCATAGAGCAGGGCGTAGTCACTACCCGTCCACGACAGTTCACCGCCGTTAGCCTGCAGACCAGTAGGCACGGGAGCCTGCTCGGTGAGCAGTGCAGGCTGCCAGTCGTCGTCCTGACCCATGACGGTAGCGAGTGTAGGAACGGCAGCCTCCTCAGCAGTCAGCACAGGATTGTTCTCGTGGGTCTCAGCAAAGATAGTCTTACGGCCGCTCAAGTCTACAGCAGCACCACTGGCAGTATGCGAGCCATACTCAGCGAAGCGGGCAGGCCAGCCACCACTCATCTCGTTCCAGCCGATAGCAGAGGGAACGACCTCCATCTCGGTGTCGATGAACAGGGCGATAGGTGTGCCCTGACCCCATGGACGACCTAAGGTATAGGTACCGTTCACACCGTCGGTATCTCCTACAATCTTACAGCTCTGCAAGATATAGCCATACTTCTTGGGAACAGAGGGAACAGCCAGATAGCCACTCTTGACCTGGCGGAAAGTTACCTTGTTATAATAGGCATCACCCTTACCGCATATATAGTCCGTACGTCCACGGATGACGCCACCCTCGAAGTAGAACTTACCATTCTGGTTGTTTGATACGTAGGTGTCCTGATATCCCCACAGACAAGCATCCTTGAAGATGGTGCGGTTCGACTGATCGTTGACGGCAATATCGCGTCCATGTGCATCACCCATCGATGTCTTGATAGTCAGGTTCTGGAAGTAGCAGTCCGTACCCTTAATCTGCAGCACGTCACCCTTGCCGATGCCCTCCAACGGACAAGCGTCACCGAAGCCGTTGTTCCATGTAGCACCTGGTGTAATGTTGGTCAGCACAACACCCTCCATTGACTCACCAATGAAGCTGGTGTTAGCAGCAGACAGCACAGAGGTAGGATTGTCGTATTCGTTACCATCACCGCCAGTTACCTTTCCTGTGGGATGGAACACATAAGGCTTGTCGCTGTTCTTGATGAACACGCGGAAACGAGTGGTCTTGTCCTGACGACTGTTGGCAGCTGCCAAAGCCTCGTCGATGGTACCATCGGTGGGCACAATGAAGTCGTAGAGTGCCTTTGCAACGGTAGGACGCTGCATGGTGGTGAAGTTGATAACCACAGCCTGAGCATACTTGTTTTCCGAACGGTCCTGCACGTAGTTGGCAGGCATCTGGAAGGTGTATTGTGTGCCATAGTCCAACTGGCTGTAATTGAAGCTTACCGAACGGCTGCTCCACTCTGGCTGTAACGCCTTGTCGCCCAGTGTTACAGCACCATCGCTGTTAGCAGACTCAATGCGTTCATCGAAGGTGATGGTAATCTTGCCCGTAGCGCTCACGCCTGTAGCGTTGTCTGCAGGGATAGTTGCTGTCACCACGGGAGCCGTCTCGTCGGCAACGACCACAGCGTCGCCCAGGACATAGACATTACCTACGCCTGATTCCGAATTGGTTGCATAGTTCAGTCCGCAGAATTCACCGGCAGTGAAAGCATATTTGTCGCTGAGCAACTCAGTACCTGTACCCATGATACGAATATATACGGTCTCCTTGCCAATAGCGTCAGCAGGCAGCGTGAATGACAAAGGAGTAGCTACGTTGGCCGTCATCTGCCAAGCCTCACCAAGGTCATTATAGGTAGTGCCATCCACAGAGTACTGTGCCTTCCAGTTCTTCGTAGCCGCATTTTTGGCGGCCATATCAGCAGTGAAGATAGCAGACGTGAAGCCAACAGTAGAGAACTGATACTGCCAGGCTATCTCTGCAGTGTTGTAACCGTTCTGATAAAGTCCGTTGATAGTGGATAATACGACGCTCTGGCGATTACGCACCACGGGAGTGCCTGTGCTCTGAGAATAGACCAGCGAACCATCACTCTGTTTAACGATGCATGACTTGGCATTGCGATTGGCGTCCCACACCTCATCGGCAGTGAAAGGCTTTCCTTCGTAGTCGTAGGCTACTGTCTTGCTGGCATCGAAGACAGCAATGAAGTCCTGCACCTCGTAGTTAGCCACCAGCTCCATATCGCTGTTGACAGTCAGCTCGCGCTCTTTAGCGGCACTAGCATTCTCGTTGCCGTCCGTCCATGAGAGGAACTTGACAATCTTAGACTCATTAGCCGTAGCCGTAATCTTGGTACCCTCCTCATACTGACCATTATGATCGTTGGGGGTCAGCGTCACACTGCCCAAGCCTTCACGCTCGGCATCGTTGACGACCTTAGCAGACACCTTATAGACGTTCACCTGCTCGAAGACGGCCTTCATGGTTTTCTCACCATCCATCACAACGGTGGTCTCTGCCTCCGTGCTCACCTGAGCACCTGTAGCGTCCTGCCACTCCTTGAACTTATAACCAAAGTTCTTGGTGGCCTTCAGCACCACTTGCGCACCTTCCTTATACTGTTCCAGTTCGGGTTCACGACTGATGCTTCCAGCCTCAGCAGGTTCCACGAGCGTATTCAGCACATATTTCGTTACCTGCTGGGCAGCACCAACGAGCTGACCTTCGATGACCACATCCGAAAGACCCATCGACTTGGTTTTGCCAAGATTAAGGAAATAGAAACTCAGTTCCAGTGGCTTGTCGGCAGTGGCATAGATACCATCGACCTCCTCACTGAACGAGGCGATATCGAGACTCTTTCCACCACGGTTCACCCCTTTGTTATCAACGATTACTGCTTCTTTGTCGCCTGCCTTGACGGCAGCACCGATATTACCTCCGTCAGTGCCATAGCGGGCAGCCTTAAAACTCACTTTCGAGGGAACAAACGTAAAGCCGTCCTCAGGAGTGAGCGTCAACGTCAGTGCATTGTCGGCTCCGCCGGAACTACTGAAGCTGCCATCTGTACCATTATATATCTTTGTCTGATTGGTCTTCTCATCGTTCTTGCCTACGTACTGGATGGTACCTTCAACAGTGAGAGCCGAGCCTGCCGACCATTTCTTACCAACAAAACCTGCACTCAGCGTCTCTGGGTCGAAGACCACATCGTCGCCCTGGTTCAGTCCGCCCTTGTCGAGTTTGTAAGATATGGAACCTGTAATGTTCACACCAGCGGCATCCTTCGACTGTCCACTGACAGCGACGTCAGAGATACATATCCAACGACCATTGTCCACTTGTCCAGACCAAGGATAGACGCGGATGAGCAGTTGCTCGCCCTCTTCCACCTTGACCACATCCTCGTTGCTGATTTCATTCCAAGTGCTGGTAAGTGCAGCATTGGTAGAGAAAATGGTCTTGCGTGTCACAAAGCCATCAGTAGAATAATAAACGTGACACTGGAGTGCTCCACCACCCTGTGCCTTGATATTCATAGCAATGCTGTTGATGTCCAGCTTCTTGCCCTCAGGGGCAGTAACGGCAAACTGCACATACTGGTTCTGATCGTCGATGGCTGCTGTGGGCCATGCGCCAGTACTGCCCGTAGGAGCAATCAAAGCACCAAAGCCATTAACATATCCATAAGTCTCAAGACCCTCGTATTTCACGTCTGCAGCAGTAGCATCACCTGTAACGGTAGCCTTTGCCTTGTCAGTATTGTTCATGGTCCAGCCGACGGTGAAGGGATCGCCACCGCCCAACTCAACAACCTTGATAGTAACGGGTACGTTGACACTCTTGTCGCCCTGTGTAGCAGTCACCGTGCCGTTATACTGACCTACAGCGGTCAGATTCACCTTGGCATAGAACGTCTTGATAACTGTACCATTCTCGTACTTAACAGAAAGAGAATTTTCCCAATTCTGTTTGTCTGTAGAAAGCATCATGCCATCAGAGGCGGTAATAGTTACAGAACCCGCAGATGGATCCAGTCCCAGTCCGCTAAGTGTCATCTCTTTCATAGCAGTCTTACCAAGATAGCCTTCACCTAAATCGACAGTAGAGGGAGATATGGATAAATCGGTAGGAATCTCGATACCATCTGTCAGCAAACCCTTATCTTTCATCAGCTGTGCACAGAGACGTGCAGCCGTCAGAGCACCTGTCAGGTTATAGTGGGTATTGTCCTTCTCACCACCTTTATCGAAGAGGGCAGCATAGCACTTGTCATAGGTTCCATAGCTCTCATAGAGGTCTTTGGTAGCCGTGGTCATATCGATGAAATCGACGTTTTCTTCTTTAGCCAACTGCTCCATCTGGTAGCGGAAGTCATAGCTATGGTCGTCCTCAGCCAACTTGGTGCCGTTGACAGGACCATTATCGGTCAGGATCTGATACTTGTCGCCCATGTCATGACGGCCAGCACGTGTGATGGGAGCTACACCATTGGTAAAATAACAACGGCAGACGGAAGATACCAGCACGGGGATGGCACCCTTCTCCTTGACAGCATCGACAATCTGCTTCAGACACTCCTTATAGGTTCTGTTGGGCACGGTGCCACGACCATCCTTCTTCACAGCTGCAGCATTAGTGGCATCACCTATCTTATTATAATAAGCCTGCAGTTCCAGATTGTCCATTCCACCGAACTGTGTGTCGTTGTGGGCAAACTGGATGAGCACATAGTCGCCAGCCTCCACATTGTTCTTGGCATTCTGCCACAGTTCGTTGTAACCAGCACGGGAGTCGCGTCCTCCCTTGGCATAGTTCACTGACGTCCACCCATTGCTGAGGAAATTGCCGAAGTACATTCCCCAACCACGCGTATTGGTGGCCGACTCATCATACGGTGCCATCGTGGAGTCACCCAGCGTATGCACCTTCTTTGCTGCATCAGTACTGCCGACGGTGATGAGCATCGTCAGCAGGAACAACATCATTCTAAAGAGTTTGTTTTGCATTGTTTGTTTTGATTTGTAGTTTTTTAGTGGTTGTTGTTTTGAAACCTGCTGCAAAGGTACAGCAATTTCCCGTTGGAATGGGGGTAT
This sequence comes from uncultured Bacteroidales bacterium, assembly GCA_902800925.1. Classification (GTDB taxonomy): domain Bacteria; phylum Bacteroidota; class Bacteroidia; order Bacteroidales; family Bacteroidaceae; genus Prevotella. The sequence continues at coordinate 23,294 of CADCGD010000047.1, read as the reverse complement.
TTTTGCACCAATAAGGGATAAAAAATGCGTCAAACTACTCATTTGACGCATTTTTCTACCCTAACTCTTAATTCTTAACTCTTACCTCTTACCTTCCCTAAACTCCGAAGGCGACAGCCCAGTACTTTGCTTGAAACTCCGACTGAAATACTTCGGGTCAGTAAAGCCACAGGCATAGGCTATCTCTGAGACATTCTTTTCGGTACTTCGCAACAACTGACAAGCGTGCTTGACGCGCGCCTCGCTGAGCAACTCCTGCGGAGTGACACCCATGGTCTGTTTCAATTTACGTAACAGACCACTACGACTGACGGCTGCTGCTGCAGCCATATCGCCCACGTTGGCATCGCTGTTTGACAGGTTCTCCTCCACATACTGCATGACACGTTGCAACATGGGGTCTTCCGTCGTCTCTTCTCTCTCCACTAACCTCTCACCACTAACCTCTATCAATGCCAGGTATTTCTCCAGCGTCTCGCGGTGCTGACGACGGATGCGACGTATATATAATAAGGTATAGACGATGGCCAGTACGACACCCACTATCAACAACAGGATAAGCAGCTGACCGTACCACGCCTCCCAGAAGGTGGGTGTGACGATGATGGTCAGACGTCGTTGGTTGTCCTGCCACTCACCGTCTACATTTGTGCTACGCACCTCCAACAGATACGTTCCAGGCTCCATATCGAGGAGCGTGGCGGAGCGGTCGTGACCAATGTAGTGCCAGTGTTCGTTGGGTAGCACCCGGAAGGCATAGCTGATACGGTCAGGGGCATTGTAGTCGAGGGCTGCAAAGCGTAGTGTGATATTCCGCTCATGGGGTTGCAGGCGCAATGTATCCTGTCGGGCAATGTTCCAACGGGTACTGCCACCCTGTATCGACAGTCCCGTCAGCATCACTGTCGGCATGGGACTATCGGCCGTCAACTGTTTCATCGACGTAATGATGGCGCCATCCGTCAGTCCTATAAGCCACCGCTCTCCACTGAGCTGCAACGGATGGGCCTCGCTGAAACGATAGTCCGCATGGAAATGATGGGCATCGAGCACACGACTGCGTTGTTTGTCATCTATCAGCGTCAGTTGATGACTGCCGATAGCCATCAGTCCACCATCGGCAAGGGGCGTCATCGACTGTACGTTTTCACTATATTGCATGTGTAAGCTGTCGTTGAAATGGCGAAAAATGAGCTCATCGGTCAACAAATCGCTGCTTTCTATCAGGTTCACGCCCCCACTCTCCGTACTGATATAGTAGCGCCCTTGCTGGTCGCGCGCCACATCCATCGTGGCACTGCTGCTCAGACTGCTGGCACGCTCCGTCTCGCGCTGGTGCAGACGAAACAGCATCTTGTCGACCTGGCGCTCCATACGTGCTACAAGCAAGCCACTACCCGTTGCTGCCATCCACAGGCTATCGGTAAACGACAAGTAGCGCACGCGTGGACATTGCTCCTTAGGGAAGTTCTTAGGCACCTTGAAGTGAGGCTGGTCGGCACTGGCGTCGTCACTATAGCAGACGCCACCGCCCAACATAGCCACCCACAGACGACCAAAACAATCTGCTGCGATATGATAAACATCAAGACTCGAGATGTCAATGAAATGGGCTATTTCGTACTGTTCGCCACCCTTGCTGCGCAGTCGGAAGAGTCCTCCCTTCTTGGTGCCCAACCACAGGGTGCCGTCCTGCATCTCATACATGCAATAGACGGGAGCCAGGAAACTGATATGCTGCTGGTGCAGTCGGCCGTCAGCACCCAGGAAACCCAACAGTCGGTCGGTAGCAGCATCGTAAAGGCGAATGGCAGCATCCTCCTTGGTCGTCACCCAGTAGTGTCCCTTGCTGTCGGCAAACAGACACTTCACCTCGTCAGCAGGAGTGATGTCCAAGCGACATGTACGACTAATATCCGTGATGAAATGGCAAATTCCACTATTGTCCAGTGCCCACAGGTTGCCATCACGATCAGCCATGGCGAAGTTCAGCGTATTGAAAGCAAAAGATAGCGGATAGCATGTCGGCTGAGCGCCTCCCTGTTGCAGATAAGTCAACGTACCGTCTGCGCTGAGCGTCCACTGCGTCTGGTGGCGGTCCGTCCACGAGTACCCCTGGCGGTTTAGCAGCGAACGACTCTCACGCAGTCTCATCAGGTCCTGATCCGTATAATGCTGTTCACCGTCCTCCATATCGCGAAAGCGATAGCTGTACAGATCAAACAGGTAGTTGCCTTCGTCCGTCCAACAAAGTATCTTCTCGTCAGGCAGCAATACAATGTTTCGTATGCGGTCTGTCGTCATGTGACACCCGTCGCCAGCCTTGGGTTTGAAGGTCTGAAACTCATACCCATCATAGCGGCACAGTCCATTCCACGTGGCAAACCACATAAACCCCTGGTCGTCCTGCAGCAACTGCACCACATGGCTAGACGGCACGCCGTCTTTCTCGTCGTACCGCACCACCTGACACAGTGGCTGTGCGACCGCAGCCTCCGCCAACAGGCTTACCAGCAGCAACAAAAACACCCTTGCCTTCATTGTCAGGTGCAAATATACACAATTTGCATCAATTCTCCACCTATTACTATAAAAAATCGAACAAAAAACGCATAGTCTTAGAAAAAAGTATTACTTTTGCAGCATAACAATCCAATCATATATGAAAACGAAACTGACAACGACGATGTTGACACTGACCATGTGGTGCGCAATGACCACAGCAATGGCACAAACTTATCAGGTTCCTGTATCTGAAGCGCACGAGCAGATGCTTGCGGGCAAGCACGAGCCCACCTGGCAGTCGCTGGAGACCCACCAGACAAAAAGTACCTCTATGCCACCGCTATGGGTTGGCCCGAGGATGGCCGTCTGGTCATCAAGTCGCTGGCCAAGGGCAATCCCGACTTCAAGAAATCGATTAAAAGCGTCTATCTGCTGGGCTACGGCAAACTGAAGGCCACACAAACCACCGAGGGTCTGGTAGTTAACCTCCCCCAACCCTGCAACAAGATAGCCCCCGTCCTTAGAATCACGAAATGATTTTGTACTCCAAACCATAATTTGTAAAAAAAATAGCTATGAAAATATCTCTTAGAAATGCAGCACTTCTGCTACTGCTCTTTCTTTCGGTAGTAGCCAACGGACAGATGATGAACCCCGTTCATTTCAAGTCGGAACTGAAGACCGCAAAAGGAACTTCGGAAGGTGAAATCATCTTCTCTGCCACCATCGACGCCGGATGGCACGTCTATTCCACTGACCTGGGCGAGGACGGACCTATCAGTGCCTCGTTCAATGTCGTCAAGATGGAGGGCGTGGAGACGGTGGGCAAACTGACGCCCAAGGGTAACGTCGTCAAGAAGTATGACGAGATGTTCGGCATGGATCTGAAATTCTTTGAGAAGACAGCCACCTTCGTCCAGAAAATCCGCTTCACCAAGCCCGAATACGTCATCGACTGTTATCTGGAGTATGGTGCATGCAACGACGAGAGTTGCATGCCGCCAACGGAAGTGCCGTTTAAGCAAACGGGAAAGAGTCCTGTAACAGAAGCGAAAACGGAAATAGAAACGAAAACGATTACGGAAACAGAAGCTGAAACAGAAACGAAAACGGGAACGCCTGAGAGCGCTGATTCTTCACTCTTCACTCTTCACTATTCACTTAACAACGACGACGCCCTCTGGACTCCCGTCATCGACGAGTTGAAAGCAATGGGAGGCAGTGACAGCATCACAGACCACTCCTTGCTGTATATCCTGCTCATGGGCTTCGTTGGCGGACTGCTGGCTGTATGCATGCCTTGCATCTGGCCCATCATCCCCATGACGGTCTCGTTCTTCCTGAAGCGTTCTAAGGACGATAAGAAGAAAGGCATCCGCGATGCGTTCACCTATGGTCTGAGCATTATCGTCATCTATCTGGGCTTAGGACTGCTGGTGACTGCACTCTTCGGCAGCGACACGCTGAATGCGATGTCAACGAATGCGGTGTTCAACATCTTCCTCTTCCTGTTGCTCGTGGTCTTTGCCCTGTCGTTCTTCGGCTGGTTCGAAATCAAACTGCCCGACTCATGGGCCAACAGCGTCGACACGAAAGCCTCTGAGACCAGTGGTCTGATTTCCATCTTCCTCATGGCCTTCACCCTGGTGCTCGTGTCGTTCTCTTGCACAGCACCTATCATCGGTCTGCTGCTCGTAGAGACCACCACCAGCGGCAACTGGCTCGCTCCCGCTCTTGGCATGTTCGGCTTCGCCCTGGCACTGGCCCTACCCTTTACCATTTTCGCCATGTTCCCTGCCTGGCTTAAACAGGCACCGAAATCGGGTTCGTGGATGACCACCATCAAGGTGGTGCTGGGCTTCATTGAACTAGCCTTCGCCCTGAAATTCTTCTCTGTGGCCGACCTGGCCTATGGCTGGCACCTGCTGGACCGCGAGGTGTTCCTGTCGCTGTGGATTGTCATCTTTGCGCTGCTAGGCGCCTACCTCTGTGGCTGGCTGAAGTTCCAACAGGATGAGATTGGTGGCGAGCTGAAGAAGCCCATGCCTGTCGTCTGCATCATGGGCGGACTCATTTCATTGGCTTTCGCCATCTATATGGTGCCAGGTCTGTGGGGCGCTCCCTGCAAGGCCGTGAGTGCCTTTGCACCACCTATGAACACGCAGGACTTCAATCTCAACAGCCAGACCGTAGAGGCACAGTTTACCGACTACGAGGCCGGAATGGCTGCAGCTCAGGCACAGGGCAAACCCGTCATGATTGACTTCACGGGCTTCGGCTGCGTCAATTGTCGCAAGATGGAAGCTGCCGTGTGGACTGACCCTCGCGTGACCGACAAACTGAAGAACGACTTTGTGCTCATCTCGCTGTTCGTCGACGACAAGACACCTCTTGCCGAACCTTTCGAGGTGACGGATGACGAGGGTAACACGAAGACCCTGCACACCGTTGGTGCCAAGTGGAGTTATCTACAGAGCCATAAGTTCGGTGCCAATGCCCAGCCCTTCTACGTCATCCTCGACCCTGTCACAGGAAAGCCCCTCACTGGCAGCCGAGCCTACGACGAGGACATTGACGGCTATCTGGAATATCTGAACAAAGGACTGAACAGGTTTGATCAATTCAATTGAAGTATTATGAAAAAGATGATGATACTGGCGTTCGTATCTCTATCAGAGTTCTGAGTCAGAGCATTCGAAGGTGTTGCCCTGAGATACATCGCCAGTCTCCAGGCCACGCTTGAACCACTTGACGCGCTGGCGTGAGGTGCCGTGGTTGAAGGACTCAGGAACGGCATAGCCACGGGCTTTCTTCTGCAGATAGTCGTCGCCGATGACCTGTGCACAGTTGATGGCCTCCTCGATGTCTCCATCCTCCAGGGAGCCGAACATCTTGTTGTCGTGGTGTGCCCAGACGCCGGCATAGAAGTCGGCCAAGAGTTCCAGACGGACGGACAGCTTGTTGGCCTCCGTCTGACTCATCCTCGCCATCTTGGCATGCGTCTCCTCCAGGATACCCGTCAGGTATTCCACATGGTGACCTACCTCGTGGGCAATGACGTAGGCATAGGCGAAGTCGCCATCGGCACCCAGCTGCTGCTTCATGGTGGTAAAGAACGACAGGTCGATATACAGTTTCTGGTCGCCAGAGCAGTAGAACGGTCCCATCTGGGCAGAGCCCTGGCCACAGGCTGTCTGCGTGCCATCGGTATAGAGCACCATGGTAGGCACCTGATACACGCTGTTGTGCTCCTTGAAGATTTCCTTCCACACATCCTCGGTACCTGCCAGAATCTGTGTAGAGAAGTGTGCCAACTCCTGCTCTTCCTCGGTAAACTCACGCTGCTCAGCGCTGACCTCCGTATTGTTGCCTGTCAGCGAGCCCAAGCCGCCATTCTCCTGCAAGGCCTGCATACCTGCCGACAAGGGGTCGCCACCAGAAAAATAGGCGATAGCCATAGCGATGATGACACCCACGATGCCAGCACCCATGCCGGCTCTCTTGCCGCCACCCATACCGCGGCGGTCTTCCACATTAGAACTCTCGCGTCGTCCGTTTAGATTCATAGTAATATCGGTTTTGTTAATGAATAGACGTAATGATCGGTGACAACGGTCTGGAGCTCACCAGCAAAACAGGTGAGCACAGACTTCAGGTCGGTGGTGATACCTTGACCGGTGAGCTTGACGACGGCCTCCTTCTGCGTCCATAGCTTGGTGAACTCCAGGGCAGAGCCATTGATGCGTTGCAGCTCGTCATCGTTCATGACATAGCGGGCCAGCGACTCTTTATAGGGACGAATGGTCTCGATGTCGACACCCACGGGCTTGTCGCTGACCACACAGATGGCGGCCTCACGACAGTGGCTGAGGTTGAAGTGGATGTCAGGGTGCCCAACGATGGTGGGCTTGCCGTGTTCACCATATTCGAATACGGGGGGCTCACTGATGCCATACTCCTTACGCAGGGTCTCACACAACAGCAAGTAGGCAGCAGCACACGTCTTGCGTCCCAGCTCATGCTTGAAACGCAGACACTGTTCCCTGCGCTGTTCAGACAGCAGGGGCAATGCCGCCTGCCAGTCGAAGTGTGCTATGTCGTCATTTATATATATACTCATATTTCTCTATTCACTGTTCACTATTCACTGTTCACTATTCACTCTTCACTAGCGCAGCGCTCTATTTGCGCTTTTGGCCAGTTAATCAGATAGAGCTGCTCTGTAGCGCGGGTAAAGGCGGTATAGAGCCAGTGCAGATAGTCGGCAGAGAGCATGTCGTCAGTCATATAGCCCTGGTCGACATAGATGTGTGCCCACTGTCCACCCTGTGCCTTGTGACAGGTGGCGGCATAGGCGTATTTCACCTGCAGGGCATTGTAGTAGCGGTCTTCCTTCAGCGCCTTCATGCGGTCAGGCTTGCGAGGAATGTCGGCATAGTCTTCCAGCACCTTGTTATACAGCTCTTCCTGCTGGTCGCGCGTCAAGGCGGGAGCCTCGCTGGTCAGCGTGTCGAGCAAGACGGTGGCTGTCAACTCATAGTCATCGTAGTCAGGGAATGTCATGGTGACCTCAGCGAAGCGGAAGCCATACTGCTCGTGGACGTTACGCACCTTGCGCACCACCGCCATGTCACCATTAGCAATGAACTCCAAGCTTGAGCCCTCTGAGTCAGGGGACTCTGGTTTGGTCCAGAAATAGTTATTCTTCACCACCATCAGCTGGTCGCCAGTAGTCAACTCCTCCTCACGCCCCAATATCTGATTGCGGATGCCTTGGTTGAAGATGTTGGCACGCTTGTTGGAGCGTGTCACCACCATCGTCTCGTCGAGGCCTACCTTCGAATAGCTGCTGGCCAGCGTCTCGATGAGTTCGTCGCCAGGGACGACATGGATGTCCGCAAAGCCTTGAAGATGGACCTTGGGAAGTTGCATATGGGGGACAGTCCCCCTGTAATTCGCTTCGCTGCTCACAGAGGGGACAGTCCCCTCGTACATCAGCCATCTGACCTCTGTCGCATTATAGAGGATGCCCGACTCCTGACTCTGTCGCAGCACCTCGTTGAGGGTACACTCGTGGACATGCAGGCCATAGATGCTCAAGACGGACGACATCAGCGCAGGACTCTCCTCCTCGCCTACGGGTGGCAGCTGTGCCTGGTCACCAATGAGCATCAGTCGGCAGTTGCGACCATTATACACAAAGCTGATCAGATCGTCCAACAGACTACGCCCCTCACCATTGAGACTGACCATCGAGGCCTCATCGACGATGAACAACGTATCGTGGGCATTGTTATAGCCCAGCTCGAAGCCACCCTCCAGCGACTTCTGACGATAGATGCGGCGATGGATGGTATAAGCCGCACTGCCCGCATACAGCGAGAACACCTTGGCAGCACGTCCTGTTGGCGCCATCAGTACCAGCTGCTGTTCCAACGACTGCAGGGCACGCACAATAGCTGCTGCCAGCGTCGTCTTACCCGTACCTGCCGAGCCTCGCATAATCATCACGGCATGCTCATGACGATCGGCCATGAATGTCGTGAAGACATCTATGGCCTCCTGCTGCTCTCTTGTCGGCTCGAAACCGAAAGCACCCCGTATGCGATATTTCAGCTCGTCAGCAATCATTGATGGTGCAAAGATACTACTTTTTCTTGAAACTTGCTACCATTACAAGATTTTTCATTCGACTAATGGATGGTGTTTGCCAGATTTTTCGTAACTTTGTAAGAAATCGCAATCTTTCTTTATATAAAGTATTAGGCTACGTCCCTCTACCGTAATGGCATGTTGCATACAGGATATTACTGATCTTCAAAAGGCAATTCACCCAAATACTTGTCAAAGTCACTCTGGAACAAACGATCCTGTACGATGCGGTACTTCTCAAATTCTGTCTCGGCATGTTCTTTGGCTTCTTCAGCTGTTACAGAACCTGCCGTTTGCAGCACTTCATTACCACCAGCCGCCAAGATGGTATCAATCTGTTTGGCCCAGTCCTCCATTGTCATTGGGATATGACGTTTAGCCATACGTTCTGCCAATTCCAGTACACCATTCACCAACTGCCCCATGTCTGCCAGTTCCACCTCTTTTAGGTAGTTCTTGGCTATCGACACATCTGTCTTTACTATTTTGCCGTCAGGTGCGTTTTCCCAAGTCGTCAACCCCATGTGTTCCTGTTCAGCATCAGCACGCTCAACTATTAACTCTGCGGCTGTGCGTCCATGAACAGCATAGTGCATCTTGTTCTGCATCATCTTAAAGAAGAGCCTTGTCGTTGGCGCATCACAATTATAATCAACTGCTGTCGCATAGATGTCCGTCAATTTCTGATAGAAACGTCGCTCAGACAAACGGATCTCTCGAATCTCCGCTAACAGGTGTTCAAAGTAGTCCTCATCCAAGAACGTGCCATTCTCCATTCGTTTCCTGTCCAGCACATAACCACGAATGGCATATTCACGAAGTACACTTGTGGCCCACTGACGGAACTGAGTAGCCCGGATGCTATTGACACGATACCCCACACTGATGATGGCATCGAGGTTGTAGAACTGAGTAACCAGTTCACCGCTTGTAAATATGTTCTTCAGATGAAGTCCCACATTGTCCGTTGAGCAGTCAAACAGCATACCCATTGCTTTCTGGGTACACCACACAGTCTTGTCCTTATAGTACACCTCTACCCCTTGTTCCTTTCCTTCTATCTGAAAGATGAGGAACTCTGCCGTACTATTCCTTATTTCTCTACGTTTTGCCATATCTCATTTCGTTTGCAAAGTTAATGCTTTTATTCCGTATATCGTTATTCTCTCTGCATTTTATCGAAGTTCGTCACTTGTAGAATGTAATCCAATTAGTCCTATACTTGTAACTTGGAGCCAATTTGCTTTCAGAAAAGATTTCTTTTACCTGCATGTCTTCATCCACGCCAAGCAGAATCAGTCCACCTATAGTATTGGCAAAAGCCGAATACGTCTGCCAAATTGACTTCGGCACCTCAGCCTTAGCTTCTTGCACTCCAGCGTCACCCGCTCACCTTTCCGTAGTGCTTCTTTTATTGTTTTCTCGTCCATACTAATATCTAGCTTGCAAAGTTACTATTTTTATTCCAATTGCTATTCTGTTAAAAACAATATATTGTAGTTATCCAGTAATTACTTTTTGTATAACTTATGCTTTTAATGATTCTACATAATCATATCCAGATTTCTTCAATTTGTATATAGGACTTCCGTCACTATTGGGCCGATCTATAACTGCAAATCCAAGTTCTATTAGTCGCTCAAAGAAGTTGTCCCATTCTGCTCTTTCCCTCCCACTATTAACACAAATTTCTTCTTCTCCGATCTGAATAAAAGAGCCATCTATTGTTTCAATTATCCAGCATTCCCCATCATCACTGTTTGCCCATTCCTTTAAGTGTTTTTTGTCAAAGTCAGACAAAGAATCCGGCTTCGGATTCTCACTATCTTTTGTTTTCTTTCTCTGATCTCCATCTAAATCAAGTTTGCATACTTCCTTGAGGAATTCGTTTCTATCTGACTCCCATTGCGAAAGAACAGATAGTTCAAGTTGGGGAAGATTAAAGAAGTCAAGAACTTTATATATAAACTCATTCATTCTGTCTGTTGCATCTTTTGCATTGACTTTTATGGATATGAATTTATTATCAATGACTCCATCCAAGTCATCATATTCACAATCTGCAGTAAGGAATGAATAGCATTATATATCATTACCCTCAAACTGAGATTTTATTTCTGGAAAGATTTCTTTGCCTATTCCAATCTTATATGTTGGAACAGAACTACAAAAAATCTTTTCTGTCTCAGACCCTATATAAAGTCTAAGTAACTTTACAAGAGCCTTAACAAAGGCTTCATCTTCACTTTTATGACTGATAAAGATTTTTGGAGGGCGGGAATAATTTGCCTTCAATATTTTAAGAGAAGTTCTAATGTCACCAAAGAAAAAGGCATTGATAATTCCATTCTCTATAAGTTTTGTTTCCGCTTTAGAAAGTATATCCCTTAACAATGGGTAATCATTAGAAATAAGAGGATATAAGTTCTTTACAATTTCTTTCAATTTATTGGTGTTAGGTCCAGCATAAGAATCTGACCTAATCTTCATTTGGCTAATGATTGAAAGCCCTTCATTTATCAATTCTTTTATTTGTCTGTCTTCTTTTGCCATATCACGTATTATTAATTTCTATAACGTCTTGCATTCGTTTTCTGTGTACCCCAGAATATATTGTTGTAGATGTTCCGGGATGTACTTTTCGATCTTATCCCTTTCATATATTGACTCATCCCCATTGCAGAAATATAATATGCTTTCTTGGCCACCTCCTTCCCAGTACAGGGTAGAAACAACGAAAGTTTTACTCATGAATGATTCTACGTCATCTATAGGAACTTCAATTTCCACATGACCAAATTCGATTTTCTCTTTGGGGAAGATGGATTCAATTGATGGCGTTGATATTTTAGTACAATACATGTCTCCAATTTCAAGAGTTTTTGCTTTGGTAATGAGAGGGAGTGCTGGGGTATATTTTGGCGATAGATTATCATCAACACAAAAGAAATATGATATGAGCTTATAATCGTGACACAAAACTCTTCCATAGTTGTCTATCATTACTACGAATGAAAATTTAGTGGATTTCTGATTCCCTAATTTTGGGGGCATCTTGCTTAGGAAACATCCAATTATTCCTAATTTAGGGATAGAAGTTCTATTATACAAGTCTCTAATTTCATAATCTTCCATTGGCACAGATTCGAAATTGAACCGTCTATAGTAGATGTGTCTTTTGACACACATATGAGGAGCATTCGCGCTACGAGGTATCTTAACAACATACACAGTTTGTTTTATATCCCCATTTACTCTTATTGGGGAAATCTGTATTCCTAAGATACGCCTTTGGACGCCATCATTAATAACACGTTCTAGCCATTCTTTTGTATATTCATTTCCATCTAAAAATGAAAAATTACTTGCTACATGATTTTCTTCAATTATACCATATACTATTATACCTCCATCCGAATTCGCAAATGCCGAAACATCTTTAGCTATTTCAGCTCTTTTTTCATTGGTCTTATCTAAGGCACCTGCAGCCTTAAAATCCAAATGTATAGATTCTTCAGCTTGAGAACTAATCAGTTCTCGCAAATCTTCTTCCGTATATTCTATCTTTTCAAAGAAATCCATATTACATCTGTTTCTATTCTTTCTACTTCGTCGCTTTAAATTACATTCTACATTTTACCCAATAGTATATGCTGCAGTTTTTTGTAATAGAGTTACTCTGTTACATCAAATTTCTACAAATCAGTTTGTCAATAATTTCATTCATCCTTTGCCGATTAATCTGCCTTTCAAATTTGACTGGAAGTGAAGGATTATCCTTTGAGATTTGTTCAAAGAACAACTTCGCACAATCAATCTTCGCACTCTCTTTAGGGCGCAAATCGGTTTCTTGATTGACGTCTTTGGTCTCTATAACAACATTCATCTGCATGGTGCCATCTTTCTTTTTGACCACATACATGAAGTCTGGCGAATAGGTTTCATCTGTAATTGTTGGGATACGAATACTGCTATTGGGAATCTTACCATACACAATCAACTCTGCCACATCTATTTTATCTAAGATGTTAGTTCTTTCCAATGGTGAATCGAAAGCAATAGGTTCGTAGAGATACTCTGCTGGGCTCTGCGAGTTATCCGTTTTCTTGCCAAGTCTGCCCATTACAACTTCATCCCTTACGCTACCATCAGCATTCGTTAAGGCTGTCGTTTTTGTTCGATAGTTCGCCTGCTTATATGAGATACATCCTCCAAGATGCTCGATTTTCCAATCACGGAATCGACTAATAAACTGTGATAAAGTCAAGTCGTTGATTAGGTTGTTTTTGAAACCTTCATGACTCTTGGCATAATCACAAATGACTTTATGTATCATTTCAATAGGGATAGCAGTAGCTTTATTGGCTCGTTTAAGGAACTCATGATAAGGCATATCCCTACCATATAACATATATGTTACGTTAGCCTCACTAACTACAGTGGCTCCATTTTGATCTACTTGAATCTCAGAACGCTCTGAAGAAACAGACATCTTTGAGAAAACTCCCTCTTCCAAGATAGATGGTAGTGCTTTCTCAATCTCTTTGTCGATATCCTTCTGATAGAACATCAGATACTTCTTATTAATCTCTTGCCATAAAGCTTCTATCTTCTGATAGTTGGGCTTTCGAATCTTCACCATTAAGCGATTATTAGAAGCATTACGGTCAATGACTCGGTTCAGGTTCAGACTGTCAAGATTGAATTCTGGGTATTCATTCTTAAAGTCCATAATTCTATCATCAACAACAATAATGTCAGAACCTTGCATAATAACCCAACCTTTCTGCATAAGTTCCATCAGCAAGGCCATACCATTACCCAAACCACGAATATTAGCCACACGTCCTAACTCATCGCTATTCAATATAATGTGCTGTGAGTCTTTCTTCGCAATGTCACCATTAATCTCGCGAACAAGCTTGTCAGCAAAGTCTTTTTCCGTAAAGTCAACGATGTAGTTAAGCATGAAGTCATTGCTACTTGTTCTGTTGCCATATTCATCAACAGGCAAACGCAAACCACGTCCAACTTCCTGTAGTTTACTTATTTCACTACCACTTGAGCGCAATTTTGCTATAGTAAACACATTAGGATTATCCCATCCTTCTTTCAGCGTCCACTTGGAGAACAAGAAACGTCGTATATTCCAATTTCCGTTTTCGTCCTTGAACGAAAGGAGTTTTTTCTTATTCCTCAGAATATCATCTACTTCCTCAGCAATTGCCTCATCACTATCATTATTGTCCTTTGCAAAGTAGCCAGCTCTGCAACCTGCAATATTCTGCAAACTGGCATTCAGATAATCGGCATATTCTTCCGAATTTTCACCATTCTTCAACTCCTCCCTTAACTGATATTCCAACCACTTGTCGAAGATGTCACGCAGCCAGGCACCATTACCTTGCTCATCGCCTCTGAATGATACAATATTATCAATGAAGAACAATGCCAAGGTCTTGATTTTACTTTCACGATGGAACAACTGACGTTCTGTTTCAAAATGTCGCTGAATAGCCATTCTAATCATATTCTCTTGATATGAAGTCGAATAGATATCTGCCGTAAACTCATCGCCCACATGCTTTGTCTGTCCGTTCGACAGTTCCACTTCTGAACTACTGATGCCACTCACCGTAATACCTGAAAGGTGTTCACTCATGATACCAAGCGATTCGTCCTTGTGCAGTACGAAACGCTGACTGTGATCCTTCTTAGTAAAGTGCATGGTGACACTTTCTTTCCCGTCTATGCTGATAATCTTTACTTTTTCGTTTTCAGAAGTAATAGGATTAAAATGCTCTTTGGCAACACCTTTAATCAAATTTTGATTGAAAGCATCACAAGCCGTCAGATTATACAGAAGATTCAGATAATCCTTATGCGTTTCTTTTTGTTTACCTTTGCCTTCTGTAATCTGTGGGAATGTAGCACCAAAGCGAATAATACACTGAGGCGCAATTTCACTTAGGATTCTTTTATAAGTAGTATTACCGCGTTCAAAACGATGAGGCTCATCAATAATCACTATAGGACGTGTAGCTTTGATAGCATCCAAGGGACGAACGAAGCCCTGTACAGCTATGTCGTAGTCTTTCTTATCCAATAGTTTTCCCTTCTGGAGTAACTGCTGATTGACTACTATGACGTAGATTCTATTCTTGTTCTGACATGAGCCATTTACAAAGTCACGAACAGATGAAGGAAAATAGTTATGTCCCTTTTTCTTTTTCTTCAGGGCCGCTATTTCGCACAATTCTATCTCTGAGCCATAACCTAATGTATCGCGAAAATGTCTCTGAACATATGGATCGCTGATAAACTGAACAGCACCAGATTTTACAGGCAAAGAATGTACGATTACTACAAACTTATTAAACCCATACTGCTTGTGAAGTTCATAGATGGAGTGTGTATAAACATATGTCTTACCTGTTCCCGTTTCCATCTTGATGTCCAGATTCAATACGCCATTTTCTGCCATTATCACCTTGCGGTTATAGGCTCTCAGTTCTTCTGTGTTTTCAATACGACGAAGTGCCCACTCAGTAGAAACATCCTGATGGTCTATATGTGGATTCTCATATGGCTTTAAAGGCGCACCTAAATGAGTCTTTTCAAAGACGCTTGCCAACCTTTCAACTGGTATTTGCTGATGGGGCAGCCCTGCTTCAAGTATGATATCCATGTCTTAGTATCTGATGTCAATGTTAATCTTTATCTGCTTCTCGCCTTCATTCAGCAATGGCAGATTTTTCTTCAAGGCATCGGTAGTGCCGAAATTAAAGCTATAGCCAAAGAGTACCACATAATGAGGTCCCCAATCCGATTGTTCACCATATTTATCTACCAATGCCGTAACGGCTTCATCACTCATGCCTTCATCTGTCAGATAGAGATGGTCACCACATTGATAGCCTGTATAGTCTGCCAATTGCACAGACTCTACTTTGGCATTCATACCATAGCCATCATTCACTTTCCAAGTTTCCAGTACGGTCTCACGTCCAAACTCTTCCAATAGGTTATTGGCAAAGCCAGAAACTCGTGGATCGAACGCTTCTAACTTATCCAGCACGTCGTCTGAGACATCTCTCAATGTGTAATGCTTAAAGCCTAAGTCACCAGCAAACAAAGGATTCTCCTCTCGAATCTTCGCAGCAGCTCGCTTGATGCGCTCTTGGCCGATTTCATCTATGGTGCGATAGCCTGCCTTATATGCTTCACTATCTTCTTTACATTTTTCTTGCCATTGAACCATAATATATTTCCTTTGTAAACCATCAAGGTTTCTTCTCATTATGGACTCTGCTGTCGATGCACTTCCAGAAAAGAAGTCAACAACAATATCATTACCAGAAGCCATTTTTGTCAATATGTTAATGAGTTCAACGGGTTTTGGCGTCTCAAAGACAGCAACTCCATCAAACAAGTCTTTAATATAGTTTTTTGCCTTTTCGTTTGTTGAGGCATCTTTGGCAAACAGCATGGTTTCTGGGGTCAATCCTCTATCTTTTGCATAAAGATATGTTTTTATGCGAGGTACACCATTCCCATCATTACCAAACCATATTCGATTGTCTTTTATTGCTCCTTCCATGACAGGCTGAGTGTATAACCAGCATCTTCCACTTGGTAATTCATGTTTTTTACCATTAGGTGCCACTAACGTATAGAATTGTGATTTTGTTCCATGCCCAGCTTGTGCATGAGCTGGGTCTGATTTCCATGGTCCTCTTGGGTCATTATCAGGATTACCATAATTAGCCAATGCTTTCTCATTCATCGGCATTTGTTTCAAGCGCTTTTCGTCAGATGGTTCTTTACTATAACAAAGAATATAGTCATGTCTGACAGAAGTTTCATTTCTATTTTCACGATTGACTCTCTTCTCCCAAATAAACTGAGCTACAAAATTCTCCTCACCAAATATGTAGTCACAGAGTAATTTTAGGTTCGCCTGCTCATTATCATCAATTGAGATAAAAATCACACCATCCTTGCTCAGCAGGTCATGTGCCAATTGCAAACGTGGTGACATAAACATCAACCATGCAGAATGTGTGCTACTTCCACGAGAGGTCAAGTCAATAATGCGCTGGGCTTCATCCTCGTCAATACTAAGTTTCTTTTCCAGTTCCTCTGGTGTAAAACGGAAGTTATCGTTATAAACGAAGTCATCTTCACCCGTATTATATGGAGGATCAATATATATGCACTTTACTTCTCCTGCATACGACTTCAATAGGTGTTTCAATGCATCAAGATTATCACCACTGATATAGATGTTCTCACTATCTTTGTTTTCTGGCTTGCTATTGTGCTCCAAATCCGGTTCTATCACCGTTGTCGTATCAATCGAGGCAATCAGGTTTGCATAGTCCTTACCTAAGAAGTCTAATGAATATCCCTCATTGCTGATATCCACTTCGTCCTTCATCATCTCTTTGAACCTTTCAATATCAAAGGTCCCTTCTTTGGTAAAGCACCCTGCGAAATACTCCTTCAAAGCCTCCAACTTCTTCGAGTTTGGCTTCACTTCTGCATTTTTATCAATTATCTGTTTTATCATTGTTTTTACTATTTATTAGTTCTACAAACGTGTCTGCTATTTCATCTGCTGTCATTGTCGCAGTTGTTAATGCTTTCCTACCAGCAAGAGTTGCACTAAAATCCATCACTTGCTGTTTTGTTATATTATGCCAAATGGGCAAAATCGTTTTCCCTTTTGTCATTTCTATGTTGAACAATCCCTCTAGCTCGTATTGTGTCCAACCTTTTTTGATATAGTTTTCTGATAAAATCACAATACCGAAAGTTGATTTCTTGAGGCCACTGTCAATTTGTGTCCGTAAAGAATCACCCCATCCAATATTTATAGAGTCATACCATACTCTAATTTCTCTATCTCTTAAAGCGTGAACTAACTCTTCCACAAAAGGCTCTTTATCTTCTGAGGCATGAGAAATAAATACATCATATTCAGATTCATCAGTCTGATTATACAGGTTTGTCGTAGATGAATTTGATGCAAGAGCCTCATTTAATGATTTTGTTAGAGCTTCTACTTTTTGCTCGTACATGTCTTGCATCTTCTTCTGTTCAAGAAGGTTCTTTTTATTTTCCTTTTCAATTTCACGCTGTAGGTCAATTGCATATTTTGCACGTTGAGATCTTTTGTCTGCTTGTTTTTTTTGCAAATCGGCTCTTTTTTGTTGTGCTCTGGCAATTTCTCTATTGTATCCTTCAATTTGCCGCATCTTCATACTTACTGTTGATGCAGATGTGTATTTGGTAATACTCTTTTGAGTATTTATAATTCTCATAGACTTGTCTGCTTCAATTTTAGATTCTGCAGCAATCTTTGTTTCTAAATCAGCGATTTCTTTATCCAACTGATTTATTCTATTCTGATAATAACTACTATTCATAATTATTCAATCTTTTCACTTTCTTTCCTAATTTCATCTAGAACTTTCCCATTATAGGAGAAATACTTGGCACCTTGATATGCACCAGAGTTGTTACGATGGTCTTCTGGCATAAAAGTGCCAACAAAGGGGGAGAGTTTATAGATGCGTCCCTCGTACTCGATGCTGTCATCGGAAGCAACTTTCACAACAAGACCCGTTGGGTCGAAGGTGACTTGTTCACCAATCTTGATGCCACACATGGAGAATTTGAAACGGGGGCGTTTCACCTCTCGCTTCTGCGGTTCTTTGTGTTCACTTTCCACAATGGGCTTGTTATCTTCATAGAGCGTCACTTCGGCATCATCTATCGCGCTGGCTATATCGCGGAAGATGTCGAGGGCCATCTGTGGTGCCACATTGAAGAACTCGCGGTTTTGGCGGATACGCAAATCGGTGAGGCGATCAATGGTCTTATGTACCAACTTTTCCACCTCGTTGTATTTTGTGGTCTTCATCGTGGCGAATATCTCGAAGGGCATGGGAACGGCAGTATTATCCAGTTCCTTGCTTCTCACATCCACAGGACGTGAACTCTTGCCGATCTTTACCCAGTCTTCGCGAAAGCTGGGATTGGTCAGTATATAAACGTAACCAGGTTCTTTGTTGCTCATACAATTCTGATTCTGTTAATTTCTATCTCAATTATCTACTGGCATAGTAGTTATTTTGAAACAGACTCCATGAACTTTTTATCATATAGTTCCTCTACACTAACATCTAATAGTTTCGAGATTTTTGCTAATGTCTCGATGTCTGGTTGCGACGAATTTGTGCACCATTTGGAAACGGTAGATGGATTTACCCCCAATGCTTCTGATAACCATTTACTGGGGTACCCTCCACGATATTATCAACATCGTGGATTCCTCCCTTCTTTTGTTCTACGAGTACAATTTTTAGGCGATTTACGTCTTGCATATCTTTCAGATTTATTATTTGGGTGTAAAGATAGTGAAAACTTTTCATTTTGCAAAGAAGATAGTACCTTTTTTAGAGTTTTTTATGGACATATGCCACAATAGCGGTTGCCTGTTATTCCCTCTTGCCTGCCATACCGCAAACGGTTCCCGTAGAAGGGCGTAGCCTAATACACACTTTTCTGTGGAGTGCCACACAAAGATGCTTGTCTGCTTTCTGATGAGCAAGCTCGGTAGACATTAGTTTTTTGTTTCCCTGAATTGTTATTTCACAGAAAGGAATTTTCACAATGAGCCTTTATGGAAAACATGATGTACCTTTGTCCGCAGATTATAAAAACTAGACAAGACATGGAAATTATATCAATTGAGCGCAGTACCTACGAGGTAATCGGCTTTCCGCTTCGCTCGTCGAAGAACTTCTGACAAGCTTCAATAGCTTCGTCACAAAGATGAAGGAGATTGCAAGTAGAGGCAATGACAAAGGGTTCTTTGCGAACAAAGCTAACAAGTTCGACAGCAACGATTTTTACGGTATCGTTATTATATTGGCTGATTTACATCTAAAGAAACATTGACATATACATTGGCAGTAATATCAAGTCTTGCTCTTTACGAATATCCTTCGAGTGTAGAAGGTATCGTTGCTGAATGCGGGCTGAGAACTTTTTTTGGAATTCATCGATAGAAACATGAAGATTGGATGTCGACGACTTGACTTCTATTGGGCAAATTTTAGCTTTACGAGACAGAAGGAAGTCTATCTCGTAATTATGTTTGCCCGATGGCGTTGGCCACGTATGGTAATATAGCTTATTTCCTGCAGCTGTCAGTATCTGTGACACCACGTTCTCATAGACATAGCCCACATCAGCCTTCAGTTTGTCACTCAGCAATTTCTGGTAAATGACATTTTCTGTAAATTTATCGTCCCAGAAAGCAAGAGTGATAAACAGCCCTGTATCTCCGCAAAACAATTTGAACTGGTCGCGGTTGATGTGTGATGCCAGTCCTGCACTTGGGTCGTTAGCATGATAAGCTATATTGACGGTCATGGAATCCTTGAGGATATTTATCTGACCTCTCAAACGATCCAGTTTTCCTCCCTCAATCACGCTACTCACCTGATAGCGAGATGCGTTACTGCTTAGTTGTGCAGGAATGGCGTGAAACAGGTCGGAGGTTTGGCCTGATGGATCCAAGTCGTAGAAATCTTCATCGTATAGGTCAAGAATGCTACGCTTGCGTTGGTCAACAATGCTCATGTCGTTCGTGTCAAGGTAGTCATTGACTGCCTGGGGCATGCCTCCAACCAAAACATACAGGCGGAAATCGCGCATCATACGACGATTCGTATCATCACTCAGCGGACTCAAATTGTTGAACATTGTATGCAAAAGGGGAATAGTCTGGTCATCTCCCAACGCCCAACGAAACTCCTCATAGTCCATAGGGTACATATCAAGGCGTGTCTCCTCACTGGGAATGAGAATATTGTTCTGTTGGCTATTCTTGCCTGCTGATTTCCATTTACGTTTGATGCTCAACAGAGAGCCTGTCTCGATGTAATCGTAGCGTCCATCGGCCACAAGCGTTTTAATGGCTTGCCTGGCTAATGGCTGCTTTTGTATTTCATCAAAGATGATGACAGACTTGTGTGGTTTCAGGCTTTTTCGATAGTTAAGTTGCAATTGGGTGAAGATGTAGTCCAAATTGGAGACATCTTCAAACAAACGGTGTATTGCTAGCGTTGCCTTTGAGAAGTCAACCAATATGTAGCTCTCGTATTCATTACGGGCAAACTCCTCGGCAACAGTGGATTTGCCGACACGCCTTGCACCTCTGATAAGAAGTGCGGTTGTTCCGTGCTGATTTTGTTTCCAACTCAGCATTTGCTCATAGATCTTGCGCCTAAATATTCTTTCTGCCATCTTTTTCTATTTTATTCGGTGCAAAGATAGCTATAAAATTCCAAATTCCAAAGGGAAATAATAAAAAATGCCGAAATCCTCAAAGATTTTTCATAGAAAAACGCCAAGATTCTCAAAGGAACACGTCTCACATATGCCGAAAATCTCAATATGTAACAAATTCTCCAGATTAACGGAATATGCTTTTCCTCCATCAATGTGTGACAAAGGGTAACGATTTAGTAATCTAACTACTTCGCTAATCCTCCCCAATTTGCATATCCCTGCATTATAGCCGCCCCTTATCATTGCAGCGCCACACTTTGCACCTTCAGGTCAAAGAAGGGACTCTAAATCCCCGTCTTGCCTTTATTTCAGGCCGAATTCTTGCTTTGGCAAGCGTTTCTTAGAAACGATTAGCGTTAATCTTCCAAAATCGCTTTCTTTTTACAAGCTTTTTTCGTAACTTTGTCCCGCAAAGATTATCTAAACAGGAGAGATATGAAGACAAAACATGTACAGTATCAGACGCACGGAACGTGTTCGCAACTGATTGACGTCACAGCAGACGAGAACAACGTTATCCAGCAGGTATTCTTCCTGGGTGGTTGTAATGGCAACCTGCAAGGCATCAGCCAACTGGTGAGAGGGCAGCATATAGACGACGTGATACCACGCCTGAACGGCATCCGCTGTGGTGCAAAGAGCACCTCATGCCCAGATCAGTTGTGTAGAGCACTGGAGCAGCTGAAGCAGGCGCCAGCCAAGGAGTAAACACATTATGACACACCCCCATATTTTTATAATTTTGCACCGATAATTGAGATAGATTATGAAGAAAGTAATCAGTACAACAAAGGCACCCGCTGCCATCGGACCTTACAGTCAGGCCATTCAAGTAGGCAATCTCGTTTATACCTCTGGCCAGATCCCCATAGACCCCGCCACAGGCGTATTTGTTGAGGGCGGCATCAAGGAACAGACCCGCCAATCGCTGACCAACATCAAGGCAATCCTTACGGAAGCAGATCTTAGCATGAGCAACGTGGTGAAGACCACCGTATTCCTGGCTGACATGAACGACTTTGCCGACATGAATGCCGTCTATGCAGAATTCTTCACGGAGCCTTATCCCGCCCGCTCTGCTGTCGCCGTCAAGACATTGCCCAAGGGTGCATTGGTAGAGATTGAGGTTGTGGCAGAAGTAGAATAAGTAGATGGCAATAGAGCAAGCGATATTCCGCAGAGCGGAACTACTGTTAGGCGACGAGGGCATGAGCCGCATTGCTGAAAAGCGTGTGATTATCTTCGGTGTGGGCGGCGTAGGCTCTTGGTGCGCAGAGAGCTTAGTACGCAGCGGCATCAGGAAGCTGACAATTGTCGACAGCGACTGCGTAAGTGTCACCAACATCAACCGCCAGCTGATGGCGACCACGAAAACTGTGGGACAGGTGAAGGTTGACGCACTCAAAGAGCGTTTGCTCACCATCAATCCATCGGCAGAGATTACTGCCCTGCAACAGGTCTTCAACGCAGATAGCGCCTCTCAGTTTGGGTTAGAAGAATACGACTATATCATCGACGCCATCGACTCACTGAAGGACAAGGCGCTGCTCATCCTCTTGGCTTGCCAGACCAAAGCGAAGCTCTTCTCGTCAATGGGGGCAGCCCTCAAACTCGACCCTACACGTATCAAGACCGCTGAGTTTTGGAAGGTAACGGGCGACCCCCTTGCCCGTGCCCTTCGCAATCGTTTCAAACGCGACAAGCAGTTTCCAAAGCGTAAGTTCCAGTGCGTCTTTTCCGACGAACTTCTGGAGAACAAAATGCCCATAGACCCTGATGACAAAGGCAACGGCAGCATCGTTCACATCACTGCCATTTTCGGCATGATGTTGGCAGGATTGGTCGTGCAAGATGCCGTAAAATAAGCCGTTTAGGGCAATATGCCATATTATTGTGATGAGGGTGTGTCAAATAGGCACATCCTCTTTGCCTGAGGGACAGCAATGGCTGAAGTCCTTCAAGGTGGAGAACGATACCTACTATCTCTCGCTGGTGTCAGATACGGTGACCACCGACAAGGCACAAAACCTTGATGAGGTGGTCATCGTTTCAGAAGCTGGACGTGGACAGAAACGATCGGTGAAGGGTCAGGTGGCCAGTATCGATGAACACCTGAAGGAGCTGAAGAACGTCAGTCTGGTGCGACGTGGCTCGTATGCCTGGGAACCCGTGGTGAACAACATGGCGATGGAAGGTTGGTGCCGATGCAGGTTACGAGAGCAATGGACATCTGCAGGTGTATGGTGGCGAGGCATCGTACTCCTCTAAGTCGTTCTACACCAATGGCGTCTTCTTCCCTGGCATGCAGCAGCAATATCACCAAACCACAGGTCGCATCGCCGCGAATTATCAATTATCAATTTTCAATTCTCAATTAGCTTTGCGCTTTGGCATCGAGAATCTCTTCGACAAACGTTACACCACCTATGCTGACTGGTGCGATATTCCGCAGAAGGGACGCAATATATATATGAATCTTTCGTTTGAACCCGTCGCCATCTTAGGCATCATCCTGCCCATCTACACCATCATCGACATGGTTGAAACGGCCGAAAACGTATGGTCCGACTCCTGTGTGTCCGCCATGGTTGACAGGGATCTGCATTAAAAAAAGGTTCACATTCACACGTAAGTCACTGACTGACTGTGCGTTTAGTGTGACACTTATTTTCCCCCCAAGAATTGCGAACCGATTCGGGGCTACAAATCAAAATAGATGTTAAACCAACCACCTATTACACACTTTTAGCCCTGCAGAATAACTGTAACTG
>CADCGD010000046.1 GCA_902800925.1 uncultured Bacteroidales bacterium | reverse complement strand
AGATGACCCCATCAGACAAGAATTCGAAAGAGTGGTATTAGACGCCTTTGGAATTGGAGAATATTTTGACAATATCGTATCAAGCCTTAAAGCAATGAGAAAGGTTCGTAAGGCAGTCAGGCAGACCATTGTCCAACTGAGACCACTCAGAGGTTCCGAGAGGAGTGATAATGACTTAGAGCAACTAATGCTAATGGCAGCCGAGAGCCAACAAGAAAACTAAAGAATAAAACAAGCGAACCTTGTCATAATTAGTCTTTAGAATCATTAACACAAATAATTCCCGTACTTCTCAGGTGAAGTGCGGGATTTTTCGTACCTTTGCACACCCAAAATTTGAAAGTTTAAAATTTAGATTGTTTAAGGATATGTCATCGTTTGCAATATTTAATTATCAGTTTGCCAAGATTATCATGCGAGCCAAGGAGCAGAGCTTCTTTGGAAGCGATTCGATAGTGATGGATGCCGAGGCTGCATTTCAAAAGAAGCAGGAGATATTCGGAGAGTTTCTTGAAAAGGACTATAAAGCCGAGAAGGATAGTGACAAAATCATGTTTATCAACAGACGCAGCGATAAGGAGTTTATCCACCAGCACCTGATGCCGCCTACTGACGGGATGATAGTAATGAGGGTGGCCAACGTGCGTACGGCTTCATACGTGAATAAAGAATTCAATGAAGACCATGTTGATGACTATCAGAACTGTGTCGTTATCATTGACAACCGTCCTGGCATTCAGCGCATACTGATTGAGAACCGTAAACGTGCTTTTCAAGATGTGAAGCAGGTGGCCAACATTCTGTCTTATACATTCAACCTGCTACTTCAGCAGTATAGTCTGAAGATTGAGTTGATGCACTTGCAGGAATCAAAGGCATTCTGGGCTTATGTCAATGACCAACGTTCTTTCCCAACAGGTTTCTACAAATGTACATTCCATCTGCCACACCTGAATCTAGAGCGTTTAAACAAGGTGTACGAAAACGTCTTTCGCAAATCGCGTGAGTCATTCAACGGCGACTTGGAATGGTCGCACAAAGCTAACGAAGGCGATCGGGTACGTCTTGACGAGAAAGACGAGTACCAACGTACTCTCATTGAATATATGATGGAGGATGTGGGCAGCAACAACATCAAACTTTATCCCAACCACGACAAACGTAAGGCTATCATCGTTGGTAAGGATTCGTTTGCAGCCATTGGTATCAGCGAGAAAACCATTAAGCGTTTGGAGGAAGATGCACGTAAGGGTGAACTGCTTAAGAGTAAGGCCCTTGATGAAATCAAAATCAAGACCAAGACGCGTATAGATCTGTAACGAGTATGGTAGCACTTTTGTCTGACACAGAACGGCGTTCATTGCACCATCGCTATCGGAACAGTGACTTGTTTCGGCAGTGGTCTGCCATTCTGTGCCAGTTGGAAAGGGAGGCTGGCGAGATGGATGCTGTTTCGCTGTGGTTTCTTGCAGAGAAGTGCTTAAATCGTTTGCGAGATATTCAGCTGTATCGCGACGAGGAGATTCCATACATCTACAATGACTTGATTAGCGAGTGCAGCGTTTTCACTAAGGACAAGATCACAATATCTAGGAGTGCTGAAGCTGCTGAACGTTCGGCTGTGGCTGTGATGTGTGTCATGCTGACGTCGCTGATGAATGCCGTTGAGAAAGGGCACGAAACAGAAGATTTTGACAATATGGCCATGTGCGTGGCCATAGATAGGATGCTGTATAAGAACCTTTATTACACCAAATTGATGAGTGTTTTCTTTGGCAGGAAGACAGGCAACGATGGAAAGAAGGTGGTAATAGCGCCTGCTGATCCAATGAACAGAGAAGCTACCCTATGTGCAATGGATGATTTTGCCAAGGAAGAGATTGAACAAGCGGTCAATCATGTCAGCCAACAGACGAGTGGACTAAAAGGAGAACTTGACACCGGTCACTGGGAACATTGGATGTCAGTATGGCGAGACATTTGTAATGACTCAGAACTGATAACCATTCTCAAAAAGACGGACAGTCCACGAGGCAGTGATTGGGCGATAAACGAGAAGATGGTATTCAATGTGCTAGGTATCTTTATTGAGGTCTTTGGCTACAAGAACTTTATAAGTACCGCCTGCAAAGCGATTACCGAAAAGAACCGAAGAGACTATATAACGAATCATACATATAAATGCGGCAACTCTACGGAGCTGAGCACACAAGATATTCACGAAAGAGTGGAGAGTATTGTGAAGAGTAAGATTAGCAGTTGACAACATCTGCTAAAACCTTTTTATACGTAACGCTGATAGAACCACGTGGTTTTGTCAGCGTTTTCTAATTGCTTGATTTTCAGCAGTCAAAATGCTGACAAAGAATTGCTGAAAACACCACGGCTTGGACATTTTGGCTATCACGTTTTGTCTTTTCTCATTTCAGGGGAAAGCCGTACCTTCGCGCTGTATTAACAATTAAAAAGGTCGCTAAAGGACGACCCGTTGGGCGAAGTGGGCGAAGGAAGTCTTGCAAGTGAAATAGGTACCATTCTGGAGCTTCTTCCTCACAAACCTGGCAAAGATGAAAATCATTATCGAGAACGGTGATAGCGAAGAGAAAATCGTGATGGCAAAGGCGCTGTTGGCCAATGGACTGGTGAGCAGTATTGAGAGGGCTAACTACGAAACGGGCGTGGTGCATAAGCGCGATGACGAAATAGCCGTGGCGGTGATTGAGGTTGCCAAGCTATTTGGTGTGGGCACACTGTGGACTGCCGTGTATCGTGTGTTGGTGGACTTCTGTGGATGGGATGATGACGTGGCAGAGTTTTGCCGTCGCATGAACCTTATTCTAAAA
The DNA here is from genome assembly GCA_902800925.1 of uncultured Bacteroidales bacterium. Lineage (GTDB taxonomy): Bacteria > Bacteroidota > Bacteroidia > Bacteroidales > Bacteroidaceae > Prevotella. The sequence goes on along the minus strand of CADCGD010000046.1, from coordinate 22,828 downwards.
GGTGTGGTGCTGGAGTATGGTTGCAACTACCAGGCTATCCAGAAGCCGTTGGCGGCTAACAGTATTCTGCGCAAGGACTTCAAGGCTTGGAAGAAGTATCGCGTGCCAAAGGGCGACAGGGTGTTCCCACGCCAGCTGTTTATCGCAGAAAGATTGCTGAAATTACTTTCAATTAGTGCTGAAATATACGATTGAACATCGAAACATACGATATGAAAGTCATCAAATGCACCCCCTTGAAATTCAACGTACCTTTGCAACGTCTTCCGAGATAAGCAGCCGATAAGTGAGCGGGCTATCCTAAGAAATGCGGGAGCAAATAACAATATGAGTCGTACAAGAAATCGTATCGCAATTGCAAGAGGCACTATCGCAGACAATGCACGTCGTCAGCTGTCGCTGATCAATAGGTGCCAGATGCCTGGTTCGATGAAGAGGGACTTTCGCTTCATGAACTACAAATTCTAAAAAAGGAAAGTCAACAACAGTATTAATCTGGGCGAAGTGAGCTGAAGAAATCTCATGAGTTAAAGCTGGCCAGCGTTTCCAAAGGCTTCTTCACTCGCAAAAACCCAAAAACAATGCGTAAACCATTTATTTTAAAAAAGAATATTCTACAACAAAACGTCAAGATGGACGGCAGTATTAACTTCATGACCAACGGCGACATCAACGTCTATCCGTGCCCTTGGGAGGATGAGAAGCAGGTGACTGGCGGTGAGCGTGTGCGCTACCGTGCTGGCATCGAGGTGGATGCCGACGGGCGTACCCGAGTGAAGCGCTACAACGATGGGCTTCAGGGTCCTAAGCACGATGTGCTCTACGAGACGCCTCACGGAGCGGTGAAGATTACCCGTCCGCAGGTAAGACCAGGTGATGGCCGTCGCCGTATCTCAGAGGAGTTCGTGTATGTCACCTTTAAGTTCCCGAAGAAGTACGGGCTGGCACTCACCAAGGCGCTCTACGAAGAGGAGGCCGACCAAGTAATGTCTTACTTTAAAACTAGGAAGGAGGAAACGGTATGGAATCAGCAGTAAGAGGGATGATTTTTACATGCATTGGCAGGGGGCATGGCGCCCCCGCCATCCCTGCCACAAGGGAGGATTGGGAGAAGATGCGCCGCGAACCTTGGCTACAGCAGATGTGCGAGCGCGTGAAGAAAGGTGACGATGAGTTGAAGAACCGCTTGCCATGGTGGACGCCTCATTGCGCTGAATATCAGAACAATCACAGAGCTATCGCTGATGCCGTAAGACCCTTGAACAGATTGATGTTGGACTTTGACGAGAAAGGACATACGGATGAGATTTTGGAGAAACTGGGTATCGAGAACGGAGAGATTAAGGCTAATACCTGTAAGCCCTTGCTCCCGCTGTTTGCTGAGGAGTCTGTGCGCGGAGGCTCGCACGTGCTTGTGGAACTGCCAATCGGCATGAGTGCCGAAGAGGCACAGGAAATCATGAAACGGGTAACGGGGTTTGAACCAGACAAGGTGGTGAAGGGCGTTGACAGATGTATCTATATGGTGAGCGATGACCATACAAGGTATGTGAATCCACGGCTATTCGAGATTCCCGATGAACCCTTAGAGCCTACACCGGCAGCACCTGCCATCGTTCCCACAGCGCCAGCAGAGGCTGTTGAGTCAAGCGAAGAGCTTTGCTTTAAAAGCATTCCTTATACTGCGATTATTAAGGAGTGGTGGCACAGGAATGGTGGTGAACCTGCCGAGGGCGAGCGCAATGTGAAGCTGCACAAGCTGGCCGTGAATCTGCGTGCCATCTGCGACAACCGAAAGGATATGCTGATGCAGGTAATGCCAAGGTTCGGACTGACTGATATGGAATTGAAGTCGGTGGTTGACTCGGCTTGCAAGGAAGAACCTAAGGGTGTCTCAAAAGTGATGCAGGGAATTCTTGACGCCCTCGAAATGGGCATTCCTTCTGATGAAGTTGAGGATGCCGAGGTGGTTGCCGAAGAGACAGGCGTGAAGGTGAATGTGAAGACGCTGCCTATCGGACTGCGTGAAAGTCTCGTTGGCGTGCCGGTTACGATGCACATGCCTGTGCTGTGTTCGGTGATGCCGATTGCAGCTGCCTACGCTGACCAGGTAACGGTAGAGTATTGTGACGGAAATACCCATCGGTTAGGGCTGATGTCGATTATTCGTGGTGAGCAGGCAAGCAACAAGAGCGTTTGTAAGAATGCCGTTGACATCTGGAAGCGCCAACTCGACGAAGAGGATGCCCTTGCACGTAAGCGCGAAGAGGAATGGAAGGAGCGCAAGAAAGGCCGCAAAGCCAACGAAAAGGCTCCCGAAGACCCGCATGTGTTGATTCGAGTTGTGCCTGTAACTGTCAGTTGTTCCACGCTGTTGAAGCGATTCAAGAATGCGCAGGGGCATACCATTTATAGTTTTGGCGAGGAACTTGACACCCTTCGAAAAACGAATGGGGCTGGCTCGTGGAGTTCGAAGTATGATATCTACCGTTTGAGCTTTGACTTCGGTGAGTGGGGACAGGACTATAACTCTGATGCCGCAGAGTCCGGAGTGGTGAATGTCGCCTATAATTGGACGATGCTCGGCACGAACGGGGCCATGAGGAAGTGCTTCAAGTCGGACAATATCGAAAACGGACTTTCTTCACGAATCCTCGTGGCTGAAATGCCAGACTCTTCTTTCTCGAAGATGCCGAAATTCGGCAAGCGTTCGGCGGAGGACGAGGCAAGGATTCAGGAGGCCGTCACCCGTCTGCGTTCGTTTACAGGTCTCGTTGATGTGCCTCGTTTACGCAAGGCCATCGAGACGTGGGTAGAGGAAAAGCGCGTGGAGGCAGCGAAGGACATTGACCATGTAAAGGACACGTATCGCAAGCGTGCGGCTGTCATCGGTTTCCGTTGTGGGGTGATTTTCCACATGTTGTCTGGCTGCGCCCGTGAATCAAAGTCTTGTCTGGACTTTGCGCTGATGATGGCTGAGTATTGCCTTTCGCAGCAGATAAAGGTCTTTGGCGAGGCACTCCGCAATGAGTACGTCAACGCGCAGGATGAATGCCAGCGGTATGGTGCAAACCACTCCATCTTTGATCAGTTGGCACCCTCGTTCTCAATGGACGATCTGCGGGCATTGAAGCGCGGATACTGTGGTGAATCAGCTCTGCGCAACATCATCACCCGCTGGCGTCACGACGGCTGGATAGAGAAGACCGATAGCAAGCACTGGACAAAAGTGCCACTTTGCCACAATGCCACTTTGCCACATTAAGGAGGTTGGTGGTTCCACCACCGCCTCCACATTTACAAACCTTTAAAACAAAATAGAAATGGAACTCGTATTAACTAGAATAGCAAAACGCAAGACCTACACGATAGGTAGGCTTGCCATCATCAAAGAGGTGAGCGAGGAATACAAAACCTACGAAGAGGAGGAGTATTTCTGCGACACACTGGAACCCACTTGGCGCGACTACTCGCACGGCGGTCACAAGATAAAAGGTTGTTCAGCCATCCCCGAAGGCCGCTACGCCGTAGTCATCTCATATTCGCCAAAATTCGAGGCATGGCTGCCCATACTGCTCGGTGTTCCTAACTTCAGCGGCATCCGCATCCATGCTGGCAACACCTCGAACGACACCGAAGGCTGCATCCTCGTGGGCAAGAACAAACTCGTCGGTCAGGTAGTCGATTCGCGCATCTGGCTCCATCGCCTGAAGCAGAAAATCGTAGAGGCGAAAGAACGCGGTGAACCCGTATGGATTACCATCAAGTAGTCCAGAAATATGATGAGAGGTGAAAACCTCTCTTTTGTACACCCGCAGGGGCTCGAACCCTGGACACCCTGATTAAGAGTCAGGTGCTCTACCAACTGAGCTACGGGTGCATCATTTTTGTTGTTCAAAACAGCGCTCTTCTCTGACCTAAAGGTCGAGTGTGGCGTTGCGAATTCTGAATTGCGGGTGCAAAGGTACGGAGTTTTTGGGAAACTACCAAACATTTTGAGGACTTTTTTAAAAAAAAGATGAAAAAAGATTCAAAAATGGAAGAATGGAGCAGATTAATTCGCTAGAGGAGTTATTCAAAACCTGCTTTCGCGTTTGATACTACGGATATGAAGCCAGATACCCGAGAGGATGCAAAACAGCCCTGCGACGAGTAGAGAGTTGTGACTCGACAGGTTGCTGAAACGGGTGGCAATGAGCACCATTGTACCTATTATAATAAGGAATAAACCTAAAAAGTGGGCCAATTTCTTCATAAAAACGTTAATTTTGCTGCAAAGATAAGAAATAATTCGTAATTCATAATTCGTAATTCGATTTTTTTTTGTACCTTTGCACCCGCATTTTGCAAAAATAACATTTATTTAATTTATTAACGTAGTATGAATCAATACGAAACCGTTTTCATTTTGACAGACAAAGGAAACGGTCGCAAAGTTCAAGAAGGTCCTGACCGATAAGGGTGCAGAGATCGTGAACGAAGAGGCCTGGGGACTGAAGAAGATGGCTTACGCTATCCAGAAGAAATCTACAGGTTTCTACTTCCTGGTAGAGTTCAAGGCTGAGCCATCAGTGATTAAGACTTTGGAGACTGCTTTCCGTCGTGACGAGAAGGTCATCCGTTTCCAGACAGTTAAGCTTGAGAAGTATGCCATCGAGTATGCCGAGAAGCGTCGTAACAAATTTGGTAAAAAAGAGGAGGCTTAAACTATGGCACAGCAAGACACTGAAATCCGTTATTTGAACGCTCCTTCTATCGACACGAAGAAGAAGAAGTACTGCCGTTTCAAGAAGAGCGGTATCAAGTACATTGACTACAAAGATCCCGAGTTCCTGAAGAAGTTCCTGAACGAGCAGGGTAAGATTCTTCCCCGCCGTATCACCGGTACCTCTCTGAAGTATCAGCGCCGTGTGGCTCAGGCCGTTAAGCGTGCCCGCCAGATTGCTCTGCTGCCTTACGTAACTGACATGATGAAATAAACAAGGAGGACGCAAGACATGGAAATTATACTGAAAGAAGATATTATCGGTCTGGGTTACAAGAACGATATCGTGAATGTAAAGTCCAAGAACGATATCGTGAATGTAAAGTCTGGTTACGGTCGTAACTACCTGATTCCTCAGGGTAAGGGTGTTATCGCCTCTCCAATGGCTAAGAAGATTCTCGCTGAGAACCTGAAGCAGCAGGCTCACAAGCTGGCTGCTATCAAGGCTGAGGCTGAGAAGAAGGCAGAGGCTCTGAACGGTGTAGCTCTGGAGATTGCCGCTAAGGTAAGTGCTACTGGTCAGCTCTATGGTTCTGTAGGTGCCAACCAGGTTGCTGAAGAGCTGAAGAAGTTGGGCAAGGAGGTTGATCGTAAGATCATCACCATGAAGGATGCCAAGACTGTTGGCGACTTCGTTGCTCTGGTTCACTTCCACAAGGAGGTTACCGTTGAGGTTCCTGTGAAGGTCGTTGCCGAGAACGCTGCAGAGCTGAAGGCTGCTGCTGAGGAAGAGGCTGCCATCAAGGCTGCCGCTGAGGCAAAGAAGGCTGCTGCTGAAGCTGCTGCCGCTGAGGAGGAAGCTCCTGAGGTAGAAGAGGCTGAGGCTGCTGTTGAAGAGTAATAACCGCTGTAAAGCAAATCATAGTTATTATACAACGGAATCCCGATTGCTATCAAGGCAGTCGGGATTTTTTTGTGGGAATCTTATTGGTCTTATATGACATATAGGTCTTATAAGAGTTATAAGAAGAAGAAAAAAAAAGAGGAGGGAAACAAGGTCGTTTCCCTCCTACTCTATTACAATTCCTGCTGATTACAACTGAGGCAGTTCCAGCCACTTCACGTAGCAGAAGTCCTGACGGTGAGGCAGGTTCTTGTTCTTCGGATACATGCGGATGGCTGACTTGTACTGACCAAACTGGTTGGGTTTCAGCACAGCCTCGAAGGTGTAGTTGTTGCCCTCGTGACCTGTCATCTTCAAAGGCTCTACAGAGAATACCTTCTCGTTGCCATCCTTGTCGAGGCAAACGTTGACCTTCTCAAGGGCAACAGCATCGTCGAGACCCTGCTCGTTGATGACATACTTGATATTGTATGACCGACCAGCCTCGCAACCATTTGCAGGGAAGTCCCACTCACAGCTGACAACATTGATAGCATCCCAACGCTCAACAACAGCTTCCTTCCACTGTGCAATCTCCTTAGCCAGACGGTTGTTGTCCTTAGACAGCTCCTTGAAACGCTTAGCCTGCTTGATATAGAAACGATCGTAGTAATCGTCGAGCTGACGCTTCATGGTGTAGTGAGGAGCAATCTGGGCGATAGAGTTCTTGATGACCTTACACCAGCCCTTTGAAATACCCTTCTTATCCTTATTGTAATAAAGAGGAATAATCTCGTTCTCCAGCAGACCATAGATGGTAGCAGCGTCGAGCTGGTCCTGATAGCCCTGGTTCTGGTAGGTGCGCTTCTCGGTAAGTGCCCAACCGGCACCTTCGCGATAGCCCTCCAGCCACCAACCGTCCTTGACGGAGAGGTTGACAACACCATTCATCTCAGCCTTCTCACCAGAGGTACCAGAGGCCTCGAGCGGACGTGTAGGCGTATTCATCCAGATATCAACACCTGATACAAGACGACGCGCCAGAAGGAAGTCGTAGTCCTCAAGGAAGATAATCTTACCCTGGAACTGAGGCATCATTGAGATATCGAAAATCTTCTTAATCAGGCCCTGACCAGCACCATCAGCGGGGTGAGCCTTACCAGCGAAGAGGAATACTACAGGACGGTCAGGATTGTTGACAATCTTGTTGAGGCGATCCAGATCGGTGAACAACAGGTGAGCACGCTTGTAGGTAGCGAAACGACGACAGAAACCAATCATCAGCGCATTGGGATTCATTGACTCAAGCAATGAAACCACACGCGAGGGATCGCCCTGATTCTTCAACCATGTATCACGGAACTGGTTTTTGATATAGTGAACCAGATTCTGCTTCATAGCCAAACGGCAAGCCCAAAGCTCCTCATCAGGACAATTGTAGATGCCCTCCCAGAGTTTCTCGTTGGACTGATCTGACATGAACTTAGGATCAAGATACTTCTGATAGATATTCGTCAGCCAACCAGTAGCAACCCATGTGGGGAAGTGAACACCGTTGGTAACATAGCCCACGTGGCTCTCCTGTGGATAGTAACCTTTCCAGATGGGAGCGAACATCTTCTTCGACACCTCACCGTGGAGCCAAGACACACCGTTGACTTCCTGACAAGTGTTGCAAGCAAATGTTGACATACAGAACTTCTCACCATGGTCCTCAGGATTGGTGCGACCCATGCCGATGAACTCGTCCCAGGTGATACCGAGCTTCTGTGGATAACCACCCATATACTTGCCGAAGAGACCCTCCTCGAAGTAGTCGTGACCAGCAGGAACTGGGGTGTGAACGGTATAGAGACCGCTGGCGCGAACCAACTCAAGAGCCTGATTGAAGTTCAGACCATCCTCCTCGATATAATCGCACAGACGCTGCAAGTTGCAGAGAGCTGCGTGACCCTCGTTGCAATGGTAGATATCCTTCTTGATGCCCAGCTTCTTCAGCAGCAACATACCACCGATACCCAGCAGAATCTCCTGCTTCAGACGGTTCTCCCAGTCGCCACCGTAGAGGGCATGCGTGATGGGTTTGTCGAAGTCAGAGTTCATATCGTTGTCAGTATCCAGCAGGTACAGCTTCACACGACCCACATTGACACGCCATACGTAAGCGTGAACCTGGTAGTTGGTGTAAGGAACATCGATAACCATGGGGTTGCCATCCTTGTCGAGCTGGCGCTCAATAGGCAGCGAACCGAAGTTCTGAGTCTCATAGTTGGCAATCTGCTGACCATCCATTGACAGGCTCTGTGTGAAGTAACCAAAACGATAGAGGAAACCAACAGCACACATATCAACGTTAGAGTCAGAAGCCTCTTTCACGTAGTCACCAGCGAGCATACCCAGACCACCAGAGTAAATCTTCAAGGCAGAGTGCATACCATACTCCATGCAGAAGTAAGCCACAGAGGGGCGCTTTGTGTCTGGCTTCACGTCCATATATGTTCTGAAATCAGTATAGACTTCTTTGACGCGCTTCATCAGGGCCTTGTCCTTCAGAATGGCTTCCTTACGCTCGAAGCTAAGACGCTCCAACAGCATCACAGGATTATGTCTTACCTCATGATAGATTTCAGGATCAAGCTCACGGAACAGGTCACGTGCCTTGTAGTTCCACACCCACCACATGTTGTGGGCAATCTCATCCAAACACTTTAATTCCTCAGGAAGCGTGGCTTTAACGGTTAACATCTTCCATGCAGGATCGTTTGCGTAATCAGCTTTAATTTTCATAATTTTAATATTAAAGTATATTTATTTGTTCTTTCTCTCTTCAGCTTTTGTCAGGGCTATATCGTAAGCCTCATGGTAGTATTGGATAAACTCACTCCACAAAGCCTTCTTAGACAGGGCCTCAGCTTTCTTGCGACATGCGTCGACTTGTTTCTTATCCAATGCAGAGAAGTCGGCAACAGCATCCTTGATAGCGTCAGCGACCTCAGAGTAGTTATAGTCCGTACGATGAATAACCTTCACGCCGTCCTTCAGTTCGCCATAGTGACCGAACACCTTGTTGGCCCACAGACCGAAACCTGCGAGGTCGGTAGTGATGCAGGGCACCTTGAAGGCTACGGCCTCCAGTGGTGTGTAGCCCCACGGCTCGTAGTATGACGGATAGACACAAAGGTCGTTGCCTAGCACGATATCATAGTAGTGCATGTTGAGAATGCCGTCCTTACCATCGAGATAGCAAGGCAGGAAGATAACCTTCACATTCTCATCCTTACGATTATGCATATCGTAGTATTTCATCATGCTCAGCACGTTGTCGTGGCTCATATTGTGCAGCCAGTGGGTCAGCTGAGGAACCTCCAGAGGGGTGTCGTAAGACAGAAAGCTGTCCAGACGCTCGCGCAAGTCCTTACGGGGCTCTCCCACCCAACCAGGCACCTCGATGAATGCCAGCACCTTCTTCTTCAGGTCACGATCGCGCAACAGACGATTCATGGCTTCGACAAAGACGTCGATACCCTTGTTGCGGAACTCGTAGCGTCCACTGGTAGAGATAATCAGTGTGTCGTCGTCAAGCTGCTCCCCCAACAGCGCATTTGCCACCTGTAGCAGACGCTGACGGGCAGCCTTACGTTTCTTGGTAAACTGAGCACCTTTCGGCACAAAGTTGTCGTCGAAACCATTGGGAAGCACCACATCTACGGGTTTGTCCAGCAGTTCCACACACTCCTTAGCAGTGATATCGCTGACAGTCGTAAAACAGTCAACGTTCCATGCGGTCTGCTTCTCGATAGAGTGCTTCGACTGCATGTTCAGCTCACCAGCCATCTGGTCACCATTGTAGGCGAAGAGGTAGTCGTAGAGCGGTTTCTGGTTGCCAGCAATAGAACGGCCGATGCTAGTAGCATGGGTCGTGAAGATGGTACCAATCTGGGGCAGTTTGTTGTTGATGTACAAAGCACCCAGACCACACATCCACTCATTGGCATGATAGATAACCTTCGTACTGTGGTTGAACGTTCCACGTTCGACATTAAAGTTGTACAGGCTCTCTGTTACCAAAGCGGCAGCATACGAGAACATCGAAGCCTCATCGTAGTCGCCATAGGCATGCAATGAGTCAACACTGTACTTTTCCCACAACCAGGTGTAAATCTCGTCCTTCTTTTCGAAGTAAGGCGTAAAGTCCACCAGAATAGCGATAGGTTCACCAGGAATAGTCCAACGACCTACCTTCACCTTCAGTCCTTCCTCCTTAGCTTTCCATTGCCATTCAGCAAAAAGAGACTTCTCTTCACGAAAATAGGGACTATCATTTTCCTTCCAACAGTCAGGACCAATAAAAATGATACGGTCCTTCATCTCATCCTGTAGCGTCTTTGCACGAGTAGAGAGAACGGTGTAGATGCCACCGACTTTGTTGCACACTTCCCAACTCGATTCAAAAATGTAATCAGGCTTTAGCATATTCTTTCCAATTTGTAATACATGTATAACGCCTGCAAAGATAACTAAAAAAATTAAAAACCTAACATATTTCTCAATATATTTTTCATAAAATCAATGATTTATTGATTTAGATTTAGTACCTTTGTCAGCAAAATAGAAAAACAGCATGAGGAAATTTCTTATTATCATACTGCTCACCATCATAGCCAAGAACGGTTTTGCGCAGAAAGACAGCTCGTCTTTTCGCGCGTACCTCTATAATAATGAATATGAAGTGTATCTACGCATCAACTTCTACGATCAGGACATCACTATTCCAGGACAGGAGCTTTATGGAGAGTTGCCAGGCTATTTAGGCAAGAAAAACAACTCGTTCTGCTGGGTGATTACCAACTGTGATATCAAAAGCGACAAGAAAGCCACCATGCAGTTGATCAACGACTTCGGCAGCGAAGACCTGAAAGCCACGTTGATACGCAAGAATGACTCCATCTATGTGCTCCAACAGAATGCAGGCAACACCATCAAGGTCCCTCGCAATGGCAAATGGCAGAAACTGCCCAAACAACTAGAATTCAAAAAGAAATAACGATATACCATGATCACATTCCCGATAGCCAAGATAAATCTAGGACTGAACGTCGTAGAGAAGCGTCCTGACGGATATCACAACCTGCAAACTGTCTTCTATCCAGTACCCATCAAGGATGCCCTGGAGATAGTGCCCATGAGTGAAGGATTCCCGTCGGATGTGGACTGTGACCTGAAGGTGACGAACATCCATATCGAAGGCGACGAACAGCGCAACCTGGTGGTGCGCGCCTATCAGTTACTGAAGCAGGACTTACCCACTCTGCCCCGTATTCATACACACCTGTGGAAAGGCATTCCCACGCAGGCTGGCATGGGTGGTGGCAGCAGCGACTGCGCCTACATGATACGCATACTGAATGAATCTTTCGAACTGCAGTTGACAGATGAACAGATGCAGCGATATGCCGCCCAGCTAGGAGCCGACTGTGCTTTCTTTATCAAGAGTGTTCCCTGTTATGCGGAAGGTATCGGTGAAAAATTGGAACCTATCAGTCTGGACCTAAGTGGCTGGCATATTGGTGTGGTACGTCCTGATATTCCCGTACCTACGAAAGAGGCTTTCTCGCGCATCCATCCCCACTACCCTTCCATGAATTGTCGTGAAGTGGTGATGCAACCTGTTGAAACGTGGCGCGAGAACCTCGTCAACGACTTCGAAGAGAGTGTATTCGCCTTGCATCCAGAGATTGGGGCTGTCAAAGAGCAATTATACAAGATGGGCGCCACCTATGCGGCCATGTCTGGCTCAGGTAGCGCCCTATTCGGACTTTTCAAGGAACAACCTGGCACCCTCTGTCAGGCATTCCCTGATATGTTTACTTTCTCTACGATTCTTTAGTCTTTGTCGTCCTGCATTGCAGAGTTGCGCACACGCGACAATGTCTCTGGTGTCATCTGCAGGTAGCTGGCAATGTAAACCAACGGAGCACGCAATACCAGCTGTGGAGCACGCTTTACAAGTTTCGCATAGCGCTCAGGGGCAGACTCGAAGCGCAGCATGTCGGCACGAATCTGAGAAAGGATGAGCGACTCCTCCAGAATCTTACGATAGAGCATCTGGATGTTCACATTGCGAACAGCCTCACGCTCCAGCTTGTCTTTAGGAAGTGCAAAGACAATGGTAGGTTCAAGGGCATGGATCTGCTGGTGGCTTGGCTGCTCTTTAAACAGGCTCTCGATGCTCATAAACATCGTGTTTTCTACTGCCATATATTCTGTCAGCTCTTTGCCGTTCTTGATATAGAACTGGCGCACCAGACCTTTTACGACCCAGTATATATTTGTACACACCTCGCCCTCTTTCAAGATGAAGTCACCTTTCTGAAACCTCATAGGGACGAGGATACTCTCCAGTACATCCAACTCGTCGTGAGTCATCGTACTGTAGCGTCTGGCCAGTTCGCGGGCCACATCACGTGTCGTTAGTCCAATTGTTGTCATCGTTGTTTTCTCTCTGTTTATTAAGTCTTAGGCAATTATTTAGTCTAGTTTCAAGACGGCAAGGAAGGCCTTCTGCGGTACTTCCACATTGCCAATCTGCTTCATACGCTTCTTACCGCGTTTCTGCTTCTCCAACAGTTTACGCTTACGACTGACATCACCACCATAACACTTGGCGGTAACATCCTTGCGTACCTGCTTGACAGTCTCGCGGGCAATAATCTTGGCACCAATGGCTGCCTGAATGGCGATATCGAACTGCTGACGTGGGATCAGCTCCTTCAATTTCTCGCACATACGGCGACCAAAGGTGACGGCATTGTCCTGATGCGTCAGCGTAGACAGAGCGTCCACGGGTTCACCATTCAGCAGAATATCCAGTTTGGCAAGTTTCGAAGGACGGAAGCCGTCGATATGATAGTCGAACGAGGCATAGCCTTTAGATATGCTCTTCAGCTTGTCGTAGAAGTCTATCACGATTTCACCCAGTGGCAGCATGAAGCGCAGTTCCACACGATTGCCCGAGACATACTGCTGGTCTATCAGCTCACCACGCTTATCCAGACAGAGCGTCATGATGGGGCCGATATAGTCGGCAGCGGTAATGATGCTGGCCTTGATATAAGGCTCCTCGATATGGTCTATCATCGTCTGGTCGGGCAGTCCCGAGGGGTTGTGCACCTCTTTCTCCTCACCCTGCTTGGTGTAGCACATATAGGTTACGTTGGGCACAGTGGTGATAACGTCCATATCGAACTCGCGATCCAGACGCTCCTGCACAATCTCCATATGGAGCAGGCCCAGGAAACCACAACGGAAGCCGAAGCCCAGAGCGATAGACGTCTCGGGGGTAAAGGTCAGTGAGGCGTCGTTCAGCTGCAACTTCTCCAGCGAGGCACGCAAGTTCTCGTAGTCCACAGGGTCTATAGGATAGACACCAGCAAACACCATCGGCTTCACCTCTTGGAAACCCTCGATGGCCTTATCGCAAGGTGTTGCCACGTGGGTAATGGTGTCACCCACCTTCACCTCCTTGGCATTCTTGATACCAGAGATGATATAGCCCACCTCACCAGTCTGCAATTCCTTGCGAGGAATCATATCCATCTTCAGCACACCAACCTCATCAGCGACATACTCCTGACCGGTATTGAAGAACTTCACCTTGTCGCCCTGACGGATGGAGCCGTTGGTAATCTTGAAATAGGCGATAATGCCACGGAACGAGTTGAAGACAGAGTCGAAGATAAGGGCCTGCAGAGGAGCCTTCTCATCGCCTACAGGATGAGGAATACGCTCAACAACAGCATTGAGAATATCTTCTACGCCTTCGCCCGTCTTACCCGAGGCACGCAGAATGTCTGATGGGTCACAGCCTATCAGTTCTACGATTTCGTCTTCCACCTCGTCAGGCATTGCCGAAGGCATGTCAATCTTATTGATAACGGGGATAATCTCCAGGTTGTTGTCAATGGCCAGATAGAGGTTCGAGATAGTCTGTGCCTGTACGCCCTGCGTAGCGTCAACCACCAGCAAAGCACCTTCACAGGCAGCTATCGAACGGCTGACCTCATACGAGAAGTCCACGTGTCCTGGAGTATCGATTAAGTTCAGTATATATTTTTCACCCTTGTACATATACTCCATCTGGATGGCATGACTCTTAATCGTGATGCCACGCTCGCGCTCCAGATCCATGTCGTCCAACATCTGTCCTTCCGTCACCTGGATGGTCTTGGTATATTCCAGCAGACGGTCGGCCAATGTTGACTTTCCGTGGTCGATATGTGCAATGATGCAAAAGTTTCTTATATGGTCCATGATTTATTCTAATACACTATTAGCCGACAAAGGTACAAAAAAAAATCGAGAATCTATAATAATTCCCGATTTTTTATCATTTCTTTACGCTATATTACTCTGTTTCAGGAGTAATCAGCTTGTAACCCTTTCCATGAATATTGATGATCTCAATCTGTGGATCTTCCTTCAGGTGCTTGCGCAGTTTGGTGATATACACATCCATCGAACGAGCATTGAAGTAGTTATCGTCAATCCAGATGGTCTTCAGGGCGAAGTCACGCTGCAGGATTTCATTGGCATGCGAACAGAGAAGCGCCAGCAGTTCATTCTCCTTGGTAGTCAGCTTGGTCTGCTTCTCACCAATGACGAGCAACTGCTTCTGGGTATCGAAGACAAACTCACCAATGTGATAGACTGAGCTCTCCTTGTTCTTCTTACCACGAACACGGCGCAGAATGGCCTCTACACGGAATACGAGTTCCTCCATAGAGAAAGGCTTTGTGATGTAGTCGTCAGCACCAATCTTGAAACCTTCAAGAATGTCTTCCTTCAACGTCTTAGCCGTGAGGAAGATGATGGGTATCTCTGCATTGGCCTGACGGATTTCCTGAGCCAGCGTGAAGCCGTCCTTCTTAGGCATCATCACGTCGAGCACACAGATGTCAAACTTCGTCTTCAGGAAGGCTTTGTAGCCAGCCTCACCATCAGGACACAACTCAGCCATATAGCCTTTTGCTGCCAAATACTCGCGGAGCAACATTCCGAGGTTCTCATCGTCTTCGCAAAGAAGAATTTTCAGTTTCTCATCCATAATCTTAAATGTTTTATCGTTAATAATATTGTATGCTTATTTGTTGTCTTCTTTTAAGATGGGCAGACTGATAGTGAACTTGGTACCTTTGCCCAATTCACTCTCCGCCTTGATTTCTCCCTGGTGCAGGTCTATCACTTTCTTGACATATGCCAGTCCCAGTCCGAAACCTTTCACATCGTGCTTGTTACCAGTATGTACACGATAGAACTTATCGAAGATTTTCTTCAGGTTCTCTTTCTTAATGCCTAATCCCGTATCACGGATGGAAAGATAGAGTCTATCGTGGTCGTTCCACGTATGGATATAGATATCTATTGGTTCGTCGGGCTTGCGATATTTCACGGCATTGTCCATCAGATTATTGATGGCATTCTGGAAATGCACCTCGTCTACAAAGATGGCAGAGTCAATAGCTTCGATTTCCGTATATATCTTACCACCAGTATGTTCCACACGCAGATTAAAGGATTGCGCAACACTCTCAACCATCTCGTTAAGGTCCAGTTCCTTCTCCTTGAACGTTACAGTTTTCTTGTCAAACATCGACATCTGAAGCACCTTCTCCACGAGGAAGCGCAGACGCTTTGACTCATCAGTAATGATACCACTCAGATGCTTTGTCATCTGCTCTGTCTTGGGCACGCTATCATCGTTCATCATCTGGGCTGCCAACGAGATGGAGGCGATAGGCGTCTTTAACTCGTGGGTCATATTGTTGATGAAGTCATTCTTAATCTCCGAATAACGCTTCTGACGGAATACGACAACGAGCGTAAACAAGAACGTAATCAGCAGCACGATGGTGAAGATAATGCTGGGAATCATGAATCGCACGCTGGAGAAGATGTAGGAGTTCATCTCTGGGAAGTGGATTCTCACCACACCCATCTTCGACTGCGGATCATGACTGAAGAGCTTCTGCTCATAGGTATACTCCCTACCCTCTTCTTCAAAGTCCGGACAACGGTAAACCTCGCGACCATCGGTAGTAGAAACGGTGAAATGATAAGGAATATTGATACCATTGTTCATCAGTTCCACACGGATATCCTTGTCGAGCATACGGAAATTGACGCGCTCCTTCAGGGGTTTCTCACTGGCAGTATAGAGGATATTATAAACCACCTCGTCGAGCAAAGCCTTCTGATAAACATAGCGCTGGCGAACAATCTCCTGCATGGTCTTCGTGGCATCTGCCAACGAATTCTTGTCCTTGCGCAGAATCATGGCCTTGGGAACAGACGCGGGCTTCATCTTCAGGGCTTTCACCTGGAATGAACTGTAGATGGTGCCATCATCTGCTGCAACAGCAAACTGGTGGCTATGGGTTACAGAACCCAGTCCATCGACGATGATGCTGTCCTGCGTAAAGGCACGACGCTCCGTCTCGTTGACATCTTTCTCCAGATAGCGCAGGGTCTCGTTCATCTCCAGATTACGCGAGGCCTGATATAGTGAACGAGCCACACTCTCGTCGAACTGCTCTTTCTTCATCTTTACCATCTCATCGACATAGGAGAACTGAAGGAAGAGCAGTGCCAGGAATGAGACTCCCATGATGACTGCTATGGTCCAAATCGTTGACTTCTTCATATCGAGTGCAAAGATAGCATTTTTCTCGATATGAAGAAGTCGAAGAAGTTAATTATTTCCGTTAAATTTAACGTATTTAACAGAAAAGGTAGTTTTTAATTACAAATGAATATTTATATCAACTCCCAATTGAAGAGGATTACCACGCTGGGCGAAGCGTTGTGGCTGACCAGCAGCCTTGCTCTCTACCGCAAAGGTGTTGTACTTGGTGTCTGTCAGATTGCGGCCCCACAGTTTGACGTTACCACATCCGAAGTCGTAACCCACGTGGGCACCCAAGAGCACATACTCTTTCTGACCGAAGGTGTTAGCCTCATCCCACTGGGTATAGCCCTGTCCAGTCAAGTCAGCACCTACGAAGACATGCTGGAAGCGGTAGTTGGCACCCAATGCGAAGGATGCTGAGGGAACAAAAGGAATCGTCTTGCCGTCATAGCCGTCGTACTCGTCGAATACCGCATTGACAGCACTGCCGTTGAAGAACCAGTCCAGTCGGTTGTCAAAGGCTTGACCACGCAGCGACAGTTCCAAGCCCATCGTGTGACTCTTACCTGCATTCACCATGATACGTCCAAAGTTATTCTCAGGACTCATCACAGACAGCTGTTGGTTGCGAATATTCATATAGTAGATGGCAAAGTCTGCATGCAGCTTGCCCTCCAGCAGATTCAGGTGTGCACCAGCCTCATAGTTCCACGATTCCTCAGGCTTATAACTGATTACCTCATCGACAGCATCGTAGTCGGCCTCTGCGTACTCGATGGCAACATCACCCTGACTCAACGACTTTCCCTTGCTCATGAATTCAGCCTGATAGATCTCAGAGAACATCTGGATGTTAAAGCCACCTGCACGATAGCCCTTTGATACTGTAGCGTAGATATTCGAGCCACTGTCATCGACACGGTAGGTAACACCAATCTTGGGCAACAGCTGGTCAAACGAGCTCTTACTGTCGCTCTGCAACACTGCCGTCAGTTTGTTGGTCTTGTCTATCGGCGTAGGCATGGGTCCCATCCCAGGCATAGCGTAGTGTAGCGACAGCAGTCCGTTGGTATCATAATCTATCTTTACCTGACTGTACTCATAGCGCAAGCCCAACGTCACATCCAGTCGGTTGGTCAATGAGATGGTTGACTCATGGAATGCTCCCAGACTGGCTGAAGGTGTGTGGAACGACTCCCCAACATAGAAGTCGGGAATCTCCCAAGCAGTAAACATTGATTGAACAGCCGCTGGCATCAGCGACAAGATGCGTGCTGCCGTCATGGCATTCATATCAGGACCGAAAGTCACAGGAGCGTCTGTACGCAACCATTGGTACGAGCCAAATACGCCGAAGGTCCAGTGCCACTTGCGCTGTCCATGACTACGCAGTATCAGTTCCTGAGTCAGCGCCTGCTGTTTCTGCAACTGTGTCAGGTGCATGAAGTCGGCAGGCAGATAGTCCTGGTCCATCTCCATGTGGTCATTCAGATACTGCCACGAGGTGGTGGAACTCAATAACCAGTTGTCAGCCTTGTAACTGATGTTCAAACCCGTATTCACCATCTGGCGCTTATAGCTGTTCATGAGTGTCGTCGACGGGTCCTGCACGCTATTGGCATCGTAGTCGTAAAGACCATAGGGGAACGCATTCTGATTGGTCCACTGGTAGTCGGCTGTCAGGTCCAATGTCAGGCGACTCGTGGGCTGATACATGAAACGCATCTTTCCACCAGCCTCCTGCAGTTTGTCGTTCCACTCGTCCAGCGCCTGGTTTTTGAAGAAGCCACGCTGACCGTTCCAGAAACCAGCTACAGAGAAGGCGAACTTATCTGACGGACGATGGAAATGAGCTATTTCTGCATGTGTTGTCAGCCCCGTACCAATGCCCATCGAGATGTCTGTTCCCTGATAAGCCATAGGGTTCTTAGAGTAGATGTGCACCAATCCACCCTCTGTGTTCATGCCATACAACGTACCCTGTGGACCACGCAGCACATCAATACGGTCTACCTGGTAGAAGTGGTGGTTAAAGGCGGATTTCGACATCAGCGGAATGTTGTCATAATAAATGCCTACAGCCGGATTGTTGATACGAGAACCAATGCCACGGATATACATCGACGATGTCAGACGAGAGCCATACTGCGGCATCGAGAATGATGGCACATACTCCGACAACTGGGAAAGATCCTTGACACCTAGCATCTGCATCTCGTTCTGGGTCAGCACTGTTGAGCTCAATGGCTGGTGGCGCAACAGACGTCCGTCCTTGGGTTGCGAAACCACGACAATCTCGTCCAGGTCATACACCTTCGACGTGTCGTTCATCTCTTCAGCCTGAACCAGTAAGGAAACTAAGAGCAATGCTCCTGAAAACATGAATTTACCTATCATACTAAATATATTAATGTGTGTTGATTATTTAATTTTCTTTGTAGTCATCCTTGCGCTTGGGATTCATGGGAAACCATCCCTTCTCTACGCGCTTTTTCTGTGAAAAGAGTTCACCGATACCCCACAAAGCTGATGCGCCAAAGACTCCCAGGAACGACGACAGATAGACGTTTTCCGTGAAGAGTGCAGCCACACAGCAACTGATGCCTACCAGCAAGTAAACGATCCAGGGACGCGTGCCCCAGTAATACTCTGTCTTGATGACGATGGGATGCCAGACGCCAATGGCCAAAAACGTCATAATGGCAATGATGATACCCGTGAAATACATTTTCTGCGTTCTTTTTCGTTTCTTCTAATCGCAATTTGCGGGTGCAAAGGTACTCATTTTCCTCTACACCCACAATCCTAATAAATATGGATTTTTCGCAAAATCCGTTAATTCGTTCCGATATACAGGAAGATCATACCCAGGAGTACAAGGGCTAAGTCAAAAGCCTTGGCCTTGAGATTCTTCTCATGGAAGAAGATGGCACCAAACAGGAAACTGACAATGACAGAACCGCGTCGCACCATAGAGACAATGCTGATCATTGCATCGGGCAACGACAGCGAGTAGAAATACATGAAATCGGCAGTAGAGAGGAAGATGCTGACGCCAATGATGGACCAATGCCAATGGAATGGCGTTGTCTCGTTGTGTTTGGGCCACCACAGCAACATCAGCATAGCCAACATCATAAAGCATTGATAGATGTTGTACCACGACTGCACCAACATGCGGTCGAGCCCTACTCCACCCGATTCCACAGGCGCCATGAGATATTTGTCATAGAGTCCGCTGACGGCTCCCAACACAGCAGCGCCCACAATCATCCATATCCAGTGGTCGTGCTTGAAGTCGATACCTTCTTTCTTCCCACTACGACTCAGCAACAGGAACGACAAGACGGCCAACATGACACCAATCCACTGCCAGTGGTTCAGACGTTCGCCAAAAACCAGCAGGGCACCCACAAGCACCATCACAGGACGTGTGGCATTGATAGGACCAACGATAGTCAGTGGCAGGTGTTTCATACCGAAATAGCCCAACACCCAACTGGAGAGCACAATGAGTGCCTTCAGGACAACGTATTTGTGCACTTCCCAACCACCACTACCCACGTGGAAGATGCTGTTGTCAAGCACATCGGTGGTACCGCTGAGTATGATAAACGGCAGGAATATCAGGGACGAGAACAGCGTATTCAGGAACAATACAGGAATGACGGCATTCTCTTTCAGTGCCTCTTTCTTAAACGAATCGTAACAGCCCAACAGGGCAGCCGACATAAATGCTAATAGTAACCAAGCCATACTAATATTTCACTTCTTCTAAAAACAGAGCCTTCGCAGGCATCGACTCACCAGCCTGCGTGCGTTGCTTGCCCTCAATGACCTGACGGAAATCGTCAATCGACATGCGGCCACGGCCTACCTCTATCAACGTGCCCACCACGGCACGCACCATATTGCGCAGGAAACGGTTGGCAGTAATCTCAAAATACCACTCCGAAGGCGACGTCTGGTGCCACTGCGCATGGGTGACGTGACAAATGGTAGTTTTCACGTCGCTACCCGCCTTGCAGAACGCGCCAAAGTCATCGTACTCCATCAACGCACAACCTGCCTCGTTCATCTTTTCAAAGTCCAGCAGGTAGTGCATCTCCTGCGAATACTGCTGGATGAAAGGATTCTTCTTCGTATGAATATAATAATGATAGGTACGCGACGTGGCCGAGAAGCGCGCATGCATATCGCTGGCCACTGGTTCTATGCGGTCTACGGCAATGTCGTGGTGCAACAGTCCATTGAGCTTCTTCGTCAGCAAGGCGGCATCGAAAACCGCATCCGTATCGAAGTGCGCTGCCATCTGTCGGGCATGAACGCCAGCGTCTGTACGCCCTGCCCCCGTCACCTGAATCTGTTCACGCAACAACAGCGACAGACAACGTTCCAACTCGCTCTGCACGGTGATGCCATTGGGTTGCACCTGCCAGCCGTGATAGTTGGTACCATCGTAACAAAACCATACGAAATATCTCATTTTTCTCAAATTTTGTGCAAAGGTACAAAATAATTCGTAATTCGTAATTCTCAATTCTCAATTTTTTTATGTACCTTTGCAGCCCAATTATGAAAAAGATTGTTATGATATTGACCGTGCTCTGCGCCACGATAGGCTTGCAGGCACAGACCAAAGAGACGCCCAATGCCCAGCAGGCTCGCCGTATATTCAATGAGACTTTCAAGATGATTTATGGTGAGCAGGGCTCACAGTTGCATTACAAAGTAAACATCATCGGCATCTACAAGACCGAGGGCACCATTTGGACGAAGGGTAAGAAGAGTAAGTTCGTTGACGAGAAATACATTGCCTGGAACGACGACGTGACGTACTACCGTCTGGAGCGTAAGAAGAATCGTGTGGTCATCTACGATGCCCACTCTGACGAGCGCGACAAGTATGCTACGAAGTTTAAGTTCAATCCTGACAACTACACCTACAGCATCAAGGACGCCAAAGAGGGTTACTACATCACGCTGAAGGCCAAGAAGGGCGTGTCAGGCATCAAGGAGGCCCGTTGCCTGTTGGACAAAAAACGCCGCTATCCTGTCAGTGTACGCATCAAGTTGGGAATCTTCCATACCACCATCAAGATTAGCGACGTGAAGATTGGTGGCATCAGCGACGACCTGTTCCAGTTCCCACGCGACAGCTATCGTGACTGCGAATACGTTGACAAGCGATAACAGTCTGTCTTTATCACGCCATCGGGAATACCTAAAAAAGATGATTTTGTAATTCAGATGATACACCTTTCATCAAAAATGTGTATCTTTGCCGCATGAAAAATCTAAAGATGTACGAGCCCAGCGACAAAATGGTGACGCTGATCAAGGACAACTGTAGTGTTCTTCAGGCACTCAGTTCCTTTGGCATTAGTCTTGGCTTTGGCGACAAGACCGTTAGTGAGACATGTCAGATGAATGGTGTAGACACCTACACCTTTCTGGCAGTAGTAAACTACACCATCAACGGTAATGGCAGCTTCGAGAACGACGAACAAATCAGCGTTCCCACGCTGTTGCACTACCTGAAAGCCAGCCATGCGTACTATCTCGATTTCCAGCTGCCTTTTATCCGTCGCGAACTACAGGAGAGCATCAACGAGGACGATGCGCTTGGCATGCTCATCATGCGACTTTATGAGGGTTACGCCCAGGAGATTCGTCGTCACATGAAGTACGAGGAGAAGACGCTCTTCCCCTATGTAGAATCGCTGCTCGAAGGTCGCCCCATGAACGACTATAACGTTGAGACGTTCTCCAAGCACCATGAGCAGACCGACCAGAAGCTACGCGAGTTGAAACTGATGATTATCAAGTACCTGCCTGCCGACAACAAGCACAACAACCAACTGACAGCAACCCTCTACGACATCTACAACAACGAGGAGTGGCTCCGCCAGCATGCTGAGGTGGAGGACCAGATTTTCACACCAGCCATCAAGCGTTTGGAGCGAATGGTCAAGCAGGACGACGTGTCGAAGAACATCACGTCGATGGTCTTCAAGGGTGGTCAGGACAACAGCGAGATCATCAGCGACCGCGAGCGCGACGTCATCATCGGTGTGGTGCAAGGACTGCAGAACAAGGAGATAGCCGACCGTCTCTGCATCTCGGTTAATACCGTCATCACCCATCGTCGCAATATAGCCCGCAAGCTTCAGATTCATTCGCCTGCGGGCCTCACCATCTACGCCATCGTCAACGGCCTTGTCGACATCTCCAGCGTCAAGCTGTAACATTCGTGTACAGCCTGTACGGTTATGTCAGGGACCTGGTACATGACACTTCTTGTTGTCAATCACAGGGGCCCCTTGATTGCGCTCCCCGTGATTGAACTCTATAATTGTTAATGGAATGTTAATAGATTTTTTTGCCCTCAAAAAAGTAAAAAAGTGGGTCTAGCCTACATAGTGTTATTTAACACGTTGCTATACAGCTATTTAGTATATGTAGGCTTGCCTTTCAAGCCTACATAGAGCCTACATTAGCCTACATGGAGATAATTTTCTAGAAAATATGTCAAATTCTCTAGAGAATTTCGTAA
>CADCGD010000045.1:1436-20769 GCA_902800925.1 uncultured Bacteroidales bacterium | reverse complement strand
TGGTCAGACCATTATCTCAGGTATGGGTGAGCTCCACCTCGACATCATCATCGACCGTCTGAAGCGTGAGTTCAAGGTTGAGTGTAACCAGGGTAAGCCCCAGGTTAACTATAAGGAAGCCATCACCAAGACTGTCATGGGTTACCGTGAGGTTTACAAAAAGCAGTCAGGTGGTCGCGGTAAGTTCGCCGACATCATCGTAAACGTTGGTCCTGTTGATGAAGACTGGAACATCAAGGAGAACGGTGGTCTGCAGTTTGTCAACGAAGTCAAGGGTGGTAACATTCCTAAGGAGTTCATCCCCTCTATCCAGAAGGGTTTTGAGGCTGCAATGAAGAATGGTATCCTCGGTGGCTATCCTGTTGACTCACTGAAGGTTGTTGTAGTGGATGGTTCGTTCCACCCCGTTGACTCTGACCAGCTTTCATTCGAAATCGCTGCCCAGATGGCTTACAAGGCTGTCTGCGCTCAGGCTAAGCCCGTGCTGATGGAGCCCATCATGAAGCTCGAGGTTGTAACACCTGAGGAGAACATGGGTGACGTTATCGGTGACCTGAACGATGTTCGGTTATGTTACCGCTCTGCGTACCATCACCTCTGGTCGTGCTACCAGCTCTATGGAGTACAGCCACCACGCTCCTCTGTCTTCAGCTCTCGCTAAGGCAGTCCTGGAGGAGGTTAAGGGTCGCGCTGACCTCGTATAAAGAAGTGAAAAGTGAAGAGTGAAAAGTGAATAATTTGCTTCCGCTCTTCACTTACTCAAATAACAAGCTCCGCTGAGCAAATGACTCTTTAGCGGAGAACAATAAATTGTAATTAGTAAATAGTAAAATTGTAAATTAGAATTATGAGTCAGAAAATTCGTATCAAGCTGAAGAATTCCCCTTCCCACACACAAGCGTATCTACACCGTTAACCGCTCTACCTTCGTTAACAAGAAGAGCCGTGAGCAGTTCCAGCTGTCAGACTACAAGCGCCTGATCGACATCTACAGCTCAACAGCTAAGACTGTTGACGCCCTGATGAAGCTCGAGCTCCCCAGCGGTGTTGAGGTTGAGATCAAGGTCTAATACCTGCTCAATCCTATACAGCTACACAGCGCAACCGATGCATTTCGGTTGCGCTGTTTTTGTCTGACTTGCTACTATTTGGTTTACAAATTGCATATTAAAAGAAAATTTTCAAGAAATAAGGGTTCACCGGACGAGGGGACCTGCTGTCTCGTGAGTTTGAGTTCGAAGAGGATGACTTCGACATGGACGAAGAGGAAATCTAACATCAAGAGACGACAAATAAAAGCGCCCCGTTGTTCTATTGAGCAGCGGGGCGTATTTGTGTAGAGGTGGGTAATATCCCACTTGGAATTTACTTGTTCAGCTTCCAGGTGACACCGTCCTTGGTGTCTTTGACCTCGAAACCGGCAGCGGCCAACTCATCGCGGATCTTATCGCTGGTGGCCCAGTCCTTATCGGCCTTGGCCTTAGCGCGCAACTCGAGAACCATATCCATCACCTTGCCGAAAGCAGCCTCGCGCTCATCGTTGGTGCCGCTCTTCTCGGCCTTCAGACCAAGGATGTCCTCGGCAAAGAGGTGCATGGTATCCTTCAGCTCCTGCAGACACTCAGCACAGATGGTGGCCTTGTGGTCAACAAGTTTGTTGATAACCGTGCAGGCCTCGAAGAGGTTGCTGATAACTTGTGGCGTAGCTAGGTCGTCGTTCATGGCGTCGTAGCACTTCTGGCGCAGGGCCTTGACAACCTTTTCAGTTTCTGCATCGCATGCTGACGAAACCTGAATGCGCTCAAGGTCGGAGATGGCGTTCATCAGCTTCTCCAGTCCCTTCTCAGCAGCCTGCAGGGCCTCGTTGGAGAAGTCCACGGTGCCACGATAGTGGGCACTCAACACGAAGAAGCGGATGGTCATAGGTGTGTAGGCCTTCTCAAGCAATGGGTGGTTGCCTGTGAAGAACTGCTCCAAGGTGATGAAGTTGTTATATGACTTACCCATCTTCTGACCGTTGATAGTCAGCATGTTGTTGTGCATCCAGTACTTGACGGCGGGATGTCCCATGGAGGCCTGTGCCTGTGCTATCTCGCACTCGTGGTGGGGGAAGATGAGGTCCATGCCACCACCGTGGATGTCGAACTCCTCACCCAGGTACTTACGACCCATAGCGGTGCACTCGCAGTGCCAGCCAGGGAAACCATCGCTCCAGGGCGATGGCCAACGCATGATATGCTCAGGCTGCGCCTTCTTCCATAGGGCGAAGTCGGCCTGATTGCGCTTCTCGCCAACACCTGCCAGCTCGCGGCTCTCGTCCTTGATATTCTCTAATGAGCGACCAGAGAGGATGCCGTACTTGAACTTCTTGTTGTAGGCCTCGATATCGAAATAGATGGAGCCATTGCTCTCGTACGCAAAACCGTTATCGATAATCTGCTGTACGAGTTGCTGCTGCTCGATGATATGTCCTGTAGCGTGGGGCTCGATAGAAGGGCGCAGCACACCCAGCATATCCATATACTGATGGTAGCGATTGGTGTAGTACTGCGCAATCTCCATAGGCTCCAGCTGTTCCAGACGGGCCTTCTTGGCAATCTTGTCCTCACCCTCGTCGGCATCGTGCTCCAAGTGGCCTACATCCGTGATGTTGCGCACATAGCGTACCTTGTAACCCAGATGTTTCAGATAACGGAACAAAAGGTCGAAGGTGATGGCAGGACGGGCATGGCCCAGATGGGGGTCGCCATAGACGGTGGGACCACAGACATACATGCCCACATTGGGGGCGTGCAACGGCTCGAAGCGCTCCTTCTGGCGCGTCAGCGTATTATAGATAACCAGTTTTGATTCCATATTACTTTCGTTTAATTGGGCGCAAAGGTACAAAAAAAAAGTGAAAAGTAATTGCTGTGCGGCAATTTTTCACTTTTCACTCTTTACTTTTTGCTCATCCTATCCGCGTGCCATGTTGTAGATAGCCTCCATGGCCTGGATACATCTTTAGAAGTTCACGCTCACACCACCCATAAATGTTGCACGGGGCATGGGATAGCCGAGGTTGATCTCATAGCTTTGTGCCAACAAGTTCTCACCACGCGCCCAGATGCTGAGGGCTTTCCATAGATCGTGAAGTGACAAAGAGTCCAGGCACCTGTTGCATCACGGTTGGCAGGATGCTCGTCTGGTGCTCTTTGGTGAGGGTTTCGCGATTGATTACTGTTACTGTCATGGGTAGGTGACGCACGTCTATTATTATAGAACATTAACATAAGAAATGGACTACGATGTGTACCGTAGCCCATTTTTTATAGACAAATGTGGAACATCTTTTCACTTTACATACTCTGCAAAGTCGGTCAGGTGCATGTCGCCCTTGCGAGCCAGCGTGTCGTGCATGGCGAAGGCGGCAGTGAGGTTGTGACGGGTCTGACCCATCTTCGAAATCTTCAGGTAGTCCCACAGCAGCTGCTTGTAGTCGGGATGTGCACAGTTCTCGATGATGCACTCAGCACGCTGTGCAGGCGACTTGCCACGCAGGTCGGCAATACCCTGTTCGGTAACGATGATGTTGACGTCGTGCTCGCTGGAGTCCTGATGAGAAACAAAAGGAACGATAGAGCTGATGACACCACCCTTAGCCGTAGAAGGACAGGTGAAGATAGAGAGGTAGGCGTTGCGGATGAAGTCGCCCGAACCACCGATACCGTTCATCATCTTCGTACCGCTGATGTGGGTAGAGTTGACGTTACCATAGAGGTCGGCCTCGATGGCGGTATTGATGGCGATAACACCTAATCGACGGATGATTTCAGGCGAGTTAGAGATCTCGCTCTGGCGCAAGGTCAGGTGCTGCTTCATGTAGTCCATATTGTCGTAAACCTGCATCAGACAGTCGTTAGAGACGGTCAGCGAGCAGGCGGAAGCATCCTTCACACGACCATTGAGCATCATCTCGATGACAGAGTTCTGGATGACCTCTGTGTAGATGTTGAAGTCGGGCACGTGCTTGTCCTCACCCAGGGCGCCAAGAATGGCGTTGGCGGTAGAGCCCACACCACTCTGCAGGGGCAGGAACTCCTTGGGGATACGCCCCTTGTGCATCTCCTCTACAAGGAACTCAGCAGTTAGGAAACCAATCTTATCGGTAACGGGGTCGCTGTCCTTGAAGGCACGGGCCTCGTCGGGGATGTTACACTCTACGACACCTACTACTTTCTCCTTGGGGATAGAGACATAGGGCACACCGATGCGGTCGCTCACCTTCTCAATCATGATGGGCTTGCGGTAAGGGGGATCCAATGGCTCATAGACGTCGTGGATGAACTTGGCGTTGGGGTTGTGGAACGAGTTGAGCTCCAGGATGACGTGCTTGGCCAGACGGGCTGCTGTAGGAGAGATACCACCAGCGGCAGTCAGGAAGACATGATAGTCGTTGCCTACCTCTTCGATGTCGCAAACCTCCAAAATCGCCCAATCCAACGGACCATAGAAGCCATAGCGCAGCTCCTGGGCCATGTGACTCAGGTGCAGGTCGTTGTAAGGAATCTCACCCAGATTGACGTGCTTGCGGAAGTCGGGGTTGGTGGTGTAGGGAGCACGATAGAGGATAGCCTGTGCATTGGCCAGGTCACCATCAGTGCTCTGTCCGGTAGAAGCACCCGTGAAGATAGCCACCTTGAACTCGCGGCCAGCCTCGTGCTCAGCCACAGCAATCTTTGCTAACTCCTTGGTGGTAGCCTTAGCCACACCGGCAGGCGTAAAACCACTCATGGCGATATGGTCGCCATTCTTAATCAGTGCTGCAGCCTCTGCAGCAGTCATACGTGTATAAGCCATAATTAGTATAAATTTGCAAATTTGCGTGCAAAGGTACAAATTAACAAGCAAAAAGCCAAAAGAATTATTATAAATATTCAATCAAGACGTCCCAGACGGCAATGATATGACAGACGGAACCTGCGAGGACGAAGAAGTGGAATACGGAGTGCATATACTTCTTCTTGTGTAGTGAATAGAAGAGTGCGCCCGTGATGTAGCAGACACCCTCGGCGACAATCCAGATGAAGGCTGCTGTAGAAACGCTGTCAATCAAGGGTTTGAAAGCTACCAGCACGCTCAGTCCCATGCCGATGAAACAGAATGTCTCAACGTTGGAGTGCTCCTTCAATCGGATAAAGCTGATAATGGTACCTGCAATGGCACAGGCCCACACAAACGAGAACAGCGACCAGCCCCAGTAGCCTTGGGTGCGCAGGGCAATGAGTGTCAGTGGGGAGTAGCTGCCGGCTATGTGCCAGTAGATGGCAGCATGGTCCCATTTGCGGAACCTTTCGCGCCATTTGGAACGCAAGGGGACGGCGTGATAAACCGTTGAGGCTACATACGACCCCATCATGCCAAAGAGGTACAGACAGACGCCCAGTCGTGCCCACGGGTTGTCACCTCTGAACGACAGCCACAGGAAGATGGCGCCAAAAACAGCACCCATGACGATGCCTCCAGCATGCGACCATGAGTTCCATAATTCTTCCTTGTGAGTGTACCTGATAGCCATATAGCGACGCCACACTCTGCCCTTAAGGTCAGAGAACGGCTGCAAAGATACACAATAATTATGAATTATAATGGCATCGCCCCACTTTTTTCAAAAAGAATTATATTAATAACCCAAGGTTATTCGGCAATAAGGCACGCTTATTGTTCAATAATCAAATGAATAGGGACACTGCAGGGTTAACAAGATCATCAATACCTCTGCCGTGCGAGTGAATCGCACGGCAGTTTTCATCATCGTGTCACCACCTTTTGTGGAACAGGATGTTTATACCAGTCCTGTGCTTTCGTGCGGTCACTCGCCCATGTGTTGAACTCGGGATAGGCATCCTTGATACAGGTCTGTTCCGTAGGCCACTGCCACTTGCCTGGTATGACAATGCCGTGAGGGTCTTGGCCTGCTGTAGCGATATGGATGTGGTAATAGTCACTCACATAGACGCCTTTCTGGTCGTCCTGGAACATGGCACCCAGCACGAATGAACAGGTCTGGAAGTCAAAGCCTTCGGGCTTAGGACCATCATAGACGACAACGGGATTGGCCTTAGTGCGTCCTGTGTTGACCAGTGTGCCGACGCGCACGCCTAACACCTCATGCAGCTCTTTATTGATGACGGGCTTGTGGTCCTTATACGACTCAGCTGTCTTTGAGTCGAAGCCTAACCACAGGCGGCGGGCACCACCTAACGCAACCAATGTCACCTTTATCTGGCTGGCATCGTCAGCATGCTCTTCCACCTCTATCACGCAGTCGTTCATGTCGTAATCGCCAAAGTCCTTGTCCTCCCATACGTAGGTCCATATTTGTGGGGTAGGGGTTATGGGCTCAACATCTGCTTTGGGGGCAGGCTTGCCACCACCTGTAATCAGGAATATGCGGTCGTGATAATCCCATTTGTCGCCAGTATCGAAAGCCAGATAGCTGTTGTCGTTCACTGAGAAGCAGGTGGCATGGTTCATGTCGTCGCTCAGGTCTTCCTCGCCATGTACCACGAAGAAGTCTATCTTCGAATTTGCTGGTACCTTGAACTCATACTTCTCCGGCTCATAGTTCCAAGGAATTGATGCACCCCACAATAGGTGGAGAGGAGTCTCATAACGAAAATATTTTCCGTTGAAGATGCCGTCCTTCAGTACGTAGGTCTGGATACCAGTGCCCGACTGTGAAGGATCAATGCGACAGCCTATCTTCACATCGTTCACTCCGGGACGTGAATAGATGCAGTTCAGCACGATGTCGTTCTCGATGTCAGTGATAATCGAGTAGCTGCCGAGAGCCTCCACCTGCGCACGGTTGTTCTGCTTGGCAGGAATAAAGCGATTAGCCTCTTCCAGCAGGTCTTCCAGATTCGTTACGCCATTCTTGAGGTCCCAACAGTCTTCATAATCCGCCTCTGTGGCGTTATCAGCCAGACCACGGGTAGCCATCATGGATAAGGCCTTACGCACTGCTGGTGTCTGGAACGACACGACAGCATCCTTCCCGGGCAGGAAGGGCCGTGCGATATACTGCTGGTCGCTGGTGATACAGGCGACATAGCACAGACTGTCAGCCAAGGGTGCCTTGAATGTCAGCTCTTTTGTCTCATTCTGATGGGCAGTCGTCTTTGCCAGGATGCTGGTACTCCTCACGAAGGGGTTGCCATCGAGAACAGCTATCTCTTGGATGCCTTCGAGGTCAGCATCCACATTCACTTTGACGCTATAATTAGCGGTCAGCACCCAGTCCTGCGTTCTATCAATGATCGTGTTCAGCGTCTTCTGCGCATATTCTAAGCGCTCACCGTCACTCACCGTATAGGGCTTCTTGACGTAGTCGTCTGAATCAGACTTACACGATGTGGTCACCATCAGGCCTGCGGCCATCATGGTAGTCAATAGGCATAAACTCTTTCTCATACTCACTATGCTTTAATTTACGAATTCCGGTTGATACAATCCCCCTTTTCCCGAGGGAGGAATAGAGGCGTCAAAGCGGGTCCAGTTGATGGTAAAGATGCGGTGCAACTTGTCGCAATAGTACGACAGTCTCACCATCGCACCTGTCTCGTTGCTACCTACTATCAGAGGAAACAACCACTGGTCTTCTACCTGCTGTGGGGTTGCTACGCCACGCACCTCGTCATTGATAGTGGCACAGAGCAGGTCTTGCTCCGAGGCATACTGTACCAATGCGTCTTGCAAAGATACGTCTACTATCATGGTCTGCTCGTAGAGGTCGTAGTCAGGTCCTGTCCATGTAGGACGGGCATCGCTGCCCTCAGGGATTCCCGTAGGCCGTGTGTCATCATTGTCCGAGGAGCAGCCCCACACCATGAAGGCGAGGGTTGCTATTGCCAATATACTCTTTTTCATATTCTTCATTTTTGCACTATTCACTTAATGGTCATTACTTTTCCGTTGTAGATGTACAGTCCGCTACGTGTCGGCTTCTTGCCAATCAGCACACCACCCAAGGTGTACCACTTGCTGTCGTGTGGCATCTCGGCGAGTGACATGAAGTTGATGGCGGTAGGCTCCTCAGGCGTGCCAAGCACCTTGTTAGCAGCATAGCTGATGCGGCTGCCCGTTATAGCCATCGTCTCACCATTTCGCTCCAGCACGAAGGTCAGCGTCTGGTCTGTGTTGTCGTCGCTACCAATGTTCAGGTAGTAGTGCTGCTCATTGTCGGCAACAGCTTCAGCCATGCGCTCAGCACCACGGTAAACGACCAACTTGTCGCCAGTCTCAGTCACTACGCCCTCCACGGCAGCCACGATATTCATCGTCGTAGCCGTGTTGACGGCTGAGCGCTTCGGCGCATGACTCTCGCTGGTACTGCTATAGCGTGAGTCGTTGAGGTAAATCGGATACAAGAACTTCACCTCGTCATCAGCCTGTCGTTTCAGCATGTAGCCCTTACCAGCCTCCATATACTGCAGCGAGCCCTTCCATACCAGTCCGGTAGCCGATTGGCTGACAATGGCAAATCCGTCTTGTGACTTCACTACATCACCCACCTGAGCATGTCCCAGGTAGTCGGCCAGTGCTTGTGCTATAGGCAGGTTAATAGTAGAATTGTAACCTAAGCGGTTCCAGTTCTTATGAACGGTGATATAACGGCGTGCGAATTCACCTTCCAGATAGATGGTCTTGTCGCTCTTAGAAAAGATGCTGTACATCTTCGATGGGTCAATGGTAATAAGCTTATTCTCTTTTTCCCACCTCTGACGACTGTCTGCAAGTGAGTCCGAACGACAGGTAAAGGTTTGTGTCCTTTTTCCGTCGATCAATACAATCTTATCGCCGATTTCCCACTTAGACATACTATTCATGAACTGTCCCAGTGTCGTACCTTCTTTCGGAACCAAGTTGAAACTTACCCAGTTCCAACCCTCCTTCAGTTTGATGGTCTGTACAAAGTCGTAGCTGTTCTGCAGGATAACAGGGTTGACATCCGTGCCGATGATGGCATCCTGCTTGAAGGTATAGACCTGACCGTCGGCAGGCTTCACACTGTAGACATTGCCAGAAGAGGCATCAAAGAAGCGGAAGCTCAACTTAGGTCTTGAGGCATCGTCATTCAGATAGCCATAGATGGTTAGATAGGCCAGTGCTTCGTTGGCGTTGGCATTGTCGTTGATCTCGATATGAGCCACACCCAGTACTCGATGATTCTCGTCGAATGCAGCCAGAATATCCTCCTTAGAACTTGCCACCATACCGTCAATCTTGACGCGGGCCACCATCATCATGGTCTCGTTCATCTGTATCAGACTGTCGCCGACAGCCCAATCCGGTTCGTCGCCACGCACACGCAGCGTGATAGGTAGCGGCTCCGACATCTTGTTGTCGCCGACCAGTGCTACCTGCTCGTTATACGTACCTATATTAATAAAGTCGCTGACGGTGAACGTAATCTTCTGCTCATCCAGTGCGTCAAGCACGCCCTCTGTCTGTGAAGCGTTAATCCATAGCGGCAGGTCTTCCACCTTGAAATTCTGTTTCACGCCGCTCAGGTTCTTGACAGTTGCCTCGAAGCTCACTCCCTCACCGTACTTGACATCTTCGTCGATGCGTTTCACATCCCAGCGCAGTGGGTTGCGAGAGACGTAGAGGTTCATCGTGACGGGTGATGCCATCGGGTTACCCTGCAGGTCGGTCACTTCCTTCACAGTGACGTAGATATTGGTCTTCTCCACCATGTAGTCAGGCTCCTTGATGTTCATATACAACTCGTTGTCCTTTGCCACATAGCTATAACGCAAGTTATCCAACTGTGCGTTGCTCGCCATCGGCGCATAGAAGTCACGAGCCGCCATTGCTTGAACGTCAGCATCAGCCACCAGCGTATCGCGTCGCTCAGTAATCTCACCCTGATTGGTGCTATATCGTTTCAGACTGATTCCTGTAGGCTCCAGATACTGCATATTGTTGTCCAGCTTCACCGAGCGTCCGAAGTCCAGATAAGCCATCATGGCACTCATGGTGCCCAGCGGTGTGTGGTTCGAATACTCCTTGATGAGGTTCAGCGGCAGTACACTCTCGAACATACCCACCTCGTCGATGTGTCCGTTCATCACGTTTGTCGGGGTATTCTTGTCAATATAGGTAGCACCCAGTGCAATATGGTTACCCATGATACCTGCCAGACTGTCAGCAGGGAACGACTCAACCAGCTTCTTGTCCACATAGACATTGCTGATGTTCTGCGAGCGTGATACAGTCATGGCGAAGTGGTGCCAGGTGCCTTCCGATACATAAGCAGAGGTCTGCACCTCAAAGCCTTGTGAACGGACGTAGAGTTTACGGTTCTTCACACCAATGTTAATCTGGTTCTCCTGATCGCGCTTGGCCTCGCCATTAGAGAACAGGGTAGCGTTCTCATCGTTGGTGCGGAACCAGAAAGTCAGCGTGTAGTCGTGGTTCTTCGTACGCATGAACTTATCGCTTTTCAGGCGCAGGCCCTTGTCGCCCTTGAACGCTATCGAGATGCCAGCAGGTCGTTTCCAACTGGTTCCTATCAACATGAGGTCCATGCTACCTGCAGCCTTGTCATAAGCCCAGTCGCCGTCGCCTTCGTTCAATGGATAATAGTCGAGCAAGCCCGTCTCGTAGCCTGTCAGTTTCTTTTTGGCGTAGTCAGCCAGATCACCACCAGACATGGCTCGGTTCCACAGGCGGAACTCCAGCATCTCACCCTTATACGATAATTCGCGGGTGAGGTCAAAATCAGCACCTAAGAGGATTTCCGAAGAAGCTCCTTCATAGCGCTCTTCCAATTGTTTCACACCGATAGCCCTATTGCCGTCGTAGAATTTCACGGTAGTCGTCTCGCCGCTTTGGTCGAGCACGTAAGCCACCTGGTGTAGCGAATTGTTGAAGGGCACAATGGTGTCGGACTCCAGCGTCTCGCCATTGATGGTAGCCGAGAGCTTGCGGTCGGCAGTCACTCCGAAGCGTACACCCTTCTCGTCGCCACCATGCGAGAACACGGTCATCTCACGCTGGTCGTCACTGGCAGGGTTCAGCATGATATCCACGGTGAAACTCTTGCCCTTCAGGTTGCGTTCACCCTGAGTACTTGCCGTTGACTGGCCGTCGAAACTCAGCGATGTTGCCGTCGAGATATCGTTGCTCAGCAGTGTACCCAATACTTCGAAATTGTTGACCTTGCTCAGATAGTTGCTGGCAATGGGTTCCGAGAACTTGATGAGGATGTCGTCGCCGATGCCTAAGATACCGTTGGTAGGTTCTGGTGTTCCGAATACCTCAGGCAGACGAGTGTCCTTGATACCCGACAGAACGTTTGACGAGCGCGTCAGGTAGCCGCTGCCATTTCTGCAGTAGGTCACAGCACGCAGGTCGTAGTATTGCTCCACGGGGTCTTTCTCGCCATAGAAGGCAGCATCGATGAATCCTTCATTCTTCATCAGTTCACGCGCACCAGAGGCCTGAGCCATCAGTGCCTCGCCCTCCGCGTCGTTGCGATAGTACGAACAAACGTTCACCCAGTCCTTGTCGCTTTGCGTCGATAGCTTGTATTGCAGTTCGATGTGGTCGAAGTTGCGGAAGTTGACGTCGAAGCCATCGATATGCACAGGCAGGTAATAGGCCTGACGTTCCTCGTCGTATGCCGACTCAGTATTGACAATCCACTTATCGCCAGGCTTGGAGATATTCACGGGACCGGCAGACGGTACGAAGTGTGCCGAGAGTGTCACCGTCTTGAGGCGCTTGGGGTCGTTCTCGTCGTAGATGGAGATGCCCAGGTTCTCGTAGTCGTAACCTGCTCCAGCAAACACCTCTACCTGTTTCTCCACGATGGTGCCTGGTTCCAGATACAGGTTGGTGCCAGACCCCGTCAGGGGAGCGCCATCGATGAGCACCTTGGCTCCGTCGGGGTTCATAGAGTCTTGCAGGAAGTATTTCAAAGACTTGGTGGCACGTGCGGGCATTTCACTCTCGTTAGCCATATAAATGGTGAAGCGTGCAGGATCACCATAGGGCACATTGGCCACTGAGGCCTCCTTGGCCCAGATGCGCAACTGGTCAATCTCCTGCGTCTTCTGGTCGAGTATCGTACCTGGGGTATAATAGATGGTGCGACGCTCGTCTTCCCAAGGCGAAGCTGTGGCACCTGCCAAGGTGCGATAGACGAAGTTGCGTGCACGTGGTGTGCTACTCATGTTTCCAAGATAGCTCGTCGTATTGCTGCTGCCCGGACGTCCGTTGTAAATCAACTTCAGGTTCTCTTCTACATGTTGATAATAGAGACCCACCTGGCCCAGTTCAATAAGTGCCTTCAGACTGTCGCCGCTGATTCCATTATCGCGATAGACGCCTACGGTAAGGTTTGAATTGCGACTGCAAGCCAGCGTAAATCCAATCTTCTTCGTGAAGGTGCTGTCGACACCGTTCTTATAGTTGAAGTTGAAATTGGCAATGGGCTTTATCTTATATTTCAGTGCGATACCGCCAATGGTGTAATCAAATTCAGGGTCACCATCACCCAGGTCCATCGCGGACGTAGTTCCGCCATTATTAGTACCTCCTGAGATTCCGCCGCCGCTAATGCCGGCACTTGCAGGGAGTATGATATAGCGGTGCAGTCCACTTGAGGTATTGAACGATTCACTGTAGCTCACACTGGTAGAACCGTCGAAGTCATAGACGTTTACTTTTTCCGCTGCTTCCAGTTTGGCTTTCTCGTTGGCACCAATCATGCCGACCCATACACGAATCTCGTTGTTCAGGGCCTTAATCGAGTCGCTCCACTGGATTGACGTATTCTGGGGCAGATATTGGGTATATTCTCCACCAAAACGAGTATCGGTGGTAGCCACCTTGCTCACATAGACAGGAGTCTGCAGATTGTCAGCCATACCCTGTGCTTCACTGGCAGAGGTGGTGTAATCCAGCAACAGGCTGTTGCGTACGCGCACAAGACTGGGAATGAGCTCATCCGTCAGGTAGTGTTGTGAATGGGCAAAGGTGGAGGTTACCTTGTTCTTCAGCTGCAGCACTTCGTCGCGAACAAGATAGACAGAGTCTTCCTGCTCTGCATCATAGCCACGAGCCAGAATCTTGGCAGTACCCGTCACCCTGTAGTCGTGACCGTCGACAGTCACCGTACCACCCATGCCCGGTTTCAGTCGCTCCATGCCTTTACTGTTCACCACACGCACTGCAATGCCGTCCTCTAAAATCACGTTGTCTGTGATGCCTATATAGATATCGGCATTGGCACCAATCTCCTTGCTACTGCTGCTGGTCGTTATCTTCTCGTTAGTCTCAATCGTGTAATTATAGCTCCAGTCTTGATAATAGCCAGTCTTTAGGTCATATCCCAGAGCGGCGTAGTTCTTCACAGAACCAATGTCGCCAGCCTCTGTGGTACCTCCCACGACACCCGTATAGTAGTTGTTACCGGCACCGACACCTATTTCAAAACCAATACCAGCTTCCACTTTGTAGTCGGCTGTATAACTGTAATTGAACTTCGTGCCTTTCTCGATGTATGCCGAACTGCCGCTTCCTGGCGGGTCGCGCAGGACATCCACAAGATGGGTGTTACGTCCGGCAACGACACGACGCCCCTGCGACTTGGGCATTGATGCCATCACATAGCCTCGTATCGGCTGGATGTCGTAATAGACGCCGTCGTAGAGCAGCGTGATGTTCATGGTGCGCAGTGCCACGTCGTCCACCTGCGTGAAGGTGGTGTTCTGGGGTGTGAACACATAAGAACCCTGTCCGTCCTTGTCCAGTGCCACCGAGTCAGAATGGTTGTTGGCAATGAGTCCATTGTTGATAATCACCTTGCCGCCATCCAGTTGTACAATATCCAGATTTCCGTTCTTGTCGTTGTTGTAGTAGTATTCCTCACGAGCCGATAGCATCATAGGCACCGTTGAACCTGCCATAAACACGGGGTGTCCCAAGGTGTAACTGTTGTTGCTCCACAGTTTTACAATCTCGCTGTTGCCGGCATTGTCACGCGAAGTGTATTTTTTGATGCCGTAGTAGCGCTCGTCAGAACCGTTGAACTGCCATACGTCAAGTGTGGGCATTGAGTGATAGATGCGCGAGTAAGCGACCGAGTCGCCATCATTGCAGCTGTTCAGGTCTATGACTTCGCTGACCATTCCGTTCTGGAACAGCGTTGAATAGCCCTTGGCATAGATTTCCGTCACCTTGTACTTTGCGGGGCAGACTGGCATCAGGTATTCACCCGTCATCTTGTCGGGATGAATAACGATGCGGTGGCGATAGGCATCGACACGTGTGGTGTCGGTCTTTCCGTGAGTAAACACCTCGTGACGCTCCGTCACTGTGGGATCCTTTTGGTCGCGAACCAGCCACGATGTGTTGTCGCCCTCAAGTTGGAGCACGATTGTAAGGTCGTCGCCCAGATTGTTCTTTGACAGCGACTCACCCAGTTTCAAACTGCCCTGATCCTTACCGCCAGCGACACGTCCCATCAGGTTAACCTTCGTCTGGTCCCACAGATAGATGTCGCTCACATTCTTCGTCCAGTTGTGCCATGTAGAGTCTGGCTGACCGTCAGGTGTGGTGAAGTAGCCGTCGTTTTTGAAAGTGTGTCCTTTCTTCACCACCTGAATCTGATGACTGCCCTGCGGAATACTCAGCGTGAAGGCACCCTGGCTATCGGTAGTGATAGTCTTACCCAAGGCGTTTTTCATCACACTGCCATCGCGCAGGAACTCTACGCCAGTTACTGGGATGCTGGTGCCTTCATAAAGCACGAAACCTGAGAATAGGTAGTAGCTGTCCTGCGTAAAGTTGATGTTCGTCTGCAGGTTCACCTCATCGTCGAAGACTATCCGCTGCGAAGTAAACGAACCGTCATTGTTCGGGGTGCTCACATCGAGGGTATAGATACCGTACTTAGTATAGACGAGGTCGCCAATTTCAAAGAATCCCGTCTCGTCAGTCACGGTCGACTTTGCCTCAGCGCCAGGGATGTTGTCGGGAGTGGCTGTCACAGTACAGCCAGGCAGACCGGTACCGTTGGGCAGGCGCACGTAACCACGCACCATACCCGTAGGCTTACAGTTGCCTTTGACCGTCACCCTGCTGACGTTCTCGCCTTCACATTGGGTGACGCCCTCTATGGTGTAGATATAAGTGTGCTGGGGGCGCACCGTGCGGTCCATATAGAGGGGCTCCAAGAGATTGTTTTTCAGCGTATCCACAATATCGGGCGTCATCTGGTCGCTGCGCAGGATGCGGTAGTAGTCGGCTTGGCCGCGCTCAGTCTCCCAAGACAGGCTAACATAGTTCTGCTCTGTCTCTGCTTTGGCGTTGGTCAGTTTTACGTTGTTGTCAAAACTATACTCGCCCGCATCAGTCGGCTCGAGTTGTATGCGCTCAGTGGTAGTTAACGGCAACTTAGAATTGCCCTTTTCCACCACCATGTAGAAACGATAGTCCACGCATGGCGTTGCCAGTTTAACGGTCATATTTCCTTTGATTCGCTCCTCTTCCGTGAGTTCGCGACGCTCAGTATAGCGCAGCTCATTGCGAACCAGCTTCTCAATGGTAAGCACCGCCTTGGCAGATTTGTCCCATATCGTGGCATAAGATGATTGAACAGGTATCACTTTATCATCCGATACCGTCCATCCGTCACCCAGATAGGTCTGCAAGTCGGCGGCAGACATGCCTTTCGCGTCAATCGCTAAACTTGCGTACGGAACACTTCCGTAGGCGACCGTATAAGCGCTATTGCTAATATTGCAAACACCATCGGCAAGCGTCGAGCAATCATCCGTCTTCGTATTCAGTCTCGACGGAGCAAAAAGGCAGTTCTGAATTGATAGCCTTTGACTGACTGTTCCTGGAGTATATGCTACCAGACCAGCGTTACCGTAACAATTCTCACCCTCGAAACTTCCGTCAAACAGACAGTTTCTAAGAATGACAGACATTCTGGTCTCATCAACACCCAAAAGACCACCCATAGTGGCCCTGCCGTTTACCGTACTTTTAAGGTTGATGGAAGAGATACAGTTTTCTATGACTGGCGATGTGTTATAAACCATATAACCTACCAGACCGGAAGCATATCGTACTGATGTGGTGATAGAGCCTTTTACATGCAGGTTGCGTATGTTGGCGTTGCCCACATACCGGAAGGGAGCAGCATAGGGAACATCGGTGGATG
The DNA here is from genome assembly GCA_902800925.1 of uncultured Bacteroidales bacterium. GTDB lineage: Bacteria > Bacteroidota > Bacteroidia > Bacteroidales > Bacteroidaceae > Prevotella. The sequence continues at coordinate 4,544 of CADCGD010000045.1, read as the reverse complement.
AGAGATTGAAAGTCAGCGTATGGCCATTGCCATCGAAGACGCCATTAAAAGCGTTACTTTTGCCGATCATGACAGATTGGCTCTCACTTAACTCAATGTCGTTCATCATAACGACATTGAAAGACGTACCCTCCACACTCTCATTCACAAGATTGGCGAGGTCTACCCAATCCTGGGCAGTACGCAATTCTCTAGGTCCTATCTGAAAATTCAAAGCCACCTCATGATTATCATCGTTCCACTCGCCAGTCCTTTGAACCGTTCCGCTTGTCACAGCTGGAAGCATCAGTTTGGTAGCCAAAACGGTCTGTGCATATCCACTGTTGTCTGCCCAATTCCACAAAGCGGTAATAGTACGGCGCACACGGTAGTAAACGACCTGCTCAGCATACTGTGACAGCAGGGTTTCGTCCGTATAGGTGTAGTCCGCGAATTTCTCGTTGAAAGCTTCCTGACCGATGGTCACCCACTGGTTGTTGCTGGGGTCGCCGCTGACGTTGCGCTGAATCTCCCAGTTGTCTGTAGGCTGTACGTCGTTCCAGTTCGTTCTGTCCACGCTCCACGTCAGCGTTACCTTTCCGTCATTCTGAAGTGTCGTCGCCAGTCGCTTGGGGTTGTGCAGCACAGGAAGACTTATCGTTTCCGAGCGAACGGTCTTATTAACGCCTTCACTATCTTTATAGGTAGCTTGAATAAAGAATTGATCGATATATGCTTCTGCCGGTAAATATACAAAGCCCGACGTCTTATTCTTGTCCAGTTCGATGGGGAATGCGATTCTTTGCCCATCAACATATATGGCCCTGATTTTCTCCACATTACTGGCAGCCATCATGTAGGGAACCATAATCTGATTGGCATGGGAGGCATCGTACGAAATGATGGGGTCCATCAGTATGGGCTTCACTTCTGCAGGAGCACTCGGAATGGGGAAGGTCACATCGGCAATACCCGTAATCTCTTTATCGTACTCGGTATTATTGCCATTGTGATGGATATACCAATGGAAGGTGACCTTCTTGCCACGATACTTGTCTGGTACAGTCCACAGCAGATTGACAATGGCGTAGTCGCCACCACTTACGCAGGGGCAGATAATACCCGTGGAGGTGTTAGTAACTCGTGCAGTGGAATAGCTTCGATCGCGGTACATCGTCATTTCTCCGTCAACACTCTTCTTGATAGTGCATTTGGGGAAATAGTCACTACGGGAGATGTCTTCCTCCGACCAATAAGTGACAACAGTTTCTTTTGTTGGCTCTCCTTCTATCTGGATAGTAAGATATCCGTAGTGAATCCAACAATCGTTGTCCTCTTTGTCGTAAAGGGGCATCTTGATGCGTACCTTGTCTGAACCCTCAAGAACCACCGTATAACGGTAAGTGTCTTCCAACTTACAGGCCCTGGCGTCGCCCCACCAGCCTACCAACAGGCAAAACAATAAAGACAGGCGGCTAAGCACACAGACTATGTTATTTTCCAAACTCTTCATAATCTTATCATTTTTTATTATTGTAGCCGACGAGGGAGTCGAACCCTCGACGGCATAAGGGGGATTACAGTATAGCGCCCCGGGCGCTTTTTTTAGAGTGCGAACTTGTAGCCGACAGTGAACTGGATGACGCTATTCTTGTTGCTGTCGTCACCGTTCTTATTAACCTTGGTCAGGCCGAGATTGTAACGAAGGTCGAAAACGGCCTTCTCATACTCGTAAGAGAGACCGAGGGGAATAGACAGGTCAAAAGTCTTGCTGGCATCCTTGTAGTCAATGTCTTCGCTCTTAGTTGCACCAATACCGTCAACCTTATGCTTGGCACTTAGCAGGAAACCTGGCTGGATACCGGCCTTGATAGCCCACCCCTTAGCAAAGTAGAAATTAGCTACGATGGGGATATTCAGATAATCGAGGTTGTACTGGTTCTTGTCCCAACCTTCGCTTGCTGAGCCGTCAGGAGCACCATAAATCTTTAATGTACCAAAATCAGTACCCTGACGTGAATAGAGAATACCGGCAGCAACAGAGAATTTCTTGGCTACGCCATATTCGGCCTCAACACCAATAGCAAAATCTCCCTTCAAGTTACCACTCTCGGTTTCCTTGGTGAAGCTATTGGATATTACTTCCACATTGGTAAGGTTTGCAAGGTTCAAACCGATTTTGGGTTGTAAGGTCAGTTGACCAACTTCGTTCTGTGCACTTGCTGTCAGGGCAACTGTTGCCATGACTAGCATCATCATCATTTTTTTCATTGTTTTTTTAATTGATTGATAATAATTAATAATGCGATTAATGGTTTAGTATTTTGGTACAAAAGTAGTTAAAAAAAACGAAAAACACAAGAGCGACATCGTCGTGAGCGAAGATTTTGCATTAGCTGAGACTTTTTTGCATTAACTGAGAGTTGCTTTCCTCTTTTTTGCAGATTTTTCCATTAACGCATATCAATTTATTTATCGTATTTACTACATCAGCAACTGCCGATGAAATGGGGAAAAATCAAAAGCACCGAGCTGATTCGTCGATGTTTTCCGTGTGGGATGATGTCATTCTTATGACAATTTGTGTGTAAATTTACATTTTGGTAGAGAAAAATGTCCGATTTTGTAAAAAATGTAGTAATTTTGTGGCGAAAATACCGCAATAACAAATAACGATATGCCTGAACAGATTACTCCATTGTCAATACTGTATCTCCTGCTCCACGGTGCAGGAACTGCCGTGTGCATCGTGCTGTTCCTCTACCTGCTGCTGTGTCGGGGCAAGGCTATTGCACCCGACATCACGCCGCCCGCACGACTGCGCCGCTGGGCAGCGGCATTGTTCGGCATCATGGCCATGACTCACATCTGGTGGATACTGTTCTACACATATTCGGACGACACCAGTTCGTTGATTTATGGGTTGCTCGTCGCTGCCGACTGCATGGCACTGCCTCCCGTCTTTGTCGGAACCCTGCTGACTATGCTGCAGGACCGCCGCCGACCGCTGTGGCCCATTTTAGTCGTCACGACGCCCTGCGCGGTGCTCGCAGTGCTGCAGATTGCCCTGCCATCCATCGACCTCACGTTCCCGAACAAGGTCTATGGGATGATTCTCGTCGTGGCCTT
>CADCGD010000045.1:0-1429 GCA_902800925.1 uncultured Bacteroidales bacterium | reverse complement strand
TTGCTTATCGGCCTCATGCTACTGCTCATGAGCTATGAATATACCGACAACTACGTGATGTCCACCATCGCCCACCTCACCGGATTCCCGCTGGCGGGCCTCCTGCTGTGGCGCGTGGAGACATTGAAAGACCTGAGCACCGACAACCTCGCCCCTCACTCGGCCCAAAGGGACGCTTGCCTCAGCAACGCCCCCTCCCCCAAAGGCGAGATTTCCCATATCCGCCAACTGCTGGCGAAGCACTGTGAGGACACGCGGCTCTACCTGCAGACAGACTTGACCTTGTCGCAACTCTCGGTAGCAGTCGGTGTGAACCGCTACTATCTCAGTCAGTATTTCACCAGTCAGGACACAAGTTACTATGAATACATCCACGACCTTCGTGTCGATTACTTCATAGCCCGCTACCGTGAACTTGCCGCTGCACAGAAGCCCATTGTCGCCCAGCAGCTGGCTCGGGAGAGCGGCTACCACAGCTACAGCACCTTCAGTGCCGCCTTCAAGCAGCGCATGCACATGAGCGTCACCACTTGGATGCACGAAGAGACCTAGGTTTTTGTATCCCGCCGAGACATCAAATAATGATTCTCGGCGGTTTTTTGTGCCCATTTCATCGCCGGTTGCCGATGTCGGTAATGCGTGAATGGGCGAATCAGGAGGGCGGGCAACTTTCAGCTAAAGCAAAAACTCTCAGCTAAACCACTATCTGGGGAATTGTCAAAGAAAGATTAAAATTGAGCTTTTTCCAAAACGTAGATATTACTACTCGCTCATGATTTTACAAAGTCTAATTCGTTCCGTTTGATAACAAGTGGGTAGCGTTCGGGGTGTCGCAGACTGTCAATTTCGAGATCTACATCAAGGTCTGGCCATTCAATGGCATCGGCTCCTGACATCTGGACGTTAAGCACACTGCGGATGGGTGCATCCTGCATCCAGGGAATACGATTGTACGACAGGAAATAATCATTTCCCTGTACAGTGAGCATAATGCCTTGTGCATTAATCATCAATACGCTTACCAACGTGCTGACGGAATTGTTCCTTAAATCTGTCTGCATATTTCTCTACTAATTTCTTAATTCTGTTTAACTCGTGTTCTGAAAATCCTGTATTCTTTGCTAATTCGAGCTTTGGCTCAAGCCAATATTTTGCTTCGCACCTATCATGAATGACATGAATATGCAATCGCTCTTCTTCGTTGCTATATATTTTGAAGGTGTATTCACTTTCTCGTCGAAATACTGGACTCATATACTTAGTTTTTGCTGCAAAGATAAAGAATATTCTTGAATCAACAAAGGAAAAGGAAGAATTATTTGGAATTATGTGGTTCTGCGTCAATTTGGGTGGTAATTCCAGTCCCATTTCATGCTACTATAGAGGAGTTTTGCTCTCAGGACATCGGCATTTGCCCTGTTGAACATGC
>CADCGD010000044.1 GCA_902800925.1 uncultured Bacteroidales bacterium | reverse complement strand
ACAGCAATCGGTTGTGATTGTGAAACCTGGAGGAACGGGAACACCAAGCAGGTTCATCTCGGCAAGGTTAGCACCCTTACCACCGAGTTCCTCACGCATTTTTGCATTACCTTCGGCCTTACCATTACCGAAGAGGTAAACTCTTTTTTGACTCATAGTTTGTGTATTATTAAGTAATAAATTGTTGTATTTTCGTTGTATTTATCAGTTGGTTTGCAAAGATACGACAAAAAAATAATTTCTCCAAATAATTTTCCCTTTTTTATGCAACAAAATAATTATAGGTCTTTTCTTTTTGTTTTTCCACCTTTTTTTGTTAACTTTGCGCAAAATATTATGCAATGGCAAGAAACAAGAAACCATTACCGCTCCTTGAGGGCGTAACGATAGAAGCTGTGGCCGCTGAGGGAAAATGCCTGTTCCACTGGGAGGACCTGGTGGTCTTCGTCCCCTTCTGCGTACCTGGCGATGTTTGTGACGTACAGATTCGTCGCAAGAAGCACTCCTTTGCCGAGGGCGAGGTGGTGCGCTTTATTACATATAGTAAGGTACGCGCAATCCCTTTCTGTCAGCACTTTGGCGTCTGTGGTGGGTGTAAGTGGCAGAATCTGCCCTATGAAGAACAGTTGAAGTTCAAGCAGCAGCAGGTGTATGACCAGCTGCACCGCATTGGCAAGGTGGAGCTTCCGGAGTTCCGCCCGATTCTGGGTTCTGTGAAGACGCAGGAGTATCGCAACAAACTGGACTTCGGATGCGCCAACAAGCGCTATCTCACCAAGGAACAGATTCAGACATTGCCTAACGACGAGAGTCAGAGTCTGAAGGATGTGCCTGCCATTGGATTCCATATCACAGGGGCTTTCGACAAGATTCTGCCTATTGAGAAGTGTTGGCTGATGGACGACCTGAACAACCAGATACGTAACGACATTCGCGACTATGCTATGGAGCACGGCATCTCGTTCTTCGACCTCCGTGCACAGGTGGGCTTGCTACGTGACATCATCATCCGCAATAGTGCCAGTGGCGAACTGATGGTTATCATCCAGTTCCACTATGACGAGACAGGTGGCGAAAAGGAGGCTAAAGACTTGTTGCAACATGTAGCAGACACCTTCCCACAGATTACCTCGCTGATGTATCTGGACAACCAGAAGTGCAACGACACTATTGGCGATCAGGAAATATTGACATTCAAGGGTACTGACCACATCTTTGAACTCATGGAGGACCTGAAGTTCAAGGTGGGTCCGAAGTCGTTCTATCAGACGAATACAGAGCAAGCTTATCACCTGTATTCTGTAGCTCGCGAGTTTGCCAACCTTAGCGGCAACGAGCTGGTATATGACTTATACACAGGAACGGGCACCATTGCCAACTTCGTAGCAAAGAAGGCTAAAAAGGTGATTGGTATCGAGTATGTACCTGAGGCCATAGAGGACGCTAAGATCAACTCGCAGGTAAACGGCATCGAGAATACACTGTTCTATGCTGGCGACATGAAAGACATCCTGACGGACGACTTCATCGCAGAGCATGGTCGTCCAGATGTCATCATCACCGACCCACCCCGTGCTGGCATGCACCCTGACGTGGTGAAGACTATTCTGAATGCAGCTCCAGAACGTATTGTCTACGTCAGCTGTAATCCTGCCACACAGGCTCGTGATCTACAACTGCTTGACGTACAATATAAAGTGGCTGAGGTACAACCTGTTGACATGTTCCCTCATACGCCACATGTAGAGAATGTAGTATTACTTATAAAAAAATAAAAAACTATGAAAAAACTTATGACACTGGCCCTTATGGCATTAGCATTGACGGCCAACGCACAGGAAAAGAAGACCGTTGAGGTACCACAATGGGTTAGCAACATCAAGTTCAGCGGCTATGGCATGCTGCAGTATCAAGGTTCAGACCAGGAAGATGCTGAGTCGAACACCTTTAAGCTTCGCTTAGCGCGTTTCATTCTGGATGGTAAAATTGGCGACTTTGACTGGCGTGCACAGATTCAGGGCACCAACGCTACTGGTCCAGGACAGCCCACCGTACAGTTGGTAGACCTCTATGCAGAATGGCGCAAATATCCTGAGTTCAAGGTTCGTGCAGGACAGTTCAAGCGTGCCTTCACCTATGAGAATCCCACCCACCCTATTACACAGGGCTGGCGTGGCTATGCTGATGTCATCAACAACCTGTCAGGTTTTGGCGACCGTACCGGTGAGAAGAGTTCTGGTGGTCGTGACATTGGTGTACAGATTTCTGGTGATCTCTTCCCCAATGCTGAGGGTCGTCGCCTGTTCCACTATCAGGTAGGTATCTATAATGGTGAGGGTGTCAACGAGACTGATAAGGATAACCGCAAGGACATTATCGGAGGTTTCTGGGTAATGCCTATCAAGGGGCTGCGCGTCGGTGCCTTCGGATGGACTGGTAGTCGTGGAAATATGACTGTTGATTACGCAAAAGATGCTAATGGCAATTACATCTTAGACAGCAAGGGCAACAAAACTGCTATAACTGGTAGTGTTGCCAAGAACCGTTATGCCTTCTCTGCAGAGTACAGCCAAGGTGAATACATGTTCCGTGCTGAGTATCTGCACTCACAGGGTTGGGGTGCTGCCAAGGCAGGCAATAACACTCGCGAAGTTGATTACTCCAAGGGCGACAAAGCTGATGGTTGGTATGCCTTCGGCATCGTGCCCGTCATCAAGGGTAAGCTGCACGCCAAGGCCCGCTACCAGTGCTATCGTGCACAGAAGGAATGGGATTCGGCTAAGACATCTTACGAAGCAGGTCTCAACTACTTCTTCACCAAGAACTTGGAGATGCACCTCGAGTATGCCCGTATCAACGATCGCAGCTTGGCAGGCAAACACGACTACAACCTCGTAGATCTGGAAATGGACTTCAGATTCTAAACTTGCTGCGTAAGCGTTCCCACAGATGCGTCTTCTGACGCAGGACATGAATAGAATAAGCCGTGCTGACAATAGTCAGTGCGGCTTCTGTTATCCAATAGAGGGCGCCTTCACAGAGCAAGGTAACGGCAAATGCCAAGAAACCAATCGACACCTGAACGGCTGCATAGCGTACGACTGCCGACGTGATGCGATAGCCGTATTTCCAGGTGGCATAGCCTATCACCAGGACATTCTCTACCACGTGAGCAATCACGATGGCCAGACCAGTGCCCCAAAGTCCCCAAAGCTGGAAGCAACACACAATGGCCAATACCAAGATGACATAATAAGACGACTCCAGCAAGAGGAACGACAGCGACAATCTGCGAGCCAGAGTGATATAGGCTACAGGCATGGTGAGCACCTTGAAATACATAGCGAGGACAGCTACTTGTGCCATACCGACGACAGGCACGAACTCGTTGCTGAACAGAATGGGAACGAGCAACGGCAATGCCATCATCAATCCCACCAACATGGGTGCCAGCAGCAATAGCGACACCTCTATCTGTTTGTTGACAATAGAGTTGGTAGCCTCATAGTCGTTAGCAACACCCGACAGGCGTGGAAAATAGTCGGCCTCCATTGCCGAGAACACCAATCCAGCATAGGTAATGGTAATCATAAAGGCGACATTATAAAGACCCACATCATCCATACTGCCCACCACATTCAGATAGGCACGGATAGCCACCTCAGAAGCGCTACCAATCGCCGCAGCCATCACAAAAGCAACACCTAAACGTATCATGCCAGCTCCTTCGCGCAACATGCTGCGATGGAAATCAAAACGGAAGGGGAAAGCGCGGTATGAGTAGAACAGCGTGATAAGCATCGTGGCAAAAGCTATCAGCACAATAGCAGGAACAACGCCCGAATGGCCATAAAAATAGTATAGCGGAACAGAGACGATGAGTGTGGCAATCACGGTAAGAATCTGAGCCATTGCCACCTTGCCCAACTGTCGTGTAGCCTTCATAATAGCTGTTTCGCCTCCTGTAATAGCAATCATCGCAACAGCAAGAGCCAACATGGCATAGTGTAGTGTATGGTCACCCCACGTAAACGACAACTGGTTCATCAACGGGCTGACTATAACACAGAATAGGAGGCCAAGTACAGCAGCAATCATGCTCCACAATCGAACCACCTGTACATAGTAATGCAATTTTACATCATCCTGATGCTCGTGCAGTTCAGAAAGGCGTGGTACGGCACCAAAGGAGATACCCAGATTGGTACACTGAGAAGCAAAATTCTGCATGGAGGTGAGCAGGGCATTGAAGCCCATACCAGAGGCGCCAAGCAACAGGGCCATAGCCTTATTACGCACAAGACCTATCATAATAGATAGAACCTGTACGCCACCAAAAAGACTGGTGAATTTCAATACGTGGCTATAGCTGTCGTCGCGTTTCTCACTCATTATTCTCATTTTAAAACGCAAAAGTACAACAAATATTTTGATTATCCGTTATTTTTATGTAATTTTGTGCACATGAAACTAACCGTCATCATACCCGTCTATCGTGTAGAAGCCACTCTCAACCGCTGTGTAGAGAGTGTTGTCAGACAGCATGTGCCGGAGATGGAAATCATCTTGGTGGATGACGATTCGCCAGACAAATGTCCTCAAATATGCGACGAATGGGCACAAAAGGACACGCGCATCCACGTCATCCACAAGTCGAATGGTGGACTGAGCGATGCCCGTAATGCCGCTTTGGACATAGCAAAAGGAGAGGTCATTACTTTTGTCGACAGCGATGACTACCTTGCCGACAACACCTACCCCGCCCTGCTCGACATGATAGACGGTACAGACATTCTTGAATTCTCCATCGCCGACAAACTCACTCTGACTGACTGCTTTTACGATGACATCAACACCTACTGGTTTGAAAGCCAAGCCTACACTCACACCTATGCCTGGAATAAGCTCTTCCACCGTGAGTTGTTCGATGGCATTCGTTTCCCTAAGGGGAAGGTTTTTGAGGATGCATTTACCACACCCAAGCTGTTGAAGGCAGCCCATTCTATCAGAACTACGAGACAAGGGAGCTATCATTACTGTGACAACCCACAAGGCATCACAGCCAAGGCCGACGGGCACCAGTTAGCCATGCTACTCGAAGCCCATTTGGGAAACCACATGCCGATAAACGACGACTACTACATGCACCTGCTCAACATTCAGATAGATGTTTGGGAACAAGCAGGGCTCCCCGTCACTCTGCCTTCACGCAAGGTAGACATTCGTCTTTTTCAAGGCTACAACAAACTAAAAGCAATTATACTCAATGCGTTAGGAATCAATATCATATGCAAAATATCAAAACTTATACATCACATCAAGAAACCCAGCCGCTTGTAAGTTTCGTCATTGCATACTATGACCTGCCCGTACAAATGTTGGGCAAGTGCATCGGTAGCATTCTGGCACTTGCCCTACATCCCGGTGAGCGCGAGATTATCGTGATTGACGACGGTTCGAACGTAAGCCCCATGAACATTCTGATGCAGTATGGCGAAGAAATCATCTACGTACGTCAGAAAAATGCTGGTCTTAGTAATGCCCGCAATAAAGGTATTGAGATGGCGACAGGACAGTATATCCAGTTCGTCGACGCCGATGATTGGCTCGTCGCAGAGCCCTACAATCATTGCCTTAACCTGTTGAAGCAGTCCCCAGATACCGATATGGTCATTTTTGACTTCACCACGACTGACAAGCAGCAGTCTTCCTACAAAGACACCACTTACCCAAGCGGTACAGACCTCATGCGCCATCACAATATTCACGGCATGGCCTGCGGCTATCTGTTCCAGAAAAAAACTCTAAGCGAGCTGCGTTTCACCTCAGGCATCTACCACGAAGACGAGGAGTTTACGCCACAATTGCTCATTCGCTCCGAGAACATCATTGTCACCACGGCTCAGGCCTATTATTATAACCAACGTCCAGGCTCCATTACCAACAGTGGCAATAACGAAAAGAAGCTAAAAAGACTGGATGATTTTCAGGGTGTTCTGAAACGCCTGAATCTCATAGCAGACCGTCTACCGAACAATGATCGTCTGGCCATGCAACGCCGTGTGGCACAGCTGACGATGGACTACATCTATCAGGTAATTATCCAGACGCGTTCTCTCCAGCAACTCAATACAAGCATCGAAACACTTCGGAAAGAGGGACTGTTCCCACTGCCCGCCAACAACTACTCACAGAAATACACATGGTTTCGGCACCTATCGAACACCAATATCGGACGCGCCCTGCTCATCAAGACACTTCCCCTACTAAAGACAGAACGATGAAGATACTATTACTTGGCGAATATAGTAACGTTCACGCTACGCTGGCCATGGGGCTTCGTGAATTAGGACATCAGGTGACCGTCATATCGAATGGTGACTTCTGGAAGAACTACACACGCGACATTGATGTCAGCAGGAAGCCTTGCAGATGGGGAGGAATACAGCTATTGCTAAAGTTGTGGACTCTGCTGCCCCAAATGCGAGGCTACGATGTTGTACAACTGATCAACCCAATGTTCTTCGAACTGAAGGCCGAACGGCTGTTCTGGTTCTACAACTATCTTCGCAAGCACAACAAGCGTGTCTTCTTGGGCGCTTTCGGCATGGACTACTATTGGGTAAACACCTGTTCCACAACGATGCCTCTGCGCTATAGCGACTTCAACATCGGCAAGGAGCTACGCACCAACGACGACGCATTGAAAGAACAGCGCGACTGGTTGGGTACGTCCAAAGAGCGTCTGAACAAAAAGATAGCCGAAGACTGCGACGGAATCATTTCTGGACTCTACGAATACGACGTTTGTTACAGGCCACATTTCCCAGAGAAGACTTGCTTCATTCCCTTCCCCATCGCCCCAACGACTTCCTTAACTCCTTTAACTTCATTAACTCCTTTAACTCCTATAAGAATTTTTATTGGCATCAGCAAACAACGCTCCGCCTACAAAGGAACTGATATCATGCTGAAGGCTGCCGAGGCTATTGCCGACAAATACCCGGAAAATGTTGTCTTGGAAAAGGCTAATGGTGTGCCCTTTGCCACTTATCAGCAGATGATAGAATCGAGTGACGTCCTGCTCGACCAACTCTATGCCTACACACCAGCCATGAATGCCCTGTTGGCCATGTCGAAAGGTATTGTTGTCGTGGGCGGTGGCGAGCCAGAGAACTATGAGATTATCCACGAGACGGAACTGCGCCCCATCATCAATGTCGAGCCCACCTACGAGAGCGTCTATCACGAACTGGAGCAGTTGGTGTTGCACCCAGAACGTATTCCTGAACTGAAACGCCAAAGCATAGCGTACATAAAAAAGCATCACGACTTTGTGAAAGTCGCGATGCAATACGTTGATTTCTGGAATCGTTGATGATTACTCAGCAGCGGGAGCTTCAGCAGCAGCCTCCTCAGCGGGAGCCTCTGCAGCAGCAGCAGCTTCAGCCTCTGCCTTAGCAGCAGCCTCAGCAGCCTTCTTTTCAGCTACCTTCTTAGCAATCTCCTCGTTCAGCTTCTTCTCCTGAGCCAGCTCCTTAGCAGCAGCGTCCTTCTTAGCCTTAGCCTCAGCCTCTGCGATCTTGTTCAGACCGTTCTGCTTATCAGCTTTCCAAGCGTCGAACTTCTTCTGTGCAGTAGCCTCGTCGAAAGCGCCCTTCTTGACACCACCCTTCAGGTGCTTCATCAAGTAAACGCCCTCACGGCTGAGGATGTTACGAACAGTGTCGGTAGGCTGTGCACCAGTCTCGACCCAATAAAGTGCACGCTCGAAATTCAGGTCTACTGTCAGGTCTACTGTGGCAGGGTTGGTGTTTGGGTTGTAAGTACCAATCTTCTCAGTGAAACGACCATCACGTGGTGCACGAGCGTCAGCGATAACGATGCGATAGAAAGCATAGCTCTTGCGACCGCCGCGCTGCAATCTGATTTTTGTTGCCATTGTTTTTTAAATGATTTTTGTTGTTAAAAAATTGAATTTCATGCTCTTATCTCGTAAAAGCGGGTGCAAAGGTACAAAGAAATTAAGAATTAAGAATTAAGAATTAAGAATTAATCCTTCTGCTTAATTATTTTTAACTTTTTACTGCTTCCTTAGCGTAATACCTGCCTGCATGCCATTGACACTCTTCAGCAGCGACGAGATAGTATTCAGATTAGCGTTTGTTGACTTGGCACCAAACGACTTGAACATATTCAGCAGTTTGGTGGCATCAGTCACAAACTGCATGTCGTTGCCATCAATCTGCGTGGTAATAGATACCGTCTTAATGCCTGCAATGGTCAGCAGTAGCTTAGAGTCTTTCACCTCCCACGTGCCCTTGGCGGTGCGACCGTTCAGCGTGCGAGTATAGGTACCGTCCTCATTGAACGTCATCGAGAAGGTTCCGGGCTTGATACCATATTTCGTCAGGTAGCTCTGCAGCTTGGTTTCCAGCTTGTTGGCGGCAATCTTAGCGGCAGCATTGGTCAGGATGTTGTCTGACTTAAATACGATAGCCGGTTCAGTATAATTCCATGTGCCGATAATCTTGTTCTTGTCAGCCTGTTTGTCACTAGAGAAGACGCTGGTTAAGGTCGATACCAGATCACCCGACTGTGAGTTACTAGTAGCAGCTCCTAACACATTACCCAACACACTTCCCAAATCGCTCTGCGCACTTACGTTGACAGAGAACAGAAGGGCCATACTGATGGCCATCATCTTCACTACATTCTTTTTCATAGATACGTTTTTATTTAAAACGCTGCAAAATTACAAATTTTCCACTAAATCGTGCTATGTTATAACATTTTTTGATTACTTTTGCATCTTGATGAAAGATTTTTCCATACTTATACCCACCTATAACGACGAATGTCTGGGACTAGTGAGCGCTCTGCAGCAGCAGGCTTTGGCGCTAGGCATTAACTACGAGATTATCGTTGCTGACGATGGCTCAACACAGCAGGATGTCCTCCAGACCAATCAACAGATTAATGCACTGGCAGACTGTAGGATGATAGCACGAAACGTGAACGTCGGTCGTGCGGCCATACGCAATTTTCTGGTTCAGCAGGCACAGTATGAGTGGTTACTGTTCATCGATGGCGATATGACGATGCACAGAGACGACTATCTCCAGCGATATCTGGCTGCCGAGGGTGAGGTGGTCTGTGGCGGACTTGTAATCAAGGAGGGTGTCAAAGGTAACCTGCGCTCTATGTACGAGATGCGCCACGAGCAGGAGCACACGGCAATACGTCGCCAGCAGCGCCCCTACCAGGATTTCCATACCGCCAATTTTCTCATTCGCCGTCAGACGATGAAAACCCACCTCTTCGACGAGCGTTTTCGTCACTATGGCTATGAGGATGTGCTGTTGGGCAAGCGCTTGGAGCAGGATGGCATTCCCATTCACCATATCGACAACCCACTGAGTTTCGAGGTTTACGAAACCAACCTGGCCTTTGTCTGCAAGACGGAAGAAGGTCTGCGCACACTCTATCAGTTCCGCGACGAACTTCGGGGCTACTCTCGCCTACTCGACTTTGCCGAGCGCCGTCCGTGGACAGCCAGGATGGTCCGACTGTGGCACCTGTTGGCAGCAAAATGGGAGCGCCGCCATCTCTGTGGCAACGCCCCCAAGCTTACAGTTTTCAATCTCTACCGCTTAGGTTATTTTCTGCAACTATAGCTTCACAGGTGCTATTCTGAAGGTGAAGTCATAGCCCTGCTTGGCAGGCAACATGTAAGACTTCTCAGGCCATGCACCCCACGAGTTAACACAACCCAGACCCATCTGCTTCTGCTGGATGTGCACCTGTGTCAATGGACGCTCCACGAGGTCACCACTGTGCTGTCCCCAGCGATGGTCCTTGTACATGCCTGCATCCAGGTCTTCCACCAGATACGGCAGGGCTGAACACTCCATGGGAGCTGTACTCTCGAACATCAAACCGCGCTTACCGTCAGTCACCTGGAACCAACGCACATCAGTGTGGTTGCCCGACTCCTGCGGACGAATATAAGGATAATACTCGTCCATCACCTTATTCTTATAATAGCCTAGGAACTCCGAGCTGTTACGGTCACAATAGTTCTCATGCGGGCCACGGCCGTAGTATTCCACCAGATTATATTGCTTAGGCATCTGCAGCTGCATGCCATAGCGGAACAGCCACGAGTCCTTGGCGTCGTCAGCCACCTTCAGCTGCTGGCGAACAACGACAGAGCCGTCAGTCTGCAGGGTATAAGTCATGGTGAGGAGAGATTTTACATCGGGCATATCAATAATGGCGACAACGGAATTGTCGTTGACGCTAACGCTCTTTACCTTCTTCTGCGGATTCTTCCAGGATGCAAAGCGCTGCTGCAGCCTAGCACCGTAGTCGTTGTCTGTGGGTGCACGCCAGAACTCTGGAGTGATGCTCTGACGATCAACGAGCATAGGCTGTCCGTCGACATCGAGATAGTCAATCATACCCGACTGCTTACCGATGGTTAACACCGTACCACCAGCGGTCAGTTTTATGTAGCTCTTGGTCTCTTCGCTTTCAACCTTGGCTTGTTCGGCATTAATATCCTGGAACTGGTAGGGATTGAGTACGAACTGCTGACGAGCGACAACCTGTCCCTTGCTGACGAAGGGCTGATTGTCGTCTTTAGCTTTCAGCTGGAAGCTGACAAAGAGCTCCTGGTCGCCATGATGTCCCAGTACACGGGCAATGGTTTTCTGCATAGCTTCGATAGTAATAACCTTACGCTGCTGGGGAGCTATGCCGCTGATATCCATCTTTCCACCATGCCCAAATGTCATACCGTCAGGACGGTTGCCTCCGTGATGACTTTTTCCTACACCACCAACAAACCACTCCAACTCCAAGTCGTCAAGATTCTTGAAGAAGTTCTCGTTATAGATTTCGATGCGTCCGTCCTTGAAGCCCTTATCACTAATCCACACATTCTGATAGTAGTACTGCACCTCATAGGCATGTGGATTCAGTCTGCGGTCAGGAGCTATGATGCCGTTGCAGTTGAAGTTGTAGTCCGAGGCGGGATAGCGTCCATAGTCGCCACCATAGGTGAATATTTCCTTGCCGGTGATAGGACTCTTGTCACGAAGTCCCTGGTCCACAAAGTCCCAAATGAAGCCGCCCTGGTATTTGGGATATTTACGCACAAGGTCCCAGTACTCTTTGAAACCACCCATCGAATTACCCATGGCGTGGGCATATTCGCACTGAATGAGCGGACGGGGGTTATCGCCTTTCGAATACTTCTCACAGTCACGGTAGTAGTAATACATCGGACAGAAAATGTCGGTCTTGCCCCAATCACCAGCCTGTTCATACTGCACAGGACGATTATCTACCGACTTGATCCACTCGTAGCACTTCTCGAAGTTAGGACCGTAGCCAGCTTCGTTACCCATACTCCAGATGATAATACTTGGATGATTGCGTAGAGTGAGTACATTGTCCTGGTTGCGCTCCAAGTGCATCTGGCGGAAGTCGTCACGTTTAGCCAGCGTGCTCTCTCCGTAGCCCATACCGTGACTCTCTAGATTTGCCTCGGCCACGAGATACAATCCTGCCTCGTCGCATAAGTCATACCAGCGTGGATCGTCAGGATAGTGAGAAGTACGCACAGCATTGACATTCAACTGTTTCATGATGCGGATGTCCTGCTTCATGCGCTCTACGGAGACAATATATCCACCATCTGGGTCCAACTCGTGACGGTCTACACCTTTTATTAATATAGGCTGTCCGTTAACCAATAGTTGTCCGCCCTTGATTTCCACGTGGCGGAAACCTACTTTCTGGCGGATTACCTCTACCACTTGATTGCCTTTTCGTGCCTTGATGTAGAGGGTGTAGAGGTTGGGCATTTCTGCTGACCAAGGCTTGGCGCAGTCGAATTCTGCGAATTTGCTAATGCCCTCAGCAACCAGTTCGCCAGCAGGGTCGTAAAGGTCCATCGTAATCTTCGGATTTCCTGTGGCTTTGACGTCCACATTGAGCAAGGCCTTACCATCGACATAGTCTTGTTTGATGACGATGTCGTTAATGTGCACTTTCGGACGAGCATAGAGATACACCTCGCGGGCAATACCTGTAAAGCGCCAGAAGTCCTGGTCTTCCAAGTAAGAGCCGTCGCACCAGCGCATCACCTGCATAGCAATCAGGTTCTTGCCTTTCTTTAGGAATTTCGTAATGTCAAACTCGGCAGCGACCTTTGAGTCTTCTGAATAACCAACGTATTTGCCGTTTACCCACACCTTCAGGTTACTGGTGGCGGAACCCACATGGAACACTACCTGCTGACCTTGCCAGCTGTCGGGCAACGTGAACTCGCGACGATAGCTGCCGGTATAATTCTCCGTCTCGCCGATATACGGTGGATTGCTGTCAAACGTGGTTGCCCACGCATATCCGATGTTCTTATATATGCGGTCGCCGTGACCGCTCAACTCAAAGAGGCCAGGCACAGGAAAGTCCTCCCACTTGGAGTCGTCGTAGCCAACAGACCAGAAACCAGCAGGAGCGTCTTGGTGATTCTTCACGAACAGAAAGCGCCACATGCCCTCCATCGACAGGTAGCGACTCGACAGCGCCTTCTCGCCAATCCTCGCAGTCTCTTCGCTCTCGTAGGCAAAGAAGTTCGCGCGGCGGGCCTCACGGTTCTGCTGGTTTACCTGCGGATTGCGCCATTCCGGAGCATCACCAGCCTTTGCCGTTGATATTCCAAACAGCAGTGCCATTAGAGGCAGAACAACAAATCTTTTCATATCACAAAACATTTTAAATTATTGTGCAAATATACGAATTATCCATGAATATTTGCCACCTTTGTACGTAGATTTGACAATTATTAGGAAATCTAACTGTCTTTGTAGTATCAAGACAATCTGGAATACCTGAAGCACAGAAAGCATTATGGACTGTCATCTCGGAATTGCTCGACGATATAAATAATGAAATAATTAAAAGAATACACAGCAATATGTCAACATCTTGTTGCGTATTCCATTTGAAAATGTTGCGTATAGTGTTGCGTAGAAAATCGTTGGATTTCTTGGAAAACTGACAATATTTTTCTACTTTTGCACTGACCGACATAAAAACTTATATATATAGTAACGATTAAACCACCTGCTTGTGAAAGTTGGTGTTTTTTTAAAAAGAGACGAAAGTTGGTGTTTTTTTTAGAAAAAGCAATAGAATGAAAAAAATATCGCAACGTGACATAGCCAAGACGCTGGGGGTAAACGTCTCAAGCGTTTCCAGGGCATTGAAAGGACAAAAGGGCGTCAGCGAAGAACTGAGGCAGAAAATAGAACGCATGGCGACGGAGAATGGCTATACCGCTGACTTGAGAGCCACTGGCGGGCGCCGATGCACGAGGCAGCTCATCGGAATCATGGTGCCTGACATGTCGTTCAACCACAATGCCCAGATTATCAAGCGTATCGAGTCCGAGGCTCAGAAGGCGGGCTATCTCTGCATCGTAGCCGACACGAATGACCGTTATGAGAATGAGGTGGAAATCGTTGACAAGCTGTTGAACTTGCAGGTGGCGGGTATCATCGTGAGTCTGTCGCAGGAAACGACGGATTACAGTCATTTGTTGCGGGTGAAGGAACACAACATCCCGCTGGTGTTGTTTGACCGCGCAGCGGATGTGGACGCCTCCCGACGCAATCATTGCAACCTTTGGTCCACTGGCTACATCATCGATGGTGGCTATAAAGAGTCGCAATCTCCGGATTCCTGAGGACGTGTCGGTCATTGGCTATATGAGCGACTGGGTGTCGGACGTGATAAATCCGCGGATATCCTATGTAAAACAGAATCCGAGGGAGATTGGCACGAAGGCGTTCCGTCTGCTGTCAGACCAGATAAATGGCGACAGCCGCGTGAGGCGTATGGTTGTGAAGACCCGTCTGGAGATTCGCGAGAGTACAAGAAATATATAATCACTAATTAATAAAGGACACAAAAACAAAATAAAGACGATGGCAAAACGTATCATATTCATCCTGACTTTTATCACTGTTCATTTCTCATTGCTCACCATCTCTGCCCAGTCAGAGCCCGATCCCGATGATAGGCGACTGACCATACGCGGACAACTGCTCGACGCAGACATGAAGGAGCCGATGATACAGGCTACCGTCCAACTGTTTACTGCTTCCGACAGTACTTTCGTCGGAGGAACGGTGACCAACGAACGCGGCAACTTCTATGTTCTGGCACCGAGAACAGGCACCTACCGTCTGCGCATCTCGTCATTGGGATACCAGACCATTGAACGCGAGATAACGCTGCGACGCAACGAGAGCCAGGATCTTGGCAACCTGCTCATGGAGTCGGAGGGCATTCTGCTCCAAGAAGCTGTCGTCACAGGCCGTGCCGCACAAGTCATCGTCCGCAAAGATACCATTATATACAACCCAGAGGCCTACCGCACCCCTGAAGGTTCGCCCATTGAGGAACTCATCAAGCGCATACCAGGTGCCGATGTCGACGAGGACGGCAAAATTACCGTCAACGGCAAGGAGGTTAAAAAGATTCTGCTCGACGGCAAGGAGTTTATGTTAGGTGATGTGGAGACAGCGCTCAAAAACATTCCTGTCAGCATTATTCAGAACCTGAAATTCTACGACCAGCAGTCGGACCAGTCGCGCATTACCGGCATCGACGACGGAAACAAAGAAACCGTACTCGACTTCTCTATCAAGAAAGGCATGAATCGTGGATTTATGACGAACCTCGACATAGCTGGCGGTACCAGTGATCGCTATGCCTCACGCGGCATGGCCTCGAGCTTTACTGACGAGACACGCATCGTACTGCTGGGCAATTTCAATAATAAGGAGGAAAATGCCGGCTGGTGGAACCGTCGCGGACTGAAC
Source organism: uncultured Bacteroidales bacterium (assembly GCA_902800925.1). Taxonomy (GTDB): domain Bacteria; phylum Bacteroidota; class Bacteroidia; order Bacteroidales; family Bacteroidaceae; genus Prevotella. The sequence continues at coordinate 11,683 of CADCGD010000044.1, read as the reverse complement.
GCTCGCAAGATGCTAGGCACCAACCTTAACTACGACGACGGAAAGAAACTGAAGGTCGACGTGAGTATTCGCTGGAACCATCGCGGTGGCGACAACCAGACCGAGAATGCCAGCGAGACGTTCTATAGCGAGACATCGCGAAACTTCTCGAACAACAAGACGTCGAACTACACCCGTAGCAACAACTGGTGGGGCAACATCCGCGTCGAGTGGAAACCCGACACGCTGACCAACATCCTACTGCGTGCCAACGGTAGCTACGGCACCAACGACGCTACCAACACGTCGCTCGCAGCAACCTTCGACGACGACCCGTACAATTACAGCAGCAATCCGCTGGCCGACGTGGCTGAAATGGGATTCACGCCCGACCCTACCAATCCGCTATTTCCATACATCATCAACCGCAACCAGAACATCAGCCTGACCTATGGTGAAAACAAGAATGCATGGGGCATGCTGCAGCTATACCGTCGTCTGAATCCGCGTGGCCGCAACATCGTCTTAAGGATGGAAGCCAACGGTGGCAATAGCAAAAACCTTAATGCCAGCGACAATGCCGTCCACCTCTTCCGCGTCAAGAATCAGCAGGGCCTCGACTCTACCTACTACACCGCCCGCTACAATACGACCCCCTCGGACAATAGCGGCTACGTAGTGAGCACCACCTACAGCGAACCGCTCTGGAAGGGTGCACACCTGCAGGCCAGCTACGAGCTGCGCTACAGCCAGAACAAGAGCGACCGCAAGACCTACGACTACAGCCACCTGAACGCTGACCCCTTCTACGGCATTCAGCCGGAATACCGCGAGTGGGAACCCTGGGCCGCCAACGTTGGAGGCGATCTGGAACAGTCTGATGCACTCGACCGCAGTCTCAGCCGCTACTCGGAATACAAAAACTACACACACAACATCCGACTGAACCTGCGTCACCGCGTGGAAAAATACGACTACAACATCGGTTTCCTCGTGCAACCTCAGCACTCTGACTTCATTCAGGACTATCGTGGCATCTACGTCGACACCATTCGCAACGTCATCAACCTGACGCCTACCCTCGATTTCCACTACAAGTTCAGCGAGCAGAGCAACTTCTGGTTCCACTACCGAGGCGAGACCAGTCAGCCTGAGATGACGCAGCTGCTCGACATCACCGATGACTCAAACCCACTCTATATCACGCAGGGTAATCCTGGACTGAAGCCGTCGTTCACCAATTCGCTGAACGCATACTACAACAACTACATCGTGCGCCGCAAACGCTCCATCGTGGCCTACTTCAATTTCCGCCATACGAGCAATGCCATCTCCAACTTCGTGCGCTACGATCCTGCGACGGGTGGAAGCGTCTCGCGACCAGAGAACATCAACGGCAACTGGAACATCAACGGCGGATTTACCTTCAACACGGCCATTGATACTACTGCCCACTGGAATGTTGGCACCGATACCCGCATCCGCTACAACAACTATGTCAGCTATGTAGCCCAGCAGCAGGCCGATGCAGAGAAGAATACCACTCGCACGACGAACCTGAACCAGCGACTGACGGCCAGCTACCGCAACGACTGGTTGGAGATAGCCCTCGATGGACGAGTAAACTATCAACACTCGCGCAACGAACTACAACCCAACGCCAATCTTGACACGTGGCAGTTCGACTATGGCGGACAGTTCCTCGTCAGACTGCCCTATGACTTTGAGGTATCGATGAACCTCCACGAGCGCAGCCGACGGGGATATAACGACACTTCGATGAACACCAACGAACTGCTGTGGAATGGACAGATATCGAAGCCCTTCCTCAAGAACAAGTCACTCATCGTAGCTCTCAACTTCTATGACCTGCTTGGCCAGCAGTCTAACTACGAACGCTGGGTGAACGCCACAGGACGTAGCGACACCCAGTATAACAGCGTCAATTCCTACGCCATGCTCCACGTTCGCTTCCGCCTCAATATGTTCGGTGGTAAAATCGATACCGAAGGCCGCTACGACAAGAAATGGGGCAACCGCGACAATCAAAACCGCCAAGGTCGCAGGTAATAACAATATTATTTAATTATGACATGAAGGCTTCTCTGTCTGACAGCCTCGAACATGAGGATGGCAGCGGAGACAGAGACATTGAGGGAGTCACCAATGCCCAGCATGGGAATCTTGATATGTGCATCGGCTGCCTGGCGCCACTTATCCGTCAAACCTGTAGCCTCAGTGCCCATGACAATGGCTGTGGAACGGGCCATATCGGTTTCGTAATAGTAGTAGGAATCTTGCAGCTGGGCAGTAAGTATCTGGATGCCATTGGCCTTGAGCCACTGGATGCATTCTTCTGAGGTGCAGGCTACCGTTGGCACGCTGAAGAACGCACCCACGGAGGCACGAATGATATTAGGATTGTAGAGGTCGCATTGTGGGTCGCAGACGATGACGGCATCGACGTTGGCGGCATCGGCAGAGCGCAGGATGGCTCCCACGTTGCCGGGCTTCTCGACACTCTCAAGGACGACTATGAGCGGACGTTTCTGCAGCTTCAGACTGTCGAGCGTGCGCTGTTGTGCAACGACCTCAGCGATGACTCCCTCGGTACCACCACGATAAGCCACCTTGTTATATATATCGGCAGAGACCTGAAACACACGGGCACCATCGACAGTAGGCTCCTCGATGCCAAAAATCTCTGGGCACCAAAAGAGTGTGTCAACCTGATAGCCGCTCTGGATGCAACGCTCTATCTCTCGCCTACCCTCCACGACAAACAGACCTTGACGGCGACGCTCCTGCGACTTCTGCTGCAACTCCAACAGAAGCTTTATCTTCGGGTTCTGGGCGCTTGATATGATGTCAACCATTATTAACTACAACTATTTTATTATAACGACAACATTTTTTATTTTAAAGACAACTTGGACAACTTAGGACAACTTTTATTTCTGCCAATGAGGGTGTCCGTAGACGCAGTTGCGTCGTAGGCTAATATTAATGTTGTCCTTAGTTGTCCAAGTTGTCTTTTTTAAAATTTATTATCGTTGTCTTTTAATAATTTCAAAGTTCTTCGCACTCTTTGAGCCACAAGGTGCTGCATGCATCACTCGGCATACGCCAGTCGCCACGAGGTGACAGCGAGATGCTACCCACCTTCGGACCGTCGGGCAGACACGAGCGCTTGAACTGCTGCGAGAAGAAACGACGACAGAACGTGGTGAGCCACTTCTTGATGGTCTCCTTGTCGTAAGCCTCGCCAAAGGCACGCTGTGCCATGAGGAATATCTTGGCAGGACGGAAACCGAAGCGCAGCATGTAGTAGAGGAAGAAGTCGTGCAGTTCATAGGGCCCCACTAGATCTTCCGTCTTCTGCTGGATGTTACCCTCCTCGTCGGCAGGTGTTAGCTCAGGAGAGATGGGTGTATCGACGATGTCTATCAACGTCTCGCTGGCAGCAGCGAAAGCGTCGAGCGTAGCGAAGTAGCGCACCAGATACTGGATGAGTGTCTTGGGGATGCCTGCATTCACACCGTACATCGACATATGGTCACCGTTATACGTTGCCCATCCGAGAGCCAGCTCAGAGAGGTCACCAGTACCTACCACAATGGCGTTGCACTTGTTGGCGAGGTCCATGAGAATCTGTGTACGCTCGCGAGCCTGCGAATTCTCATAAGTGGCATCGTGGATAGAGGCATCGTGACCGATGTCCTCGAAATGCTGAGTGACGGCCTTGGCGATGGATATCTCCATCTGCGAGATACCCAGCGTCTGCATCAGCGAAGCGGCATTGTCGTGCGTGCGGTCGGAGGTGCCGAAGCCTGGCATCGTGACACCGATTATTCCTTTGCGATCCAGTCCCAGCTTGTCGAATGTGCGCACGCAGACCAACAAGGCCAGCGTAGAATCCAGACCACCGCTGATGCCCAATACCACATGCTCCATGTGGGTGTGTAGCAGTCGCTTAGCCAGACCAGCCGTCTGGATGTTCAGTATCTCCTCGCAAGTCTCAGCCATCTTGTCTTCGGCAGGGATAAACGGATGCGGATCAATAGTGCGTGTCAGTTCAAACTCCTTGCCAAGCGTTGCCTGAGCAGCGACAATTGCTGCATGGGCGTGGCGCTGGGCGTTGATGAATGTTGAATTAGTATGGCGCTCAGTACGCAGGCGCTCCACGTCAATCTGAGCGGTCTGCAACTGTGGTTGGAATGAGAAGCGTTCACCCTCGACAAGCAGTCGGCCGTTCTCGAAAATCATCGCGTTGCCACCATACACTACGTCCTGTGTTGATTCGCCAAAACCACTCGATGCATAGACGTAGCCACTCATGGTGCGAGCACTCTGCTGAGCTACCAGTGAGCGCAAGTAGTTGTGCTTGCCAATGAGCTCGTCGCTGGCCGAGAGGTTCAGGATGATGTCTGCACCAGCCATCGTCAGGTTGTTGCTGGGCGGAATGGGTGCCCAGACATCCTCGCAGATCTCGACGCCAAACTTGACGTCACCCATCTGGAAGAGTTGGGGTTCGGCAGACAGACGGATAGGGGTGCCAGCCAGATAGATATTAGTGTCGTTCAAGTCCTGCGACGAAGCAAACCAGCGTTTCTCGTAGAACTCGTTGTAGTTAGGCAGATAGGTCTTCGAGACCACGCCCAGCAACGTACCACTCTGGATGACGGCAGCACAGTTGAGCAACAAACCACCCGCCTGAACAGGCAAGCCCACCACACAGACGATATCCAGCTGACGAGTGAAGTCCAGCAACTGGAGCAGTCCACTCTCAGCCTTGTCGAGCAACAGCTTCTCCTTGAACAAGTCCTGACACGTATAACCTGTCAGCGACAGTTCAGGGAAGCACACCAGCTCTACGCCATCGCCATCGGCCATAGCAATGAGTTTCTCGATTTCCTGTACGTTGTACTCCACATCGGCTACGCGTACAGCAGGTACGGCTGCAGCCACCTTGATAAATCCGTATTTCATAATCTTTAAGGTATTAACAATGATGAGTCGCCATAGCTCAGGAAACGGAAGTCGTGAGCCAGGGCGTAGTCGTAAATCTTGTGCCAGTCGCCCTTGACGAAGGCGCTGACCAATAGCAACAGCGTGGACTGCGGCTGATGGAAATTGGTGATGAGCATCTTCACGATATGATAGGTGTATCCTGGCGCAATGATAATTTGCGTCGACGAGTGCAGAACGGTCAGCTCCTTGCGAAGCATCCAGTCCAGCAAGGCACGGATGGCGTCACATGGGGACAGTCCCTCTGTAAACGCTTCGCTATCACAGCAGGGACAGTCCCCATAGGGCTCCCACTGATTGACGTGCAGCTGGTCCTCGGCAATGTCGGGGTTCTGCATCACCTTCAGGCCCATGTAGTAAAGGCTCTCCAGGGTGCGCACGCTGGTGGTACCAACAGCAATGACTTCGCAGTTGTGGGCCAGCAGTCGCTCCAGCGTATGACGGCGCACGGCGATATACTCCGTATGCATGGGGTGCTCGCCGATGGTGTCGCTCTTGACGGGTTTGAACGTTCCGGCACCAACGTGCAGCGTTACCTCCTCGCGCTCAATGCCACGGGCATCGACGTCCTTCAGCACGCGCTCCGTGAAGTGCAGACCAGCAGTAGGTGCAGCCACGCTACCCTTAATCTTCGAATAGACCGTCTGGTAGGTTGTCTTGTCGCTCTCCTGCGTCTCACGATTGAGGTATGGCGGAATAGGCAGTTCACCCATCACGTCGAGAATCTCAGCGAAGTTTACGTGTTCGTTGTCCCACTCGAAGTCAATCCATTGACTTGTTCCGTGCTCTCCACGACGCGTAGCACTAACTCGTAATTCTTCATCCTTAATTCGTAATTCCCTTGAAAGCGTTCCTTCTTTCCACTTCTTTTGGTTACCCACCAGACAAAGCCACGAGCAACGACGAGTCTGTTGGAACATCTGCTCGTAGTCGGCAGGCTCAGCAGGCTCCAAGAGGAATATCTCTATCAGGGCACCCGTTTCTTTGCGGAAGTGTAGACGTGCCTGGATGACCTTCGTATTGTTATACACCATCAATGCCCCCTGGGGCAGGTAATTCGGCAGATTGTAGAAGATGTCCTCTCCTACCTCACCCTTGTTGTAGACGAGCAGCTTCGAGTGGTCGCGCTCAGCCTTTGGGAACTTGGCTATGCGCTCGTCGGGCAACTCGTAATTGTATTCGCTAATATGTATGTCTTTCGTTTTCACGGCACAAAGGTACAAAATAATGTAGAAATCATAACGCATAATTCATAATTATTTTGTAATTTTGCAGCCGAATATGGAGAATAACAGTATTTTACAGAAACTTGACGGTCTGGAGGCACGCTTTGAAGAGGTGTCGACACTCATTACCGACCCTGACGTGATAGCCGACCAGAACCGCTTCGTGAAATTGACGAAGGAATATAAAGATCTGGGCGACATCATGGATGCTCGCAAGCGCTACGTCGCCTGTCTGAACAGCATCCGTGAGGCTAAGGACATTCTGGCCAACGAGACCGACCCAGAGATGAAGGAAATGGCTCGTGAGGAGCTGTCGGAGAACGAAGCTCTGCAGCCCAAACTGGAGGAGGAAATCAAGATAGCACTCATTCCTAAGGACCCAGAGGACGCCAAGAACGTCCAGATGGAGATTCGTGCAGGAACGGGTGGCGACGAGGCTGCGCTCTTTGCTGGCGACCTGTTCAAGATGTATAAGAGCTACTGCGAGTCAAAGGGTTGGCAGCTCTCCATCACCAGCGTCTCTGAGGGGGCTGTTGGTGGTTTCAAGGAGATTGACTTTGCCGTCAGTGGTGCCGACGTCTATGGCACGCTGAAATACGAGTCGGGCGTTCACCGTGTACAGCGCGTGCCTGCTACTGAGACGCAGGGTCGCATGCACACCTCTGCCGCTACCGTTGCCGTACTCCCTGAGGCCGACAAGTTCGAGGTACACGTCAACGAGGGCGAAATCAAGTGGGATACCTTCCGTTCATCAGGTGCTGGTGGCCAGAACGTGAACAAGGTGGAGTCTGGTGTCCGTCTGCGCTATATGTGGAAGAACCCCAATACTGGTGAGACAGAGGAAATCCTCATTGAGTGTACGGAGACGCGCGACCAACCCAAGAACAAGGAGCGTGCGCTCTCACGTCTCTACACCTTTATCTATGATAAGGAGCACCAGAAGTATATGGACGATATTGCCAGTCGTCGTAAGAGCCTGGTATCGACGGGTGACCGCTCGGCAAAGATTCGCACCTACAACTTCCCACAGGGTCGTGTGACAGACCACCGCATCGGCTATACCACCCACGATCTGCAGGGCTTCCTCGGTGGCGACATCCAGCCGATGATTGACGCCCTGACCGTGGCCGAAAATGCCGAACGAATGAAAGAAACAGAACTTTAACGCTTCGCTAGTGAATAGTGAACAGTGATTAGTTATGACAAGACAAGAGTTAATACAGCAGATTAAAGAGAAGCAATCGTTTCTCTGCGTGGGTCTCGACCCAGACATCAAGAAGATTCCCCAGTGTGTGATTGACGAGTGCAAGGCTGACCTTGCCGCAGACGACGAGGAGTATGACGACTCGTTGGCCATCATCCTCTTCAACCAGTATATCATTGACGCTACGGCTCCCTACTGCGTGGCCTACAAGCCCAACCTGGCATTCTACGAGTCGCTGGGTGCCAATGGACTGGTAGCTTACGAAGAGACTGTCAGCTACATCCGCGAGAACTATCCCAACCACTTCATCATAGCTGATGCAAAGCGTGGCGATATTGGCAACACGTCGAAGATGTATGCCCGCTCGTTCTTCGAGGGCGATGCTCAGGCTGACGCTGTTACGGTTGCACCCTATATGGGCGAAGACTCTGTCAGTCCCTTCTTGGAGTATGAAGGCAAGTGGGTTATCCTCTTGGCGCTGACCAGCAATAAGGGCTCTAACGATTTTCAGAAGTTAGAACTATCCTCTAACCACTCACCTCTCACCTCTCACCTCTTTGAAGAGGTGCTGAAGATTTCTCAGCAGTGGGGCACCAAGGACAACATGATGTATGTAGTAGGTGCTACCCAGGGACAGATGTTTGAGGACATCCGTAAGCTGGTGCCCGACCACTTCCTGCTGGTTCCTGGCGTTGGTGCTCAGGGTGGTTCGCTGCAGGAGGTCTGCAAGTATGGCATGACGAAGGACTGTGGTCTACTGGTTAATTCATCGCGTGGCATCATCTTCGCTTCTAACGGTAAGGACTTTGCCGATGTGGCTGCACAGAAGGCCAAGGAACTGCAAGAGCAGATGGCTGCAGAGCTCGCCAAGATTTGACTGCAAAAAAGAACGACATAGAAAAAGGCTGCGGATTCATTTCCTGCAGCCTTTCTTCGTTTTACCTTTATTGTCTAATGTTTAATCTTACTCGTAGTACTCAATGGTGCGGGTCTGTTCCATCTCCTGCCCCATCATGTTTGTCTTGCGACTGATCCAGTTGCCCTTGGCGTCATACTTGATGTCCTTATACTCCATCTTCATCTCCTGACCGCCCATGTTCATAGACTGAGCAACAATGGCGCCCTTGTCGTTATAGATAAAGGTGAACGTCATGTCGTTGCCCATCATGTTCATTGACTGCGTAGCCAGCTTGCCGTCCTTCCACGTGTACTTCATGGTGACATCCTGCCCCTGGAACGTCAGCGTAGCCTGCTGAGCATAACCGTTGGCATCGTACACCACATTCGACATGCCGTCACGCTGCATCTTGCCGTCCTGCGTAAACGTAGTCACCTGCATGCGACCCATCATGTCCTGACTGATTTTCTTTACAGGTCCCTGCGCCTCGTTAGCCTCTACGTCGTGGAACTTTGTCTGTGCCTGCATGGCAAACGGAATGGCCATCAAGGCCAACATCATTAATACTTTTTTCATCGTTTTGGTTGTTTAATAATAAATGAATGTTAGTTAGTTGTCAGTTCTTAGACGAATCAAAATGCGTAAAGATTAATTGACATTACATTTTTTTTGACCTGATGATTGAAAAATGCAATATATCGTCGGCAATGAAATACTATACCGTTTTTATCACGTTAAGCAAGTCCTGCTGTATCACCCCGTTAGTAGCCACCACACAGTTACCCTGCGTAAAGTCCTCAGAGCCCTCATAATTAGTCACCATGCCGCCAGCCTCCTTCACTATCAGAGCACCCGCCATGAAATCCCACTGGCCAATATATTTCTCCGCATAGCCATCGTATCGTCCAGAAGCCACGTAGCAAAGTGCCATAGCAGCCGATCCGCACATACGTATACTACCCACGTTGCCATACAATTCGTCTATCAAATGCTTTATCGCGGGCTTATACGCATCGCTGTTGTAAGGTAACTGCAAGCACAGCAACGCATCCTGAATCTTCTGGTTGCTTACTCTCAACTTTATTCTTTCACCTTTCAACTCTAAATATGCCCCACCACCTTTCCATGCGCTGTAGCATTCGTCGTGACACACCTCATAGACCACGCCAATCAGTACCTCCTTATCTTGCAACAAGGCGATGCTCACGGCGTATGGCGCATATTGATGAATGAAGTTCGTGGTGCCATCCAGCGGATCTACCACCCAAGTGAGCGATGATTTCTCTTCCACCCTCGCTGTGCCCTCCTCAGTAATAAATCCTGCCTCTGGCAATAGCTGTCGCAAAGCACTCACAATCTGCTTTTCCGACCCTTTATCCACATACGACACATAGTCGTGCGCATGTTTACGCTCCACACTCTCCAAAGAGAATTTTCTTCGTTCCTCTCTGATATAAGCACCTGCCTGCTTCGCAATCTCGCAGACGCTGCGCGTCAATTCTTCTAGCTGTAAATTCTGGTTCATAACTGAGGGCAAAGATACGAATTTATTTTGAAATAGTACACAAACGTGAAGATTCTTTTTGATCAGGCGGGCACCTACACCATTAAAAAAGATGCCACAGGTGTGTAGAGTCGCAAAAAAAATGATAAACCTGTGTATTATTCGATATTTTTGTGTAAATTTGCAGCGAAGAATTCAGGATGTTGTACTGCATAATCTTGTTGTCGCGGTGAGTGTCTATGCGAATGTTCGTGTCATGTAAAAAGCAGAATTCCATGATGCTGCTGAAGATTCCGTGAGCATCTGGATAACTGGCAATGCGATGTACTACATGATAAGGTCGTGTGTCATCAAGCCATTCACCATCATAGATTTTACTGTATGTCTGTTCTGGGGATTGTAGAAAAGCAAAGTAGCCGATAATCTTACCATCGTCTTCAATGACAAAGCCGCCATTCCGTTCCATATCAGCCGTAATGACAGCCTCCGACGGGTAGCCTTCCCCCCACTGATGCATATTACCAGACTGCCGCATAATCTTCTTCGCAGCATCCATAACCTGCATAATGTCAGCCACATCCGTTGGTCTTGCCTCTCTGATAATCCTGCTCATTTCTTTTCTTTGGCTTGTCTTGCAAATTCGAACAACGACAAGGGCAGATGGCAATAACCATCGGGATTCTTGTCGAGGTAGTCCTGATGATACTCCTCAGCAGTATAGAAATTCTGCAGAGGCAGTTTCTCTACGGCCAAGGGCTGCTCATAGTTCTTCTGCTCTTCGGCAAACACCTTCTCGATGATTGGCAAATCCGCTGGGTCAGTATAATAGATACCTGTACGATAGCGTGTGCCCTCGTCGTGTCCCTGTTTGTTGAGACTTGTGGGATCAATAGCCTTGAAAAACATCTGCAACAGGAATTCGAGGCTGACCACATCGGGATAGAACCGCACAAAGACAGTCTCGGCAAAGCCTGTCTGATCGGTATATACCTCTTTATACGTTGGATTCTCCGTATGCCCGTTTGCAAATCCTACTTCCGTCAGGGCAACGCCCTCAATCTGCTTGAAGTAATGCTCCGTTCCCCAGAAACAGCCCCCGGCAAGGTAAATATCCTTTGTGGGTTTTGTTTCCAGAATCCCGTCTACCTCATGTTCAACGAAGGGACCGGCCTTGCACTCCAGCAAGACACTCGGCTCCAAACACTCCAGTCCATGCCAGACGTTCTTGGGAATGTCCACACCATAGCGGCCGCTCTCCTGACTAATGACGCAGGATTCTGCAATTTCACCCTCGTCATTGTAAGTTGTCACGCGAACCTTTCCTTTTAGAATCACAAAGGTCTCGTCCTTGTCGGGATGGTGATGTACAGGGATGAATGTGCCCGGTTCCAACGCATTGAGGAATCGGTGGCACTTGTCCTGCAAACTCTGATGAAAGTTGTAGTTCTTTCTCAGCCTTGGCGACTTCTTGGCTTCCTCAGCCAGTCCGTTCATTAAGTTATCGTCAATTATCTTCATAATCTTGTTATTCTCATTCTTCTACCTCACAGTGCAAGAATCCCATTTCCTTGGCCTTTTCCTCATTCATCAGGAAATAGATGGCCTCGCCCTCGTTGCAGAGTTCACCTTTCGAATTGGTTATCTCTGCGCTGATATAGGCCAAATTCCTCACCTGTTTAGTAACTTTTGCCCGTATAGTCAATTCAGGCTCAGTCGTAGGAACTGCCTTGCGGAACTTCACATTAAGCTGAACGGTGTAGCCGCTGGTCTGAAGTTTGCGGGTGACAACCCAACCGCATACTTCATCAATCAGCGTACTCAGAATGCCTCCGTGCATGGTATCT
>CADCGD010000043.1 GCA_902800925.1 uncultured Bacteroidales bacterium | reverse complement strand
TTTCATTACAATTCTATCAAAGATTCTCTGTGGCAAGAACTCTATGAGCTGAGCGAATATATATTTTCCGGTGTTCATCGAATGACTGATTTGCTTTTGGATTGCAAAGGTAGTCAATTCAAATCGTCACCGTCAATTTTCCGCTCTAAAACTCTATATTTAAGTAATTTACAAACATATCCTCTAATTTTTATTGGACACTAGTGATGTTCCTTTAAGATGTAACATTTTCTAGTTTTGCATACTTTATTGATAGAAATGTATTAATTTTGAGCTACGCTCGAAGGTACTACGCTTGAAAAAGCCCAAATACATTTGGCTTTTTGCTCGCTTAATCGTACCTTTGCAAAACGAAAAGATTATTATGAAACAAGATCAGATTGTAATTTACAAAGATGATAACAATGCCATTCAGCTGGAGGTGAGAATGGATGGTGAAATGATATGGTTGACGCGCCAGCAGCTGGCAACGCTGTTTGGACGTGACTATAAGACCATCAGTAAGCACATCAACAATGCCCTCAGGGAGGAACTGGCCGATGAAGTGGTAGTCGCAAAATTTGCGAATACCACTAAACATGGTGCTATGGAGGGCAAAACGCAGACTCATGAGAAGTGAGTGTCAAGGGGACAGTGAGTGACATACCCGTGCTGAAGTTACCATGCTTCAGCACGCTTGTTTATAATAAAAATGTAAATGAAAACTGATTATGACTTAGAAAATAGTCAAATAGTCGTTGAAAAATGACCGAATTTTAATGATTTTGACTCAAAACTTGCAAAAAATAGTCGATTTTTGCAAGTTTTTTGATGCCTTTTTGCCGCTTTTTAGGTCGAAAAATGGCGTTTTTAGAAGACAAAGGGGTACCGTTGGGCGGTAGCAATGTCATCTTACCCCCGTTACGACGTCATCTTCGGGTGGTTCCGACGTCATCTACGACTCGTTCCGATGATACTTTACACCCCTAAAGTATCATCGGAACGACCGCAAGACGCCATTGGAACGGGTGAAAGGAACGTCAGGAACGACCCAAAGGTGACGTCACACTCAGACCTTCAGGTAAGAGAAGGTGACGGTATGGCTATGGAAGTGAAATTTTTTGCTTTTTATTTTGTGATTCTCTTGTTTTTTGCTATCTTTGCAAAATAAAGACTGATGAAACTATGAAATATTGCTATCGCTACATCTTTTTGATTGTCGTTATGCTAGTCGCGCTGTCAGTGCAAGCACAAGAACCGCAGGTCACTGGAGACTCGTCGACAGTGGCAAAAGATACGCTGGTGCAGTCATTGCGTAACAAGGTACAGGAGCTGGAGATGCAGCGTATCTTGATGCAAGAACAGTTGGAGAAGAGTGGAGAGGCGGTGCGAAACGACTCCCTGCGTCTGGCACGTCGTAAGTCGCGTATTGACTCGTTGCGTAGCTATACACTCGGTGCCCCACTGATTATTGAGGGCGATACATTGTTTGTGCTCTATTACCGTCGTGGCGGTATGCTTCCCGAGGCTCGTGTGGAGGATATTCGTGAGAAGATTATGGATATCGGTACGAGTATGACGCTCTTTACCGATTCCATCTATATCTTTGAAGGAGAGTTTACCACCGATATCATGGCTGGTGATGAAATGCTGATGAGCATTACCGACTATGATGGTCTTTGGCAGAATAAGACGCGCCAGGAGTTGGCTGTCGAGTATCGTGCCATTATTGAGAAAAAGATACAGCAGTTGCACGCTGAATATGGTTTGAAACAAAAGCTGATAGGCGTGTTGTATGTCGTTGGCTCGATGGTCGTTTTGTGGCTGCTTATATGGACCACTAACTATTGCTATCGCCGTTGGCGCTACCGTCTGCTGCGCAAGCTGTTGCGCCGTACGCGTCCGCTGGCCATCAAGGATTATGAGGTGCTTAACCTGCATCGTCAGGGCATCCTCTTCCTCACAGGCTTCAACGTGTTGCGATACATGGTCATTCTGTTCCTGCTGTTCATCTTCGTACCGATGTTCTTTGCAGCCTTCCCAGAAACGAAGTCGTTCACCTATACCATCTTTGGCTATGTGTGGAATCCTTTTGTTTCCATACTGAAGTCAATCGTAGGTTTCCTGCCGAAGTTCTTCCAGATTATCGTTATCATTTTCTGCTTCCGCTATCTGGTGAAAGGGTTGCATTACCTGATGAACGAGATAGGCTCAGGACGCTTGAAGGTCAACGGATTCTATGCTGACTGGGCGCAACCAACCTACTTGATTCTTCGTGTGCTGTGCTACTCGTTTATGATTGTGATGATCTGGCCGCTGTTGCCCAGTAGCGACTCTCAGGTGTTCCAGGGCGTGTCTGTCTTCATCGGTGTCATCGTGTCACTGGGTTCATCATCCATTATTGGTAATGTGATGGCAGGCATGGTGATGACCTATATGCGACCATTCCATGTAGGCGACTTCATCAAGTATGGTGATACAGAAGGCTTTGTCATTGAGAAGACGGTGCTGGTGACGCGTATCCGTACCCGTAAGAATGACGTCATTACCATTCCGAATGCTAATCTGATGGCATCGCAGACCACCAACTATACCTTCTCGGCACATAACTACGGCGTCATCGTGCATACGAAGGTGACCATAGGTTACGACATGCAGTGGCAAAAGATTCGCGACCTCCTGCTGGCTGCTGCCGCCAAGACGTCGCACCTGCAGAAGAAGCCGGAGCCTTTTGTACGTGTTACGGCACTGGATGACTTCTATGTGGAATACGAGATTAACGCTTACACCCGTAAGTCGGACCTGCTTGGCGACATCTATTCAGAGTTGCACCAGAACATCCTCGACTCCTTCCACAGCAATGGTGTAGAGATTATGTCGCCCCACATCTTTGCCCACCGCAACAACTTGGAGGTGCAGATACCTAAGGAATAGAGGTGAGAAGCTAGAGAGTTAGTTCCAATGCTACGGGACAGTGGTCACTGCCGTAGACATCTGTCAATATCTGCGCATCGGCAATGCTGGTGCGCAGTCTTTCGCTGGTGACGAAATAGTCGATGCGCCACCCTGCATTCTTCTGGCGGGCCTGGAAACGGTATGACCACCACGAATAGATAACCTGTTCAGGATATAGCGTACGGAAGGTGTCGATGAAACCACTGGCCAGCAGGTCGCTGAACTTCTGGCGCTCCTCGTCGGTAAAACCGGCATTCATGCGGTTGGTCTTCGGATTCTTCAGGTCAATCTCCTGGTGTGCCACGTTAAGGTCGCCACAGAGAATGACAGGTTTCTTCTGGTCTAACCGCTTCAAATAGCTACGGAAGGCATCCTCCCACGACATGCGGTACTCTAAACGCTTCAGGCCGTCCTGCGAGTTGGGTGTATAGCACGTCACCAGATAGAACTGCTCCATCTCCAACGTGATGACGCGCCCCTCATGGTCGTGCACATCGATGCCGATGCCATACTCCACATTCAGCGGCTCGTGCTTGGTGAAGATGGCTGTGCCAGAGTAGCCTTTCTTCTCTGCGTAGTTCCAATACGAGCGGTAGCCGTCAAACTGCAAGTCCAACTGTCCCTCCTGCATCTTGGTCTCCTGTAGGCAGAAGAAGTCGGCATCCAATTGTTTGAAGATATCGCTGAAGCCCTTGCCCTCGCAAGCCCTCAGTCCGTTGACGTTCCATGAAATGAGTTTTATCATCTTGTTCTTGTTGTGATTGTTTCGTTTTGTTGCAAAGATAGTGATTATTCCGGCAATTAACAAAGAAAAAATGATTTTTTTCTGATTATGCATGGAAAATCCGAAAAAAGTTGTATCTTTGCACAGTACTATGAAACAATGGATGTTAACCATATTGCTGACTTGCTGGACACTGATAGGCAGTGCCCAAGAGCCGGACTCTGTAGTGCAACAGCGCATGGACTCTCTGCAGTATGCATTGCAGGAGATGAAAATGAAGGAACTCATGCTCCTCAGTGCGCTTGATGAGAGCGGGCGTAGTGCCCGTGAGGACTCGCTGCGCAAGGTGGAACAGAAGCACCGCATCGATTCGTTGCGACAGGTGACGCCTGGTGTGCCCTTGGTCATTGAGGAAGACACCTTATTATATATATACACCAGTCTGGGTGGTGACGATCCTGCCCACCGCGTAGAGGCTGTAGCCCGTAAGGTGACGCAGATTGGTAAGAGCCTGAAGCTGACGACAGACTCCATGCACATCTTTGTCAGTGAATATACCGACGATGTGATGTGCGGCGAGGTGGTCATCGTCAGAGTCAGCGACTTGGATGGGCTTTGGAACGGCATGTCGCGTCGTGAATTGGCTGAGGAGTATTTGAAAATCCTGTCTCTGGAGATAGAGCGGCTGCATGCCGACTACGGCCTGGAGGCTAAGCTGACAGGACTAGGGTGGGCCGTGTTCCTGATAGTGGTTCAGGTATTACTGTTCTTGTTGACAGCGCGCTTCATCCGCTATCTGAGGAGGCTTGTCGGAGAAGGAAACATAAAACCACTGGTTGTCAAGGGCTATGAGCTGATGAACGTTCAGCAGGAGAAGCGCATCCTGTTGCTGCTGACGCGTGTGTTGCAGATCTTCCTCGTGTTGTTGCAGTTGTTTATCTCGCTGCCCCTGCTGTTCAGCATCTTCCCTGAGACGGAGAAGTTTACGTGGAACATGATCAACTATGTGTGGAGTCCGTTGCGCGATATGGTGATATCTATAGTGCGCTACTTCCCCAACATCGTAAAGATTATCGTTATCATCTATGTTGTTCGCTGGTTGCTCAAAGGCTTGCACCACTTGTCTGACGAGATATCGGTGGGCCACCTGAAGATAGACAGTTTCTATCAGGACTGGGCAGAACCGACGTATCACATCATCCGCATCTTCATCATTGCCTTCACGGTGGTAGTCATCTGGCCTTGTCTGCCAGGATCAGACTCTGGTGTATTCAAGGGCGTGAGTATCTTTGTCGCTGCCCTGTTCTCGTTGGGTTCCACCACAACCATTGGCAACCTTATCAGTGGTATTATCATCACCTATATGCGTCCGTTCCTGGTGGGCGATTTCGTGCGTATCGGTGAGCAAGAGGGAGAGGTCATAGAGAAGAACGCCTTCATTACCCGTCTGCGCGATATCAAGGGGAATGTGGTTACCGTTCCCAATAATTCGATATTGTCCCAGCAGACCATAAACTATACGGCGGCTGTTCGTGATGGAGAGGGTAGTGTGGTACACTCTGTCTTCACCTTCACCTATCATGTGCCCCGCGAGACAGTAGAGGCATACCTGTTGGAGGGTGCTGCCCGCTGCAAACTGCTGGAGAAGAATCCGAAACCTTTCGTGCTGTATACGGCTCTGGAGGATTTCTATACGCAATACGAAATCAATGGATATACGAAGGAGACGGCACGTCTATTTGCTGTCTATTCCGAATTACACCGCAATATCATTGATGTATTCCATGAGCATGACCTTGACCCGACATCATCGCACTTCATCAAGGTTCAGGAGATAAAATAGAAAGAAACCCTCCGTAAACGAAAGAAACCCGACGGCTGTCGGGTTCCATAGTTGCGGAGGCAGGATTCGAACGTGCGACCTCCAGGTTATGAGCCTGGCGAGCTACCAACTGCTCCACTCCGCGATGTTATTTTTCTTAAGCGGATGCAAAGGTACGACTATTTTTTGGAATATGCAAATTTTTTGCGAAAAAATCGCAAAAAATAGGTATTTCTGCACTTTTAACCCTATTTTATTTGGCTATTTCAGAACTATTTTCTAATTTTGCACACTGTATTTGCATTGTGCAATAATTGAAAAAGCTTGGGAGGAATAGAATTATGTCCATATCAAAGACACGACAGAAGTTGGTTGACGTAGCCCGTCAGTTGTTTGCCAAGAATGGTCTGGAGAATACGACGATGAACGATATCGCGCAGGCTTCTGGCAAGGGACGTCGTACGCTGTATACCTATTTCAAGTCTAAAGACGACATCTATTATGCAGTCATTGAATCTGAGTTGGAGCGTCTCTCCGACCAGTTGGACGAGGTTGCTGCCAAGCGTATTCCTCCTCAGGATAAAATCATAGAACTCATCTACATGCACCTGAGCATGATTCGTGAGACGGTGGTGCGCAATGGTAACCTGCGTGCCGAGTTCTTTCGTAATATCTGGATGGTGGAGAAGGTACGCAAGAACTTTGACGATGCCGAGATAGAACTGTTCCGTAAGGTGTTCCGTGAAGGTAAGGAAGGTGGTGAGTTCGACATCGACAATGTTGATCTTGTTGCAGACATCACCCACTATTGTATTAAAGGACTGGAGGTGCCTTATATCTATGGTCGTATTGCTCACGGCATGAAAGAGGAGGACACCAAACCTCAGGTGGCGAAGATTGTGTATAGTGCACTAGGAAAAAGAAAAATGTAACAATTAAACAATTATAAAATTAAACAAGAATTATGGGATTATTAGAAGGTAAGACAGCGCTGATTACTGGTGCTGCACGCGGTATCGGAAAGGCTATCGCACTGAAGTATGCCTCTGAGGGCTGTAACATCGCATTCACCGACCTTGAGGTGAACCTGGATACTGAGAAGGAAATCGCTGCTCTGGGTGTTAAGGCTAAGAGCTATGCATCAAACGCAGCCGACTTTGCTCAGACTGAAGAGGTAGTTAAGGCCGTTAAGGAGGAGTTTGGTTCAATCGATATTCTGGTGAACAACGCTGGTATCACCAAGGACGGACTGATGCTGCGCATGACTGAGCAGCAGTGGGACGCTGTTATCGCAGTAAACCTGAAGAGTGCATTCAACTTCATCCACGCCTGTGTACCTGTAATGATGCGTCAGCGTGGTGGTTCTATCATCAACATGGCATCGGTAGTAGGCGTTCATGGTAACGCTGGTCAGGCCAACTATGCAGCTTCAAAGGCAGGTCTGATTGCTTTGGCAAAGAGTATCGCTCAGGAGATGGGTCCCAAGGGTATCCGTGCCAATGCTATCGCTCCTGGCTTCATCGAGACTGCTATGACCGCAGCCCTGCCTGAGGAGGTTCGCAATGAGTGGAAGCAGAAGATTCCCCTCCGTCGTGGTGGACAGGTTGAGGATATCGCCAACGTAGCTACCTTCCTGGCTTCTGATCTGTCAAGCTATGTAAGCGGTCAGGTTATCCAGGTTGATGGTGGTATGAATATGTAAAAACAGGCGTTTTTGACGCTTAGAGACCTCATTTGTTGCAATGAAGACATTTTTTTTGCAATAAATGAGGTTTTTTCGTAAATAATTCTTATCTTTGTCCCAACAATCAGAACCAATCTAAAACAAATACTATTATGGACGAAGAAAAAAATCTTAACGAAGAAAACATTCTTGACGCAGAGAACAATCTTGATGAAGAAAGAATGCTAAATGAAGAAGCGTGGACCTATTTGGACGAGGCCATGTTTACATCGTCACTCATTAGTAAAAAAGAACGTGAGAAAGGGGTAGTAGATGATATCAATGACATCTATCCTCGTACGAAGGCGGAAACCGAACATATGGATGAGATGCTGAATCGTGCTGAGGAAGTCGTTGAGCATCCGGGTGATCGGGACTACGTTGAGCGCTACAATATGTTGCGCGAGATTGTTGACTGGTCGAAGAAGCGTCACAGCACATGGATGTGGAGTCTTATTTGTGGCGCATTGTTAGGTGCTGGTATCTTCTATTATTTCAAGAAAGATCAGGAGGACGACATCCTGCGTGCGAAGGTGGAACGAGAACAGGTGCAACAGTGGAAGACTGTCAAGGTCGGACAGACGGATTACGACAAGTGTCCCAGTCAGCATGCTAATGACGCTTATTCCCTGAGGCTCACTTCTGCAGATAAGTATAAGATGTACAAGCTTATTGACTATAAGTCGTGGTCAGAAAGTGCTCTCAAGAGTGCAGGTGAATATAAGCAGCGTGCTGATACTGCCACAACGAAAGAACGCAAAGAGTCGTATCTGAAGTATCAGCAGAGCAGTGAGGAAAATGCTGCTAAGTATCGTGCAAACTATGACTCTATTAATGCGATGGACTTTGCACAGGTACACGAAATGGCCAAGGATGATCTTGCCAAACGTGTGGAAAATGAGGTGTCGCATGGTAATACCTTGCGCAACTACATGATTTACTTGCTAATCCTTATTCCTCTTTATATTATTACGGGCTATCCTCACGGATACACTATCACGCGTCATCGTCGACGTGCAGGATGTATGAATATCTTCCGTAAGGTGGGATTTGGTCTGGCTTCGTTCTGCTTTGGTGCAGGACTGGCTATGAGTCTGTTGCCCGACTACATAGTAAAGACGACTTATAGCGATGGCTCTACATCGACACATACAGAGTCTGATTCTGCTAATATCATCATTATGGTTCTTAAGATTGGATTAATGATTGTAGGCGCTTTCATCTTCTGCTTTGTGGCCTCTGTCATCATGACTATCGAGACCTTCTATGGTCTGATTGAGAACTTCAACTGGTCTGGTTGGATAAAGAAGTTGATGGCTTCCAAGAACCCCATTGATACTCCACAGGCAGCATGATAATGAAATATTTTTGTTAGCTGTCTTTCTCAGGCAAACTAGGATTTATTGTCCTTTTGAACATGTCAGGCACGCCAGAAGGCTGTTGCCTGACATTTTTGTGTTCTAAAATTTGGCAGTTTCCTTCCTTCTTTGTAAATTTGCATGCGTTATGCGAGTGGTCTACGAAGATAATCACATCATCATCGTCTACAAGGAGAGTGGCGAAATCGTTCAGGGCGATAAGACTGGCGATACACCCTTGTCTGAAACGGTGAAAGAATATATCAAGGAGAAGTACCAAAAACCTGGTGCGGTCTTCTTGGGTGTGGTGCATCGTTTGGACCGTCCGGTCTCTGGACTGGTGGTTTTTGCGCGTACCTCCAAGGCACTGACCCGTCTGAACAATATGTTCCGTGACGGAGAGGTGCACAAGACGTATTGGGCGATAGTTGATAGTGGAAAGTGTAAAGTGAAGAGTGAAGAATTTGCTACCGCTGAACACTGGCTTGTGAGGAATGAGAAGCAGAACAAAAGCTATGCCTATGACCATGAGGTGCCACGCTCTAAGAAGGCTATCCTGCGTTATCGCCTCATCGGCCATTCCGATCGCTATTCGCTGGTGGAAGTGCAACTATTGACGGGTCGCCACCATCAGATACGCTGTCAGCTGGCTGCTATTGGCTGTCCCATCAAGGGCGACCTGAAATACGGTGCGCGTCGTAGCAACCCCGATGGTAGCATCTCGCTGCTGTCGCATCGTGTGGAGTTTGTGCATCCCGTATCCAAAGAGACCATCGTGGTGGAATCACCACTGCCTGCAGATCCCCTGTGGTCTAACATGATAATGAATCGTTAGGTTATGAAGAAACTTTTCTGGTGGATATTAATCATCTTGCTGAGTCCTGTGCTACTCTTTGTGGTGCTCACGGTGCTGCTCTATCTGCCTCCTGTACAAAACTGGGCAGTTGACAAGGTGACGGCCATCGCATCAGAGAAGACAGGCATGGATATCTCAGTAGGCCATGTCGACCTATCCTTTCCTCTCGACCTGTCGATTGACGAGTTCCGTGTGCTGCAAAAGCCAGATACTCTTGCCGATGTAGAACGCATGGTGGTCGACGTACAATTGTTGCCCCTGTTGGACAGCAAGGTGGTCATCAATGAGCTGGAAGTAACTAATACCCACCTGAATACCCTCGATTTAGTAGCGGCTGCCAAGGTGAAAGGCCGCTTCTCACGCCTGTTTATGGCCAGCAAAGGCATAGACCTCGACCAGGGTATCGTAGAACTGAACGGTTCAAGGTTGGAGGATGCTTTCTTCGACATCCAGATGGCTGACTCTGTACCAGAGGATACCACCACCAGTGAGCCTGTGCTGTGGAAGATATATGTCGATAGCATAACTATCGACCACTCTGACATCGTGTTCCACATGCCAGGTGATACGATGAGCGTTGAGGCCCATATGGGCAACCTTACAGCCCGAGAGGCATTAATAGATTTGGGTACACAGACTTACACTGTTGGTAGTGTTGATTGGCTGCATGGTGCTGTCAAGTATGACCAGAATTACCAGCCTCGTATAGAGGGTTTGGACTATAACCACATAGATCTCAGCGACATTACCGTGGGTATTGACTCCATCTATTTCCACGACCCCACGCTGCGCATGTATCTGCGTCAGGTCGCTTTGAAGGAGAAGGGTAGTGGTTTTAATGTTACCCATCTTTCCGGTCCTATTGCTATGGAGGATGGTGTCATCAAACTACCCAAGTTCCGGTTGTCTACACCATATAGCGATGTCGATGTGGAACTCGACATGCCATTGTCGCTGATGGAACCTGTTGATCCGGGTAAGATGAGGCTGAAGATGAACGCTACAGTAGGTAAGCAAGACATCATGCCGTTCCTTAGCGATTTGCCTGCCGCTATGCGTCAGCGTTGGCCGGAATATCCGCTTACCGTCAGTGGTTTGTTGAAAGGAAATATGCAGCATATGGACTTCCACGATTTGGAAGTATCGCTGCCGACAGCCTTCCATGCCACAGCTACGGGTTTTGCTGCCAACCTTGATACTCCCGAAAAGTTGCGTGCGGATGTGCAGTTCAATGCCAGTACCCAGAATATGGGCTTTGTGATGGCCATGCTGCCACGAGACATGCAGCGCACCTATCGTATTCCACCGCTGTCAGCTCAAGG
Source organism: uncultured Bacteroidales bacterium (assembly GCA_902800925.1). Lineage (GTDB taxonomy): Bacteria > Bacteroidota > Bacteroidia > Bacteroidales > Bacteroidaceae > Prevotella. The sequence continues at coordinate 15,734 of CADCGD010000043.1, read as the reverse complement.
ACGTGTGAAGGCTGATGGACAGCAGTACTTTGCCGACATCACAGCTCGTGAGGGTAGGGGAATGATCAAGGCCAAGGGCTCGTTCCATGCCACCGCTATGCGTTATGATGCAGACATTCAAGTGCGCGACCTGAACGTTCACCACTTCATGCCCCATGATAGTATCTATACCGTCTCTGCCGATATTACTGCCAAGGGGCAGGGTACTGACTTCTTCTCACCACGTACCAGTCTTGTTGCTGACGCGAAGATACACCATGTGGGTTATGGCAAACTGAATATCGACAACATCTCCGCTCATGCATTGGTGAGTGACGGTAAAGCGCATGCCAATCTCGTCAGTAGCAACCCGTTGCTGAAGGGTGCCGTGAATTTCGACGCCCTGCTTTCTACCACCCGTTTCGATGGTACGCTGAGCACCGATTTCCAGGAACTCGACCTCTATGAGATGGGCGTTACACCAGACCCGCTGACCATTGGAATGTGTGGTCACTTCGATATCAATTCCGACTTGAAACTAACCCACCAAGTTACGGGTATTGTCAACGACTTGACCATTAGCGACTCCAGTCATATCTATCGCCCTTCCGACGTAGATCTGTTGTTAAAGACAACACCAGACACTACTTTTGTACGTACCCAGAGTGGTGACTTTGTCGTCAAGCTCGATGCCAGCGGTAACTATGAACAACTACTTAATCAGCTCGCTATCCTAGGCGACTCTGCGATGGCACAGTTAGAAAGGAAAACCATTGACCAGCCGGCCTTACGTAAGCTGTTGCCTACGATGCGCATGACGCTGGAAAGCCAGCGCGAGAATCCTGTTGCTACCTTCCTGAAAGCCAGTGCCGATGTGGACTTCAAGGATATGCTCTTCGACCTGTCGACCTCTGTTGCTGAGGGTGTCAATGGTCGTGGTTATATCCACTCGCTGACCGTCAGTGACATCCGCCTTGATACCATCAACTTCTCGCTTATCCAACGCAAGGAACGACTGTCGTTTGGTGGTCAGGTACGTAACAATAAGAAGAATCCGCAGTTCGTCTTCAATGCGCTTATTGACGGAATCCTGCAGAAACGCGGTGCAACCCTTGGCGTGCGCTACTTCGATGCTAACAATAAGTTGGGTGCACGTATCGGTGCACAAGCTGAGGTTGTCGATGGAGGTATCAACCTTCATTTGATGCCCGATCGTCCCACACTGGGCTATAAGGAATTTGCTCTCAACAAAGACAACTATGTATTCTTGGGCAGCAGTGGTAAGATTAAGGCTAAGGTCGACCTGCGTGCTGACGATGGCATGGGTATCCGTCTTTATTCCGAAGACACAGACCCTGAAGCACTGCAGGACCTGACGCTTAGTCTGCATAAGTTTAACTTGGAGGAAATTACTTCCGTTATTCCGTATGCCCCTCGTATGTCGGGTATGCTGAATGGTGACTATCATGTCATACAAAATGCTAGTGGTCAGTTCTCTGTGGCTGGTGATATGGGTGTACAAAATATGACTTACGAGCGTTGTCCGATAGGTAATATTAGTACTGAACTGGTCTATCTGCAGAAAGAGAACGATGCACATGCCGTGGAGGCACGACTGATGATGGACGACGACGAGATCGGACTGCTGACAGGAACCTATTATAATGAAGGTGACGGTTCGCTTGATGCTAAGTTGCAATTGGAGCATCTGCCACTGAATATCGTCAATGGTTTCGTTCCTGACCAACTCTGTGGTCTGCAGGGCTATGCTGAGGGAGAACTAACAATAGAAGGTCCACTGTCCCGTCCGGAGGTAAATGGCGAGGTGTTCCTCTCCAAATCCTATCTTGAGAGCATCCCTTATGGTGTCAAGTTGCGTTTTGACGATGACCCCGTACGCATTCAGCATTCTAACCTGCTGTTTGAGAATTTCACCGTCTATGCTCATAACGACAACCCGCTGAATGTGCAGGGTAATGTGAACTTCAGCAACCTTGAAAAGATTATGGTCAATCTGCGCATGCAGGCTAACAACTTCCAGATTATCGGTACCAAGGAACATGCTAAGAGTGTGGCTTACGGCAAGGCTTTTGTGAATGTATTTGCCATGATGAACGGTCCGTTGGAAAACCTCAATATGCGTGGCCGTCTGGATGTGTTGGGTACTACTGATATGGGTTATATCCTGCGTGATACACCTATTACTACCGATAACCAGTTGGATGACCTTGTGAAATTCACTGATTTCAGTGATACTACGCAGACTGCTGTCACACGTCCGTCCATCAATGGCTTCCGGATGGATATGACGCTGAATGTATCGAACGGTGCTCATATCATGGCCTACATGAATGCCGACCACTCTAACTACATCGATCTGATGGGTGGTGGTACACTGCGCATGCTCTATTCGCCTGCTGACAACCTGCAGCTGACGGGGCGTTATACGCTGTCGAACGGTGAGATGAAGTATGCACTGCCCATTATTCCACTGAAGACATTTACCATACAGGATGGTTCATATATCGAGTTTACTGGTGAACCGATGAATCCCACATTGAATATCACCGCTGTAGAACACACGAAAGCAACTGTTACTGGTAGTAATGGAGTAGGGCGTAGCGTCAATTTCGACTGTGGTGTCAGTATTACCCGCACACTGAATGATATGGGTCTTGAATTTACACTCGATGCCCCAGAAGATATGCAGCTGCATGGAGAACTGCAGGCTATGGGCCGTGAACAGCGCGGCAAACTGGCCGTCACCATGCTGACAACGGGTATGTATTTGGCTGACGGAAATACGAAACCGTTCTCCATGAACTCTGCCCTGAGCTCGTTCCTCAGTTCTGAGATTAGCAACTTGACGGGTAATGCCCTGCGTACCCTCGACCTGTCGTTTGGTTTGGATAATAGTACCGATGCCACAGGTCAGACCCATACCGACTATTCGTTCAAGTTTGCCAAGCGTTTCCTGAATAACCGTCTGAAACTGGCGGTAGGTGGTAAGGTAACCACTGGCGAGGAGTTGCCGGGAGGTCGTAACAATTCGTTCTTCGATAATGTCTCCCTGGAGTATAGACTTGACGATACTGCTAACAAATATCTGAACCTGTACTTCGAGAATAACTCCTACGACTGGCTAGACGGCTATACGCAGAAGTATGGTGGTGGCTTCATCTGGCGACGGACCCTACAAAACTTCACTGACATTTTCCGTCTCAAGGATGACAGCAACACCTTGACGCTGCCTCCTGTTCGTACTGACTCAACAAAGACTACGCGCGATGACAAGAAATAAGATAATCTCATGCATCTTACATCTAACAGCTGCCCTCTTGGTGGCCTCCTGTTCGATGACTAAGGATATTCCTGAGGGTGACCAGCTCTTCACGGGTCTGAAGACCATTCAGTGGGTTGATGCGAAGCAGTCGGATAATCTCATTGAGACTCAGACAGAATTGGAGGCAGCCTTGGCTACGGCACCTAACGGTTCGCTGTTTGGCAGTAGCTACTATCGCCTGCCGTTCTCGTTTGGTGTCAGTGTGTGGAACAAGTATGCTGAGAAGGATTCACACTTTGCCCAATGGATGACCAAGACGTTTGGTCGTCAGCCAGTGCTGATGTCGTGGGTAAATCCTGAGTTGCGAGCCTCTGTGGCGCAGAACGTGTTGCGCAACCATGGCTATTTCCATGGCAATGTTACCTATGAGGCTGTACAGCAGAAAAATCCTAAGACAGCCAAGATCCAATATACCGTGACACCCGGTCGCCTGTATATGCTTGACAGTATAGGCTATTTCGATTTCCCCACTCATGCCGACAGTCTGATAAAGACTTCACTTGGTGATTCCCAGATTCATTCTGGCGACCCCTTCGTGGTGTCTCGTCTTGAGGGTGAGCGTCAGCGTATCAGCACCTTGTTGCGTAACAATGGCTATTATTACTATCAGCCTGCCTATGCCAGCTATCTCGCAGACACGTTTGTCGTTGACGGCAAAGCTCAGTTGCAGTTCCGTATGGCCAAGGACGCACCTGTTACTGCTACCCATCCGTGGTATATCGGTCGCATCACGGTGAATATGAAGAAGTCGTTCATGGAACAGCCCACAGACTCGTTCGTCGGACGTTCGCTGACCATCCGCTATTCGGGAAAGAAACCACCCATTCGTCCGCGTGTATTGCTTGCTGACATGAAGTTGCGCCCTCGTCAGACATATAGCTATAGTGACTATTTGGAGTCGAGTAGCAAGATTAATGCCATGGGACTGTTCTCGATGACGGAATTCCAGTTTACACCTCGTGATACGACGGCAGCTTGCGATACCCTCGACCTGACACTTAACTGCACTTTCGACAAACCATGGGACTTCTATGTGGAGACCAATTTCAATGCCCGAACCATTGGTCGTATGGGCCCGGAGTTGAAGATGGGTGTCACCCGCCGTAATGCCTTCCGTGGTGGTGAGAAGATTGATGTCAATGTCCATGGGTCTTATGAGTGGGCTACGAGTAACGGTTCGTCCATGAACAACTACGAATATGGTGCTGATGCGTCTGTAGAGTTCCCACGTATCATAGCCCCGTTTATGAACAAGTTCCAGCGTAGACGCCGCGGTGCAGATGGAAGACTACGTCCTCGTCTGTTCTATAGTACCCCCACCACGTTGGCCAAGGCCTCTACGGATATTATCTATCGTCCGGGTTACTATAAGATGCACGTTGTCTCTGGCGAGTGGACCTATCGCTGGCAGACGTCAGAGAAGAGTCGCCATGAGTTCTCGCCGCTGACGGTGAAATACCAGTTCATGAACAGTCATACATCAGAATTTGATGCTATCATGGAAAAGAATCCTTACCTGTGGGCTACCCTGCAGGACTATTTCATTCCAGAAATGCGCTATACCTATACCTATACATCGCCCAAGCGCTCCCTGCATCCTACACGTTGGGAGACGACCGTCGCCGAGTCGGGCAATGGTGTGGCACTCTATGATGTCCTTACTGGTAAGTCGTGGAATGACAAGGACAAGACGATGTTCAAGAATCCCTATTCGCAGTTCGTGAAGTTGGAGACCGACTATACCAAAACCCTTACCCTCGATAGTTACTCTAAGATAGTGGGACATGTCAATGCCGGTATCATCTACCATTATGGTAATAGTGACTGGCTGCCAAATAGTGAGATGTTCTATGTGGGTGGTGCCAATAGCATCCGTGCCTTCCCTGTACGTGGCATTGGTCCCGGCTCTTTCCCAGGTATCGGCGATAAGGCATACTCCTACCTGATGCAGAATGGTGACATCAAGTTCGTTTGCAACGTCGAATACCGTCGTCAACTGTTTGGCTCATTACACGCTGCTGTATTCCTCGATGCCGGTAACGTCTGGACGATAGAAGAAGAGTTTGGTGACGAACGTCCAGGCTATGGTACGAGTCAATTTAAGTTGAAGGATTTCTTCCAACAGATGGCGTTGGGTACAGGTATAGGTTTCCGTTACGACCTTGACTTCCTCATCCTTCGCCTCGACTGGGGTGTTGCGCTTCACCTGCCTTATGCTACGGCGAAGTCAGGCTTTTACAATGTAGATAGTTTTAAGAATAGCCATACGCTCCACTTTGCTATTGGCTATCCCTTCTGATAAGGAAACAACGATTATATATTTAACAACTTACTAAAATAACAGACTATGGAAAGAACTTGGAGATGGTTTGGCAAGAAGGATAAGATTACTCTTGCACAACTGAGACAAATCGGAGTAGAGGGCATCGTTACTGCACTGCACGATGTACCCCTTGGCGAGGTATGGACGCGTGAGAAGATTCACGACTTGAAGGCGTATATCGAGAGCTACGGCATGCGCTGGAGTGTGGTGGAGTCGCTACCGGTAGTTGAGACAATCAAGTATGGCGGACCTGATCGCGATCATCAGATCGAAGTTTACAAGGAGAGCCTACGCAATCTCGCAGCAGAGGGCATTCATTGCATCTGCTACAACTTTATGCCAGTGCTCGACTGGGCTCGTACAGACCTGTTCCACGACAATCCAAACGGTGCAACAAACCTGTACTTCAACTATGCCGAATTTGCTTATTTCGACATTTACATCTTGAAGCGTCCAGGCGCTCGCGAGGAATGGGAGAAGTTCCAGTTCCCCGAGGGATGGGGCAAGGGCCGCAGCGTCATCGCCGAGTGCGACGAGCTGGCTAAGACCATGACTCCCGAGAAGGACCACAAGTTGGTTGAGAATATTGTCATCAAGACTCAGGGATTCGTATCAGGTAACTTCAGCGAGAACGATGAGGCTCCTGTACAGAAGTTCCGCGAGTTCCTCGATTTGTATAAGGGTATCGACAAAGCTAAGCTGCGTGCCAACATGAAGTACTTCCTCGAGGCTATCATGCCTGTTTGCGAGGAGTGCAACATGAACATGTGTGTTCACCCCGACGATCCCCCTATCGAGATTCTTGGCTTGCCCCGTATCGTACGTACTGAGGAGGATATCCAGTGGTTCCTGGATGCTGTGCCCAACAAGCATAACGGACTCACCTTCTGTGCTGGTTCGCTCTCTGCTGGTGCATATAATAATGTGGTAGAGCTGGCCAAGAAGTTTGCCTCTCGCACACACTTTGTTCACTTGCGCTCATGCCACATCTTCCCCAACGGCGACTTCACAGAGGCCAGCCACTTGGGCGGTCGTGCCGACCTGATTGAGCTGTGCCGTATCTTCGAGAAGGAGAACCCAGAGTTGCCCATGCGTGTAGATCATGGTATGACCTTTACCGATGAGCCTGGCGGTATTATGGACGAGAGCAGTCATGGCCACAATGCAGGTTACACCCTCTTGGGCCGCATGTTCGCACTGGGTCAGGTACAGGGCATCCTGGCTACCGTCGATCGCGAACTGGGAATAGAATACAAACAACCCGGATTCTTTGACTAATTAACAAACAACATAGACAGTGGAAGTAGCGAACGAGAGGTGGGGCATCCTTTATTGCCCCAAATGGCGCGGAGGTAAGCAGCGTGAGAAGATTCAGCGTGTACTCGATGAACGTAAGGTACAATATGACTTCGTTCAGAGCGAGAGCAGCGACAGCGTAGAGCGTCTGATGACCATGTTGATACGCAATGGTTATAAAACCATCATCATCATGGGCGGCGACTCTGCACTGAACGATGCTGTCAACTGCCTGATGGCAGAGGAGAAGCAAGTACGCGACAGTATCGCTTTGGGTGTTATTCCCAATGGCTTGATGAATGACTTCTCCCGTTACTGGGGCTTCGACGATGATAAGATGGAACAGACTGTCGACTGGCTGATCAAACACCGCATCCGCACCATTGATTTGGGCTGTGTTCGCTATACAAACAAAAAAGGCGAACACTGCCATCGCTACTTCCTCAACTGTGTCAATGTGGGACTCATTGCTGATGTTATGAACCTGCGTCGACAGACACGCTCGCTATTGGGTTCCCGCACCTTGTCGTTCATCGTCTCCTTCTTTTTGATGATTTTCCATCGTATGGACTACAAGATGCGTGTCCGACTGAATAATGAGACCGTAGACCGTAAGATTATGACCATGTGTGTGGGTAGCGGTCCTGGCTATGGGCAGACCCCCAATGCTGTTCCCTACAATGGCATGCTTGATGTGTCGATGGTTTATCATACGGAGATGATGCAGTTGCTAGCAGGTTTATGGCTGTTGGTAACAGGGCGTTTCCTCAACCATCGCAGTGTTCACCCTTACCGAACCCGTGAGGTTGTCATTGATGAGGCTCCTCATGCAATGGTGGGTGTCGATGGTCGTTTGATAGGTACTCCAGTGGGCTCCTATCGCATCACCGTTGAACAGGAAGTTATCAATTTTTTGATACCCGATTAAGCCTTTTCTGGTGTCTTTTTTCGCTCTTAGACTACAAAATAGCACATTTTCTTTAAAAAAGTGCAAAAAAATTTTGTAGTCACAATGAAATTGCTTAATTTTGAAGGTGATTACTAATCTAAAAGCAATATTATTTACGATTCGAGAAAGCTGTAATGACCAATCTTGAGGAGTCGCTCCATCGTGAATTGCTGCGAACAAACCGTTCTGGCGCCTATAGTGCATCTACATTGGTAGATTGCAATACGCGCAAGTATCATGGTCTGCTCGTTGTTCCCGTACCTGAACTTGATGACGAGAACCACGTTCTGTTGTCATCACTCGACTGTACGGTAATTCAGCATGGTGCAGAGTTCAACCTCGGACTTCACAAGTATCAAGGCAACAACTTCAGCCCAAAGGGTCACAAGTACATCCGTGAGTTTACTTGTGACGTAGTACCCACCACCATTTATCGTGTTGGTGGCGTGTTGTTAAAGAAGGAAGTGGTGTTCCACCACTATGAGGACCGCATCCTTATCCGTTATACATTGGTGGATGCCCACTCGGCTACTACGCTGCGTTTCCGTCCTTTCCTCGCCTTCCGTTCTGTACGCCAGTTTACCCATGAGAATTCGACAGCCAGTCGTGAGTATCATGAGGTAGAGAATGGTATCAAGACCTGTATGTATGCTGGCTATCCCGACCTGTACATGCAGTTCTCGAAGAAGAACGAGTTCGTCTTCCAGCCCGACTGGTATCGTGGCGTGGAGTATCCGAAGGAGCAAGAGCGTGGATATGCGTCGAACGAAGACCTGTATGTGCCCGGCTACTTCGAGATGAGCATCAAGAAGGGTGAGAGCATCGTCTTTGCCGGCTCTACGTCAGCTGCCAAAACCAGTACGCTGAAGAAACTCTTCGACGAGGAGGTGGCCGACCGCGTGCCTCGCGATAACTTCTATCACTGTCTGGTAACAGCTGCCCACCAGTTCCACTTCCGCGATCGCCGCAGTGGCACTATGGAGAAGATTGACAAGAAGGACGATCGTTATCTGCTGGCCGGCTATCCTTGGTTCAAGGCTCGTGCGCGCGATACATTCATAGCAGCACCTGGTCTGACACTGGGTATTGGTGAGATTGACTATTTCGAGATGGTGATGAAGACCTCGGAGAAAGCCCTTCGCGAGTTCATGGAGAATAAACCCATTTCTGGCAAGATTTACGAGATAGAGCAACCTGATGTGCCCCTGTGGGCTATCTGGGCCATCCAGCAGTATGTCAAGGAGGTTGGCAGAGAGCAGGGTTACAAGATGTATGGCAAGCTGGTCAAAGACATCGTGAAGTATGTGATGGCTGGTGGTCATCCTAACCTGCGTCTTGATGACAACGGCTTGGTCTATGCCGATGGTCGCGACAAGGCTGTTACGTGGATGAACTCCACGGCCAACGGTCGTCCAGTAGTTCCTCGTTCAGGTTATATCGTTGAGTTTAACGCCCTGTGGTATAACGCTATCAAGTTCTGTGCTTCGTTGGAGGCAGAGTTTGGCGATAAGAAGCTGGCGGATAAACTGGAGACGTTGTCAGAAGTCACCAAGACGTCGTTCGTTGACACTTTCATGAACGAGTATGGTTATCTGCTCGACTACGTTGATGGCAACATGATGGACTGGAGTGTACGTCCTAACATGATCTTCCCTGTAGCCTTCGACTATTCTCCGCTGAATCAGGAACAGAAGAAGAGCGTGCTCGATGTTTGCACACGCGAACTGTTGACGCCCAAGGGACTGCGCTCGCTGTCGCCAAAGAGCGGTGGCTACAACCCCATGTATGTCGGTCCGCAGACACAGCGTGACTATGCCTACCATCAGGGTACGGCGTGGCCTTGGCTGGGCGGATTCTATATGGAGGCCAGTCTGAAACTCTATAAGCGCACCCGCCTCTCGTTCATCGAGCGCCAGATGGTGGGCTATGAAGAAGAGATGGATTACCATGCACTGGGAACCATCAGTGAATTGTTCGACGGCAACCCGCCATTCCATGGTCGTGGTGCTATGGCCTTTGCTATGAATGTGGCAGAGATTCTGCGCGCCTTGAAGTTGCTGGAGAAATATACTTATCAAAAATAAATAAGGAGGACGCACTATGAAAGTATTAATGTTTGGATGGGAGTATCCTCCTCACGTATTCGGTGGACTTGCTACTGCAAACTATGGTATCTCGCAGGGACTCTATGCTCAGGGCGATATGGATATCACGCTCTGCCTGCCTAAGCCTTTTGGTGATGAAGACCGTTCCGCCTGTAAGATTGTGGCTATGAATGCTGTGCCCATTGCCTATCGCGACGTGTCGGCTGACTACGTTCGCGAGCGTGTGGGTAACATCATGGATCCCGACCTCTATTTCCGTCTGCGCGACCACCTGTATGCCGACTTCAACTACATGCACGTCAACGACCTTGGCGCTATGGAGTTTGCTGGCGGTTATCCAGGCAATCTGCATGAGGAAATCAATAACTATTCGATTATTGCTGGTGTCGTTGCTCGTACGTTGGACTACGACATCATTCACGCCCACGACTGGCTGACCTATCCTGCTGGTATCCATGCTAAGCAGGTCTCTGGCAAGCCTCTGTGCATCCACGTGCATGCTACCGACTTTGACCGTTCGCGTGGTAAGGTGAACCCTACCGTTTACTCTATCGAGAAGAATGGTATGGACAATGCTGACTGCATCATGTGTGTGTCGGAGCTGACCCGTCAGACCGTCATCAACCAGTATCATCAGGATCCACGCAAGTGCTTCACGGTACATAACGCTGTTTATCCACTGCCTGATGAGTATCAGGCTATTCCTCGTCCTGACCACACGGGTAAGGACAAGGTGGTGACGTTCCTTGGACGTATCACCATGCAGAAGGGTCCTGAGTACTTCGTTGAGGCTGCTAACATGGTTATCCGTCGCACCAAGAACGTACGCTTCTGTATGGCAGGTTCAGGCGACATGATGGATGCGATGATTCACTTGGCTGCTGAGCGTGGTATTGCCGACCGTTTCCACTTCCCAGGCTTTATGCGTGGTAAGCAGGTGTATGAGTGCTTGAAAGACTCTGATGTCTATGTGATGCCTTCTGTCTCTGAGCCCTTTGGTATCTCACCATTGGAGGCTATGCAGTGTGGCACGCCGTCTATCATCTCGAAGCAGTCTGGCTGTGCTGAGATTCTGACCAACTGTATCAAGGTTGACTACTGGGATATCCACGCTTTGGCTGATGCTATCTACAGCATCTGTGCCAATGAGTCGCTCTTCACCTACCTCAAGGAGGAGGGTAAGAACGAGGTTGACCAGATTACCTGGGAGAAGGTTGGTGCCTGGATTGCAACACTCTACAAGAGAACATTAGGTTGGGAAACTGCCTAATCGTAATAACGAAATAACGTAATAACGAAACAACGAAAAGAATTATGAAAACAATTTGTTTATATTTCGAGATACATCAGATTATCCATCTGAAGCGCTATCGTTTCTTCGATATCGGTACCGATCATTATTACTATGACGACTACGAGAACGAGCGCAGCATCACCGATATCGCCAACCGTTCCTACATGCCTGCCCTGACAGCTATTGGCGACATGATCAAGGAACACGGTCAGTATTTCAAGGTTGCCTTCTCTTTGTCTGGTACTGGCATTGAGCAGTTGGAGTTCCATGCTCCGCAGGTCATTGAGAAGCTGCAAGAACTCAACCAGACCGGTTGTGTAGAGTTCCTTGCTGAGCCTTACTCTCATGGTCTTTCTTCACTGGCTAACGAGGAGACCTTTGCTCTTGATGTGAAGAAGCAGGCTGCCAAGATTGAGGAGCTCTTTGGCAGGAAGCCTACCGTTGCTCGCAACTCATCGCTCATCTACTCTGACGATATCGGTGGACAGATTGCCGCTATGGGCTTCAAGGGTATGCTGACCGAGGGCGCCAAGCACGTGCTGGGTTGGAAGTCGCCCCACTATGTCTATAACTGTAACATCGCTCCCAACCTGAAGCTGTTGCTCCGCGATGTTGAACTCTCTGACGACATCTCTCTGCGCTTCAACAATCCTGACTGGGAGGGCTATCCATTGTTTGCCGACAACTACATCGACCGCATTGCCCGCTTCCCAGAGGAGGAGCAGATCATCAATATCTTCATGGAGCTTTCTGCACTGGGAATCGCTCAGCCGCTCAGCTCAAATATCCTTGACTTCCTGAAGGCTCTGCCCGCATGTGCAAAGGAGAAGGGCATCACTTTCTCTACACCTACAGAGATTTGCATGAAGGTGAAGAGTGTTGGTGCCATCGACGTGCCCGATACTCTCAGCTGGGTTGACGAGGAGCGTGACTGCTCTTGCTGGTTGGGTAACGCCATGCAGCGTGAGGCTTTCAACAAGCTCTATAGTGTAGCAGATCGTCTGCGTATTGCTGACGACCCCCGCATCAATCAGGACTGGGACTACCTGCAGGCTTCTAACAACTTCCGCTTCATGACCACCAAGGCCTCTAACGTAGGTTTGGATCGTGGCATCTACAGTGGACCGTTCGATGCCTTCACCAACTACATGAACATCCTTGGCGACTTCATCAACAGAGTCAATGCCCTCTATCCTCAGGAGATTGAGAACGATGAGCTCAACGCTCTGCTCACCACCATCCGTAATCAGGGTGACGAGATTGAGATGAAGGATAAGGAGATTATTCGTCTGAAGGCCCGTCTGGAGAAGTTGGAGCCGAAGAAGGATGAGAAGAAAGCTCCTGCCAAGAAGGCTGCACCCAAGAAAGCCGCTGCTCCTAAGAAGGCTCCTGCTAAGAAAGAAGAAGCCCCCAAGGCTGAGGCTCCTGTAGCTGAGGCTCCTAAGGCTGAAGAAACGAAGTAACGTGCAATGAAACGCATATTATTACCCCTTATGTTGCTGCTGACCATCACCGCGTATGGTCAGCAGCACTTGCGTGTATCCATCCTTGGCGACTCGTACTCCACCTATCAGTATCATATTCCTGAAGGTAACGAGCCCTGGTATTTTGAACCCTTCCGTCCTGATTTGACTGATGTCAAGGATGTCCGTCAGACTTGGTGGTGGCAGGTAGTTCACGATGGTGGCTTCCTTCTGGAGAAGAACGACTCCTATAGTGGTTCTACCATCTGCTATACGGGCTATAACGACGATGACTATTCTCCACGTTCGTTCATCACTCGTCTGCCTCGTCTAGGGTCTCCTGATATCATCCTGATTTTTGGTAATACCAACGACAGCTGGTGTGGTGCCAAGTTGGGTGAGTATCAGTATGGTGACTGGAAGCGCGCCGACCTCTACACCTATCGCCCGGCATTGGCTAAACTACTGAATGATGCACAGAGCCGCTATCCTAACGTGCGCCTGTTTTTTATTCAGAACACAGAGCTAAAACCTTCGTTTGTAGAGTCTACGCAGGTCATCTGCAAGCACTACAATGTGCCCGTCATTCAATTGAAAGACATTAAGAAACAGGCTGGCCATCCCAACGTTGAGGGTATGAAGGCCATTGCCCAACAAGTATTAGAGCAGGTGCTCAAAGCTCTCCGCTAAACAAAGAAGACTGACATTTCACATGCCAGTCTTCTTTCAACGTTCACAAATTTTCGAACACATTATCTAATGAATAGCAGCTCACGATATTTGGGCAGAGGCCAGAGGGCATCGTCAACGATGAGCTCGAGCTTGTCAATCTGATAGCGGATCTCGTCGAGATAAGGTTCTACCTTGTCGTGGTAGGCAATGGCCTTCTCGTGCTCATCAGCAATCTTGTTGGCCTTCTTACGAGCCTCAACCAGTTCCTCTACACCCTTCTCGATAGCCGAGGTACGCTCAGAAATCTCCTGGATAATCTTCTTGTTGCGAGCAGAGAGCTTATCAGCAGTGTCGATGGGGAACACCACAGACATGTGGTTCAGGTTGGTGAGCAATTCGCTCTGGTAACGGGTAGCCACAGGGATGATATGGTTCATCGATAGGTCACCCAGCACGCGGGCCTCAATCTGAATCTTCTTGGTGTAGGTCTCCCACTTCACCTCGTTGCGGGCCTCAAGCTCCTTCTTCGTCATGACACCTAAGCTCTCGAACATGTCAATGCTCTCCTGGTCGAGGTAACGCTCGAAGATCTTCGGACAAGACTTCTCTACGTCCAGACCACGCTTCTCAGCTTCAGCGACCCACTCGTCAGAGTAACCATTACCATCAAAGCGGATAGGCTTACAGGTCTTGATGTCCTCGCGCAGAACGTCAATGATGGCGTGGAAGGTAGCGCTATGCTCAGTACCCTTCAACTTCTCTGCGAACTCAGGAATGCGGGCATCCACACGCTTCTTGAAGTCAACCAGGGCTTCAGCCACGGCACTGTTCAGGGCAATCATAGCACTGGCGCAGTTGGCCTCAGAACCTACGGCACGGAACTCGAAACGGTTACCGGTGAAAGCGAATGGAGACGTACGGTTACGGTCGGTGTTATCGATGAGCAACTCAGGAATCTCAGGAATGTCCATCTTCAATCCCTGTTTGCCGGTCATTGCGAGGATATCGTCCTTGTCGGCTTTCTCTATATGGTCAAGCAACTCTGAAACCTGCTTGCCCAGGAAAGAACTGACGATAGCGGGGGGAGCCTCGTTGGCACCCAGACGATGAGCGTTGGTGGCACTCATGATAGAGGCCTTGAGCAGACCGTTGTGCTTGTAGACACCCATCAGCGTCTCAACGATGAAGGTAGCAAAGCGCAGGTTCTGTTCTGGGGTTTTACCAGGAGCGTGCAGCAGGATACCGTTGTCAGTGCTCAGACTCCAGTTGTTGTGCTTACCAGAACCGTTGATTCCTGCGAATGGCTTCTCATGCAGCAATACGCGGAAACCATGTTTACGAGCAATCTTCTTCATCAGTGACATCAGCATCATGTTGTGGTCAACAGCCAAGTTGGTTTCTTCGAAGATAGGAGCCAGCTCAAACTGGTTGGGTGCCACCTCGTTGTGACGGGTCTTACAAGGAACACCCAACTCCAAGGCCTGAATCTCCAGGTCGCGCATGAAAGCAGCGACGCGCTCAGGAATGGCACCGAAGTAGTGGTCGTCCATCTGCTGGTTCTTGGCAGAGTCGTGGCCCATCAGCGTGCGACCAGTCAGCAGAAGGTCGGGACGTGCAGCATAGAGACCCTCGTCAACGAGGAAGTACTCCTGCTCCCAACCCAGGTTAGAAGTGACCTTCTTGACGGAGGGGTCAAAGTAGTGACACACCTCTGTAGCTGCTACGTTCACAGCATGCAAAGCACGGAGTAGGGGAGCCTTGTAGTCGAGTGCCTCACCACTATAAGAAATGAATACAGTGGGGATACACAGTGTGTCTTCTATGATAAAGACTGGCGATGTGGGGTCCCAAGCTGAATAGCCACGAGCCTCGAAGGTGGAGCGGATACCACCAGAGGGGAACGAAGAAGCGTCAGGCTCCTGCTGAACGAGCAGCTTGCCAGAGAACTCCTCGACCATACCGCCCTTGCCATCGTGCTCGATGAATGAGTCGTGCTTCTCGGCAGTACCCTCAGTCAAAGGCTGGAACCAATGCGTATAATGTGTTACACCTTCCTCGGTAGCCCACTGTTTCATACCTGCAGCTACAGCGTCAGCGACAGTGCGATCCAGACGTGCACCGTTATCCATCACGTCAATCATCTTCTCGTACACGTCCTTAGGCAGGTACTTGTACATCTTCTCACGGTTAAAGACCTTCTTGCCAAAGTATTTAGCGGGTCTCTCACTGGGTGCTTTTACGTCGAGTGGCTTCTTCTTGAATGCCTCACCGACAACCTGAAATCTTAATGCTTCCATCTTTTTACTATTT
>CADCGD010000042.1 GCA_902800925.1 uncultured Bacteroidales bacterium | reverse complement strand
GAGGCTTAATCTTTAGTTCCATTTCAAAAACCTTTAAATCCGTTTTAGAATGGCTAAAGTTAAGATACAGAAAAAAGACATCTGGATCGACATGACACCTATGTCGGACGTGATGACTCTGTTGCTCTGCTTCTTCATGTTGACATCAACATTCTTGACGCCGGAGCCTATTCAGGTCACCACACCGAGTTCTGTGTCTGAGAAGAAGGTGCCTGAGAGCGACGTTCTGAACATTTTGGTATCACCAAAGGGTCAGATCTACCTCGGCACTGAGAACAAGAACCACATGAAGGCGATGATGGAGGAGATGACCGACCGCTTCGGTGTCTCACTCAACGCTACCCAGCAGAAGCACTTCCTGGAAGATGCTATGGTGGGCGCCCCCATGGACAAGCTTGCTCAGTATCTCAGCCTCGAACCCGAAAAGATGAGCGAGGCTATCCAGATGCTCGGCATTCCCACTGACAGTATCAGTGGCGGAATGAGCGAGTTTCAGATGTGGGTGAAAGCCGCCCGCGATGCAAATCCTGACATCAAGATTGCCATCAAGGCAGACGCCAAGACTTCTTACAAGACTGTCAAGGCCATGATGAATGAACTTCAGGACATGAGTGAGAACCGTTATCAGTTGATTACAAACCTTCAAACTGCACAGGAGGAATAAGCTATGGCAAAAAAGAATCTATCCAAACAGAAGAAAATGGATACCCGCGTGAACTTCACGCCAATGGTAGACATGATGATGCTGTTGATTACCTTCTTCATGCTGTGTACTACACTGGCTAAGCCCCAGTCTATGCAGTTGACGATGCCGTCAAACGACGAAAACGTATCGAAGGAAGACAAGTCGGTAACAAAGGCTTCTCACACTATTACTCTCTATCTCGGTGCTGATGACCAGATCTGGTATATTGCCGGTCTGCCCAACTACGAGGACCCCACCTGTGTTAAGAAGACCACTTACGGCGCCAAGGGCGTTCGTGACGTGCTCATCAAGCACACCACTGAGGAAGGTGTCAACCCCGTAGCCAAGATCATGATGGCCAAGAAGGAGTTGGATGCCAAGAAATCGGCATACAACAGCAAGATGACTGATGCTCAGTACGAGGAGCAACTCTCTCGCATCAAGAAGGGTGAACTGCCCAGCGGTGAGAAAGTTCCTACGATGACCGTTATCATCCGTCCTCTCGAAACTGCCACTTATGAAAATATGATTTCTGCACTCGACGAGATGCTCATTTGCAGTATTGATAAGTATGTCATCGACAAGATTGGCCCTGAAGATCAGGAATTGATTGATAAGGCTGGTGTCAAATAAGTCGGTGTCTAACATTTAAAACGTAAACGAACTATGTCAAAAATAGATCTTATTCAAGACAGCTGGGTGGAACTTGTCTTTGAAGGCAAGAACCACGCTTACGGTGCTTATCAACTGCGCAAGGAAACTGGCAAGCGTAACTTCTATGCAATACTCACCATGTTCATCATCGCTGCCATCATCGGTGCCGTTGTCATTGTCAAGGGTGTCGTAGAGAATGCGATGAAGACTGATGTGGCCATTGAAGCTGATGTTGAGTTAGCTAAGTTGGCTGAGAAGAAGGAAGCTAAGGTTGAGAAGAAAGAAGAACCGAAGTTTGAGAAAATTGAAGTAGAAAAGGTTAAGAGCTCTGTGAAGTTCACCGCTCCTGAGATTAAGAAGGACGAGGACGTTCAGCCAGAAGAAGAGTTGAAGTCACAAGATGAACTGAGCAAGACCAACACCGCTATCGGTGCGTTCGACGTGAAAGGTAACGACGAGGCTGCAGGCGAGGTGCTGAAGGCTAAGGAAGTTATCGCACAGCCCGAACCTCCGAAGGAGGAAGAGACGAAGGTGTTCGACGTTGTTGAGCAGATGCCTTCATTCCCCGGTGGTCAAAGTGCTCTGTTGCAATACCTGAGCAGCAACATCAAGTATCCGGTAGTTGCTGAGGTATCGTAACGTTCGTCGTTGAGAAGGACGGTTCGATTACCGACGTTCGCGTCGTCAAGTCCGTTGACCCGTCACTCGACAAGGAAGCACAGCGCGTGGTTAAGAGCATGCCGAAGTGGATTCCTGGTAAGCAGAACGGTGCGCCTGTACGTGTGAAGTACACCGTACCTGTAACCTTCAGACTGCAATAATTTCATGAACAGAATCGCATCCATTCTTATTGGATTAACACTCATTTTAGGCTTGTTCCCATCCTGTGGGAACAAGCCTAAAAATACTCAGGCAGAGAAGGACTACCAGAAGGCAGCCCGCTATTTCACTGCCGACGAGAGCTTCAGTCCTATCCTGAACGAAGCCCTCGACGTATTCCTCTACAGCAACGTCCTCGACACGCTGGAAGCTGAATACACCAACGAACAGGACGCCATCAAGAAACTGATGAAGTTGGAGACTTGGCTGGCCTTCAGCACCCGCGACCTGACAGCCAAAGAGCGCCAGAACCTCATTGACCGCAAGTACATGCCAAGGACGATACCTATTGCCTATGATGGTCTGGCCATCATTGTCAACAACAGCAATCCAGACACCTGCATCACCGTCAAGGACTTCAAGCGCATCCTCCAAGGTGAGCTCGTCAACTGGAAAGACCTCTACCCCACCTCTAAGCTGGGCACCATTGACGTCGTCTTCGACAATCCCTTGTCAAGCACGGTACGTTGGTGTGTAGACTCCCTGCTGGAGGGTAAGGAATTCAAGGCTCCCAACATCGGAGCCGTCAAGAGCAGTGCTGCCGTGATAGACTATGTGGAGAAACACGAGAACTCCTTGGGCATCATCGGTTCCAACTGGCTCAACGACAGCCGTGACACCACCAATGTCACCTTTAAGAAGAACATAACAGTCATGAAGGTCAGCCGACTCGACTCCGCTACTGTGGCCAACAGCTGGCGACCCTATCAGTACTATATATATAATGGAAACTATCCGCTCATCCGAACCATCTACGCTATCCTCAACGAGCCCCGTAGCGGACTGCCTAGCGGTTTTGCCCACTTCTGTCGTCTGCCCAAAGGACAGCTGCTCATCCAGAAGTCAGGATTGCTGCCTATTCAGTATGGCATGAACAACAGAACCATATTTGTGAATAATCAATAAAAAAATAAACATTCATCCCTTCAAAACGTCTTATAAGAGAGTAACCTTTAAAAAATAAGAATTATGAAAGCTATTAAATATTTATTCCTCGCTGCGCTGACCGCAGGTTACAGTGCAAGCGCTATGGCCCAGAACGGCACAGATGCCGACGTACAGGCCGTTAAGAACATCATTAGTCAGAAACCCGCTGATCTGGAGAAGCAGATGAAGCCCTTTTTCAAGGCTAACAAGAAGAATGCTGCCAATCTGGTAGCTTTCGGTCGTGCCTTCTATGAGGTTAAGGATACCGCCAACGCCAAGGTTTATGCCATGCATGCCCTTACTGCCAGTAAGAATCAGTGTGCTCCTGCCTTCATTCTGTTAGGTGACATTGAGGCTCTCGGTGACAATGGTGGTGCAGCAGCCCAGCAATACGAGCAGGCTATCTATTGCGCTCCTCAAGACCCAGAGGCTTACTACAAGTATGCCAACGTCTATCGTAAAATCAGCCCACGTGGTGCCGTCAGCAAGCTGGAAGAGCTGCGCCAGCAGCGTCCTGACATCGCTGTTGATGCCCTTATGGGACGTATCTACTACATGTCTAACGACTTTGATGCAGCCCTGAGTGCCTATAGCAAGGCCGACAAGTCAAAGATGGAAGAGCGCGACCTCAGCGACTATGCCATGACCGCTTTCTTCAAGCAGAAGTACGATGTTGCCCTCGACGTTGCCAAGTACGGCCTGAGCAAGAATCCTCGCCATGCCGCCTTCAACCGTCTCGCCTTCTTCAACAGCACCGAGCTGAAGAAGTGGGACGACGCTCTGATGTATGCTGATGCCCTGTTCAACAAGTCCGACTCTGCCAAGTTCTCTTACTACGACTACACCTACTATGGCAATGCGCTGAATGGTGCCAAGCAGCATGATAAGGCCATCGAGATGTACCAGAAGGCCCTGCAGCAAGAGGACATGGACAACAAGGCCAAGCGTGCCGGTGTCATCAAACAGCTCTCTGATGCCTACAAGGCTCAGGAGGACTATCCCAATGCTATCAAGAGCTATCAGGAGTATCTGGACAATATCGAGAAGGCTTCTGCCAACGATATCGCTGCCCTTGCTCAGCTCCACGTTCAGCACGCCAGCAAGAAGACCACTGCTGAGGAGCAGGCTGAGTGCTTCATCATGGCCGATAAGACCTATCAGGACTTGGAGAACAAATATGAGGATGCTGCGGAGTACGCTACCTTCATGCGTGCCCGTGTGAACTCTTATATGGACCCCGACCAGAAGAAGGGACTTGCCAAGCCTTTCTATGAGAAGCTCGACCAGATGATTGGTGGCAAGGACAATAAGGATGCTACCGACAAGGCCCGTCTAACTGAGAGCTACCGTTACCTCATCTCTTACTACTTCGTCATCAACGATGACAAGGAAAATGCTAAGCAGTACGCTCAGAAGCTCTTGGCTATCGACCCCGAGAACGAGATCGCCAAGCAGGTAATGGAGTCTAAGTAAGTAACACACATCATCAACTTACTATGGGTTGCCCTTTGGGACAACCCATATTTTTATAAAAAACGGACGGGACTCGCGTCCCATCCGCCTTCATCTTAGTAGTTAGTTTGTTGTAGTGTATATGTTCCTAATACCTATTATTATTCTATTGATTCCAAAATGACGAGCATCAGAATAGACTCATCATCTCCCTTCTTAATAACATACTGAGTGTCTTTGGTGATGTTCTGACTGGTAACAACGTAATAATTACCCGCAGTATTCTCCGTACCACCTTCAGTCTCAACATCGTTGACTTTCACCTTGCGACCTGACTTGGCAGTTGCCAATACGATTGTCATCTTGTAATCACTGGCCGGAGTAAAGGTAACAGAGCCCTTACTATTCAACTTAACACCCTTCTTGTAATAAACTTCATTATAGGTAATCTTGCCATCACCATAGTCACCTGCTACGGTAAACATGCTATTAGAAGGTGCACCATCGAACGATGTTATTATTGTTCCTGTCGGAGCTGGTTCATCACTACCAGGCTCATCGCCCCCGGGTTGGTCACCGCTAGGTGTTGTACTGCTCTCGTCGCCAAAGATGCCGACCAGAGAGGAGTTGTAGTTCATCAGGGCATCTGAAAGTGCTGTGATGACCTCGTAGTTGGTGTCTTCAGTGGCATTGTCGAAGGTCCACTGGAAGTCACCATGCTCACAACGGCCTGCTCCATAAGCACCAGTTACAACAGTGGGTACGCTCTCTTTGTCGTCGGGATTATACTGATAGAAATCATCGGCGGTATCGAAGTTGTTATAGGTAGCACCTCCCTGGAGAGCCGTAACAGTGGCGGGAACCTGTTCGTCACGAGTCTGAGCCAGATAGGCGTCGAAATGAATGCTGTTGGTAGCGTCGCTGGCATTGTAAGGCTGGAATCTCTTCTGTCCCACCATGTAGTTGTCAAAGGCCTTGATGATGCCACCGTCTTCACTGGAGAAGGTGCCCTTGGTGTCATTCGAAGAACCTACACCGTTGTTGATGTCTGAACCCTGCTTTGAGATGAGCATGGGGTACTTGCAGTTACGATAGTAGTTCTTTTCAACGAAGATGTTAGAACCCGTGGTAGAACCTACACCATATTTCGAGTTACCGTCGAAGTAGTTGTTGAAGACGTGTAGGTGCTTAGACTTGCGAACACGTGGATGACGAGAGTCAGAGTGGTCGTACCAGTTGTGGTGATAGGTGACGTAATCCACCTCGTCGCCATTGGAGTTCAGGTTGCACTTACCGCTATCCCAGAAGTGGTTGTCGCTGACAGTGCAGTAGAAGGTACCCTTCACGTCGAACGATCCGTCGCCCTTGGCTTTGTCGCCGCCCTTATTCTTTCCGTAGAAGATATCGAGGTTGTGGCCCCAAACGTGCTCATTGTCGGTATCGAAGCTGATGCCATCCTCTTCGTGCATCATCACACCCAGATTGCGCAGCTCTACATACTTACAGGCACGTACCAGTACTCCGAAGCCGTGGAAGGTTGCATCAGAGCCAACACCTTCGATGGTGAGGTTCATGTTCTGCCCCTTACCTTTGACCTGCAAACCGATAGCAGAGCTACCTAACTCAGGCATGTCGGCCATCTTCAGCAAACCAATGATGCGGATAGCCAGTGGACGTGTCTCAACACCCTTCTCATAAGCCTGGATAATATCCTGAATACCCGTACGAGTCTCCATCTTGCCCTTGTTATCAACCTGCATCTCCAGTGTCACCGTCTTAGCATTGGCCTTGGTGATATAGATAACACGGGCATTCGCTTTCAACGTACCATCGTTATTATAGGCACCGATGCCTGCAGTTGCATTATAATGAGCATAGCCATCGCGGTTGTAGGACTTGACAACGATGTCCGTGGCCTCGCTGGCGTTGTCTGTGAGTTCTACCTTCTCATCATTGGTAGGAACGACCTTAATGGCATAGTTCTCGCCAGCCTTCAGTCCCATGGCGTCTGCACGGCCATAAGTGCCGTAGTCGCGTACGAGCTGGGCATCAATCTTAGTATAGTCAGCATACTGACCACCCTTGACGTAAACATTGTAACCAGTAGCACCTGTCAGCTTCTCGAACTTCACATAAGCAGACTCCAGCCAGCCCTTGGCTTCGAGAATCTTCACCTGGCCTTTAATGGCCTTCTTGAAGGCAATGCCGCTGACAGTATTTTCAAAGGTATAATCCCCAGCAGCTTGTTTTACTGTGACGTTAGAACCAGAGAAATCGATGCTGCTAACAGACTCTGTGTTATAGTACTTCTTGGAGCCGTCCTTCAAGGTCAGCACTGCCTGGTTCTTCGTAGAGTTGGCAGAGGTGGAGTAATCCACAGGTTCCTGTGCCTGAACACCCGATGCAAGGAATGTCAGCAAAAAAGCGAAAAGAGTAGATAGTTTCTTCATCATGCGTTCCTCCTTCTTACTTAATGATGACCTTCTTCTTACCTATAATATAGACACCCTTGGGCAGATTGGCAGCACTCTTGCCAACCAGCTGACCATTGAGATTGTAGACAGCCAAGTCCTCAAGACCGGCCTGCTTAATAACAGCCAGGCGCTCTTCAATACCGGTAGCTTTGCTAAAGTCGATAGTGACAGTAGCCATGTCGGCGACAAGCGTCGCTGTACCATCATTAAACACAACAGTCACCTCATCACCATTGAAAGTGATTTTGGAAATTTTCGTTGCATCCAATCCGTCGTCGGCCATGACATTCAGGGCAAGACAGAAGAAGCAACATAGTAGTAAACACTTTTTCATTATTAGCATTGTTTTGGTTTCCGCTGCAAAAGTACCCCATTATTTCCAATTAGAGCGTAAAAACAGGACAAAATAGTCCGTAAACGTTTGCAAAATTTGGCTATTCGGCAGAATTGCACTACCTTTGCAGCATGAATCAGATTACAGACTATGAAATCATGGCGCCGGTGGGTAGCCGCGACTCGTTGGCAGCAGCGCTGAAGGCTGGTGCCGGGTCGGTGTATTTCGGTGTGGAACAACTGAATATGCGTTCGCACTCGGCCAACCACTTCACCATCGACGACCTGCGCGAGATAGCCTCAACCTGTAAGGAGCACGGCGTGAAGTCGTACCTAACGGTGAACACCATTATCTATGGTGAAGACATCCCGCTGATGCACCAGATTATCGATGCCGCCAAGGAGGCAGAGATTAGTGCGGTTATTGCCTGCGACATCGCAGTGATGCAGTATTGTCGGCAAAAGGGCGTGGAGGTTCACCTATCTACGCAGCTGAACATCTCGAATATTGAGGCCCTGAAGTTCTATGCGCAGTTTGCCGACGTGGTGGTACTGGCCCGTGAGCTGAAGATGGAACAGGTAGCCGACATCTACCGCCAGATAGAGGAGCAGCACATCACGGGTCCCTCAGGTGAACTGGTACGCATCGAGATGTTCTGTCACGGAGCACTGTGCATGGCCGTCAGTGGCAAGTGCTATATGAGTCTGGACAATACTGGACGTTCGGCTAACCGTGGCGCCTGCATGCAGATATGTCGCAGGAGCTATATCGTCACCGACCGCGAGACAGGTACGGAACTGGAGATTGACAACAAGTACATCATGTCGCCCAAGGACCTGAAGACCATCCGCTTCATCGACAAGATGATGCAGTCGGGCGTGCGTGTCTTCAAGATAGAAGGTCGTGCACGCGGTCCCGAATATGTACTGACCGTAGTGCAGTGCTACAAGGAGGCAATCCAGAGTGTGCTGGACGGTACGTTTACCGAAGAGAAGAAGGATGCGTGGGACGAGCGACTGGCTACTGTCTTCAACCGCGGCTTCTGGGACGGCTACTACCAAGGCCAGCTGTTGGGCGAGTGGAACGCCAACTACGGCTCGAACGCTACAGAGAAGAAGCAATATATCGGTAAAGGTGTAAAGTACTTCTCGAAGCTGGGTGTGGCAGAGTTTACCGTCGAAGCCGACACGTTTGCTGTGGGTGACAAGATGCTCATCACGGGTCCGACAACAGGAGCACTGTATGTTACCGTCGACGAGATTCACGACGACACGTCGGCTATTCAGACGGCCCAGCAAGGCACCCGCGTCAGCATTAAAGTGCCAGAGAAGGTGCGTCCCAGCGACAAGCTGTTTAAGATAATTAAGGAATAAAGTCGAAATTTCGAAATATCGAAATAACGAGATAACGAAAGACAATGATGACAATTAACGAGATACAAGACGAGATTATTGACGAGTTCTCTGGTCTGGACGACTGGATGGACAAGTACCAACTGCTCATAGACCTCGGCAACGAGCAGGAGCCACTGGACGAGAAGTACAAGATAGAGAGCAACCTCATTGACGGTTGTCAGAGTCGTGTGTGGCTACAGGCCGACTATGTGGACGGGAAGCTGAACTTCTCGGCAGAGAGTGACGCACTGATAGTAAAAGGCATCGTGGCACTGCTGATTCGTGTGCTGTCGGGTCACACACCCCAAGAAATACTGGATGCCGACCTGTACTTCATCGAAGAGATAGGATTGAAGGAGCACCTGTCGCCCACCCGCAGCAATGGTCTGCTGGCTATGGTCAAGCAGATGCGCGTCTATGCGTTAGCGTTTAATGCCAAGAGCTAACCGACCAGCGGCTATCCGCTTCAGGTAGAAACTGCGGAAATCACTCCAACGATAATAAGGGGCTAAGTCGCTCGACAAGGGCAGCGTAGCCTCTTTTTCATTGAGCAGCACCTTGATGAGCGGATCCTTGTCGGCAGCATTCTTGCGATAAAACACTATCTGGAGGTTGCCAGCCATGGGATACACCTGATTAGCCCACCACCCCTTGGGTTCAAGTTCATCCAGATTGCCCGTCTGGAGGTCGTAGCCATTAACACCCATCAGACAGACCAGTGGCAGCAGAACGGTCTCGTGGCCAAAGCGCAGGGAGGCACCATGCTGCTTACTAGCAACAATGCTGTCAGCCTCGCTGATCATCTTTTCCAAGAGGTTGAGCTGTGTATAGGGCAGCATACCGCCATTCCTTGTGCAGAAGCCCGAATGGAGATAGCTCCAGGCGTTTTCCACCTGCCAAAAGACATACAGTTCCTCATTGGTGAAGACAGAGAGCAACGGATTAAGTTCCAGCCCTTCTTGCGAGTTCTGCTGGATGAGTGATGCCTTGATGAGGTAATAGATGGTCCATAGCAAGTCGACATGCTGCTGGACATAGGCAGAGTCGTTGAAGAACAGGCTGCCCAAACGATGGTCCCTCCAACGTTTGGCAATAAACCGGTTGATAGCCTTTTGTGCATGAGCATTCGAAGCACTGTCGCGCAAAGCCTTGCTCTGATGGTTCATATACCACATGTCGCTATAGGAATTGGACATGGAAACCTGCAGCTTGGGACGTTCCTTGATGAGTTGCAGCACAAAAGCACCCATAGAGAGCACACAACGGGTAACAATGGTGCTACGGGCATCGACAAAGGCACCGTTACGGAAAACCATGGGGTAATTCTGCAACATACGGTGAGCAATGGCGCACTGCTGGGCGGTACCAAGATCGGTAAGGTCACCCCAGCGTCCCTCAGCATTGTCGATATATGCCTTCATCTCTCGCAGAGCCATCTTTCCAACCTCCGTCAACTTACCCAACGAGTCTGCTTGCTGCAGGGTCTTGTAGGGCTCTTTATAGCCCTTCATGTCGTTCAGATAGCGAGAACCATGACGACCATAGTGACTGATATAGAACGGCTGATAGCCCTTGGGGGCCTGTGTCTGCGTAGGCAGGTATTTATCAGGATAGACGCCGTAATTGCCAGCAGTAAAACTGCGGTCACGCTCGATGATAGAGAATGCAGACTGTGCCACGCTCGGCATGGCGCCCAGCATCAGTAGCACGGCGGCTATCAGTAGGGGACGTATCTGTTTAGTTCTCATAAGCATCGAGTTTCTTGAGACAGTAACTACGGAAATCACTCCAACGATAGTATGGTGCCTGCTTGGTGGGCAACGGCAACGTCGCCTCGTTCTCGTTGAGCAACACCTTGAAGAGTGGGTCGCGGTCGGCAGGACTCTTGCGATAGAAGATGAACTGCACATTGCCGGACATGGGGAATGCGTGGTAGTTGATCCACCCTTTAGGTTCCAATTGGTCCAAGTCGTTGGTAACCAGTCCAAAGCCATTGATATCAAGCAGACAGAGGAAAGAAAGCAGGACTGTCTCGTGACCGAAACGCAGGTGTACATTGGTCTTGGGCAACAGGATACAGCTATCGGCCTGCTGAATCATCTTTCTGAGGAGGTTACGCTGCAGATAGGGCATCTTGCTGTCGGTAGCCTCACTGGCACCCCAGCCAATATACCAATAAGCATTCCCGATTCTCCAGATGTGGTACATCTCTTCTGGAGTGAAGACGTCGTAGAGCGACATCTGCTTACCCAGTTCCACATCCTGCAGAATGGCTGCAACGATCAGGAGCTGTTCGGCAAAATCGTAGCTGCGGACGTTTTTGCGGACATAGACACTGTCGTTGAAGAGGGTCTGCATGAGGTGACCACACTCGCTGTTGCGGGCCTTGAACGCATTAAAAGCCGCCATAGCCTTCTTGGTCTTACGAAGATTGAAGAGGTCCTTGTCCTGCAGATTGAGGTAATCCATATCGCGATGGCTTGCATGCTGCTGAATCTTCAACTGGGGATTCAGACGGGTCAGCTGCATCAGGGCATACTCCATAGACAATACGCAACGACCAACACCCGTGCTACGGGCATCCACATCGGCAGCACCCTTGAAGACCTCTGGGAAACGCTGATACATTCGACGAATAATGTCCTCATTCTCGCGAGCACCCACCTCCGTAAGGTCGCCCCAATGGTTTTCAGCATCTTTTCGGATAATATCCAGTCGCTGCATCAAGTCCTTACCAGTCGCTGTCAGCTTGTCAAGACTGTCGGCCTTGAGCAGGGTCAGGTAAGGAGCATTATAGATGCTCGGCTTGCTATGGTAACGGGAACCGTGACGACCGTAATGACTAACATAGAAAGGCTTATAACCCCGAGGTGCCGGCGTCAGCTTCTGCTGCGTCGGTCCCGGATAGGCCATATAATTGCTGGCCGACAGGAGAGCATTCTCGCGTATCTCATTGTAGGCGGTCTGTGCATGAAGTGTTACGATAAACAGAGTTGCAACAGTCGCCAACAGCCATTTTTTCATATGAATAGTCAAATAACGCTTGCAAAAGTACGAAAAATTATTGAAAGCACCTTGTTATTTACAAAAAATTTGTATATTTGCAGGGTAAAACACAGTGTATGGGCATATAAACACGAGAAGATATGGCTAAGAATCAGTTATGGCACGATGACTACTGGCTGCTACTCATGCAGTTATACCTGCGGAAACCCGTGGGGGTGAAAGCCATGTACAGTCGTCCGATGGTAGAGTTGAGCATTGAGTTGCACATTGCCCCACAACAGTTGTTTGCAAGGATGTGCGAGATAGCCAATCTGGAGACGCCCCGGATAGAGCGTATCTGGCAGGAGTACAGTCGCAACCCCAAGCGACTGTCACGTGCCGTAGAACTGTTGCGCAACATGATGGGCTTTGGCAGTGCTGGTGGCTTTTATGACGGTGTAGAGGTGGAAGAGACCTTCGAGCGCGACTTCCGTCCCCTTGCTGAAGACGAACGACTAACGCCCATTATGCTGATAGTGATCCTGGACCAGTACTTCCGACTGACGCCCATCACGATGGTGGCAGAGACGCCAGAGGTCAGGCAGCTGTCAAGTCTGATGCATATCCCTGTATCGCTGGTCGTCGATGTATTGGAGGTGTTACAGCACTGCGACCCCTACCTGAACCGACGCGACGTCGCCATCAGTCCACTGCTGGCACCTTGTCAGCAGATCTGGCAGCGCTACGGCAATATAGACACCCGCCAGTTGGCCTCGTATGCCGAACAGTTGAAAGACTACTTCAAATAAAAATGGCACAGGAGCAGATACAGGAACAACGACTGACGCAGCAACAGAAACTGGCGCAGAGCATTACGCAGCAGCAATTGTTGCAGGCGCAGTTGATTGAGTTGCCCATCACCCAGCTCGTAGAGCGTATCACTGCTGAGATGGATGACAACCCTGCTCTGGAACCATCGGCTGAGGAGCCAGAATATATCGACAGTCCGGAGAGTTCGGATAATACTGAGTCATCGGCTGACAGCTATGAAGAGGAAGAGCGCCAGTCGGCACTGGATGCTGCACTGGAATCGCTGGGCCGCGACGATGAGGACTTGCCTGTCTATCAAAGTGGCATGTCCAGTCAGGAGGAACGTGAGGACGTGGTCTACGGACAGACGCAGTCGTTCTACGATCAGCTGATGGAGCAGATGAACCTCTTCGAACTCACTGACGAGGAACGTAACGTGATGGAATATCTCATTGGCTCGCTCGACGACGACGGCCTGTTGCGCAAACCGCTGCACAGCATTGCCGACGAGCTGGCCATCTACCATAACATCGATATCACAGAGCAACAGATAGAACAGGTGTTGCTGAAACTGCAAGAGTTCGACCCTGCCGGCATTGGCGCACGCACGCTGCAAGAGTGTCTGCTGCTACAGATACAGCGTCGCGAACCGTCGCACCTGAAAGACTTGATGACACGAACGGTAGAGGAGTATTTCGAACTATTCACCAAGAAACACTGGAACCGACTGCAGCAGGTGTTGCAGTTGACCGACCTGCAGGGCGAGACACTGATCCGTGAGTTGCGCAAGCTGAACCCCAAGCCAGGAACGGCCATGGGCGAGGTGGTAGGACGTAGCATCCAGCAGATTACCCCCGACTTCATCATCGACACGCAGGATGACGGTACGGTAACGTTCTCACTGAACATGGGCGATGTCCCTGAGTTGCATGTGTCGCAGTCGTTCACCGACACGCTCAACGAATACCAGACGAACAAGGAGAATATGAGTCGGCAGATGAAGGAGGCACTGCTCTACACCAAGAAAAAAGTGGATGCCGCACAGGGCTTCATCGAAGCTATCCGTGTGCGCCGTCAGACGCTGACCAGCACCATGCGCGCCATCATACAATGGCAGCACCGCTTCTTTGAAGATGGCGACGAAGCCTCGCTGCGACCCATGATTCTGAAGGATATTGCAGAGAAGACGGGACTGGCACTGAGCACTGTGTCGCGTGTCTCCAACTCTAAATATGCACAGACCCGCTGGGGCACATTCCCACTACGTTTCTTCTTCAGCGACGGCTACAAGACGGCAGAAGGCGAGGAACTATCGACCAGGGAAATCAAGATGGCGCTACGCGACCTCATTGATGGGGAAGACAAGAAGAAGCCGCTGAGTGACGATACACTGAAGACGCTGTTGGCGGAAAAGGGCTACCCCATTGCCCGACGTACGGTAGCGAAATATCGTGAACAGATGGGAATACCAGTGGCGCGACTGAGACGATGATAATGGTAAAGAATGAAGAATTGAGAATTGTGTCAGGCGGTTTCCCCGCCTGAATAAATATATGAGACGAGAAAAAGATATTATTTTGGCTGCCCGCATCCTGAGCATGCTGTTCACACCGTTCTACCTACCGTTCATCGGACTGGTAGCACTCTTCTTGTTCAGCTACCTGAGCATCTTCCCGTGGCCGTACAAGCTGCAGGTACTCGTGATGGTCTACCTGTTTACCATCCTGCTGCCAACGGTGATGATTCATCTCTATCGCCGCTATCAGGGATGGAACCTCATAGAACTGGGGCACCGCGAACGACGCATGGTACCCTATGTCATATCCATCATCTGCTACTTCACGTGTGTCTATATGATGTCGCGCATGCACATGCCCCACTTCATGGGAGCCATCGTCGTGGCAGGATTGTTGGTACAGATTGTCTGTGCACTTATCAACGTATGGTGGAAGATATCCACGCACACAGCGGCTATCGGTGGTGTGGCCGGTGCGCTGTTTGCCTTTGCGGAATACCTGGGCTTTAATCCCGTATGGTGGCTCTGCCTGGTATTTATCATTGGGGGCATGGTGGGCACCAGTCGCATGATTCTGCGTCAGCACACGCTGGGACAGGTGGTTGGTGGCTTCTGGATAGGCTTCCTCTGCGCAGCCATCGCGATTCTTTTCCTTTAGCAATCTCGAAGCATCGAAATATCGAAATATCGAAACATCGAAAAAAATATGAACCCTATCGTAAGTATTATCATGGGCAGCACTTCTGATTTGCCCGTTATGGAGAAAGCCTGCAACCTTCTCAACGAGCTGCAGGTACCGTTTGAAGTCAACGCACTATCTGCACACCGCACGCCAGAGGCTGTAGAAGCCTTTGCCAAGGGTGCCAAGGAGCGTGGGTTGAAAGTAATCATTGCTGCAGCAGGTATGGCTGCCGCACTGCCTGGCGTTATTGCCGCCAGCACTACCCTACCCGTTATCGGTGTACCCATCAAGGGCATGCTCGATGGTCTAGACGCCATGCTCTCTATTATCCAGATGCCACCGGGAATCCCTGTAGCCACAGTAGGTGTCAACGGTGCCCAGAATGCTGCCATCCTCGCTGTCGAGATGCTAGCACTCAGCGACGAGGCTATCGCCCAGCGCCTCAGCGACTACAAGCAGGGGCTGAAGGCAAAGATTGAGAAGGCCAACAAGGACTTAGCAGAGGTACAGTATGAGTACAAGACGAATTAGCAGTGTAGCCCATGTGGGCAATATAGCCATCGGTGGCGACAACCCCATTCGTATCCAGTCGATGGCTACCGTCGACACCAACGACACAGAGGGTTGCGTAGCACAGGCTAAGCGCATCATCGATGCGGGTGGCGAGATTGTTCGCTTTACCACGCAGGGTACCCGTGAGGCAGAGAACATGAAGAACATCTCCGCCCGACTGAAGGCGGACGGCTACAACCAGCCATTGGTGGCCGACGTGCACTTCACCGCCCATACGGCCGACGTGGCAGCACAGTACTGTGAGAAGGTGCGTATCAATCCCGGCAACTATGTAGACCCGGGCCGTACCTTCAAGCACCTGGAATATACCGACGAAGAATACCAAGCCGAATTGCAGAAGATTGAGGCGAAACTCGTACCTTTTATTAATATATGTAAGGAGCACCGTACCGCCGTACGCATTGGCGTGAATCATGGCTCGCTCAGCGACCGTATCATGTCACGGTACGGCGATACGCCAGAGGGCATCGTAGAGAGCTGCATGGAGTTCCTGCGTATCTTTAAGCGCGAGAACTTTAACGATGTGGTTATCAGCATCAAAGCTTCGAACACAGTCGTGATGGTTACCACTGTCCGTCTGTTGGTGAAGACGATGGACAAGGAGGATATGCACTATCCCCTGCACCTCGGCGTGACAGAAGCCGGCGAGGGCGAGGATGGTCGCATCAAGTCGGCAGTAGGCATCGGTGCCCTACTGACAGAGGGCATTGGTGACACCATCCGTGTGTCCTTGTCGGAAGAGCCAGAGTGCGAGATTCCCGTTGCCCGCAAACTCGTTGACCTCATCCCTGAGTGCACTCGCCTGCGCCAAGAAGCCGAGGCCAGCATCCAGGACGACACCATCACCCTCTCCCTAGACAGTGCTTCGCAGTTTGGCTGCGAAGACTGGGAAACCCTTCAACTCAAGGCAGCCATGGCCGTCGGTGCCCTGCTCATCGACCGTAAAGCCACCAAGCTGGTCCTCTGTGCTGAGCGTTTTTCCCACTCGGATCTCGTCTCCCTTGCCGATGCCATCCTTCAGGCTGCCCGCATTAAGTTCACCAAGACAGAGTATATCTCCTGCCCTGGCTGTGGTCGTACGCTCTACAACCTGCAGGAGACCATAGCCAAGATCAAGGCTGCCACCAGTCATCTGGTAGGTTTGAAAATTGGTATTATGGGCTGCATCGTCAATGGTCCCGGTGAGATGGCGGATGCGGACTACGGCTACGTCGGTGCCGGTCGTGGCAAGATCAGCCTCTACAAGCAAAAGGTATGTGTCGAGAAGAACATACCTGAGGAAGAAGCTGTTGACAAGCTACTGGAGCTTATCAACAACGATAGGAAGTAAATGTATGGTTATTTCCTGCGGGTCACAAGGGGGAACTGGCGGGTTAACGACTCTTGCTCACGGTCATGGTGGGCAACAGCGATACGAAGGACGGCTTGACCGTCCTTCAGTCGTTTATCGGCAAGAACGGTAGCGGTATAGCGCACACCTGTACCAGCAGCAATGCTCTCGATATGCAGATTGGGAGAGACATGCAGATGTTTGTTGCCTGTCAGTTCATTGACCATAGGCAGAATATCATGCAAGGTATGGCGTGAACGGTTTATGATCTCGAAGACCACCTTGAACTGTTCACCAGCATGGATAACACCCTCCTCGCGCTGGTCAACGATACGAACGTTGAGCAACTCTATAATGGGACGTGCACGCTGCAGGTCCTCGACAGACACCGTCTTCTCAGCAGGGACCGTTGGAACCTGCGGAGCAGCGGAAGGCATCTCAGACCGTGTGCCCGACTGTTCACCCGTCGGCCCTGCTATGCCAAAGTCCACACGGTCATCGCCACTATTGCTACTATCATAGCCAGAGTCATCGGCTGGAGGGGGCGTTTCTGTGCCATAGCTACCGCTACGACGAGCCGCACGCTCACGACGATATTCATCGTAACGGTCAGCCTCTCGCTGGTCGGCAGCAGCACCAATGGCAGCACCAATAGCTGCACCACCAGCCATACCAACTACTGTACCTATGTCACTGCCTCGCCAGCCACCGGAGATTCCACCGACTGCAGAACCGAGAATGGTACCAAACTGGGCACCAACATAGGCACCCTGTCCCGTATATGTGCCACAGCTGGTAAGCAGGAGGGCTAACATGGAAAATGCTATCATCGTCTTCTTCATATCCATAAAGCTAATAGTTCACGGTGCAAAGATACAAACTTTCTGGAAACAATAATAGGGGATTTCCCGATTTTTTGTTAGGAAATCCCCTATTGTTAGAGACAGAACGCAGTTATTCCATCTATACCCTCGGTCACTTAATCACAATCTTCTTACCATTGCGGATAACAATACCCTTATATCCTGTACCAACCTTCTGACCAGAGAGGTTGTAAGAGTCGCCAGTATTGTCGTTGTCGATTACTACATTGTCGATGCCAGAAGCCGGTTCGGTGCAGATGAAGTTAATCTTGTCGATATTGCAACTACCTTTTTTAATGTTAATACGAAGGGTATGCAGACCTTCCTTAAAAGGATTGCTAATATTACCCGTCCTCACTTGGTAGGTATCCTTGTCAACTGTGTTTGGCACCTTAACCAGCCCCAGACTCGTCTCGTTACCATCGCTATCAACCAACGTCATATTGAACGTAGAGCCATTTTCATTTGCCGATAGAGTAGCTTCGTAAGAGTATTTACCTGCCTGATCGATTTTGACAGAATATTCAGCCCAGTCACCATTGGCAGCATTACCCCAAGCAAAGCCACCAGAGGTTGCTACGATGGCACCACCCTTGCTGTCCACATAGTCTTCCGCCTCAACAGCACCAGGCAAACTATAGGTCGGCAGGAGATTGAATGTCATGCTCTTGATATAAAAAGGATAAAAAGCTTCCTTAAATGGATTATTGTCATCATTGGCATCCTTGTAAACATTCTTGTCAACAAGCATTGTAAAAATATGACGACCTGCAGTCAAGTATTTCTTAATCGAACAACGAACCTTTTGGAACTCAGTAGTACTACCGGTATTGGGGACATCAATGAAATCAGTAAGGAAGTCGAGGTTATCGAACGAATATTCTGCCAGATGGAATCTACCACCATCCTTCGTAGAGGCTACCTCAACATCCATTGTATAAAGACCATCTTCTTTCACATCAACTGTGTAATCCATCCACTGACCCTCCTGGGTAGCAACAGTACTGAACTTTTCGCGTGATTTGAGAACTGTGGTACTTACTTTATTATAAGATACTCCAGACAGGCCGTTATCAAACTCTCCTGCATCGATGGTACCAGGAAGTTCAGGTAATGTCTCATTGTAAGGTGCACGCTTGGTTTCTCCAGAAAGCACTTGGACACGACCGTAACGCTCGTAGGTCTCACCATCGGTAGTCGTCACCACAGCCTTCAGCGTCTTTGTACCTGTCGAAGTCGATGAATATTCGAAAAGGTATGGAGCCTGAGTCTTGGTATCAATCAGGTTATTGCCTTCATAAAGGTCAATCTTCTCGATAGTCTTGGTGGCCATACGGGCACGTACCATGATAGGCAGTACATCACCCTTGGCAACCTTCTGAGAAGCGGGACGAATATAAATAGATGCCTCCTTCTTCGTGCCGGGGAAGGGACCTACAGCATTCTTGGCAGCATCAGTCTGCATATACTCCTTGATCCAAGTCATGGCAGAACGCTCCTCACCATCTCTGTAAAGGCCAGAATTACCGACCCAGGTTGATCCGAGAACATAGCCCCACAGGGTAACGCCAGCACAATAAGGAAGTTCCCACATATTGGGCAGCACCTTCTGATACTGTGACTTTTGTTGAGCGTCATTGGCGACATCTATATCCAACTCAGTAATGAACATAGGCATCTTCAATGCATCTTGCTGTGATTTTAACGCACTCTTCAATTCGCTCTCACTGATGTTACTCACTTCATGCGACTGGTTACCATAGGCATCAATAGGTGCTCCGGCATCACGCAAGGTCTGTACCAAAGTGATGTAGTTATTCAAATCCCAACGGATAGAATTATAGTCATTATAGATGAGAATAGCATCTGGCCAGCGCTCGTAAGCCATCTCAAAGGCCTTGATAAGCCAGTCATAACCTGTCTTACCACTACCGCCTAATGTCTCTTTCATCAGGGGGTTCCCTTTTTGGTGCAAACCAACAGCCTCGTTGACGACATCAATCATAGGCAGAGTCTTGTAGTGGTCCTTAGCATGGTCAAACCAATTGGTCATTGAAGCAAAACGCTCTGTAGGAGACAAACTCTCCAACCAACCAGGATACTGAGCACCCCACACCAAAGCATGAAACTTATAGGTAAAGTTGTGATTCCTGGCATAGTTGAAAGCATTGTCGGCTCCACTCCAGTTGAAATTGCCACGACTGCCTTCTACAGAAGACCACTTCGATTCGTTCTCACAGGTAATCTGGTTCCATAGCTTATAGAACTGCGGAACGCCACCACCAGCATCCACATTATAACTAGTTGTGATATTTCCTAAGAACTTGTAAGGATTTGATGACAACTGTGCTGCTACAGGCAGAACACACAGACTTACTGCTATGAGCAGAAGATTGCGTTTTAGTGTCTTATTCATTCTTCTTGTTTTGCTTTAAGTTATTTTTACGGCTGCAAAGTTACGACATTTCTTTTGAACGGCCTTTGTCAGATATATACAATACTTTGTATAGTGTAACATAGACAACAAAACAGGGCGCTACCGATGGTAGCACCCTGTTTCTATCGTGTTCAATCGAAATATTACTCAGCCTTTGCTTCTTCAGCAGGAGCCTCAGCAACAGGTGTCTCTTCAGCCTTAGGAGCCTCCTCAACAGCAGGAGCAGCTTCAGCCTTGGGAGCAGCCTTGCGAGAACGACGAGTCTTCTTCTCAGCCTTAGCGGTCTTCAGCATGTTCTCGTCGAAGTCAACGAGCTCGATGAAAGCCTTCTCAGCAGCATCACCCTGGCGGAAGCCAAGCTTGATGATGCGGGTGTAACCACCGGGGCGGTCACCGACCTTCTGTGCTACAGGGCCAAAGAGCTCCTTCAGAGCTTCTTTGTTCTGCAGATAGCTGAATACTACACGACGGCTGTTAGTGCTGTCGTCCTTTGAGCGCGTAATCAGCGGCTCAACATATTTCTTGAGTGCCTTTGCCTTGGCGAGGGTCGTAGTGATTCTTTTGTGCATAATCAGCGAGATGGCCATGTTGGCAAGCATGGCACGGCGGTGATCAGCAGTACGGCCCAGATGATTGAATTTCTTTCCGTGTCTCATTTTTGTTTTTTCTTTTTGTGGACGTTCCTCACTAGAGTTGCTATAGTCGCTATAGTTCCTATAGGATTATTCACGGTCCAGTTTATACTTTGAAATATCGGTTCCAAACGACAGATTCAGACTCTCGAGCAAATCATCAAGCTCAGTGAGCGATTTCTTACCGAAGTTACGGAACTTGAGGAGGTCGGTCTTGTTGTACTGAACGAGATCACCAAGGGTCTCTACATCAGCAGCCTTCAGACAGTTGAGGGCACGAACCGAAAGGTTCATGTCAACCAACTTGGTCTTCAGCAACTGGCGCATGTGCAGTACTTCCTCGTCGAACTCCTGGTTGCCCTCGACATCATTGTTCTCCAGCGTAATCTTCTCGTCTGAGAAGAGCATGAAGTGGTAGATGAGAATCTTGGCAGCCTCTTTCAGGGCGTCCTTCGGGTGAATGGAACCATCCGTGGTCACCTCCAGCACGAGCTTGTCGTAGTCGGTCTTCTGCTCAACACGATAAGGCTCTACGCTGTACTTGACGTTGCGGATTGGGGTGTAGATTGAGTCAATAGCTATCACATTGACATCGGTGCAGAACTCGCGATTCTCATCAGCGGGA
>CADCGD010000041.1 GCA_902800925.1 uncultured Bacteroidales bacterium | reverse complement strand
GCACAACCTTGCCAAGGTTGGGGTCGCGGGTCCGAGTCCCGTTTTCCGCTCTTCTTTGATTTTTTATTTTGAAAAACAAACACATTCAATGAATTTATATCTTCGTTATTTTGACAGTGAAGTGCTGGTTAACAATGCTGATGAAGCCATCGCATTCTTAGCAGGCATTGATGATATTGGCATGAACCCAGTGTTGGAGAAAGACATTCGCGACTATGTGGCCAGCGATGTCTATTACCCCAAGCGCTATAAGATTCGTCCTCGTGTTTACTTTATTATTATTAAAACCGAGGCGAATACCATGCAGGACTTTAAGGATAAGAAAGCAGTACGTCCCGCAGAAAGCGCAAACGGTAAGGCTGTTCCTGTATTGCTGACCCTCAATGAACCTCACTATGGTTGGTATGAAGGTGCCATCATGTTCAAGCGTGTTCAGCAGGTACCAGGTACGGGTAAGTTCCAGTATCGTGATACCAATTTTGTGGCACGTGTGAAGGCCGCATCTGGCATGGATTGCTATAATCGCATTGTGGCACATCTGTCTGAACGCGTAGATCATCGCAGTCAGTTCCCCTCTGCCAAGGGTAAGAACTTCAAGTTCACGTTCTTAGGAAAATGCAAGTAGGATTATGAACAAGGTGATGCTGATAGGTAATGTAGGTGTCGAGCCTGAAGTGCGCTATGTTGATCAGGGCGTAGCTGTTGCTCGTGTGCGTTTGGCAACGACAGAGCGTGGCTATACGCTGGCAAATGGTACTCAGGTGCCTGACCGTACTGACTGGCATACCGTACTGTTGTGGAGGAAACTTGCCGAGGTCGTTGAGAAATATGTTCATAAAGGTGACAAGTTGTATGTCGAGGGCCGTATTCGTTATACCACGTGGGATGACAAGCAGGGCGTTCGGCATCAAGCCACTGAGATATGGGCAGACAATATGGAGATGCTGTCACCCAAGGCGATGGCTCCTTCACAAGATCCTACGGGCTCTACCAATGTGTAATTCATGGATTATTTTCTAGAAATATTTAATGAAGTGACCCTGTTGACTCCTTCAACAGGGGCTATTATTGCTGGTCTGTTGGCTTGCGGATTATTGTTTGTCTCTGGTTTTGCCTCTGGTTCAGAGATTGCTTTCTTCTCGCTGTCCCCTGCTGACCTGAATGAACTCGACGAGGAAAAGACTGAGGAAGACCAGCACATCAAGCAGTTGCGGGAGGATTCCGAGCGTACATTGGCCACCATTCTGATTACCAACAACCTGGTCAATGTGACCATCATCATGCTCTTTGGCTATTTCTTCGACCATGCTGTGAATTTTGGAAAGGCTTGGTGGTTGGAATTTGTCTGCATGACGGTCTTGCTGACCTTTCTGTTGTTGCTGTTTGGCGAGATCATGCCTAAGGTGTATGCTGGTCAGCAACCGCTGCGTTTCTGTCGTGGTGCAGTGAATGGTATCCTGTTCTGTCGTAAGTTGTTCTATCCTTTTGCCAGCATTGTGGTCAGTTCTGGTCGTCTGGCTGACAAAGTGGTACAGAAGGAGAATCACGTATTGAGTGTAGACGACTTGGAACAAGCGCTGGAACTGACGGATAAAGAGGATATCAAGGACGAGCAGCGCATTCTGGAGGGTATTGTTCGCTTTGGCGACGAGACTGCCAAGGAGATTATGACTTCGCGCCAGGATGTGGTGGACTTGGACTTTAAGTCGACCTATCAGGAAGTGCTACAGTGTATTGTTGAGAATAACTACTCACGTATTCCCGTGTATCAGGACAATAGTGATAATATTCGTGGTATCCTGTATATCAAAGACTTACTGCCACACCTGACTAAAGGTCCTGCCTTTCGTTGGCAGTCGCTGATTCGTCCACCGTACTTTGTGCCTGAGACGAAGAAGATTGACGACTTGCTGCGTGAGTTCCAGGAGAATAAGGTGCACATCGCCATTGTTGTAGACGAGTTTGGTGGTACTAGCGGTATCGTCACTCTGGAGGATGTCTTGGAGGAGATTGTCGGCGAAATCAACGACGAATACGACGAGGACGAGAAGAGCTATCAGCGTATTAACTCCAATACCTATGTCTTTGAGGGTAAGACGCTGTTGTCTGATTTCTACAAGATACTGAACCTTGACGACGAGACCTTTGAGGATGTGGAAGGCGATGCAGACACCATTGCGGGCCTGTTGCTTGAAATCAAGGGTGAGTTCCCCAAACCCCATGAGAAGATAGAGTACCTGAACTTCACCTTTGAGATTCAGGAAATGGAAGAACGCCGCATCTCAAAAGTAAAAGTGGTGGTTCACCAGCCTACTTCCGACCAGCCTACAGCGTAGTACCAAGCCATCTGTTTGATGAGCTCATTGTGTTTGTAATATGGACTGTTGTCGTGTTTCGTCTGCGGGAAAAACATGCTGACA
Organism: uncultured Bacteroidales bacterium; assembly: GCA_902800925.1. GTDB lineage: Bacteria > Bacteroidota > Bacteroidia > Bacteroidales > Bacteroidaceae > Prevotella. The sequence goes on along the minus strand of CADCGD010000041.1, from coordinate 20,663 downwards.
CCACCAAAGGCTTCCTCTGTTACCGTAAAGTCTTTAAATGTGTTGTAACCATAATCCTCTTCTATGCAGTTTGCATGCCAGAACGTGCTCATCTTGCTATAGACAACAGCCTGGTCGAAGACTGCACGCCATGACTGGTAGGTAGTTGTGTCATCAGCCAGTCCCCAACGGATAATGTCGTTCATGTCGTAGAGCGTCTTCTCGTTCTGCAGGTAGATAGGAAAGCCCCAATCGTCACGTTTTATGATGCCGAAGTAATAGATGTGTCCTTGACCAAAGTCATCTTTAGGAACATTGGCGGCAACGGTGGGCAATACTGTTCGGGTAGCCTGAGCTAGTGCCTCGAGTTGGCTCGTTTTGATAACCGAGATGGGTAAGTGGCCTCCTCTTTGGTCTATCTGTTCGTGATAATTGTCACAGATGCTTTTGTACATCTGTACGTCGTCGTGGATAAACATTGCGGGTATCACTGTGTTGTAGGGTGCACCTATTCCTGTAATCTCTGATGGTGAGGCAATCAGATATTCAGCAGCATTCCTCAACTCATAGGCAGTTTCGATGCTCTGCATGTTGCAACAGTCGCTGAAAATGAATTTCCACTTGATGCCTAATCTGTCGAATATCTGGCGCATTGACGGAATATTCAGCCATCTGCCTTTCATTGTCGGCTCGTTATTGCCATTGTCCACGCCATAGGCTCTCCGTGCCCCATAAGTGGTGTTGTTGACAGAGTCTTTCTCGATGACGAAGCCACTGGCGTGTCCCCATAGTACCAAGCCATAGTCTTCACTGGCAGGACAGAGAGTGATGCAGCGTCGCAGCACTTCTTCCATATTATCTGGGTCAGAGGTTAGGAAGTCTTGGTTGTATTCATACAACCGTTCCATTTCACCGTTAGTGTTAATCTTGCCTATGAAGGGCTTCTCTGCTTCGGACGCTTTGTCAACAAAGATGACCAAGTTCTCATTTGATACAACTTGCTTACGCCCATTCAGCATCTCGTTGATGTCTGACTGTATGTAGTATGTTAGATTATTCTCTCCTGCCATATAAACGATAATGGTACGACGTGCAGGTTCAGAAGGCGTCGATGGACTGTCGTCGTCCTTGTTGCATGATGTGACCATTAAAAAGAGGCCAAATACTAATAATAATTGTTTCATAATATCATTTTGTGTTGCAAAGATACAAATAATTGGCAAAAAAATGCTATCTTTGCAGGAAATTTGAAAAATATGAAGCATTTAGCATACTATATAACCATTTTTCTCTCTTTGTTGGCTCTTCCTTCACAAGCACAAAGCTATTATGTGCAGTGTGAAGATACCTGTTCACACATTCATGGCATAGATCTGAGCCATTATCAGGGCAACGTCTTCTGGGAGACCATTGGCGACAATACCCACATGGCGTATGTCTATCTGAAAGCCACTGAAGGTGGAGACCGCATTGATGCTACCTTTGAGCGTAACATCTGGATGGCTCATCAGCAGGGACTGAAAGTTGGAAGTTACCATTTCTATCGTCCGAAGACTGACCAACTGAAGCAGTTGCGTAATTTCCAGTCGCAGTGTATCCCTGAGGAACAGGACTTGGTACCGATGATAGATGTGGAGAGTACGGGTGGACTGTCAACCGATGTGTTCTGCGACTCGCTGTTCTATTTTCTCGACTTGATAGAAGAGGCCTATCAGCAGAAACCGCTCATCTATACCGGTCGTAACTTCTATAATAAGCACCTGCAAGGTAAGATTGACGACTACAAGATTATGATTGCCATGTACACAGACGAAGAACCCGTTGTTGCTGACGACCGCGAGATTACCATGTGGCAGTATACGGGTAAGGGAAGCATATCGGGCATTAGCGGCTACGTGGATAAGAGCCGCTTTATGGGAAACCATAATCTTCGAGAGATTCGGTTCCGTCACTGATTGTTTATAAGGGAATAGAGTAACGTTGTCTATTCTTCGATGTGCGACATGGAGTGGGTGAAGTTGCGAATGAAGTTGGTAACAGCCTCCGTGGGATAGTAATGCATATAACGTGCTGACTGTTTGACGTGCCACATCATAGCGCGCGAGTCACTACTACGCACAAAGATACTCTGTCCTTGGGTGAAATACCAGTCAGCAGCATTCTTTTCTGTCAGTTGAAAGATATCACCCACTGCTTTTCGTGTCTTCTTGTCAACGGCTGCGTCGGTAAAGCGTATCTCCTGTTCGGTGAAATCAAACAGTTCCATGAGCATCGAACCCTCCAGACGTGCCATCTGTCCCATATCCAAGCGGTTTATCCATGTTTTCAGCACTTCATATTCGATGACATCTTTTGTGGTACGCAGATAGATGCCCAGCATGGCGAGCTGGCGCAAGCTGATGCCTTGCGTCATTATGTTTCGGGCAATATGGATAAGACGCAACAATAGGTTAAAAGTAGGATCTTCCGAACCAGATTCCTCAGCGAGTTGCTGAAGTTTACGGTTAAGCATAGGATTCGTCAGTTCCTCTGGTCCTTGCTCTTCCTTTGTCGATGTCTGGTCTTCCTCAAAATGCTGGCGCAGCGAAGGAGGCATTTGTAGAAAGAAGTCATCCTGGCAACGACGGATGCCGTCCCTAATCCAGGGCGTTACACCATGAATCTGGGATATCTGGTAGAGTCTGTTCCATTTCCAGTGCGACATGGGCTCTATGGGCTCTGTCTTGCCAAAGGCTCCACAGCGGAGCAAACGTAGGAAGTTGCGCTGTATGATGTCCATCGTATATCTTTATGAATAGCGTTTCGGATACCTTAATAATATTGAGAGTATGGCAGCAATGCCAATAGCGAACGGGTAGTAGAGATAGGGTAGGATGCTGATAGGGTTCAGCTGTGCCAGTCCTGCCGCCATGAGCATCTGTGCACCATAAGGAATAAGTCCTTGTACAGTACAGGAGAATGTGTCAAGGATAGACGCACACTTGCGGTTGTCGACGCCGAAACGGTCGGCAATCTGTTTGGCAATGCCTCCCACGGTAATGATTGCTACTGTATTGTTGGCTGTACAGAGGTCTACGAATGAAACCAGTCCTGCTACCGTCATCTCTGCGCCACGCTTAGTGGATACATGACGTGTGAGACGATCGATGATGAAGTCGATGCCGCCATTATGTTTGATAATCTCCAACAGTCCTCCTGCCATCATAGTTATGATGATAAGTTCACCCATGCCAACGATACCGTTGCCCATAGCACTGAACCATCCAAAGATGTCGAACGAACCATCAAGGATACCGATAATTCCTGTGAGAATGATACCCATAGACAGTACGGCCATCACATTCATCCCAAGCACAGCGGTAAGCAATACGACAAGGTATGGTACGACTTTGACGAACGAAACATCGCCAACACTGTGGGGCGAGGTTATGCCTTGTCCCATAAACAGGTATATTCCCAGTATCAGTACTGCTGCTGGTACCACGATGAACGAGTTGACGCGGAACTTGTCGCTAAGTTTACAGCCTTGTGTGGAGGTGGCTGCAATAGTGGTATCAGAGATGAACGATAGGTTGTCACCAAAGAACGAACCGCCCACCACGACAGCCGTCATGAGGGGTATGCTGGTACCCGTCTGTTGTGCCACACCAGCAGCTATAGGTGTCAGCGCCACAATGGTTCCTACGCTGGTTCCCACGCTGACAGAGATGAAACAAGCAGCAAGGAACAGTCCTGCCAATAGCATGTTGCCAGGCAATAGTGTCAGCGCTAGGTTGACAGTAGCATCGATGGCCCCCATCACCTTAGCAGTATGTGCAAAGGCTCCAGCTAGTATGAATATCCAGATCATCAGCATCATCTGCCCCTTGGCAGCGCCCCGACTGTAGATGTCGATGCGCTCACGAAGAGGAATGTTACCGCTGGTCACGACGGCATACATTGATGCTGCCATGAATGCTACGGTGATGGGCACTTTGTAAAAGTCACGAGCAATAATACTCGTGACTAAATACAAAATGACGAACACCGCAAGCGGTGATAATGCTAATAATCCTTTCTTCAAAGCGTTACACCGTTTTTGAATATTGAAATCTCGCGATAGCCGTTCTCCTCGTTGCGGGCAGGCTCGCCACTGGCAACGGCTAATACCTTGCCAATGAACTCAGGAACCAGCTCTTGCATGGTGCGACCCTCGACGAGTTGACCTGCTGAGAAGTCTACCCAGTGGGGTTTATTTTTGGCTAGCGTAGGATTAGTGGCAATCTTCATGGTAGGTACGAAAGTGCCAAAGGGTGTGCCACGTCCTGTGGTAAACAACACGATATGACAACCTGCCGAGGCCAGTGCTGTAGATGCTACAAGGTCGTTGCCTGGAGCTGACAACAGGTTCAGTCCGGCATGCTCCAGACGATCGCCATACTCCATGACACCACTGACGGGAGCCTTTCCGCACTTCTGTGTGCATCCTAATGCTTTATCTTCGAGCGTTGAGATGCCACCAGCCTTGTTGCCGGGAGAGGGATTCTCACCAACAGGTTCTCCGTGGGAGAGGAAGTAATTCTTGAAGTTGTTGATCATCGAGACGGTCTTGTCAAACAACTCTGGTGTCTCACAACGGTTCATCAGAATGGTCTCTGCGCCAAACATCTCAGGAACCTCCGTAAGGATACTGGTGCCGCCCTGTGCTACCAGCCAGTCGGAGAACTCACCCACCAGCGGATTAGCGGTAATGCCAGAGAAACCGTCAGAACCACCACACTTCAGACCCACACGCAGCTTTGAGACACTGACTTCTTCGCGCTTGTCCTGCTTGGCCTTGGCATAGAGGTCACGAAGGATAGCCATACCTGCTTCCATCTCGTCACCCTCGACACGTTGGGTCACCAACAGTTTGATGCGGTCCTTGTCGTAGTCGCCGAGCATTGCCATGAAATCCTCCGGTTGATTGTTCTCACAGCCAAGGCTGAGTACCAGTACACCACCTGCATTTGGGTGCAGACAGATGTCGCGTAACACTTTGCGAGTGTTCTCGTGGTCTTCAGAAAGTTGTGAACAACCATAGTTATGATGCCACGTCCAGATGGCATCAATATTTTTCATGCCTGTTTCTTTGCGCAACTGTTCAGCCAGACGCTCAGCGATGCCATTAACACAGCCTACGGTAGGTACGATCCAAATCTCATTGCGTACGCCAACGTCACCGTTCTTACGAATATATCCCTTAAAGGTTCGCTTTTCGTCTTTAATATTAAGAGGCTGGTTTACAGGATTGTATGTATATTCCAACGTTCCGCTAAGATTCGTCTTGAGATTGTTCTCGTTAACCCAATCGCCTGCCTTCAGGTCCTGACGGGCATGACCGATGGGATAGCCATACTTGATGATATCGTCACCCTGTTTGGCATCTTTGATGAGCACCTTGTGACCGGCTGGCGTGTCCTGATTGATGATGATTTGTTTGCCGTCAATATCGATGATGTCGCCCTTCTTTTTGGGGGCCAGACAAACGACGACGGAGTCAGCTGGATTAATTTTCAAAAATGTAGCTTGTTCCATAATGATTTTTTTTTAAGTATTTGTTTATTTAGCCAATATTTTTTCTTCTGTAGAAATCAATATTCTCCTTAGTCAGCAGTTCGATAGGCATGTAGTTTACAGGGTCCACCTCTTTCTTCAGGATGATGGCATTAAAGAGTGTGTCAATGCAAGCATGACCCTGCATGAAGGCGTGCTGCGCTATCAGGAACGAAATACTGCCCTGGCGGACACACTCTGCATTCTTAGGGACCATGTCGTAACCCATAATCTGGATGTTACGACGGTTGCTCCTCAACAGGTATTCACCCACAAGGTGTGCCTTGGAGTTGAAGGTGATGCAATGGTGTACCAAAGGATGTTCTTCAAAGAACTTTTCCAGAATGGCATCGTAACATTCGCGCTTTTCGTCAAGCGACAGGTTGACTTCATGGATGATGACGTTGGGGAAGTGGTCGTGCATGTAGTGGCGGAATCCTGTCTCGCGGTTCTCCTGCTGTTTGGATGCTACGTTTCCGTTTCTCATCTGTTTCATCAGCATGATTTCCTTCTCCTTCGAGGCGATAATCATCAGCATGCGGGCAGCGAAGTAACCGCTGGAGAAAGAGTCCTGGCCAAAGAATGCCAGTGGTCGTAGGTCGGGCATGTAGGAGTCGAGCAGAATGAAGGGTGTTCCCTGTTCATGCATGATGTCCGTGTACTTTCTTGTGATGTCTAACTGCGAGGGTACGACGATAACTCCATCAGGTTTCTGTCTGAGCACCTCTGTCATTGTCTTGGCAAAAGTGCTGGTGTCGAAACGGTTGTAGTACATCACCTTATTTGATACGCGAAAGTCACGAAGATGGTCGCAAGCCGTGCCAGCGCCTTCTTCTATCTCCTCCCAGTAGGCCTCTGACTCATGTTTAGGGAGCACCATGTAGAAGTTGTACGACTTGTTATAGGCAAGGGCAGAGGCATACATGTTGGGCTTGTAGTCCATCTCCTCCAGGGCCTTCTTGACCTTTTCCAAGGCCTTAGGTGACACGTTTGGGCGCTCGTGGAGCACACGGTCTACGGTACCAACGCTGACGCCAGCGCGTTCTGCGATATCCTTGATTCTTATCTTAGCAGTATCCATAATCTCTGCAAAGGTAATGAAAAAAAATGATACGACGAACAATTCTCAAAGAATTTTCTTTGCGGTAAACGTTTACGGGTGTTTTTATAATATTTTTGCTTGAATTCTTTGTCAATCAAAAAATATATCGTAACTTTGCAAACACTTTAAATACAATTTCAATTAAATGTAATACTAAAACAAATGGCAAAAATTGTAACATTAGGTGAGATCATGCTTCGCCTGTCGCCCATGGGCAACGACCGTTTCATTCAGAGTGAGTCATTCCGCATCATCCCTGGTGGTGGTGAGGCTAACGTAGCTGTCAGCGTGGCTAACTATGGTCACGAGGCTTACTTTGTTTCTAAGCTGCCCAAGCACGAGATTGGCCAGATTGCTGTTAATGCCCTGCGCCGCTATGGTGTGAACACCCAGTTCATTGCCCGTGGTGGAGACCGTGTTGGTCTTTACTATGCTGAGACTGGTGCTTCTATGCGTCCTTCAAAGGTTATCTACGACCGCGCCCACAGTTCTATTGCTGAGGCCGATCCTAAGGACTTCGATTTCGATGCGATTATGGAGGGTGCTGCCTGGTTCCACTGGAGCGGTATTACACCTGCCATCTCTGATAAGGCTGCTGAGTTGACTAAGCTCGCTTGTGAGGCTGCCAAGCGTCATGGTGTGACTGTTTCTGTTGACCTGAACTTCCGCAAGAAGCTGTGGACCTCTGAGAAAGCTATCTCTATCATGCGTCCGCTGATGAAGTATGTGGATGTTTGCATTGGTAACGAGGAAGATGCTGAGCTCTGCCTTGGCTTCAAGCCCGATGCTGACGTTGAGGGTGGTAAGACCGATGCTGCTGGTTACGAGGGTATCTTCAAGCAGATGATGCAGGAGTTCGGCTTCAAGTATGTGGTTTCTACCTTGCGTGAGAGCTACAGTGCTACATTCAACGGCTGGAAGGCTCTGATTTATGATGGTAAGGAGTTCTATCAGTCTAAGCGTTACGAGATTAATCCTATCATCGACCGCGTCGGTGGTGGCGACTCTTTCTCTGGTGGTCTGATTCATGGTCTGCTGACCAAGGAGACTCAGGGCGAGGCTCTTGAGTTTGCTGTGGCTGCTTCTGCTCTGAAGCACACTATCAATGGTGACTTCAACCTGGTAGGTGTTGACGAAGTTGAATCTCTCGCAGGAGGTAATGCTAATGGACGTGTTCAAAGATAAGAATTATGGCAAAGTTTGATAAATTTCAGGTGATGGCAAAGATTGCCGAAGCACCGATGGTTCCTGTTTTCTACCACAAGGACGTTGAAGTTTGTAAGAACGTCATCAAGGCTTGCTACGAGGGCGGTGTTCGTGCCTTCGAGTTTACCAATCGTGGCGACTTCGCTCATGAGGTATTCGGTGAGCTGTCAAAGTGGGTTAACACGGAATGTCCTGAGTTGGCTTTGGGTATCGGTTCTGTAGTTGATGCTCCCACAGCTTCTCTTTACATCCAGTTGGGTGCCAACTTCGTTGTTGGTCCTTTGTTCAACCCCGATATCGCTATTGTCTGCAACCGTCGTTGCGTAACCTATTGCCCAGGTTGTCTGACACCATCTGAGATTGGTAAGGCACAGGAGGTTGGTTGCGACTTCACCAAGGTATTCCCGGGCGACGTGGTTGGTCCGAACCTCATCAAGGGTCTGATGGCTCCTATGCCTTGGTCTAAGATTATGGTGACGGGTGGCGTAGCTCCTGAAGAGGAGAACCTGACGAAGTGGTTCAAGGCAGGCGTCTTCTGCGTCGGCATGGGCTCTAAGCTGTTCCCCAGCGACAAGGTGAAGGCTGGCGACTGGCAGTACGTCACCGACAAGTGCAAGGAGGCACTCGGCTACTGTGCCAAGGCTCGCGCTTAACACGCTGCTCGCAATATTTATTTTCTCAGCTTGTTCATCGCCAGATAGGCAGGCGGTGGACAAGCTGAATTCTCTTTCCTATGCCTATCATTATCGTCACATCGATTCTACCGAACTGTTTGCTCAGCGTGCTTACGACGCCGCTGTGGGCTATGCAGCGGGTAGGGCAGAAGCTCTTAACAACAAGGCTTTTGTCTCGATAGTACGTATGGACTACGACAAGGCCGAACAACAGTTGAATGAGGCTTTGTCAGTTACTGACAACCAGATAGAACTTTACATTGCAGAGGTGCAGTTGATGCGTCTCTGTCAGCGTCGTTCTGACAATCGTGCTTTCTACGAACATCGCGAACGTGCTGAAAGTCATCTATTCCGCATCAAAGAGGAGCGTGATGCGTTGCCTGAACGCTTGCAGCGTCGCATGAACTATGCCGAGACGGAGATGGCTATTGTCAATTCCACCTACTACTATTACGTTGGTCTGGAACGCCAATCGGTTGAGGCTATCCAGACGATGGATACAGAGGCTGCCCGTCGCGACACAGCACAGTATCTGAACTACCTCTATAATGTCGGTGCAGGAGGTGTGCTCACCGAAGGCAGTGCCGAACAGATTCGTGCTGACGAGATAGAGTGTCTGGAGCGCTGTCTGACTATTGCCGAGCGTTGTAACTATCCTTACTTCATGGCACAGGCGCTGGAGGGACTGGCAGACCATACGGGCGACATTGCGCTGGCTGAGGAAGCTTTGCGTTTGTTTACGTCCTATGGCGATGTCTATCAGATAGCGGGTGCCTATCGTACGCTGGCTTCCTGCTATCATGCGATGGGCGACGACTATCAGGCGCTCGACAATCTGAACAAAGCATTAGCTGATAAGCGCATTAATCAGGCGCCCGACCTTGTTGCCAGTATTCGTGAACAGTTGTCGGTTGCCTATTCCGCTGTCGATGACAAACCCCAGAGTGACTATAACCGTAACATCTATATTGACCTGCAGGAACAGACCCGTCAGGATCGGGAACTGGAAGCCCGTGCAGGTATTCTGGACCGTGAGGCTACCCAACTCAACTGGATGATACTGGCCGTTGCCATTGCCATCCTGCTGTTGCTGTTCTTCCTGTGGCTTTTCAATCGCCTGAATCGTCGCCAGAAAGACGATTATCAACTCGACGACGTGCTGGAACAGAAACAGGAGGAGGTTGCTGAGGCTCGTCTGCGTGTGGAGCGTAACGAGCGTCGCCATCTGGAACAGCGTGCTAAGATATCGCTGGCGATGGGCATTCTGCCACTCATCGACCGTATCCGACATGAGGTAAAATATCTGGAATCTCTAGAAACAATAGATAATCTAGAACAGCGAGAAAACCAAGAACGTTTGGACTATATCCGTGAACTGACGGACAATATCAACGAACAGAACGAGTTGCTGACCCAGTGGATACAACTGCGTCAGGGCGAACTCAGCATGCATGTGGAGAGCTTCCCGCTGCAGGCGCTGTTCGACATCGTGGCACGTAGCAAGAAGACGTTCCAAATGAAGGGTGTCGACCTGCGTGTGTCACCCACCGAGGCCTCAGTCAAGGCTGACCGTGTGCTGACGCTCTTCATGCTGAACACGCTGGCAGACAATGCCCGTAAGTTTACGCCCGAAGGTGGTCATGTGGATATCTCGGCAACTGAAAACGAGAACTATGTAGAGGTGTCTGTGGCTGATAGTGGTTGTGGCATGAGTGCTGACGCATTGGCGCATGTCTTCGACCATAAGGTGCAGCAAGGACACGGTTTCGGACTGATGAACTGCAAGGGCATCATAGAAAAGTACCGCAAAACCAGTCAACTGTTCTCCGTCTGTAGCCTACAGGCAGAGAGCGAGGAGGGTAGGGGCTCGCGCTTCTTCTTCCGACTGCCCAAGGGCATCAAACGTCTCATCCTGCTTTTTGCTATCCTCTCACCTCTCACCTCTCACTACTCACCTCTATATGCACAGAGTGCCTTGGACCGTGCCCATATCTTTGCCGACTCGGCCTATTTCTCGAACATCAACGGCACCTATGCTCGTACTTTAGAGTTTGCCGATTCGTGTCGTGTCTACTTGAATGCCCATTATCAGCAACAACACCCCGATGGTCAGCTGTTGCTGCAGGCTGAGAGCGACGATGGCTCCCCTGCTGAGATTGAGTGGTTGCACGATGGCATTGACACCAACTACCAAATCATCCTCGACATCCGCAATGAGAGTGCAGTGGCTGCATTGGCGCTCCACGAGTGGTCGCTCTATGCATATAATAACAAGGTATATACGCAACTCTTCAAGGAACTGAGTGCCGATGCTACGTTGGCTGACTACTGTCGCACCATGCAGCAGTCGCAGCAGAACAAGCGCATTGCCGTCATCCTGTTGTTAGTCCTGTTGGTGCTCATCGTGCCCGCCTACTATATGCTCTACTACCGGCATCGCCTCTATCAGCGTTTCCGTCAGGAGCGTCAGCAACAGACGAACATTGAGATGGCCGACGACGAGTTGCGTCGTGCCGAACTGGAGAACGCCAATCTGCACGTCGCCAACAGTGTGCTCGACAATTGTCTGTCGACGCTGAAGCACGAGACAATGTACTACCCGTCGCGTATTCGTCAGTTGGTGGATGCCGGCGATATGCAGTCGTTGGCAGAGGTGGCCGCCTATTATCGCGACCTATATGGCATCCTCATCCAACAGGCTACCTCGCAGGTGGAGCGTATCAAGTTGCACATCCATCCCGTGGAGCTCTATGGACAGACCGTCTTGGGCGACGAGAATCTGCTGCACTACCTCTTCGAATTGCTGAAAGCCAAAGAGGTAACTGCTGAAGTCAAGGACGACAAATATGTGGAATTCCACGCTACCGTCAACGCTCAACTATCAGCTGTCAACTTCATGATAGCTCGTCAGATAGTTCGCGACCACGGAGAGGCTACGGCCCGTCGTGGTTGTGGCATCGTCATAGAAGATAACTTAGTCAACATAACATTACCCCGACACAATGGAAAAATTTAAACTGATTATCGTTGAGGATGTACCCCTCGAACTGAAAGGTACAGAAGGCATTATACGTAACGAGATACCTGAGGCTGAAGTCATTGGAACGGCTGAGAACGAGACCGCTTTCTGGCGACTCATCAAACAGCAGCAGCCCGACCTCGTGTTGCTCGACCTCGGACTGGGTGGCTCGACGACGGTAGGTGTGGAAATCTGCCGTCAGACCAAGGAGCTCTATCCGAAGGTGAAGATACTCATTTTTACGGGCGAGATACTCAACGAGAAACTGTGGGTCGACGTGCTCGATGCAGGTGCCGACGGCATCATCCTGAAGAGTGGCGAACTCTTGACGCGTCGCGACGTGATGGCAGTCATGGAGGGGAAGCAACTGGTGTTCAACGAGCCCATCCTGCAGAAGATTGTCGACCGCTTCAAGCATGCAGTGTCCTCGCAGTTGGCTCGTCAGGAGGCCCTTATCAACTACGAGATTGACGAGTACGACGAGCGTTTCTTGCGCCACCTGGCTCTGGGCTATACCAAGGAGCAGATAACGGGGCTGCGTGGTATGCCGTTTGGTGTGAAGAGTCTGGAGAAGCGCCAGATGGAACTGGTTCGCAAGCTTTTTCCTGGTGGTGAGGGTGTCAACGCCACGCGCCTCGTCGTTCGTGCCCTCGAACTACGCATCCTCGATATCGATAACCTTGAACCCGACCTGGATTGAAAAAGTATCTCCCACATATTGCCATTACGCTGTTCAGCGCCCAGCTGTTGCTGATGTTGGTGTCGTGGCTGCTCAGCGCTGCCTTCCCCGTCAGCGGTATCCGTTCGCTGCTCTCTGGCGAGGGACTGCGTTGGTTCTTTGGCCACTTTGCACTATCGATGGCTACCCCGTGGCTCGTCTGGCTGTTGCTGTTGGCAATGGCCTATGGCGTGCTCCGTCGCTGTGGCGTGCTGAGGCTCGGCAAGAGCTATCGCGTCAGTCGGGCGCGCATCATGACGTTTATCCTACTATTGGTCTACGTGGGTGTCATCATGCTCATGGTGGCTGTGCCTCACGCCGTGCTGTTGTCTGCTACAGGTAGTCTGTGGCCCTCGCCGTTCTCCTATGCGCTGATACCTTTCATTGCCTTTTGTGTCATTGCCTTGGGAGCTTTCTACGGCATCATTGCGGGGTCGTTCAATACGCTGGCCGATGTCTACGACGCTGTGCTCTATGGAATTCGCCAGTCGGCCCCTTTCCTGTTGTTCTACGTCCTGCTGGCTGAGCTCTACCAGTCGTTGCTATTCATTATCGGGGTATGACCAACGAACGACTATGGAATCGTAATTATTGCAAGGTGATGGCGGCCAACTTCTCGCTGTTCTTCGCCTTCTACGTGCTGACACCCTTGCTGCCGCTGTATCTTAGCGAACACTTTGGTGCCACGAAGGATGTCATCGGACTAGTGTTGTCGGGCTACACCATCACGGCGCTGCTGTTCCGTCCATTCAGTGGCTATTTTGTTGACTCGTTCCCACGCAAGACGGTGCTGATGATTAGTTTTGCGGCCTTCTCTATATTTTTTGCCGGCTACTTGGCTGCATCCACACTGTTGCTGTTCACCATTGTGCGTACACTGCATGGCGGACCCTTTGGCGCACTGACGGTATCCAATGCCACAGTGGCTATCGACGTGTTGCCATCCAGTCGCCGTACGGAGGGCATCGGCTATTACGGCATGTCCAATAATCTGGCAATGGCCATCGCGCCCACCATCGGCATCTTTGTCTATCGCTGGACCCACAGCTTCGAACTGCTGTTTTGGATAGCGCTCATCGTGGCCTGCTTGGGATGGCTGACCGATGCTACCGTCCATATGCCCGCGAAGGAGATACAGCGTAACAAGAGTAAACTGTCGTTAGACCGCTTCTTCCTGGTTCGTGGCTGGCTGCTGGGAGTGAACATGGTGGCCTTTGGCTTCTGTTTTGGCGTGCTCAGCAACTATCTGGCCATCTATGGTAAGGAACAGTTGGGCATTACCGGTGGTACGGGCACCTTCTTCATGCTCTGCTCCATAGGTCTCATACTCAGTCGCTTGCAGGGAGGAAAGGCCTTGCGCGAGGGACGCCTGACGTTTAATGCCGGTTCAGGAATGATCATCTCCCTTGTCGGCTACACCATCTTTATCTTGTTGCCCACGCTGGCTGACGTCTTCCATCAGACATCCTCCCTCTTCCTGCATGTCGGCTACTACGGTTGTGCCATCCTCCTTGGCCTTGGCAACGGTCACATGTGGCCCGCCTTTCAGAACATGACCATCTGCGTGGCCCCCAACAACCAGCGCGGCACGGCTAACTCCACCATTCTCATCTCGTGGGACCTCGGCATGGGCTTGGGCATTCTCGTGGGTGGCGTCATTGCCGAGTTTCTGGGCTACAACGCCGCTTTCTGGACGGTCGCTCTCGTCAACGCCCTCGGTGTTGCCCTCTTCTTCCTAGCTACCAAGTCTTTCTTCCTTCGTCGCAACCTGAATACTGATGTTCATTAATTATAAATGTTAAATATAGATGGAAACAGAATTATTCTTAGGGTTTAACCTCCATGCATGGATTACGATTATCACCGTACTTGCCATGTTCACTACATTGCTGATGACCAAGTTGCGCACCGATTTGGTGTTTATAGCAGCGGTGGGTGTGCTCTATGTTACCGGCGTCCTCGATGCCAAAGAGGCTTTTTCTGGCTTTAGCTCCACCTCTGTGGTTGTCATCGGCGTGCTGTTTGTCGTTGTTGCGGGACTTACCCATACGGGTGTGTTGCAGTGGATAGTGCGTCATCTCTTAGGCCAGCCCACGACCTATGGCAAGGCAGTTGTCAGACTGATGCTGCCTGTGGCTGCTCTGAGCTCGTTTCTGAGCAACACCACCGTCGTGGCCATGTTTGTGAATATCGTAAAGATGTGGTCGAAGAAATTGGGCGTATCCCCCTCGAAGTTGCTTATTCCGCTGAGTTATGCCTCGGGCATGGGTGGTGTGTGTACCCTCATCGGTACCCCGCCGAACCTGATTATCAGCGGACTCTATGAAGAGAAGACTGGTGTTGCGATGAATGTGCTGACGACCACTATCCCGGGTCTGTTCTGTCTGGTTGTCGGCGTACTGTCGGTAATCGCCATGCGCCGTCTGCTGCCGAACCGTAAGGCCCCTGATAGCGATTTCGAGTCGACGGGCGATTATACTGTTGAGCTGCGTGTGCCCTCCGACAACCCATATATTGGCAAAACACTTGCCGAGGCAGGACTTTATCACGTCAAAGGCGGTAGCTTGATTGAGTTGTACCACTTTGACGATGTTCCGATGCCCATCAGAGATGACGAGTACTTGATGGGTGGCGACCATTTGGTATATGCCGGCCAGATAGACGAGATTCTGGAATTGAGGAATAGTCACGGGCTGGTGATTGCCGACCACCATGTGTTCTCCATGAGCGAGATTGACAAGAACCGACAGTTGCGTACGGCCTATATCACCTTCTCGAGCAATCTGATTGGTACCACGCTGGCCGACAATCCTGTCCTGCGCAAGAACAATATCAGTATCGTTGCCATCTCGCGCAATGGTCACCGCATCCAGGAAGTACCCCGTAATGTGGTACTGAAAGCTGGTGACACGCTACTGCTCGAATTTCCGCCGCATATCAATATGGGCGAAGTAGAGAAAGACCCCAATCTCCACTTCTTTGACTCTGAGGACGTGCCCAACATTGGCAGTGGCACCATCATCTCAACGCTCATCATGATTGCCATGGTGGCACTCTCAGCACTCGGCGTCATGCCCCTGCTGCAGGCTGCCTTCATCGCTGCTGCCGCCATGCTCATCTTCCGTTGCTGCAATGCTAATCAGGCCATGCGCGCCGTCAATTGGGACATCATCATGGTTTTTGCAGGCAGTGTGGTGCTGGGTCTGGCCATTCAGAAGACGGGCATTGCCGAACGCTTAGCCATGGGCATTCTCGATGTCTGTGGCACTAATCCGCTCATCGTCATGACGGCCATCTGCCTGGTTGGCACCTTCATCACCGAGTTCATCTCGAACACGGCGGCTGGCGCCATGTTCTTTCCCATCATGTACGAGGCTGCCGAGGAGCTGGGTTATGAACCGTTCCCCTTCCTTGTTGCCCTGATGATCAGCGTCAGCAGCAGTTTCGCTACACCCATCGGTTCGCCCACCCACATGTTGGTCTATGGTCCTGGCGGTTACCGCTTCAGCGACTTCATGCGCATTGGTCTGCTGATGAATCTCATTATCCTTGCCGCCAACATCTTCATCGTGAATATCATCTATCCACTGACTCCTTTACAATAAAGGCCCGAATGTAGTGACGACGAAATAACAAGCCCCGTCAAAATTTTTGGCGGGGCTTGTTTAGGTTTATTTAATCAAATCAACGGAGCGCTTGAGGAAGCGGTCGAGGGCTTCACCCTTTAGCATGCCGTTCTGGAGCAGGGCGAGGTCGATGAGCTGATGGACAACGGCATTGTCAGCAGCGAAACCGCTGAGCACATCGTTCTTCTTGTCCTTCTGTTCCTGGACAGCCTTTTCGCACTCGGCCTTCATGTCCTTGTCGTCCTGTGTCAGTTCGTCGTACTTCTTCTTGTCCTGTTGCTGCTGGATGGCGGCAAGGCGGGCTTCCTGACCCTTCAGTTCAGAGACGATAGGTTTCAGGGCCTCTTCTGTTGATGACTTACACTCGTCGAGGACGCGCTTTACCAATGGGTGGTCGCTGTTGAGCACGAGGTTGAACGAGTCGGGCATCTGTCCGTAGAAGTTCATGCCTGGCTGGAAGCGGCTCATCTCCTTCATACGACGCATCCATTCGTTCTGCGTGATGACGACAGGACGGGCCTCGGCACCAAGTGCATCAACCTGTACCATGAACTCGGTGTGGTCGAGCTTGGGCATCTGTGACTTGAAGACCTGTGACAAATTGGCAGAGTCGTCGTCGCTGAGGTCACTCTTAGGGGCGTCGCTCTTCACGATGAGGCGGTCGATGATGTCAGCATCGACACGTGTGAAGCGGCTCTTCTCGAACTTCTGCTCCAAGGTTTGGATGGTGGGAACGTCGAGCTGTCCGTCGAGCAGCAGCACGCTGTAGCCCTTGTCCTGAGCAGCCTTGATGTAAGAGTACTGCTCGTCCTTGTCGGTGGCATAGAGGTAGACCAGCTGGTCGTCCTTGTCCTTCTGAGCGCCCTCGATGAGCGTCTTGTACTCGTCGAAGGTGAAGTACTTGCCCTCGGTGTCCTTGAAGAGTGCAAACTCCTTGGCGCGGTCGTAGAAGCCTTCCTCCGAGAGGATGCCGTAGTTGATGAAGAGCTTCAGGTCGTCCCATTTCTCCTCGAACTCCTTGCGGTTTTCGGTGAAGATAGCCTTTAGGCGGTCGGCCACCTTCTTGGTGATATAGGTGGAAATCTTCTTCACCTCGCGGTCGCTCTGCAGATAAGAACGAGAGACGTTCAGGGGTATATCCGGTGAGTCGATGACACCATGCAACAGCGTTAGGAACTCAGGAACGATACCTTCTACCTGGTCGGTGACGAACACCTGATTGCAATAGAGCTGAATCTTGTTCTTCTGCAGTTCGATGCTGGACTTGATCTTGGGGAAGTAGAGGATACCCGTGAGGTTGAAGGGGTAGTCCACGTTCAGGTGAATCCAGAATAGGGGCTCGTCGCTCATGGGATAGAGCGTGCGGTAGAACGACTTGTAGTCTTCGTCTTTCAGCGTCGACGGGGTTTTGGTCCACAGGGGCTCCACACTGTTGATGATGTTGTCCTCCTGGGTGTCCACCATCTTCTTCTCGTCGCTTGACCACTCCTGCTTCTTACCGAAGGCAACGGGCACGGCCATGAACTTGCAGTACTTGTTGAGCAGCTGCTCGAGTTTGCTCTTCTCGAGGAACTCCTTGCAGTCGTCGTCGATGTAGAGAATGATGTCTGAACCGTGGTCGGCACGCTCGGCATCGTCAATCTCGTAGGCAGGACTGCCGTCGCAGCTCCACTTGACAGCCTTCGAGCCGTCCTTATACGACTTGGTGATAATCTCCACCTTCTTCGACACCATGAACGAAGAGTAGAAGCCCAGACCGAAGTGGCCGATGATGTTGTTGGCGTTGTCCTTGTACTTCTCCAGGAAGTCGGTGACGCCAGAGAAAGCAATCTGGTTGATGTACTTGTCGATTTCCTCCTCGGTCATACCGATACCGTGGTCAGAAATCGTGATGGTACCCTTGTCGGCATCCAGACTGACACGAACTGTCAGGTCGCCCAGCTCCTCCTTGTATTCGCCCTCCCCGATGTTACCTTTTTGCATATACCTTAATTATTATTATATATTAAATTCTGACCTTTATTTTGCAAATACCGTGCCACTTTCCAAAAAAAGTGTTATCTTTGCAGCCAAATACAGAAATACTATGGTAAAAAGAAGATGGCGCTGCAAGCCGGGTGAGCAACCCACGGAGCTGGACAAGCGCATCATGTACTTGGAAAACAAAGGATGGGAGGTGCCTACGCGCGACCTCATCAAGACGCCCGAACAGCTGGAGGGCATCCGTCGCGCCAGTGTGGTGAACACGGGTGTGCTCGACGAGGTAGCCAAGCAGATTCATGCGGGCATGTCGACGCTGGAGATTGACCAGATTTGTCGCGGCTATTGTGAGAAACACGGCGCGATACCGGCCTGTCTGAACTATGACATAGAGGACGGTGAGACCCCGCCATTCCCCATGAGTGTCTGCACCAGCATCAACGAGGTGGTGTGTCACGGCATTCCCAAGGCCGAGGACGTGCTGGAGGAGGGTGACATCATCAATGTCGACTTTACGACTATCCTTGATGGTTACTACGCCGACGCCTCGCGTATGTTTATTATAGGTAAGACGACGCCTGAGAAGGAACAGTTGGTGCGCGTCACCAAGGAGTGTCTGGAGATTGGCATGGAGGCCGCCAAGCCCTGGCATGGTGTCAACGAGATTGGCCGTGCCATCCAGAAGCATGCCAACAAATATCACTACGGCGTGGTGCGCGACCTGTGTGGGCATGGAGTAGGGTGCCACTTCCACGAGGAACCTGAGGTGGCCCACTTTGCTCAGCGTGGCGAGGGCATGTTGCTGGTGCCGGGAATGGTGTTCACCATCGAACCGATGATTAATATGGGCACGTGGAAAGTCTTCATCGATTCCGAAGATCCCTACGGCTGGGAGGTCATCTCTGACGACGAACAGCCTTCAGCCCAGTGGGAACACACGCTGCTGATGACCGAACACGGCGTGGAAATCTTGTCTTATTAAAGTCGAAACATCGAAATATCGTAACATAGAAATGTCGAAGGATATATATATATTAGGTATAGAGTCGTCGTGTGATGATACATCGGCTGCTGTGCTGAAAGACGGCGTGCTGCTGTCGAACGTGACGGCATCGCAGGCGGTGCACGAGTCGTATGGTGGCGTGGTGCCTGAGCTGGCCAGTCGTGCACACCAGCAGAACGTGGTGCCCGTGGTGCATGAGGCCATCAAGCGTGCAGGCATCCAGAAGGAACAGCTGTCGGCTGTGGCCTTTACGCGTGGTCCAGGTCTGATGGGTTCATTGCTGGTAGGTGTCAACTTTGCCAAAGGTTTTGCGCGTTCGCTGGGTATTCCCCTGATTGACGTTAATCACCTGCAGGGACACGTGATGGCACACTTCATCGATGGTGGCGAGGGTGACTTCAATCCACCACCTCTGCCGTACCTGTGTCTGCTTGTCAGCGGTGGTAATTCGCAGATCGTCAAGGTGAATGCCTATAACGATATGGAAGTGTTAGGACAGACCATAGACGATGCTGCCGGCGAGGCCATCGACAAGTGCTCGAAAGTGATGGGACTGGGTTATCCCGGTGGTCCTATCATCGACCGCTTGGCTCGTCAGGGGAATCCGAAGGCTTACCAGTTCTCAGAACCCCATATCCCTGGACTGGACTACAGCTTCTCTGGCTTGAAAACATCGTTCCTCTATAATATGCGCAAGTGGGTGGAGGAAGATCCCGACTTCATCGAGCATCACAAAGAGGATATTGCTGCCTCGTTGGAATGGACCATCGTAGACATCCTGATGAAGAAGCTGAAACTGGCCGTCAAACAGACAGGTATCAAGCATGTGGCTGTGGCTGGTGGCGTGAGTGCCAATAACGGACTGCGCAATGCTTTCTATGACCACGCCAAGCGCTACGGCTGGACGGTATATATCCCCAAGTTCAGCTATACCACCGATAATGCTGCCATGATTGGCATCGTTGGCTACTACAAGTTCTTGGATAAGGAGTTCTGTGACATCAATGCTCCCGCATTCTCAAAAGTCACATTTAATTGACCATTTAACCATTTCACAAATTGACAATTGGTCCGCAAATCGTAAAATCGTAAAATAGTAAAATAGTAAAATTAATCCATGGATTTTGAAAGCAAAATTATCAGCAGAGAGATAAGTCAGCTGCTGTGGGAAATGGAGAAGACCGTAGGTACAGCCGAGAGCTGTACGGGTGGACGCATCGCCGAGGCCATCATCGCCGTTCCTGGTGCGTCGAAATATTTCAAAGGTGGCATTATTTCGTATGTCGATGAAACCAAAGAGATGCTGTTGGGCGTAGATCCGCAGGTGCTGACAGAAAAAACAGCAGTCTGTGAGGAAGTTGCCTGTCAGATGGTGAAAGGCGCCTGCAAGGCATTGAACACCGATTTTGCATTGGCTTCAACAGGTTACGCTGGTCCTACCGGTGGTCCGAAAGACATTCCCATCGGTACCATTTGGTTGGCTTGTGGCAATCAAGAGAAGCAGGTGACGATGATGATTCAAGAGGATCATGGACGCGACATCAACCTCGCCATTGCAACCAATAAAGTGATGCAATTGTTCCTCGATTTCCTCAAAACGGAGAACAAAACAGAGTTGGAAGGTTAAAAAATATTAATATAAAGAGAAATCTCTGAATTTTAAACTCTTAACTCTAAACTTTTTTGTACCTTTGCACCCTGTTTGGAGTAAGTTATATTTAAGTAACAAGAAAAAATAGATAGAAATGTCTAAGATTTGTCAGATTACAGGAAAGAAGGCAC
>CADCGD010000040.1 GCA_902800925.1 uncultured Bacteroidales bacterium | reverse complement strand
AGTTGCGACCATCGACAGAGTAATACATCTGAACAGTGAAGCCTGCGGCATTGTTGCCCTTGCGATACTTCTCCACATCATAGCTGATTTGAAGGTTCTGGAAAAGCCGAGCGTGTTTGACCCCCGAGGGCAAAGCGATGTTGACCCCCGAAAACTTTTTTATTTTGACCCCTCTAAAGTCCTGACTGGCGGGGTCATTTTTATTTTACCCTGTTTACTTCTTGGTCTTCATCTTTCGGATGCTTTCGCCGAAGAGTTCGATACGGTGTGATGAGTGTACAATTCGGTCAAGCACAGCATCGGCGACAGCCTGGTCACCGATGGCATCATACCAGTTTTCCACAGGGAGTTGAGAGGCCATGACAATTGATTTCCTGTCATGACGGTCTTCGATGATTTCCAGCAGGATGGGGCGTTCCTTGGCATCCAGCGGTACAAGGAAGGCATCATCGAGGATGAGCAGCTGACACCTCTCTATCTTCTTCAGCTCCGTCTCTATGGTGTTCTTGGCTTTTGCCACCTTCAAGGAGCTGAGCAGCTTTGAGGTATTTGAATACAGTGTCCTGATGCCGTTCTTGCAGGCATGATAGCCTATGGCCGTGGCAAGGAAGCTCTTGCCTGTTCCTGCAGATCCCGTGATGAACAGATTCTGCCCCTGCCGCACAAAGTCGAGCGAGAGCAGCCTCTCCATCTGGTTCTGGTTAAGCCCGCGGCTGATACTGTAGTCTATCTCCTCGGGGTAGGCATTGTAGCGGAAGGAGGCTCCGCGTATGAGCCTGTCTATGGCTGCCGACGAGCGGTAGTCCCATTCCCTTGCCACCAGCCAGGAGATGAAGCCGTCGGGGGTCATCGCCTCGGCATAGGTGGACGTAAGGCTTTCTTCAAACGCGTTGGCCATTCCCGTAAGCCTCATTCTGCGCATCAGGTCGAGTGTGACCTGGTTCTGGTCTTTCTCCTGCACGATTGGTGCAGTCTTACTGTTAGTTGTCTCCATTGTCATCTTCTTTTTCGTTACTTGATAAGTTTGAGTAGTATTCCCTGCCGCGTATATTCTTGTGAGTCTGCGGCTTGTAGTCTCGGGAAGCGTCAGGAGTGTCATCTTCCAACGGCATGAAGCTCACATCGTCACCACGCTTGAGAATCTCCTGCACCTCGTTGTAGCCGTACTGCCGCCCCTCGGAGGCACAGGCGCATGCCGCCACGAGGCGGGCAAGGCCGTACTTCTTCTCAAGCGACATGATGCCCCGGCATGTACGGAAGGCCAGCGGCAGATACTTCTTCTGCGCTGCGACTTCCCTAAGGTAGTTAAGCAGGATGTTGTCTATGGCACCAGCCCGCTCGTAAATCTCGCCGAGGTCCTTCTCGTAGGAGCCGTGACGGCCGGGCAGCCTGTGCGCCTCCTTCTGGGTATAGCCGTATGGGGTATCGTTACGCATGTGGGAGGTCACAAGCTTCAGCCCATGGTATATCTGCAGGCTGTCCGCATCGTACACGATGTCCACACGCTTGCCGATGTATTCCTTTGGCACGCTGTAGTGGTGCTTGTTCAGCATCACGTAGCTATTCTTCATGACCGTGACGGTCTTCCGTGCCTTCATCTGGAAACGGACTGCGGGAAGCGGCTGGAGATATTCCTTCTCCACCTCCTCGAAAAGCTCACGGCGTGACTCTTTCCTTCCGCTCATCCTGCGGTCATTGAAGGCATCCAGGGAATGGCGTATAGCGGCATTCAGGGACGCAAGGTCATGGAACACCTGCCCCTCGATGTCGGCATAGACAGAGCGGTACATCAGTTTTACCGCATTCTCCACAAGTGCCTTGTCCTTCGGATGGCGTGCCCTTGCCGGGAAGACTGCCATGTCGTAGAATTCGGCCATTGCTGCAAAGTCCTCATTGATGACGGGTTCGTTGCGGTCACTTCGCGTGACTGCCGCCTTCAGGTTGTCCGGCACGATGGCCATCGGCGCACCGCCGAAGAAGTGAAGGGCATTCTCGCAGGCCACGATGAGGTCCTCCTTCTTCTGAGACCAGACAGCCTCACAGTAGGTGTAGTGGCTGCACGGAAGGATGGCAACGAACACCTCCACAAAACGCACCTCGCCAGTCTCCGCATCCACAATCTCCAGCTTGTCACCCGCGTAGTCTATGTACATCTGATCTCCGGCAAGGTGATCCACATGGCCGACGACCCGCACATGGTACTTCTGCCGACGGACGGCACGCTTGAAGGTTGAGTACTTGTAGCCGTCAGGATGCTCCCTGAGATATTCATCATGGAGCGACTTGACCGTCACACCTTTGCGGCTGAGCCGCTTCACGTAGTCGGGAATCAGAGCCTCCAGCTCATCCATGCGGGGAGATGGCTTACGGCTGCGATTCTGGTTGTCGAGGAAGAGTTCCTGGAGCTTTTCCTCAGACATAGTCATCAACTGGTCCAGCGTCAGACCGCTCTCCTGATACCTGCGCACATACTTGCGCACGGTGTTACGCGAGAGATGAAAAGCACTTGAAATGCTTTTTATACTCATTCCAATGGCGTAACATCGCAATAAATTTCTTAACTTTGTCATTGAATTCTGTAGTTTAACGTTTATCCGCCAGTCAGGACGGTAACACAAAACTACAAAAAAGCCCCTGAATAGCAATCGCATTCAGGGGTCAATTTTATTTTGCCGCAGAGGGTCATTCATATTTTGCCCGTGAGGGTCAACATCGCTTGCCCTCGGGGGTCAAACACGCTCGGCTTTTCCACCTATTCCACCATAGCTCTTTTCATTCTAGTCTTTATGATATGTCTATACTTGTTTTGAAAATTAAATGATCACCTACGGAAAGTCTTTCAAAAATACAGATTATTGATCATTTTATTTTCATTTTGAGGCTAAATTTCATTTTTTGATCATTTTATTTGGCCTAAAATGGCCGAAAAAAGCAACATGGAAAATCTTGGTGATTTGTCCATGCTGCTTATTTTCAATTAGTTACGCTTTTCTAAGCCGAATTAAATGATCAATACTCATCCTCATTGAACAGGAAGTCTTCCTTGGTGGGATAGTCGGGCCAGATCTCTTCGATGCTTTCGTAGATGTCGCCTTCGTCTTCTATCTCTTGCAGGTTCTCCAATACTTCGAGGGGTGCACCCGAGCGGATGGCATAATCTATCAATTCATCCTTGGTTGCGGGCCAGGGAGCGTCTTCCAATTTTGAAGCTAATTCTAGTGTCCAATACATAATATTTACGATTTATTTTTTGTTGTTTTTGGTTCTCTTTCTGAATTTGCCCGCAAAAGTAATATATTTTTTCTTATTTACAAGCATTCTGCCAAACTTTTTCGCTTTTGCCTGCAAGAAAATTCAACTTTTTGGCCAAAATGAAGAGATAATCGCTCAGTCGGTTGACGTATTGTTGCACTTCGGGCGACACCGTGGCCTCTTCGGCGAGGGCTACGATGCGACGCTCGGCACGGCGACAGACGGTGCGACAGACATGCGCCTGGGCAGCCTCCTGAGTGCCGCCTGGGAGAATGAAACCCTGACGCTCGGGGAGCTCGTGCATGATGCTGTCGACCTCGTCTTCGAGTTCCTTGATGGCGCCTTCGGGCAGGTGGGCAGAAGGGTAGAGGGGTGTCAGGTCTTGGTCGGTAGCCAGATTGGTGCAGACGTTGAACAGGTTGCTCTGGATGCGTTCCACGAGGTCTTTCTCATGACCATCGGGCAACATGGCGGCAAGGAGTCCTAGGTGGGAGTTAAGTTCATCAACGGTGCCATAGGCCTCCAGACGGACGCTGGCTTTCGATACGCGCTGGCCACCTACCAGCGATGTTTGTCCCTGATCACCCCTGCGGGTGTATACCTTTGTAATTTTCATAGTAGGTTAGAAATTTATTTTATAGTTATGTTTAAAGCGTTTGGTGTCGAAAAAGACGATGCCACAGTAGTAGAGGTCGAAGGTGGTACCTGTCTGTGGACTGCGGGCTATCTCTTGCCATAGTGGCCAGTTGTGACGGATGTTCTCAATGACCAATACCGATTGCTGGTCGCAGTGGGGTAGCAGCGATTGGAAGTCGGCCCACTGGTCGATGGTGATACGTGCAAGGGGCAAGGGGCAAGGGGCGAGGGGCGAGAGGTTAGACATACACTTTGCCTTCTTGCAGCCTGCGTGCCACCACTGCTGGTAGTCGTCAGAAAGGATGACGGTGGGCTGTCGCCAGTTGGCCAGTCGGAAGTAGAGACGCCCCAACTTCTCGCGGAGCCAGTCATCTTCGCGCAACACGTCGTAGGCATAATACGGCCAGTGCTCGTTCACTACGTAGCGGACGAACGCATAGTCTGTGGGCGACTGTATGCCGAAACCCCGACAGCAATGGATGCGACTTAACCAGACGAGCCAGCGGAACATGTTGAATGACGAATTTGAAATGTTGAATGACGAATTATGAATTACGAATTTGGAATGTTGAATTATGAATTGTCAACGGGTAGCAGGACGACGCCATGCTGTTTCTTGCCATCCATCATGATTTTCAGGGGGCGGTCGAAGCGCACGTGGCGCACAAACTGTGTCTCCTCGACGGCAGGCATCTGGTCGAGGACTTCCTTCTGTAGCACGCCGTCGCCCGTATAGGTATTGATGGTGAAGTAGCCCACGCCGAAGGATGTCAGGTTCTGGAAGAAGTGGGTGCCCTGCGAGGGGTCCACGTGGTAGTTCTTCAGTCCTGCCTCGACGATGACACGTGCGGCAGAGATATGCGGCCACTTGACGGGGATGCCCAGCCAGTAGTCGCTAGAGCCCCAACGCCCTGGACCGATGAGCACGTAGTTCTTGTCTTCGTTGAGGAACTTTCGGTTGATCTGCTCTATCTCGTCGGCAATCTTCGGATTGTTTACAGCGGTGAAGTCGTCGTCGGTCTTGACATAGACCACGTCGACGACATCCTCGGAGATGCCGTGACCCAGCGAGTTGTAGGAGCGCAGCAGACACTGCTCGTCAGGAATGGCGGCGAGGTCTTCGTCGAGTACCTGCTTGGAGTCAACGATAGGACGTATCTGGAGCAGGTAGAACTCTCCCTTGATCTCTTGTCCCTCACCTTTATATAAGTTACAAGCAAACTCTATCTCTACGGGGCGACGCATTTCTTCGGAACCCAGCTTCTGGGCCAGTTGCAGGATTTCGGGCAGAGGGAACACGTCGTGCTGCAGGACGCCAGAGAACGAGATTACCTTGCGGCCACCCTCATAGAGTCCGTCGCGGATGATGCCGTCGACGGGGTCGTAGGTGGAGGCGATGCCTTGCAGAGAACCGTCCTTGTCGGCCTCCTTGACGCGCAGGTTGAGGATGTTGAAGCCATCGTCCACCTTGAAATCATCGCCAACGTGCGACATGTCGAGGGCATAGAAGCGCGTCTGCGTCTCGCGCAGTGCCGTCTCCATCTCTGAGGTCTGCAGCACCTGTTTGGGATGATAGGGACTGACGCGCAGGGTCTGTCCACCATCGACGATATACTTACCGAGTCCTAGAGCCAACGAGGCGATACCCTCTTCTGCCTGTTCGTCGCCAATGGGGTAGTAGTTCAGCGAGCGCAATACGCCGCTGAAGGTGGGATAGTAGCGTGTGTCGTGCTGCTGGCCCACCACCTCCTGCAAGATGACCGCCATCTTCTCTTGGTCGATGACGTTGGACGTAGCAGTCATATAGGCCTTGGAGTCTTTATAGTAGACGGATGCATAGACGCCCTTGATGGCACACGCCACCATGCGTAGCATCTCGTATTTGTCATCGAGGTAGGGCACCATGTAGGTGCTATAGATGCCAGCAAACGGCTGGTAGTGCGAGTCCTCCAGCAACGATGACGAGCGCACGGCGATGGGTGAGTTGATGGCTTCGAAGAAAGTGAAGAAGTCGGCTATCAGCGCATCGGGCAATTGGGCCCGCATAAAGTGCTGCAGAATCTCTTCGTCTGGGGCGTCGCTGAGGGCTATACCCCAGAGGTTGTTCTCGTCCATGAACTGGTCGAAGAAGTCGGTACAGAGTACGACAGTCTTTGGAATCTGCACGGAGGCGTTCTCAAACTGGTTCAGTTCCGGATGTCGCTTGATGATGTTGTCGAGGAAGGCCAGGCCACGGCCCTTGCCTCCCAGCGAACCATCACCGATGCGGGCAAAGTGGGCAAAGCGGTCGAACTTCAGACGGTCGAAGACGGCCACGACACCGATGTTCTTCATGCGACGATACTGTACGATGGCGTCGAAGATAATCTGGCGGTGTGCGTCGAGGTCTTGCAGCTTGTGCCACGTCACCGTCTTCAGGAACTGACTGACGGGGAAGATGGCGCGTGCACAGAGCCAGCGACTCATGTGGTTGCGCGACACGTGGTACTGGAACGACTCGGCAGGAATGTTGAAGATGTTGTCCTGCAACTCCTTCAGCGATTTGATACGGAAGATTTCCTCGTGTGTGTTGGGGTCGCGGAAGACGAAGTCGCCAAAGCCCATGTGCTCCTCAATCATGTGGCGCAGGTCGACATTGAACTTCTTGGAGTTCTTGTCGAGGAAGTCAAACCCCTCGGACCATGCCTTCTCACGATTGGCAATCTCTGAACTTTCCAGGATGAGGGGTA
Organism: uncultured Bacteroidales bacterium; assembly: GCA_902800925.1. Classification (GTDB taxonomy): domain Bacteria; phylum Bacteroidota; class Bacteroidia; order Bacteroidales; family Bacteroidaceae; genus Prevotella. Next base: position 25,306 of record CADCGD010000040.1, on the reverse strand, counting down.
CATACTCGTCACGACGACGTATCTCACGCAACAGTTTAAGACCCGCCTCTGCGTCGCCTTCTTCGACGTGTGCCAGGCGTCCTTCGTGGGTCTCTATGGGAAAGCGCGTGTCGCTGATGACACCCAGCACATTATCGTGATAGCGCTCATACCACTCCATAGCCTCCTCGTAGGTCGTAGCCAGTACAACCTTGGGACGTCCGCGCTTGCGTTGTGCAGCAGCATGGGGGTTGAGGGCCTCTGTCGAGAAGTTCTTCGACTGCGCCAGAATATAATTATAGAGGTTGGGCAGTACGCTGGAGTAGAAACGGATGTTGTCCTCTACCAGCAGTATCATCTGTACGCCTGCCTCATGGATGTCGTGCTCAATGTTCATCTTGTCCTCTATCAGTTTGATGATGGACAGGATGAGGTTGGTATTGCCCAGCCAGCAGAACACGTAGTCGAAGATGGTCATATCTTCGTTCTCGATGCGCTTGGTGATGCCGTGTGCGAAGGGCGTCAGTACCACACAGGGAATATGAGGCGCCATCTGCTTGACATCGCGGGCTACGGCAAAGGCGTCGTTGTCGGCATTACCAGGCATACAGATGACAAGGTCGATATCGGTGGTCTCCAGTACGCTGCTGGCCTCCTCGGTCGTCGACACCTGTGTGAACGTGGGTGGATAGCGCATACCCAGTTCCATGTACTCGTCGAAGATCTTCTCGTCGACGCGTCCGTCGTCTTCGAGCATGAAGGCGTCGTAGGGGTTGGCGACAATCAGTATGTTGAAGATGCGCTTCGTCATCAGGTTGACGAACGACACGTCCTTCAGGAAGAAGTTGTTAAACTCCTGGGGGATATTATTATTGGTTTGACTCATCGCATTGCTCTTTTGGCATACAAAGATACAAAAGTATCTTGACCTATGGTCAATGAGACGGCGATTTTAACAAAATGTAACCTTTTTGGAAAAATATTCGTTATTTCTCATTGCCATGTCAAATATATTTCCTATTTTTGCGTTGTCAATATGACATAATGCAACTAATACGAACTTTAAATCCTATATACTATGAACGTAGAAAAAATCATGCAGGACCTGGAACGCAAACACCCAGGTGAAGTAGAATTCTTACAAGCAGTCCGTGAGGTGCTGGAGTCTATCAAAGATGTTTACAACCAGCATCCGGAGTTTGAAAAGGCAAAGATTGTGGAGCGCATCGTGGAACCGGAGCGCATCATTACCTTCCGTGTTCCTTGGGTCGACGATAAGGGCGAGGTGCAGGTGAACATTGGTTACCGTGTACAGTTTAACAGCGCCATCGGTCCGTACAAGGGCGGCCTGCGTTTTCATGCTTCGGTGAACTTGAGTATTCTGAAGTTCCTGGGCTTTGAGCAGACCTTCAAGAATGCACTGACCACACTGCCCATGGGCGGTGGTAAGGGCGGTTCCGACTTCTCGCCGCGTGGTAAGAGCGATGCGGAAATCATGCGTTTCTGTCAGGCTTTCATGTGTGAGTTATACAAGGTGATTGGTCCTGATGTTGACGTACCTGCCGGTGATATCGGTGTAGGTGGTCGTGAGATTGGTTACCTGTTTGGTATGTACAAAAAGCTGACCAGCCAGTTCCATGGTGCCACCCTGACGGGTAAGGGCATGGAGTGGGGTGGAAGCATCCTGCGTCCTGAGGCTACAGGCTATGGTGCCCTGTATTTCGTTCACCAGATGATGGAAACCCACGGACTGGATATCAAGGGCAAGACCATCGCGTTGTCGGGCTTCGGCAATGTGGCGTGGGGTGCTGCCAAGAAGGCTACTGAACTGGGTGCCAAAGTGATTACTATCAGTGGTCCTGACGGCTATATCTATGATCCAGAAGGTCTGAATGACGAGAAGATAGAATACATGTTGGAGCTGCGTGCCAGTGGCAACGATGTTTGCCAGCCTTACGAAGAGGAATTCCCTGGATCGAAGTTCTTCGCCGGCAAGAAGCCTTGGGAGCAGAAGGCCGACATCTATCTGCCATGTGCTACACAGAACGAGTTGAATGGTGCCGATGCTGACATGATATTGGCTAACAACCCCCTGTGCGTGGCAGAGGTGTCTAACATGGGATGTACGGCCGATGCTGTCAACAAGTTTATCGCTGCCGGTCAGCTGTTTGCTCCTGGCAAGGCTGTCAATGCCGGTGGTGTGGCTACCAGCGGTTTGGAGATGACGCAGAACTCAATGCGTATGGCATGGAGTGCCGACGAGGTGGACAAGCGCCTGCATCAGATCATGTCGGGCATCCATGAGCAGTGCGTGAAGTACGGTAAGGAAGGCAACTACGTGAACTACGTCAAGGGTGCTAATGTTGCTGGCTTCATGAAGGTTGCCAAGGCCATGCTGGCACAAGGAGTGGTATAAGAGCCTACCCCAACCCCTCCCAAAGGGGAGGGGCTATAGAGAGTGATGAAGAGTTATAAAAGAAATACCAGTAGCAAACATGCAATATGTTTATATTGTGTGCTTGTTATTGGTATGCTCTTCATAGCCCCCCCTCTATTTGGAGGGGGATGGGGAGAAGCTTCTGCTCAGGTCTTGCAGCGTGGTAAGGCCTCGTTTTACGCCAAGAAATTTCACGGACGTAAAACGGCCAGTGGTGAACGTATGCACCCTGACAGTATGACGTGTGCACATAAGAGCTATCCCTTTGGTACGATGTTGAAGGTGTATAACCCTGCCAATGGGCGCAGTGTCATTGTTCGTGTCACCGATCGCGGACCTTTTATCCGGGGGCGAATCATTGACCTGTCGTGGAGTGCTGCCAAGCAATTGGGTATCATCGGACAGGGCGTCGCTACTGTTTTCGTATCGAAAGCTAATACCTTTGTTGTACCTTTCCTGCCTTCTGACGAGATAGAGATTCCTGAACTGGAACTGGAGACCAATGACGGTGCGCCAGCTCTTCATCCTTTCTGGAAAGACATGAAGGAAGACCAGTTAAAGGCTCAGCAGAAGCCGCAACAGAAGGTTCAGCAGAAGCCACAACAGAAGGTGCCTGCAAAAACGCCCCCAAAGGGTAAAAAATAAAATTATAGTTCTTTACGATAGCAGCGGTGACGGCGGTTGAGGGTGTGCTCCAGATACTGCCACTGGGAGAGGACCCCCTCGTTGGTCTCCATTTGTGGACCAGTCTCGGCCCAGTCGAAACCGTAGGCTTGGAACTGACGGATGAGATCGTCGAAAATAAGGGCATTGGCACCCTTGCCACGATATTCGGGCAGCACACCAATGAGCAAGAGGTCGACAGTATCGGTCTTGTGCCACTTAAGTATCTTCAGCAGGTGCCACCATCCAAAGGGCAGGTAACGGCCGTCGTGGGTCTTCTGCAGGGCACGAGAGAACGAGGGGAAGGTGATGCCGAAGCCTACCAGTTTGTCGCCATCCATGATACCTGTTACGAGGTTGAGGTCGGCAATCTTGATGTAGTCGTTGACCAACTGGTTTATCTGGTAATCAGACAACTGACTGAAGCCATAAAGGTCCTTGTAGGTTTCGTTGAGCAGATCGAAGATGCGCTTGCCCCATCCGTCGTTGATTAGCTCCTTGCGCGTGAACTTGTGTACACGCAGACCATAGCGCTTGCGTACCATCTCGGTAATCTTGGAAAACTTCTCTGGTACTACCTCTGGCACCTTAACGCGCAGTTCTATCCAGTCGTTGGATTTCTCGTACCCAGCCAACTGTTCCATGTGCTGCGGATAGTAGGGGTAGTTGTAGTTGATGTACATGGTGGAGAGCTTGTCGAAACCGTCGACGAGCATACCTTCACGGTCGGTATCGATGAAACCGATAGGACCAACAATCTCCGTCATGCCGCGCTGACGTCCCCAGTCTTCAACGGTCTTGAGCAGGGCAGTGCTGACCTCTTGGTCGTCGATGAAGTCAAACCAGCTGAAGCGTACCTGCTTGCAATCCCAGCGCTCGTTGGCACGGCGGTTGATGATCGCTGCCACACGGCCCACCAACTTGTCGTCGCGAAAGGCCATAAAGTATTGGGCTTCGCAACACTCAAAGGAGGTGTTCTTGTCTTCGCGTAATGTCGACATCTCTTCGCTGTACAGGAAGGGTACGGCATACTTGCTGTCGCGATATAAATCGTAGTAGAACTGCACGAACTGTTGCAGTTCCTTGCGAGTAGTCACTGGTCTAATTTCAATCTTGCTCATGGCACATTTTACTTATCAGTGTGCAAAATTACTGCAAAAAACTGAAACAGACAAATAATTCTCCTTATAAATTATCGATATACTGCCACAACTGGCGATAAAACGGGTGGCGAGTCATGGTGGGAGCATTGCCCAGAATGATAAGTTTCATGCGGGCGCGGGTAATGGCGACGTTCATGCGTCGCAGGTCGCGCAGGAAACCAATCTGTCCCTCGTCGTTGCTGCGTACCAGGGAGATGACGATGATGTCGCGCTCCTGTCCTTGGAAACCATCTACCGTGTTGACGCTGATGAGTCTGCGGAAGGGCTTGAAGTATTCGCGCTTCATGAGTAGTCGGCGCAGATACTGCACCTGGGCACGATAGGGCGAAATGATGCCTACGTCGATACGTTCATCAAGCAGGCGTTGCTTGCCAATCTTCTCGAAGTAGTTCTGCAGGGCAAGCAACGTTAGTTCTGCCTCTGCCTTGTTGATACGACCAAATGATTCACCGACGAATTCTTCCTTGAAAGAGGTGAGAGGTAAGTCAAATTGTGACGTGTCGATCCACGTCATCGGGACGTCCATGTCGAGAATGCTGCGATACTTCACCTCTGGCGCACTTTCTACCTGTCCGTGGTAGAAGTAGTTAGAGGAGAAACGCATGATGTCGTCGTTCATGCGATACTGTATCTTTAGCAGTGTGACGGCCTCCGGGTGCATCTCTACGATGCGCTCCATGAGCGTCTTACCCAGTCCTGCCTTGAGGGCGGCAATGCTCTTGACGGTAGGAGGCAATTGACAGTGGTCGCCCGCCAGCACCACACGACTGACGCGTCGTAGGGGTATCCAACAGGCGGCCTCCAAGGCCTGTGCTGCTTCGTCGATAAACAACGTGCCAAACTTCTGACCATCGAGCAGACGGTTGGCAGCACCGACGAGTGTGGAGGCGATGACGCGAGCCTCGCCAAAGAGGTCATTATTGATGCGTATCTCTAGTTCGGTGGCACGACTCTTCAGACTCTCCAATTTCTGGTGATAGGCACTACTCCCGACGTTTTTCCGTCGGGAGCGCAACTCACGGATAGCCTTGCGGATAGCCCATAGGTGCGGGTAGTCAGGATGTGCCTCGAAGCGTCGCTCGTAGGTGAACGACAGCATCTTGTCATTGACACGCGTCGGGTTGCCGATACGGAGCACGTTGATACCTCTATCTACAAGTTTCTCGGATATCCAGTCAACAGCCATATTGCTTTGTGCACATACCAGCACTTGATTCTCGCGCATCAGCGTCTCGCGGATGGCTTCGACAAGGGTTGTCGTCTTACCTGTGCCAGGAGGACCATGCACGATAGCCACATCTTTAGCGCGAAGCACCATGTTGACAGCCTCTTCCTGTGTGGCGTTCAGGTAAGGAAAGTGTATGGGGGGAAAGACAAAGGTTTCTGGCTTCTGGTGCGAATAGAACAAATCGCGCAGATAACCCAAGCGCCCTTTTCCTTTGATGGTTCGGTCTAGTGCCTCCATCATTAGTCGGTAGGACGTCTCGTCGAACGAGAGTTGGATGCCCAGCGATGAATCGGGGGTAGTGGCATTCTGCAGGTCCACAGTAGGAAAACCGTCGGGAACGGTGACGACCATCCGGTCGCCATCAACATAGCTCACGATGCCTGTGAGGCGAAAATGGTGGATAGCGGTTTCCCCGCTATCAATCCGAAAGAACGCTACTGGCTTCCCGAACTCGAAGTTGTGCTCGATGTCGGTATCAGCAGTACGCACCAACTCTACAGCCAACTGGTTCAGCGAGTTGTAGTAGCTCTTGCTGAACTTGACGGGCCACCAGGCATCACCTCGCTTGACTCTCCGCTCTATATCCGTCTGTTGGGTCTGTTGGCGGAAAGCTTCCTTCTCGGTCTCGTATTCCAGCTGTAACAACAGTCGTTGCTGTTGAAGGGCTTGTATGGGTGATGTCTGTGTCATAGGAAATCGGGCGTTGTCTCAAAATGCATTTCTTCTCCGCTTATAGGATGCTTGAACCATATCTCGGCAGCATGCAGACAGAGTCGCTGGCCTTTGGTGCCGTAGAGTTCGTCACCAACGATGGGGTTACTGAGTCCGTCGGGATGTGCACAATGGATGCGCAACTGGTGGGTACGTCCTGTCTCTGGCCATAGCGCTACCAAATGGTCACTGATGAATTCATAGCGTGTTACAGCCCGTTTGCCATGTTCCATATCTACTACCTGTCGTGGACGATTCATGGGGTCTGGACGCATAGGCAGGCTGACAATGCCTGATCCCTGTCCGGTATGTTCCAGTAATGCTACATATTTCTTCTTTACCTCATGGCGGATGAACTGCTGTTGCAGTGGGTGGTATGCCTCAATATGCTTCGCTACGATGAGTAGACCGCTGGTACTCATATCCAGACGATGGGCCACGATGCTACCAGGATAACGTTGCTGCATGACCGTCTCTACGCTGTAGTCTTCCATACGCCCTGGTACTGATAGTATACCGCTGGGCTTGTCGACCACCAAGATATCGTTATCCTCATAGATGGTGGGTATCTCCATGTGCTCGTAACCCAGCGTTTCTGGGTTGGGGTCTACGTCCAGTCCTTGTAACATCCACGTCAGAATGGGCATGCACTTGCCGCGGCAGGCAGGATAGTAGTTCAGGTGTTGGCGCAACTCCTCCTTGGTGGACTGACCCCACCAGAATTCTGCCATGCAGACGGGGTGCAGATAGTGTTGGTAGGCATATTGCAACAATTTTGGTGCGCAGCAGTCACCTGTACCGCCTGGTGGTAGTGGATATCTCTGTCTGAGTTTAGGTCTGCTGTAGTATTCCTGCCAGATGTCAACGAGGTCTTTGACCTCACCACGGGCATTAAGCAACTGGTACTGATGGAACAACCACGTCTGTAGCTCCTGCGACATCTGTTTAGAGGTGAGTGGTGAGAGGCGAGTGGTGAGAGAAATCTCGCGCTCCGTGGTTTTGAAGTGTCCGTCAGGCTGTTGGGCATCATAGACTGGTGGTACAAAATACGGCCAGTCGTTACGACCTGCCAACAGTCCGCTGTAGGCAGCAAGGAAAGCCAGTCCTTCAGCACTTTCCACCACCAAGACTCCGAACATCTTACCGTTGTCGGCGTCGCGGCGTATCTCCTCATGGGTAGCAATATACTGCTGCACCTCTGCTGCTGCCTGACAGCTCAAAGGGTGTGGCTCGTAACAGAACGGATAGGTAAACCGTACTGGTCGCTCGTAGTTGCTATGGAGTGGATGTATGTTCATCTTGTTGGTTTTGCAAAGATACAAAAAAGTATGAATATGACCAAGAACATCCTGCAATTACTTATGTATAGCAAAAATAATTAATGAAAAATGCGGTTTTGTCATTTATTTGTCGTATCTTTGCAAAATAAAAAATAAAACAAACAACTATGACATTCACAGAAAAGGCCAACAAGATATTCAATCAGGCTATTCGCGACTATCACTTGAAGGATCATGTGGATACCCCTATCAACAATCCTTATGAGCGTGATACGATAGAGTATAGCTTGTATCTGAAGTGCTGGATAGATACCGTACAGTGGCATCTGGAGGATATCATCCGTGATCCTCATATTGATCCCACAGAGGCTTTGGGCTTGAAGCGTCGTATCGATCGCTCCAACCAGGACCGTACGGACTTGGTGGAAGAGATTGATACCTATTTCCGTAAAGTCTATGCCGACGTGAAACCGCAGGCCGATGCCCGTCTGAATACCGAGAGTCCCGCATGGGCTACCGACCGTCTGAGCATCTTGGCGCTGAAAATCTGGCACATGAAGGAGCAGACTGAGCGTAAGGATGCTGACGCAGCGCACGTACAGAAATGCCAAGCTAAGCTAGACGTATTGTTGGAGCAGCAGGTAGACCTGTCAACAGCTATTGACCAGTTGTTGGAGGATATCGAGGCCGGTCGTAAATACATGAAGGTGTATCGCCAGATGAAGATGTACAACGACCCAGCTACCAATCCTATTCTTTACAAGAAATAGCTATAGCTAAAGCTAATAGCCAATATGAAGAAAGAACACATACTCGTTATTCGTTTCTCCGCAATGGGCGACGTGGCTATGGTGGTTCCCGTCGTCTATTCGTTGGCACACCAGTATCCTGACATCCGCATCACGGTACTGAGCAGGACATTTGCGCGTCCTTTCTTTGAGGACCTTGCGCCGAATGTGGGATTTATGGCTGCTGACCTGAAGAATGAGTATCGTGGCATCAAGGGACTAAACGCACTCTACCGCAGACTCGCTGCCAAGCAGTTTACGGCTGTTGCTGACCTGCACAGTGTGTTACGCTCAGAATATCTGCGCATGCGTTTTAAACTGGGACACTATCGTGTGGCCCATATCAACAAGCACCGCAAGGGTCGTCGCCGTATCACGTCAGCATCGAACAAGGAACTGGTGCAGCAACCCACCTCTTTCCAGAACTATATTGATGTCTTCGCCAAACTGGGTTATCCGGTGGAGATACAGTTTAAGAGCATCTTCCCTGAGGAAGGTGGCAACCTGAACATGTTGCCAAAGGAATTGTGTGTCAAGAAGAACTATGAGCAATGGATAGGTATAGCCCCCTTTGCGGCTCATGAAGGAAAGACCTATCCGCCACGTCTGATGCATCAGGTCATCGAACAGCTCATTGCCAAGTATCCAAAGGCTCGCATTCTTCTCTTTGGCCGCGGAGAACAGGAAGATCAGTGCTTTACAGAATGGTGTGAACAGCATCCTGCTTGTGTCTATGTCTGCAAACTGGTGGAGTCATTGCATCAGGAACTGATATTGATGAGTCATCTTGATGTCATGGTATCTATGGATTCCTCGAATATGCATATGGCATCGCTCACGGGTACACCTGTGGTTAGCGTCTGGGGAGCAACGCATCCTTATGCTGGTTTCATGGGATGGGGACAGAGTGAGGAGAATGCCGTGCAGATACCACTCGACTGTCGCCCGTGTAGCATCTACGGTCAGAAACCTTGTCTGCGTGGAGACTATGCTTGTATGCGCAATATTGCGCCAGAGGTTATCGTGGAGAAAGTAGAGAAGGTGTTGGCTACAATTTGAATTTTTTGACAACGACACCGTCGTAGGTATTAACGGTCAGACACACACTGTCTGGCCGTTGTTCTGTTGGTAGCAGAATACATGCGTAGCGACGGTTGGTATAATATTCGGGAGCTTTGCCTTGGTCGTGTAACAGACGGTAATAGGCTGTCTGTGTCTGGTCGTCATTCTGGCGTACTTCGTCGCAGACAATTGATAAGGCATGAGTGCCCTCCTTGCCATTGTCGTCACGACCGTTTTTCAGCAGCAGTCCCAAATTGATATATTTGCCATCGCGCGTCAGCCAGGAACTCTCCAGTCCCAATGGGTCCTGTGGCTGACGTTTAAACTCTTTAGCATCACGGGGCTTCAGAGTGGGCAGACTTCCCATGGATGTTACACGTGCCTTACCATTTTCTATCTTATTATAATATAGGTATGCGCGATAGATGGTGTCGGCTGTCTGTATCCATGATGCTTTCTGCGGATTGCTGATGAGAAAGTTCTCACCCTCATCGGTGAGGAACGATACGCCGACTTTCTCACTGTTGACGGTAAGATAGGCAAAGTCTGCCAATAGCAACGAGTAGCGCCCCTCTCCCTTCTCGTAGTTGTCTGTCTCGCAAGACAGGAAGAAGATAGAAGACAGAAGACAGAGGAAGATGGAAGACGACAGCCTTTTCATACTTTTGTCTTTAGGTAGTTGCGTACAGGGTTGGCATACATCGTCAGCATGCGCTCACGTAGGAATGCTTCGTCTTTGTTGGGAATGCTGATTTTTGCCAGCTGACCAGCGAGGTACTTGTCGAAGCGTTCTATGTCCTTTGATGTGTACTGATCAGCATATGTTGAGGTGCCTTCCAGACGGTCCAAGGCGATGTAGTTACAGGGATATAGACGGTAGCCCGCATGGATCTCCTGATCGATGCGCTGACTGAGCTGTTGGAAGTACTCGTTACGAGGTAGCCCGTCAAGTTCAGCAAGCCACTGGTTGATGGGCGTGCCACAACGATAGTGGACACGTCCCTTGTAACCGAAGATGCCCGTCTTCATGTTGTCGAGGTCGTCCTGACGCGACTTTTTGAAAGCGGGATTGTCGCGCTTCTGCTGGAACTCCTGGGCTTTCAGATAGTCGCAGGGGTCAAACTCATAGCTGATGGTGAGTGGACAGATATTCAGTTCGCGGAGTTCACCACCCATCGCCAGCATCTTCAGTACGGCATCCTGTGTGTGGTCACTGGAGTCTTTGGCACGACCCTCTCGCTGGGCTATCCAGATGTTCTCCTTTTTCTCAGTGACAGCATAGTGGATATAGCGGCTCATTAACTGACTGGAACGCATCATCTCATGAGCCGTCAGACCGCGACGAACGGTGAAAGCTTTGTTCATGCGTACCAATCGCTTAATCCAAGGATAGATGAGCAGGTTGTCGCCAATACCTATCTCAACGGTAGTGGGATAGCCTGCCTCGACGAGTTTGACGTCCAGGAAAGCAGAGTCAAGTACGATATCGCGATGATTGCTCATGAAGGTATAGCGCAACGACTTCTCCTCAGGGAGCAGGTTGTCGTCAAACGTACAGCCGTCGGTATGTTTGCGGATAATCCATTTAACGATAGGCTTCATGAAGCGCTTCTGAAAGTCGAGCGGTGTCTTGACACCTGTAAAGGCCAGTCGCAACAGTCCGTTGCGCAGACCTTTCGGTAGCCAGGGCGCAAAGCCTTTCATGATGGTGCTGAACTGGCGGTCGTTCAATAGGTCGTTGAACGCCTGCTGCATCTCACTAGCTTCATAGGGCCGTATCTCGTCAAACTCCTTGATGTCGTACTTCTCCATAGCGGTAGCAAACTCTAAACTCTACATTCTAAATTCCGCACTTGAAAATCAGAACTGATTTTCCACAATATCTGTCAGCACGTCCTTCATCTCCAGACCTGCGGCACGCACCTGCTGGGGAATAAAGCTGGTAGGTGTCATGCCAGGAGTGGTGTTCACCTCCAGCATAGAAATCTTACCCTCCTTGGAGATGATGTAGTCAATGCGGATAATGCCGTTGCAGTGGAGAATGTCGTAGATATGGCTGGTAATCTCGCGTACACGACGAGTGACCTCCTCTGACAGACGGGCAGGGGTTATCTCCTGAACCTGACCATTGTATTTTGCGTCATAGTCGAAGAACTCGTTGTTGGTAACCACCTCGGTAGCTGGCAGTACGACAGACTTCTCGCGAGTCTTATAGCAGCCGATGCTGATCTCCGTACCCTCCAGATACTGCTCCACCATAATCTCTGAGCTCTCCAGCATAGCCTTGCGAATGGCAGGAGCTAACTGATCTTTATTCTTAACCTTGCTGACACCGAAAGAAGAACCGTCGGCAGCAGGCTTCACAAAGCAAGGCATGCCGATGCGCTGTTCTATCTCATCGTCGCTCACTAGCTGCTCATAGCCCTGGCGAATCAGCAACGAGTCGGCCACACTGACACCATAGCCACGCAGATACTGGTTCAGCACGAACTTGTCGAAGGTCATAGCCTCTACCAATACGCCACTGGTGGAGTAGGGCAGGTCAATCAGGTCGAAGTATCCCTGCAGGATGCCGTTCTCACCGGGAGTACCGTGGATGGTGATATAGGCATAGTCGAAGAGCTTGGCCTTGCCGTCTTCCACAAACGAGAAGTCGTTACGGTCAATGCGTGCCGTAATGCCTCCAGGCAGTTCGACGTGCCAGTCCTGTCCTTTGATGTCTACGATATATACGTTATAGCGCTCCTTGTCAAAGAAAGAATAGAGTCCCTGTGCTGAGCGCAGTGATACGTCGTGTTCAGAAGAGTCGCCACCACACACAATGGCGATGTTACGTTTTAGATGTTTCATAGTTCCTGTATTATTATTTTTTTCGTTATTTCGATATTACGATGTTTCGATTTTACGATAGCTCGATGTTTCGAGTATAGTTGCGCCACTTTTCTATGAGTGCCTGCATGTCGTCAGCCAGTTCGCTGGTGAAGTCCATCTGCTCGTGAGTGACAGGATGCACGAAACCCAGTGTCTTGGCGTGCAACGCCTGTCGATTGCAGAGCTTGAAGCAGTTCTGGATATATGCTTTGTAAGATGCCGTCCGTTCACCACGCAGAATCTCTGTGCCGCCATAGCGTTCGTCGGCAAACAGCGGATGACCGATATGCTTCATGTGAGCTCGTATCTGATGGGTGCGTCCTGTCTCCAGTCGACACTCCACCAAGGTGGTATAGCCATAGCGCTCCAGCACTTTGTAATGGGTGACAGCACTCTTGCCAATGTCAGAGCCCGGAGGGAATACCGCCATGCGCTGACGATCCTTGGGGTCGCGACCTATATTGCCTTCTATACGTCCTGTGTCCTCCGTAAAGTTACCCCATACCAATGCCTGATAGCTGCGGTGGGTGTCGTGATTGAAGAACTGGGCACCCAACTCTGTCTTCGCTTCTGGTGTCTTGGCGACGACAAGCAGTCCACTGGTATCCTTGTCAATGCGGTGTACCAGTCCCACGCTGGGGTCGTTGGGGTCGTATGATGGCAGATTGCGCAGATGCCACGCGATGGCGTTGACTAGTGTGCCGTGGAAGTTGCCCACACCTGGGTGTACCACCAGTCCGGCGGGTTTGTTAATGACCATCAACTGGTCATCCTCATAGACCACGTCCAATGGAATGTCCTCTGGTTCAATGGTCGTGTCGTAGTGTGGACGGTCGAGCATCAGCGTGATGACATCGCCAGGTCGTACCTTATAGTTACTCTTGACGGGTTTACCATTGACCTGGATGAATCCAGCGTCAGCAGCTTTCTGGATGCGGTTGCGTGACGAGTGCTGTACGTGTTCCGACATGTATTTGTCAATACGCACAGGCTCCTGCCCACGGTCTACTTCCATGCGCAGGTGCTCATACAGTTGGCCGTCTTCAACCTGAAGGTCACCATCAGATTCGCCATCCAAGAGTTCTATATCGTCGAGTTCTTCCGTCATTTCTTTTTGTTAATTACGGCATATTGACTTCCTCGAAGTCGTCCGTCTCGCCACCTTCTTCTACTTCTTCAGCACCCACCATGTCGATGTCGTCCAGGTCTTCGATGGTACCTTTGCCAACCATCAGCGTTAGTGGATGGTCTATAGAGATGCGATCGCCATTGGATACACGACGGCCACGACAGAGGATACCATAGACCCAGTCTTTCTCACCATCCACCATTTGGGGTGGGTTCAGACGGAATCCCATAGCTGTCAGTCTGGCTTCGGCTTCACGGTAGCTGGAGTTGTCAACCAGGTCAGGCAAGGCGAAAGAAGGTGATGAAGGAGAGTTGACAGTTAGATAGATGACGTGTCCTTTCTTTACCTTCTGTCCCTCGCCTGGGGTCTGCAACAGGATACTGTTGGCAGGGAACGCCTTGTTATGGCCAGAGTCGCTGACGACAACAGCCAGTCCTAATAATTGAAGTTGGCGCTCAGCCTTGTCAATGTCCAATCCTTTCAGGTTGGGCACCACCACATTCTCTCCATGATGGGTATAGAGGTCCAGACCGAAGCCTACACCTACACACAGCAAAATGATGACCACCAGCATTGCTGATAGGTTGATGACTACAAAACGGTCAAACACTTTGCCCAATGATTCTTTTATGTTCATGCTAACTCTTTTGTGCTATGATTTCGCAAAAGTACAAAGAAATATTGAGACAACAAAAAAATTGGGTATATTTCTTAGAAAATACACCCAATTCTTATGCGTGTCAGATACAGTTAACTTCTTGCGGCCCTTAGCGCGGCGAGAAGCCAGTACGCGACGACCATTCTTTGTTGCCATGCGCTCACGGAAACCATGCTTGTTTACGCGGCGACGATTGTGCGGCTGAAATGTTCTTTTCATTGTTTTATCTTATTTTTATTGTTGTGATTCGTCAATTCGGGCTGCAAAATTACATAATTATTTCTAATTGTGCAAGTTTTCGCTTAAATTTTTCACTTTTCACTTTTCACTTTTCACTTTTTTTTGTACCTTTGCACCCGCAAAAGAGATAATTACATTATTAAATAGCATATTTTATGATTAACTCACAAGACATTAAGAAGGGTACCGCTATCCGCATGGACGGTGCTATTTGGGTTTGCATCGACTTCCAGCATCGTAAGCCCGGTAAGGGAAACACTATCATGAACATCAAGATGAAGAACGTTACCGACGGTCGCGTGTTGGAGCGCCGCTACAACATCGGTGAGAAGCTGGAGGACGTTGTCATCGAGCACCGCGACTATCAGTACCTCTATGAGGATCAGGAAGGCCGCATCTTCATGAACCAGGAGACTTTCGAGCAGATTCCCATTGCTAACGATCTCGTTATCGGTCACGAGTACATGAAGGAGGGCGACGTAGTATCTGTTGTCAGCGACACTACCGATGGTACCATCCTCTATGCTGAGATGCCCGTGAAGACCATTCTTCGCGTTACTCACTCAGAGCCTGGTATCAAGGGTGACACTGCTACCAACACCTTGAAGCCCGCTACACTGGAGACTGGTGTTGAGGTTCGCGTTCCTCTGTTCATCAACGAGGGCGACCTGATTCAGGTTGACACCCGCGACGGTTCATATCTGGCTCGCGCTAAGGAGTAAGCGCTTCGCTAGTGAGTAACGAATAGTGAATAATGAAGTATTCACTGATTGTTCCTGTCTACAATCGCCCTGACGAAGTGGACGAGTTGCTTGAGAGCCTCTGCTCCCAAACACTCAAAGACTTTGAGGTTATTATTGTTGAGGACGGTTCACAAAAACCTTGCAAGGATGTTTGCGACAAGTACGCAAGCATCCTTGCTTTGCATTATTACTATAAGGAGAACAGTGGCCCAGGCCAGAGCCGCAACTATGGTGTGGAGCGTGCCCAAGGTGACTATGTCATCATCCTCGACTCCGACGTTGTCCTTCCCACAGGCTTTTTGGAGGCAGTTGACTCTTCACTATTAACTATTCACTCTTCACTAGGCGGTGAAGCCGCCGCCTGGGGTGGTCCTGATGCTGCGCACCCGTCGTTCACACCCGTGCAGAAAGCCATCAGCTACTCCATGACGTCGTTCTTTACTACGGGAGGTATTCGTGGTGGCAAGAAGAAGCTCGACAAGTTCTTCCCACGCTCGTTCAATATGGGTATTCGTCGCGATGTCTACCTGCAGCTGGGCGGTTTCTCGAAGATGCGCTTTGGCGAGGATGTCGACTTCTCCTACCGTATCGTTGAGGCTGGCTATCAGCCACAGCTGTTTCCTGACGCATGGGTGTGGCATAAGCGTCGTACCGACTTCCGTAAGTTCTTCCGACAGGTGTATAACAGTGGCATTGCCCGCATCAACTTGGAGAAGCGCCACCCGGGAACTATGAAACTGGTTCATCTGTTGCCCATGGTGTTTACTTTGGGTGTCATTGGCTGTATGTTGCTTGCTCCATTCTGTTATGGCTTGACGATATTGCCATTACTGCTTTACTGTCTGCTCATCCTTGTTGACTCCACCTTGCAGAACAAGAGCTTGTGGGTAGGACTGCTTAGCATTCCTGCAGCTTTCACTCAACTGATGGGCTATGGTTTCGGTTTCATTGAGTCGTGGTGGAAGCGTTGCGTCTTGAAGCAAGACGAGTTTACGGCTTTCGAAAAGAACTTCTATAAATGATGGATAAACTCAATATCAACCAGTGGGCTGAAGAAGACCGTCCACGCGAGAAGATGGAGCGGCTGGGCGCTGAAGCATTGAGTGATGCTGAGCTGTTAGCCATTCTTGTAGGTTCTGGTTCACCCCAAGAGGATGCTGTGTCGCTGATGAAGCGGATACTCTCCGATTGTAACAACAACCTCAATACGCTGGGTAAGATGACCCTTCGTCAGCTTTGCGAATACAATGGCGTAGGACCAGCTAAAGCCATCACCATTCTTGCAGCCTGCGAACTGGGTAAGCGTCGTCAGATGGAGAAGCCTGAGGAGCGCCCTGACTTGGGGACAGCCACCAAGATTTACAATCACATGCATCCTGTTCTTCAGGATTGTGACGTCGAAGAGTTCTGGCTCCTGCTGATGAACCAGAACAACCGACTCATCAAAAAGGTACGCATCTCGCATGGCGGCATTACCGAGGTCAGCGTTGATATCCGTATCATTATGCGTGAGGCTGTCCTTGCCAATGCCACTATCATTGCCGTTTGCCACAACCACCCTTCTGGCAACCTGCGTCCTAGTACTGCAGACAACGACCTGACCAACCAACTACAACGGGCTTGTCAACTCATGCGTATCCACTTCATGGATCACGTCATCCTCACTGACGGTAACTATTTCAGTTACAGAGAGACAGGACGTTTATAGTCCCAATTGCCTGTTTCCTTTCTTTCCTCCTTTATTCAGGGCAAACATTCCCAGCAGTATCAGTAGCGTACCTGCAAGGAAGTAAACGGTGATGCGTTCTGAGAGTATAAGCCAGGCGAAGACTACTGTGACGACGGGATTGAAATAGACATAGTTTGTTGCCACTACGGCCCCCAGCTTTTTTATTACCCAGTTCCACGTCAGAAAACAGAGCATTGACGCCACACAGCCTAAGAACAACAGGTTCAGGATGACAGACGGCGTGAACGTCTGAATCTTTGCTATAGTGAACATATCCGCCTCCTCCGGTTTGACGAGGAAATACGGAATCATCGACACCAAACCATAAAAGAATACCTTGCGCGTGGTAAATACGATGTCATAACGCTTGTTAGCAGGTATGATCAATAGTGAGTAGAGCGCCCAACATAGACAGGCTATAAAAGCTAGCGTATCACCCACAGGCGACAGATGGAGCACGAAATGGCCATTGAGTACCACGATGACCACTCCCACTGCAGCCATCAGCGTTCCTGCTATCTGGATACCGTGTAGCCGTTCCGACTTGTAGAACATGGAGATGAGCAGCGAGGCAAATAGCGGACACAGGCAGACTATCAGCGATGTATTCGTTGTGGTGGTATAGACCATAGCTGTATTCTCCGCCAAAAAGTACAGCGAACCGCCCGTCACACCCAGTCCTAGCATCAGTAGCTCATCCTTCCAGTTAGAAGAAAAGAGCCTGAACGTGCGTCTCTTTAGCCAGTGCAATACTACCGCATAGCCCAACAGTAGCACATAGGCTATCACAAAGCGCCATACAAAAATCTGTGCCGCCGTCAGTCCCGCCATCAATAGCAGTTTGGTAAACACGAAGGTCGTTCCCCACACCGCTACGACCACAAAGGCTATAAGATGATACAATAGTCTGTTCATAAGCGGATGCAAAGGTACAAAACTTTTCTGAAACCAGGTTCACTTACCCTTACAATTTATTTGAACGGGCTGCTCTCTGACTCATCAGTAGGGCAGCCCGTTCCTCGTTAGTATGTTATGAAAAATTTGAGAGAAATGAAACTTCACAGTTTCGGTGTTTTAACTAACATTGATTTGTAAATATAGAGAAAGCATAGAAAATTATCTAGTTTTTTGGCCTTTCCATGAGGATGCTGGTGCTGTCGGCAGACCAGTCGCTCATGTTCTCGGCTTGGATGGGACTGACGGCAGCTACGCTGTCGAGGTCTTGCTGGATGCGTGCATAGTCTTGCGGTGTATTCCAACTGTTGTCCCAGGGTGCTTGCAGGGCACCACCAATCGTCAGGATGATAGCGATGACGGCAGCGGCCTTGAAGAGTGGCATCAGGCGACGTGTGAGTGTGATCTCACGAGCCTTGACAGCCTTGGGAGCCTCTTCTTCGCGAATCATCTCCAACATACGGGCATCGAAGTCATCGCCTAACACCTCATTCGTTGCCTCGTCGGCAAAGAGGGCGCGTAGGGGCTCCATCTCCGCAGGGATGTTCTCCTGATGGAAGAAAGAACGCAGAATGCTCTCCTCTTCGAGAGTCGTCTCAGCGTTCCAGTAGCGCTCCATGAGTTGTTCGATGTACTTGTAGTCCATACTTTTTTGCCTTTTTCTATATTAAAGACGTTTGTTAAAACAGAAAGTTACAGAAATCTCTTAAATTTTTCACGAATTGTTTGTCGAGCCCTGAAAATGTTGACTTTTACTTGTTCTTCCGTGATGTCGAGAACGGTGGCAATGTCCTTGTAGCTCTTGCCTTCCATGTCGCGCAACTGCATGCAACTGCGCTGTTTTTCAGGTAGCAGGTTAATCATTTGGCGTACCAGTCGGACGCGGTCGCTCTGTATGGCCTGCTCCTCAGGGTTGGAGGCGACACCCTGGTCTTTAGGGTCGTAGGCAGCATCCAGCGACTGTGTCTGGTTGTCCATACGCCGTACCTTATCTAATGAGACGTTACGGCAGATGGTCAGACAGAAAGCCTCAATGGACTCTATCTGATTCCACTGGTCGCGACGGTTCCACACCTTCATCATCGTTTCCTGCACGACATCCTCAGCGTCCGCAGCATTCATTGTGATGCGGAGTGCCATCCTGTAGAGCTCGTTCTTCAACGGCAGGATATCGGACTGGAAACTAATGGTTTTCACTGTGGCAGCAAATTATTCTCTATTCACTATTCTCTTTTCACTATTCTCTTTTCACTATTCTCTTATCACCGTTCCGTGTTGTCCGTCAATGGCTGTAGCTAGCGTAATGATGACACGACTGACACCAGCGTCAACGGCACTGAGGGCATTCTCTATCTTGGGTAGCATACCACCACTGATGGTGCCATCGGCCTTGTAGCGTTCAAAGTCGGCATGGGTAATGACGGGGATGACGCTCTCGTCGTCATCGGGATTGCTCAGTACTCCCTTTTTCTCAAACGAGAAGATGAGCGTCACGTCATAGAGCGAGGCCAGCGCCTTGGCAGTCTCTGAGGCGATGGTGTCAGCGTTGGTGTTGAGGATATGTCCTTCGCCATCGTGTGTCAGCGGAGCCATGACGGGGGTGATGCCTGCTTCAATGAGGTGACTCAGCGTCGAACCTGAAGCGCGGTCCACATCACCCACGAAGCCGTAGTCGACGGGGGAGCCGTCGACCACTTTGACAGGGCGCTTGTGGCTGCGGATAACGTCTGCATCGGCTCCAGTCATTCCGAGGGCGTTAACACCATTAGCTTGCAGACGGGCTACGAGGTTCTTGTTGACCAGTCCGCCATACACCATCGTGACCACTTCCAGCATATCCTTATCGGTGATGCGTCGTCCGTTGACCATCTGGGTCTCTATGCCCAGACGCTCAGCCATCTTGGTGGCTTTGCGACCACCACCGTGTACCAGTACTTTGCGACCCTCAATGGCTGAGAAGTCGCGTAATAACTGAGAGAGCTGCAGTTCGTCTTCTACTACAGCTCCTCCTACTTTTACTATGGTTAGTTTCTCTTTCATCATTTATTATCGATGTTTCGAGTTATTCCAGATAGGTGTAACCGTAGAGTCCTGAGCGGTAATTGCTCAAGAACTCCTTACCCTCTTCCAGTGAAATCTTGCCCTGCTTGACGCTCTTGGCTACCCAGATCTCCAACTGGCGCACCAGCTTCTTGGGGTTGTACTGCACGTATTCCAGCACCTCTTCAACGGTCTCGCCATCGAATATCTGATCAATATGGTAGGCACCATCCTTTACAGAGATGTGTACGGCAGTAGTGTCGCCAAAGAGGTTGTGCATGTCACCAAGAATCTCCTGATAGGCACCCACCAGGAATACGCCAAGGTAGTATTTCTCGTTCTTTCTCAGTGTATGTACAGGCAACGAGTGCGAGTTATGGCGGTTGGTGGCAAAGTTGGCAATCTTTCCGTCAGAGTCGCAGGTGATGTCTTGAATAGTGGCGTTACGCGTAGGACGCTCGTTCAGGCGCTGGATGGGCATGATGGGGAATATCTGGTCGATAGCCCATGAGTCGGGCAGCGACTGGAACAGCGAGAAGTTACAGAAGTATTTGTCTGCCAACAGTTTGTCGATATTCATCAACTCCTCAGGAACGTGTTTCAGGTTCTTGGCGAGTGCGTGAATCTCATGACAGACGCTCCAGTACATCGCCTCAATCTCAGCACGCGTCTTCAGGTCAACAATACCATGCGCGAAAAGGTCGAGCACCTCCTCGCGAATCTGTTCAGCATCGTGCCAGTCTTCCAAGACATTGCGTGGCGACAGATTATCCCATATCTCATAGAGGTCCTTCACCAACTGATGGCTGTTCTCATCGGGCTCAAACTCCTCAGGCATCTCTGGCAGCGAGGCCGTCTCCAGCACGTCGATAACCAATACTGAGTGGTGGGCAGCCAGCGAACGTCCACTCTCTGTAATCAGGTTGGGGTGGGGCAGATCGTTCTTGTTGGCGGCATCTACGAAGGTGTAGATACAGTCATTGACATACTCCTGGATAGAGTAGTTGACAGACGACTCGCTCGATGGTGAGCGTGTACCGTCGTAGTCAACACCCAGTCCACCACCACAGTCTACGAAGTCAACGTTATAGCCCATCTTGTGCAGTTGCACATAGAACTGTGAAGCCTCACGCAGGGCGGTCTGTATGCGACGGATCTTGGTAATCTGCGAACCGATATGGAAGTGGATGAGTCGCAGACAGTCTTTCATGTCCTTCTTCTCCAGCAGGTCGAGGGCCTCCAACAATTCGGCACTGGTCAGTCCGAACTTAGAAGCGTCGCCACCGCTCTCTTCCCATTTGCCACTACCACTGCTGGCCAGTTTGATGCGGATGCCGATATTCGGGCGTACCCCCAGTTTCTTAGCCTCACGGGCAATGATATCCAGTTCGTTCAGCTTCTCTACAACGATGAAGATGCGCTTACCCATCTTCTGTGCCAGCAGGGCCAGTTCGATGTACGACTGGTCCTTGTAGCCATTACAGATGATGATAGAGTCGCTCTGACACTGTACGGCAATGACAGCATGCAGTTCAGGCTTGGAACCTGCCTCGATACCCAGATTGAACTTCGCACCGTGCGAGATGATCTCCTCAACAACGGGCTGCATCTGGTTGACCTTGATGGGGAACACCACATAGTTCTCTGCCTTATATTCATACTCCTTGGCAGCCTTCTTGAAACAGCTCCACGTCTTCTCGATACGGTTATCGAGAATATCTGGGAAGCGCAACAGTACAGGGGCCTGTACGTCGCGCAGCGACAGTTCGTCCATCACCTCACGCAGGTCTATCTGCGTGTCATCCTTACAAGGAGTCACATAGATGTCTCCTTCTTCGTTGATACCGAAGTAGCTGGTACCCCAGCCGTTGATGTTGTACAGCTCCTTAGAGTCGTCGATGGTCCATTTCTTCATAGACTTATAGGGATAATAATGATTTGATACGTTCTACGCTGGTGGCTATCTTGTCTGTATTGTCAAGCACGTTGACGTCGAGGGTGTAGTGGGCCTTCTCATAGAAGGGTGCACGCTCTTTCAGGTGTTCCGTGATATAGGCTATCAGCTCCTCTGGACTCTTGTCCTTCAGCAGCGGGCGCTCAATCTTTGCCATGAGCAGGTGTTCGTAGAGCGTCTCTGGCGTCGCCTTCAGATAGACCACGTCGCCTTGCTGGTTCAGGTAGTCCATATTGTCGAAGAAGCAGGGTGTGCCGCCTCCACAACTGATGATGACATCCTCAAACTCTGCCACCTCGTGCAGCATGTTGTATTCTATCTTGCGGAAAGCTTCTTCGCCTTTCTCGGCAAAGATCTGTGAGACGGTCTTGCGCATGCGGCTCTCGATATACCAGTCGAGGTCATAGAACATCATGCCGGTCTCCTTAGAGAGTGCCTTACCCACGGTGGTCTTGCCAGACCCCATATAGCCTATCAGGATGATGCGCCTCATTTCTTCTGTTTCTCAATGATGGCCATACACTCTGCGTAGGTCAGCTCAGCAGCCTTCGCATGCAGATTCTTGGGCAAACGGTAGTTTTTGCCGTCGTAAGCCAGATAGGGACCGTAGCGTCCGTTGAGCAGTTCCAGCTTGTCGTCCTCAATGAATATCTTCATGTGCTTTTGTGATTCCTGCTGGCGCTTCTCGTTGATGAGGCTGACAGCCTCTTCCAGCGTGATAGCCATCGGGTCTGTCCCCTTGGGCAGCGAGGTGTACTTCTTCTGGTGCAGGATGTAAGGGCCGAAGCGACCAGCACCGATGGTGACTGGTGAGCCCTCGAAATCACCTAAAGTGCGTGGCAACTGGAACAGTTCCAACGCCTCCTCCAGTGTCAGCTCCTCCATGCTCTTGTCGCTGGGCAACTGTGCAAACAGGGGTTTTTCGGTATCCTCTGCAGAACCAATCTGCACCACGGGACCGAAGCGTCCAATCTTCACAAAGACAGGCTTGCCGCTCTTGGGGTCTTTGCCCAACTGGCGCTCACCGGCCTTACGCTCCTGACGGGCATTCATAGTCTTCTCTACCGTGGGCTCGAACTTCTTATAGAAGCCCTTCAGCATTCCTGTCCACGACTCTTTGCCCTCGGCAATCTTATCGAAGTCCTGCTCCACCTTGGCGGTAAAGTTATAGTCCATGATAGAGGGGAAATACTTCATCAGGAAGTCGTTGACAACGATACCGATATCTGATGGCAACAGCTTGCCCTTGTCCGAGCCAGCCATCTCCTTACGTGTCTTCTGCGTGATGAGCTTTCCCTTTAGCATGTCGATGGTATAGCTGCGCTCCTCACCTTTCTTGTCGCCCTTGTGCACGTACTCGCGCTGCTGGATGGTAGAGATGGTGGGGGCGTAGGTTGACGGACGACCGATACCCAGTTCCTCTAGCTTGTGTACCAGCGAAGCCTCCGTGTAGCGCTGGGGACCCTGGCTGAAACGCTCGGTAGCCTGAATCTCGCGACGAGTCAGCACCATACCTTTCTTCAGCGGTGGCAGGATATGGCTTTCTTCTTCCTGATTGTCGTCATCGTCAACAGACTCACGGTAAACCTTGATGAAACCATCGAACTTCAGTACTTCGCCCTGAGCAACAAACTGTTCCTCAGTACCACTGATAGCGATGTTGACAGTGGTCTTCTCTATCTCTGCATCAGCCATCTGACTGGCGATGGTACGCTTCCAGATGAGCTCATAGAGCTTGCGCTCCTGGGCTGTTCCTTCAATCTCTGTACGATCCATATAGGTAGGACGGATGGCTTCGTGAGCCTCCTGGGCACCTTTCGAACTGGTGTGATACTGGCGTACCTTGCTGTATTCCTCACCGTAGAGCTTGGTGATCTCCTCCTTGCTGGCATTGATACACAGACCAGACAGGTTCACAGAGTCTGTACGCATATAGGTAATCTGTCCGTGCTCGTACAGGTGCTGGGCAACCATCATCGTCTGGCTGACGGTGAAGCCTAACTTACGGGCAGCCTCCTGTTGCAGGGTAGAAGTGGTGAAAGGAGGTGCAGGGGTTCGCTTCAGCGGCTTCTTGCTGACAGACTGTACGGTATAGGTGGCGTCAATGCACTTTTGCAAGAATTGCTCCACCTCCTCGTGGGTTTTCAGGCGCTGTGCCAGCGTGGCCTTTACCTCTGTCTGTGAACCATCGGCGTTGGTGATGGCAAAGATACCTGCAATGCTATAGTAAGCCTCGCTTTGGAAGTTCTGAATTTCGCGTTCGCGCTCTACAATCAAGCGTACGGCAACACTCTGTACACGGCCTGCTGACAGGGCGGGCTTCACCTTACGCCACAGTACTGGCGACAGCTTGAAACCTACCAGACGGTCCAGTACGCGACGAGCCTGCTGGGCATTCACCAGATTCATATCCAGGTGACGCGGCGTCTCGATGGCTTGCAGAATAGCGGGCTTGGTAATCTCGTGGAAGACGATACGGTTGGTCTTCTCCTCGTCCAGTCCCAACACCTCACATAGGTGCCAAGAGATGGCTTCTCCCTCGCGGTCTTCATCGGATGCGAGCCAGACCTTCTCTGCCTTCTCTGCGTTGCTCTTCAGTTCCTTGACGAGTTTTGCCTTCTCTTCAGGTATCTCGTATTCGGGTTCGAGCGTACCGGTGTCGATACTCATCTCCTTCTTTTTCAAGTCGCGGATGTGACCGTAGCTCGACATGACCTTATAGTCGCTGCCTAGGAATTTCTCAATGGTTTTCGCCTTGGCAGGAGACTCTACTATCACCAAATTCTTTTGCATATCAATTATCTATTTTCAATTGTCTTTTCTCAATTGTGTAAACTTTCGGGCCGCAAAAGTAAGCAAAAGTTTTGGTTACACCTTATATATATATGTAATTTTTTATTTTCTTAACGTTTCTGCCAAGAATCTTATGACAGCATTTCGGATGCTGGTTAGTCCGAACTCAGCGGGATTAACTTCGTTAATAGGTATCCAGAGAGCCTCAGCAGCATCGTCGGCAGCTTTTACGGCGACAGCATTGCCATGCACACGCACCAGGAAATCCATATCGAGGGTGTGCACTCCCATGCCACTATACATATAGACGTTGGGCGACGAGAAAAGGTATTCGATGTTCTCGACCTCCAGTCCTGTTTCTTCCTTGATCTCACGGCGCATGCCCTCTTCTACAGTTTCATACATGTCACAGAAACCGCCAGGCAGGTCGAGGGTGCCTTTGGCAGGTTCCTTGGCACGCCTCACCACCAGCAGCTCATCCTTATCGTTGACGATGAATGCTGCCGTTGCCGAACAGGGGTTGGCATAGTAGGTGAACCCACAGTCCCTGCACTTCTTGCTCTTGAAGTTGTTCACCTCAAAGTGTGCACTGCCACAAACGGGACAGTACTTGAAGATGGCCAGGGGATGCTCTCCTTCGTTATTCTCTCCCCAAGGGTGGGGCACCTTATTGCTTTTCTCCATTTGTTGTTTCTTTATTTAATGCAAAAGTAATACAAAGTAGGCAAAGCGCAAAACATATCGCACTATTTTTGTTATGAATCTATTTACCTTTCTTTCCTAACATAAGTAAGCGTATCCGCTTTGACGCCTTGCAGCTCTTCTGACAAGTTTCTACCTTTGCATACTCATTTTTAAAGATTATGCAAATATGGAAAAACTGA
>CADCGD010000039.1 GCA_902800925.1 uncultured Bacteroidales bacterium | reverse complement strand
CAAGCGCATCCGCTATAAGGGTATCGTCTGCGACCGTTGTGGTGTAGAGGTTACCGAGAAGAAGGTACGTCGTGAGCGTACTGGTCACATCGAGCTCGTTGTGCCCGTAGCCCACATCTGGTATTTCCGTTCACTGCCCAACAAGATTGGTTATCTGCTGGGTCTGCCCACCAAGAAGCTCGATGCTATCATCTACTACGAGCGTTACGTGGTCATCCAGCCCGGTATCATGGCTGGCAAAAAGGACGGCGAGGGTAACCCTGCTCTGGGTTCTCAGATGTACGACCTGCTCTCTGAGGAGGAGTATAACGACCTCATCGACAACCAGATTCCTGCCGACAACGACTACCTGGAGGATAGCGATCCCAACAAGTTCATCTGTAAGATGGGTGCTGAGGCTATCTACGACCTGCTGGTTCGTCTTGACCTCGACTCACTGTCTTACGAGCTGCGTGACCGCGCCAACAGCGACTCTTCTATGCAGCGTAAGAACGAGGCTCTGAAGCGTCTGCAGGTGGTAGAGGCCTTCCGTTCATCCGTGGAAAAGGGCATCAACCGTCCTGAGTGGATGATCATGAAGATTATCCCCGTTACTCCTCCTGAGCTGCGCCCTCTCGTTCCTCTGGATGGTGGCCGTTTTGCTACCTCCGACCTGAACGACCTCTATCGTCGCGTCATTATTCGTAACAACCGTCTGAAGCGCCTGATGGAGATTCACGCTCCCGAGGTCATCCTGCGCAACGAGAAGCGTATGTTGCAGGAGGCTGTCGACTCACTCTTCGACAACAGCCGTAAGTCTAGTGCTGTGAAGAGCGATAGCAACCGTCCTCTGAAGTCACTCTCTGACTCACTGAAGGGTAAGCAGGGTCGCTTCCGTCAGAACTTGCTCGGTAAGCGTGTTGACTACTCAGCACGTTCGGTTATCGTTGTTGGTCCTGAGCTGAAGATGGGCGAGTGCGGTCTGCCTAAGCTGATGGCCGCCGAGCTCTATAAGCCATTCATCATCCGTAAGCTCATCGAGCGCGGTATTGTGAAGACTGTCAAGTCGGCTAAGAAGATTGTTGACCGTCGTGAGCCCGTTATCTGGGATATTCTGGAGAACGTGATGAAGGGTCATCCCGTTTTGTTGAACCGTGCACCAACACTGCACCGTCTGGGTATCCAGGCCTTCCAGCCCAAGTTGATTGAGGGTAAGGCTATCCAGCTGCACCCACTGGCTTGTACCGCGTTCAATGCCGACTTCGATGGTGACCAGATGGCTGTCCACCTCCCCCTGTCTAACGAAGCTATTCTGGAGGCACAGATCCTGATGCTCCAGAGCCACAATATTCTGAACCCTGCCAACGGTGCTCCTATCACTGTGCCTTCACAGGATATGGTGCTCGGTCTGTACTACATCTCTAAGATTCGTCCAGGCGCTAAGGGTGAGGGTCTGACCTTCTACGGTCCTGAAGAGGCTATCATTGCCCACAACGAGGGTAAGTGCGACCTGCATGCTCAGGTAAAGGTCATGGTTGACGACATCGTCGACGGCAAGCCTTGCAAGCACATGGTAGAGACCTCTGTTGGTCGTGTCATTGTTAATGGCATCATTCCTAAGGAGGTTGGTTATGTCAACAAGATCGTTTCTAAGAAGAGTCTGCGCGACATCATTGCCGACGTTATCAAGAACGTAGGTTTCGCTGAGGCTTGCGAGTTCCTGGATGGTATCAAGAACCTTGGTTACCGCATGGCTTACGAGGCTGGTCTGTCATTCAACCTTGACGACATCATCATCCCTGAGTCTAAGAAGGAATTGATTGAAAAGGGTAATGCCGAGATTCAGCAGATTACCGAGAACTATAACATGGGTTTCATCACCGACAACGAGCGTTACAATCAGGTTATCGATACTTGGACACACGTCAACAACGACCTTGGTAACGTGCTGATGAAGGAGATGACTGAGGCTGACCAGGGCTTCAACGCTGTATTCATGATGCTTGACTCTGGTGCCCGTGGTAGTAAGGACCAGATCCGTCAGCTCTCTGGTATGCGTGGTCTGATGGCCAAGCCCCAGAAAGCAGGTGCTGAGGGTGCTCAGATTATTGAAAACCCGATTCTGTCAAACTTCAAGGAGGGTATGTCCGTGCTGGAGTACTTCATCTCTACCCACGGTGCTCGTAAGGGTCTTGCCGATACCGCCATGAAGACGGCCGACGCCGGTTACCTGACTCGTCGTCTGGTTGACGTCTCACACGACGTGATTATCAATGAGGAAGACTGCGGTACGCTCCGTGGACTCGTCTGCACCGCGCTGAAGAACGGCGACGAGGTCATTTCAACGCTGTATGAGCGTATCCTCGGTCGTGTCTCTGTTCACGATATCATCCATCCGTCTACTGGCGAGCTCATCGTCGCTGCTGGTGAGGAGATTACCGAGCCTATCGCACAGATCATCGAAGACTCTCCTATCGAGAGCGTCGAGATTCGTTCCGTGCTCACCTGTGAGTCTAAGCATGGTGTCTGCATGAAGTGTTACGGTCGTAACCTCGCTACTCGTAAGATGGTTCAGAAGGGTGAGGCTGTCGGTGTGATTGCCGCTCAGGCTATCGGTGAGCCTGGTACTCAGCTGACTCTGCGTACGTTCCACGCCGGTGGTGTGGCTGCCAACGCAGCAGCAAATGCCAGCATCGTTGCCAAGAACGATTCTAAGATCGAGTTGGAAGAGGTTCGCACCGTTCCGTTCGATGAGGATGGCCGCGAGTGCGAGATGGTTGTCAGCCGTCTGGGTGAAATGCGCTTCGTCGATACGCATACCAACATCGTACTGTCTACCGTCAACGTTCCTTACGGTTCGTCACTCTACTTCAAGAATGGTGACACCGTTAAGAAGGGCGAGAAGATTGCCCAGTGGGACCCCTTCAATGCCGTCATCGTTACTGAGTATGCCGGTACGCTGAAGTTCCACGACGTCATCGAGGGTGTTACCTTCCGTGCTGAGACCGACGAAACCACTGGTTTGACCGAGAAGATTGTTACTGAGTCACGTGATAAGCTGAAGGTTCCCACCTGCGACATCGTCGATGCCAATGGCGACGTTGTAGGTACCTATAACTTCCCTGTGGGTGGTCACGTAGTTGTTGAGGACGGCCAGACTGTTAAGACTGGTGAGACCCTCGTCAAGATTCCACGTGCTGCTGCCAAGGGTGGTGATATCACCGGTGGTCTGCCCCGTGTTACTGAGTTGTTCGAGGCTCGTAACCCATCGAACCCTGCTATCGTATCTGAAATCGATGGTGAGGTCACCATGGGTAAGGTAAAGCGTGGTAACCGTGAGATTATCGTTACCTCTAAGACTGGTGAGCAGCGCAAGTACCTCGTATCGCTGTCTAAGCAGATCCTGGTACAGGAGCACGACGCCGTACGTGCTGGTACACCACTCTCTGATGGTGTTATCACTCCTGCCGACATCCTGGCCATCAAGGGTCCCACGGCTGTTCAGGAGTACATCGTCAACGAGGTTCAGGACGTTTACCGTCTGCAGGGTGTGAAGATCAACGACAAGCACTTCGAGATCTCGTCAGATGATGCGTAAGGTAGAGATCAACGATCCAGGCGACACCACGTTCCTCGAGCAGCAGATTGTCGACAAGCTCGACTTCGCTGAGGAGAACGACCGCATCTGGGGTAAGAAGGTTGTCGTCGACGCCGGTGACTCTGAGAACCTGCAGAAGGGTCAGATCGTTACCGCTCGCAAGCTGCGCGACGAGAATTCCAGTCTGAAGCGCCGCGATATGAAACTCGTTCAGGTTCGCGATGCTGTGCCCGCTACGTCTACCCAGATCCTGCAGGGTATCACCCGTGCAGCTCTGCAGACCAAGTCGTTCATGTCTGCTGCATCGTTCCAGGAGACTACCAAGGTGCTCAACGAAGCCGCTATCCGCGGTAAGAGCGATAACCTGGAGGGTATGAAGGAGAACGTGATTGCTGGTCACCTCATTCCTGCTGGTACTGGTCTCCGCGAGTTCGAGAAGATCATCGTCGGCTCTAAGGAAGACTACGAGCGCATGCAGGCCAACAAGAAGAATGTCCTCGACTTTGGCGAGGAGAACGTGATGGAATAACAATTATTCTTACTATACAATTAGAACGCCCATCAGTGCTGCTATAGCACGATGGGCGTTCTTTTTATCTCACCTCTCATTTCTCACCTCTCACCTCTTCTCCACGCTATTACAGCGGTCGGTATAGAACTTCTTGAAGTCCTGCCAGCGGTAGTAGGGGAACAGGTCTGAGGGTAGGGGGAGTGTGGCTTCCTGACTATTCAGTAAGCATTTCACTAGGATATCCTCGCCTTGCTTCTTACTTTTGTAAAAGATGAGTTGCAGGTTAGATGCCTTACACGTCTCCCAGTTCTGGTAGCAGTCTTTGACGTCATACGGGTTCTCTGGGTCCTTGTCGGCACCGTTGATACCCATCAGTACAGTCAGCGGGCCCAGACAGGTGTCGTGACCAAAGCGCAGGTCGGCCACTCGCTGTGTCTTGCCAGTCAGCACGTCGTCAGTCTTCTTGATGATATCTTGTAGAATAGGTATCATGTCGTAGCGAGGTCCGAAGACCCAGGAGTAGCCACCCAGATTCTCTGCCTCCCAGCGTGCTGCCAGCTCTTCGTCGGTGATGATACCCTCCATGATGCCCTCCTGCCCAATGCTGGGCAGTGAGGTATAGAGGTTGATGAGATTGCTGCCAATATGGTGTGGTGTGCCAGGCAGTCCCTCTGTGCTGGTGAACACACGGGGCACGATGACTTCACGTAGCGAGTCCTTGCCCTGGAACATGCTCCTGTTCTGTTCGTAGCGGGGCTTCGAGCGTGGCCAACGGTGGTGCAGCGGATTCTGTCGGTCGTCGGGCTTCACACCGTCCAGTGTCTTGCGGGCTGACTGCTCACGAATCTCTATCTTCGGATTACATTGCACCAGTTCCTGACAGAATGCAGCCATACTGATAACACAGCGGCCAACCAGTGATGCTACTGCAAAGACGTCACCACCGTTCTTGAAGACCTCTGGGAAGTTGTTATACATCTGACGAGCAATGAACTGGTGCTGTTCCCAGCCCAGGTTGCTCAGCTCGCTGACGCTGACTGCGAGGTCAGCCTTGCAGGCGTTATACTTCTCGCGGAATGCCTCGCCGACGGGTGTCAGTTGTCCGAGGGCGTGAGCCTTGGTCAGCACTGAGTCCATCTCACGGTATAGCACATCGTTCCAGTAGTAGCGTGAACCGTGACGACCATAGTGACTGATGTAAAATGCCTTGTAGCCGCTAGGTGCCTTTGTGAGTTTGAAGTTCTCGTACGAGTAGGGGTAGTCGGTGCCATAGGCTTTTCGTGGATCTGCCTTCAGCTGTTCCAGTGCACTCGTTCCCTGTGCCCATGTTGTGAGGACTAAACCCAACAATAGCAGGATATGGAAGATTCTTTTCATTGTGGTTTGTTAAGTGAATAGTTAGTAGTGAGTATTTGTTGTTAGAACGAAAAGAGGACCTCACCGAGTGGTGAAGCCCTCTTGAATTTTTCTTTACAAGAATTATTTGTTGACAGCCTCAGCGAGCTCAGCACCAGCCTTGAACTTAGCAACCTTCTTGGCAGCGATCTTAATCTTCTGCTTGGTAGCAGGGTTGATACCCTCACGAGCAGGCTTCTCAGCAACAGCGAAAGTACCGAAACCAACGAGCTGAATCTTGTCACCCTTTACGAGAGCGTCCTTGATAGCTGCTACAGTAGCGTCCAGAGCCTTCTTTGCGTCAACTTTTGTCAGACCAGCACCAGCTGCAATCTGATCGATTAATTCTGTCTTGTTCATAATTTGGTTGTTTTAAAGTGAATGATACATAGTTTAAGTCAAATTCTGAACGCAAATATAGGACAAAGTTGTGAAAAAACAAACAAAAAACGGAAAAATTTTGCTTTTTTCATTAAAAAAAGTGTGTAAAAGCCCGTTTTAGTGCTGAAAACCGGATATTTTTAGTAATTTTGTGCCCACAAGTGGCACATTTGTTGCTACAAGGGAATTATAGTCAAATAGTAAATCGTCAAATAGTAAAATAATAGATGAACAACATACCCACTATGACCAAGAACCTGTTGGTCATTAACGTACTTGCCTATCTGGCCACGGTGGTACTAGAGCGCAGTGGCATAGACCTGAACGCGCTGCTGGGACTGCACTTCTTTAAGGCCAGTGCCTTCCAGGTGTATCAGTTCTTGACCTACATGTTCCTGCATGGCAGCTTCACACATATTCTTTTTAATATGTTTGCCTTGTGGATGTTCGGTTCGGTGATAGAGCGCGTGTGGGGTCCGAAGAAATTCCTTTTTTATTACATTGTGTGTGGTGTAGGTGCTGGTATTGTGCAGGAGTTTGTACAGTATGGCAACTACGTGGCACAGGGGCTGGACGCCTACCAATATGTGAATATGGGTGGTGCGCAGATATCAATGGACGCCTATATCAATATGTGGACAACCATTGGTGCGTCGGGGGCGGTCTATGGTATCCTGTTGGCATTCGGTATGATATTCCCCAACGAGCGCCTGTTCATCATTCCCTTCCCATTCCCTATCAAGGCCAAGTGGCTCATCGTGGGCTATATTGCCATTGAACTGTTCTCTGCGATGAGTGGCCCTGGCGATGGTGTAGCGCACATGGCACACTTGGGCGGTATGCTCTTTGGCTTCCTGCTGATACGCTATTGGAGAAAACATCCAGGCGGCAGTCAGCAGTTTGGTCGCAGCTATGGTCAGGAGTTTTTTGACAACTTGAAGCGTAAGTACGATGAGCGCCAGCGTAACCAACGGATGCATGCTGAGCAGACCCGTTGGGAAGAGAGACGTCAAGAGACTGACGAGGAGTATAACCAGCGTCAGCGACAGAACCAGGAAGAGATAGATGCTATCCTGGATAAGATACGCAAGAGCGGCTACGACAGTCTGACCAAGGAGGAGAAGCAGAAACTGTTTGAGCAGAAACGTAACTAGTGGCTCGTAAGCGGTGATTAAGCAGTTAAAGAAGTTGACCGTGCAGATGATGACGGGAGCGAATGTCGCTACCGTCGTTGTAATGCTGTTGGTAGGATATAGCGACCGCATCAATCCTGCCGATCATCCATTGGTGTCAACTGTTGGTATGGCCTTCCCCATTCTGCTGCTCATCAACATGGGCTTCTTGTTGTTCTGGCTTATCTTCAAGTGGACCAGAGCGTGGGTGCCTGTTGTGGGTTATGTGTTGGCCTATATACCTATTTCTATATATATGCCTCTGAATGTGGGCTCGTCACCTCCAGACGATGCCATCAAGTTGGTGTCGTATAATGTCTGCAGCTATGGTGGCAATTATAGATATGATGATGGCTTTGAGACGGTACGTGATTATCTGATAGACGAGCAGGCGGATATTGTCTGTCTGCAAGAAGACAACGACTCTTGGCGCCGTAATTGTTTCAAGCAGTATGAAGAACGAGGACTGCAGTATAATGACACCGTGGTGTTGAGTCATAATGCCCAAAGTTTCAATTGTCTGGGCATCCATACCAAATATCCCATCATCCATCGTGAGCGTATCGTCTATCCTACGGTTAGCAACGGTAGTGCAGCATGGTGGCTGCAGGTGGGATCGGATACACTCATTGTGGTGAACAACCACTTCGAGAGTTGTCATTTGAACCAGGAGGACCGGCGTCAGTACCGTCAGATACTAAAGGGCGAGATGGATAGCGACTCTGTACGAGCCGAGTCTCAACTTCTCATGGTGAAGTTAGCTGAAGCTAACGCCAAGCGTTCCAAACAGATAGATGCTGTCTGTGATTATGTAAGCCAGTATCTTGGGCGCTACCCAGTCATTGTCTGTGGTGACTTCAATGACAATCCTATATCCTATTCGAGGCATCAGATGAGTAAGGTGTTGCACGACTGTTTCGTAGAAACCGGTCGGGGCATCGGTTTGTCGTATAATCAGAAAGCTTTCTCATTCCGTATCGACCACATTTTCTGTTCTTCAGATATGACCCCCTATCAGTGCCATATTGACACAAAAATAGACGCAAGTGACCACAATCCGATAGTCTGTTGGTTAAAAATTGGGGGAAAATAGTGAAAATGACACGAATTTTTGCAATAAATTTCTGTAAGTGAAGAAAAATGAGTATATTTGCAGGCTAAAAATGCGAAAACATCAAATAAAACAATAAAATCAAACAATGCAAAACAAAGGAATTGTAAAATTTATCGCAATCGTCTTGATTCTCGTTTGCTGCTTCTACCTTTCCTTCACTTTTGTCACACGCCACTACGAAAGTAAGGCTGCTGCCATGGGTGAGGAGGCTGGTCAGGAGTACCTCGACTCAATCATGAACGAGAAAGTGTACTGCGGAATTTATTCTTTCAAGCAGTGCCGTGAGCTGGAGATGGGCCTGGGTCTTGACCTGAAAGGCGGTATGAATGTTATTCTTGAGGTTTCAGTACCTGACGTTATCGACGTGCTGGCTGACCACAAGACCGACGCAGCCTACAAGAAGTCAATGGAAGAGGCCAAGAAGGAAGAAGAGACTAGTCAGAACGACTTTATCTCGCTGTTCATCAAGTACTGGAAGCAGAACTCTAACGGTCGCCCCTTGGCAGCTGTGTTTGCTACCCAGCAGATGAAGGGCAAGGTGAGCACCCAGTTATCGACAAGTTCGGCGTTGTACAGCCCAACATCCAGAAGCTGGAGGGTCAGTCAGGCCGTATCATGGTCGAGATGCCTGGTGTGAAGGAGCCTGAGCGTGTACGTAAGTTGCTGCAGGGTTCTGCTAACCTGGAGTTCTGGGAGACCTACAACTCTCAGGAGATTGCTCCGCTGCTGTCTCAGCTGAACCAGAAGTATGCTGCCCTGAACGGTAATGCTGCTGCTGATACCACTGCAGTTGCTGCCAACGATTCTACTGCTGTTGCTGAGGCTGCTGCTGACACCACAAAGGCTGCTACTACCGATCTGGCTGCCAAGCTGGCCAAGAAGGATAGCAAGGCTACCAATATTGAGAAGGAACAGGCCCTGAAGGTTAATCCGCTGTTCAGCGTCTTACAGCCTGTTCCACAGGGTCTGGCTATCGTAGGTTATGCTAATGCCCGCGATACTGCACAGGTGAACAAGGTCATCTACTCAGACATCGCTGCCACCATCCTGCCTGCTGAGTGCAAGCTGCGCTGGGGTGCTAAGGCTGAGGACTTCGGTGGTGAGAATACCAAGGGTGACATCTTCGCCCTGTATGCCCTGAAGGTTACCGAGCCTAACGGCCGTGCTCCACTGGAGGGTGACGTCATCACCTCTTCTAAGGACGACTTCGACCAGATGGGTCACCCCTCTGTTTCTATGCAGATGAACTCTGACGGTGCTCGTCGTTGGAGCCAGATTACCAAGCAGAACATCGGTCGTGGCGTAGCCATCGTGCTCGACGACGCCGTTTACTCTGCTCCCCGTATCCTGACACAGATTGATGGTGGTAACTCTCAGATTACTGGTAACTTCACCATCGAGGACACCAAGGACTTGGCTAACACGCTGAACTCTGGTAAGATGCCGGCTCCTACCCGCATCGTACAGGAAGAGGTTGTTGGTCCTTCTCTGGGTGCTCAGTCTATCAAGCAGGGTATCATGTCGTTCATCGTTGCCTTCGTGCTGCTGATGATCTACATGATCATGCTGTACGGCTTCATCCCCGGTATCCTTGCCGATATCGCCCTGCTGTTCAACCTGTTCTTCACCTTGGGTATTCTGACCTCGTTCCAGGCAGCACTGACCATGCCAGGTATCGCCGGTATCGTACTGACACTGGGTACCGCTGTGGATGCTAATGTGCTGATCTACGAGCGTATCAAGGAAGAGCTGAAGCATGGCTTGGGTCTGAAGGAGGCGCTGCAGAAGGGTTACGCTAACGCCTTCAGCGCTATCTTCGACTCTAACGTCACCTCTCTGATTACCGGTTTCATCCTGTTGTTCTTCGGTACAGGTCCTGTCAAGGGCTGAGAACCGCCTGAAGAAGGACAAGTGGCTGAACCTGACCTTCGTAACCGGTTACTCTAAGAACCTGATGCAGAACGCTAAGTACAACTTCATGGGTATGTACAAGAAGTCGTTCATCATCTGGGGTGTTGCTGCCGTTCTATTCTGCGTATCGTTCGCCGTTCGTGGTCTGAGCGAGAGCATCGACTTCACTGGTGGTCGTAACTATGTTGTCACCCTCGACAAGGAGACTCCCGTTGAGCAGGTTCGTCAGTCGCTGGCTGGTGCCTTTGTTAACACCATCGGTGAGAATGCCGGTAAGGAGGCTAACACCAGTGTTATCGCTCTGGGTACCGATGGCAAGACCATCCGTGTCAGCACCAACTGGGATATCGAGTCTAACAGTCCTACTGTTGACGACGAGGCAGAGACTATTCTCTACAACGCACTGAAGAAGGGTGGCTTCATCAGCCAGGCTAATGTCGAGGACTTCAAGAACCCCGATGTTCGTCAGGGTGGTTCAATCATCAGCTCTGCAAAGGTAGGCCCTGCTGTTGCTAAGGATATCACCTATGGTGCTATCATCAGCGTCATCATCGCTCTGATTGCCATCTTCCTGTACATCCTGCTGCGCTTCCGCAACGTCGCTTACTCTACAGGTGCTACCATCGCCCTGGCTCTCGACGCCTTGGTGGTTATCGGCATGTACTCTGCACTGTGGGGCATCGTTCCCATGTCGTTGGAGATTGACCAGGTATTCATCGGTGCTATCCTGACCGTGATTGGTTACTCTATCAACGATAAGGTGGTAGTATTCGACCGTATTCGTGAGAACTTCCAGCTCTATGGCAAGCGCGACCGTCAGCAGCTGTTCAACGACTCGCTGAACCAGACACTGGCTCGTACCATCAACACCTCTGTCACGACATTGATTGTGTTGCTGTGTATCTTCATCCTCGGTGGTGACTCTATCCGCAGCTTCTCGTTCGCCATGATCCTGGGTGTTATCTTCGGTACCCTGTCGTCACTGTTCATCGCTGCTCCTACCGCATTCCTCGTGATGGGTCGTACCATCCGTGAGGATGAGGCTGCTGCTGAGTAACAAGAAGTAACATACAAATAAATCAGCCCGCTTCCATCATGGAGGCGGGCTGATTGTCTTCTTTAACTCCTTTAACTTCCTTAACTTCTTTAACTCCTTAGTTAAAATAATACAGGAACGCGGCGATGCCTTCGAGGGCAGGTTTGCGCTCTCCTTCAATCTCAATCTTGAACTTAATCTCTGCCTTGCAGATGCCACGCAGGTTCTGGATGTTGTGCAGGGTAGTCACCAGGCGAACCTTGGAACCTGTAATCACGGGCTGGCCAAAGCGCATATCCGTCATGCCGTAGTTCACCAGCATCTTGATGTTATGCACTTCGATAATCTGGTCCCACATATAAGGCAGCAGACTCAAGGTCAGGTAGCCGTGGGCAATGGTCGACTTGTAAGGACTCTCCTCCTTGGCACGCTCCACGTCAACATGTATCCACTGGTGGTCCAGCGTAGCGTCAGCAAACAGGTTGATACGGTCCTGGTCAACCTGCAGCCAGTCTGATGCTCCCAACTCTTCGCCCAGGTGGGCGGCAAACTCGTCGTACGAGTTAATCACTAATTTTCCCATAGTTTTTTTGTCTTTTAAAGGTAGTCATTTTTCGCAGAAAATGACTACCTTTGCAGCACTTTTTGTTGCCCTGATAGTTAAATGGATATAACAAGGCTCTCCTAAAGCTTAGTTCCGAGTTCGATTCTCGGTCGGGGTACTTCCTCCAGCTACAAAGATACAGACTTTATCCTTAACTTCCAAATATCTTAGTGACTATTTGTCTAAATATATAAATATAATGGAAAACTGGGCTCACGTTCACGTGTAACGTAATGTTTCACAAGGTGTTAAGTGTGAACCTTGTTTTTTATCCAGTAAATTGACCTCGCGTCACCTTAACTTGTTTCCGCGTTAGTTGTGTTTTGTTTTCAGTTGACAGTTTATCTGAGTGTTTTACTCCCGAAATAGTCTGTTTTAGGCTTAAAACAACTTGTTTTAGGCCTGAAACAGTTTGTTCCACTAGTAAAACAACAGCTGGAACAACTTATAGGAGGTTGAGAAAGCTTGGAATGGAGAATAATAAATCGTCTATTGAGAATTATATTTGCAACCCAAGATAGAAGAAAGGGGAGTGGAGACATCGATGGGAAGTAAGGTTCACACCTAATACGCTGTATTACATGGTGTTGCACGTGAATGTGAACCTTGGAATTTATGTAATAATACTGTTGATATGTACTGCGAACAGCTAAGTGGTGAACGAGATTAGTCTTTTGTAAAGCCGAGGGTGAGGACGCTGATGCGGATGCCTTCTACGTCTTTGAGGGCATTGGCACAGGCGATGAGGGTGGCACCAGTGGTACAGACATCGTCGATGAGCAGTACGTGGCGCCCTTTCAGCCTGCTGTCATCCACAAGATGGAAGGTGTCGGCAACATTCTCCTGACGCTGCCAGCGCGTCAGCTTCGTCTGACTTTGGTGAAACTCCTTGCGGCAGAGTGCCTTGGTGACGAGGGGAAGATGAGTGACGTCGCTAACGCCTCTGGCCAGCATCTCACTTTGGTTGTAGGCACGCTGACGCAGTCGCTTACTGGACAGGGGAACGGGCAACAGCACATCGATGTCGCTGAAGAAGTCGGACTGTTGTAGTTCGCTGGCCATGACGCGCCCCATGTCTTCACCGATGTCAGGACGGTTGTTGTATTTCAGACGATAGACCATCTGGGCCATCTCTGCGTGAGGGTGATAGTAGAAGAGGGCAGCGGCTTTCTCGACAGGCGACAGTACCCAGAACAGCTGTGCCATAGGGTTGTCGAGTGGCTTCAGGTGGAAGTTGGTGCGTGGCAGGTGGAACAGGCATACACCACAGAGGGAACGCTCAGTGGGCGCCAGCCGCTGTCCGCACACCACGCACAGTCGTGGGGAGATGAAGTCAAGGATACGCGTAACCCAGTTCATGTTTCTTTAACGACAACCTTTATTATTTTTAAAACAACCTAATTATTATAAAGACAACTTGGACAACTTAGGAGAACTTTTTTTCTGCCAATGAGGGTGTCCGTAGACGCAGTTGCGTCGTAGGCAAAATATAAGTTGTCTTTGTTGTCCAAGTTGTCGTTAAACATAAATATCCCTGTTGTCGTTTATTCTTCAAAATCTTCTTCGTTGACGTCGAGGCACTGGCGGATGATGTCGAAGGTGAAGCCGCGACTGAGGGCAAAGCGTACCAACTTCTGGTTGAGTTCGTAGTCGCTGGCTGCCATGGTGCTCTTGCGTTTTTGCTTGAGCAGCGGGCGTAGCACAGCGAGGTATTCGTCATCCTCTACCTCGTCGAGTACCCGTTGGCGGATGTCGTCGTCAATATGCTTCTGCCATAGCGCTTGCTCCACCTTTCGACGCCCCCACTTGTTGTAGCGCACCTTGTCTTTGACAAAGGCACGGGCATAGCGCTCGTCATCGACATAGCGCTCGCTGACCAGGCGTTGCATCACGCGGGCCTGCTCTTCCTCTGGCAGTTCCCAGCGACGCATCTTCTCCAGCATCTCGTGTTGGCAGTGCTCAGCCTGGGCACAGAGTGCAGCCAATTGGAGGTAGGCCTCCTGTTCTGTTTTTTGTTTCATCTGATGGCTTGTATAAAACGCGTCTTGCCAAACTGGTCGTCATGGGCAGTGACGTTGAAACCCAGTTCCAGCAGGCGCTCTTCAATGATTTCTTCGTATAACGGATTGGTCTCCAACCACAGCTCTCCACCAGGGTGTAGGGCTGACTGGGCGTAGTTCATGATGGGTACATAGAACTGCAACGGATTATCGTCGGGAACGAAGAGGGCTATTTCCGGTTCGTAGTCCAG
Source organism: uncultured Bacteroidales bacterium (assembly GCA_902800925.1). Lineage (GTDB taxonomy): Bacteria > Bacteroidota > Bacteroidia > Bacteroidales > Bacteroidaceae > Prevotella. The sequence continues at coordinate 18,563 of CADCGD010000039.1, read as the reverse complement.
CACGTTGGCCTCCATCTGTTCCGCCTCGCTGTCGCAGATATAAGGCGGATTGCTGACGATGAGGTCCCATTGTGGTGCTACTTGGTAGGTCTGCTGCAGCATGTCGTTCTCTACTACGTTGACCTGTGCTCCCAACTGCCCTGCATTTCCTCTGGCTACACGCAGGGCGATGGGTGAGATGTCCCAGGCAGTGACTTGGCTGTTGGGAATGTCGAGAGCCAGTGTGATGGCTATGCAGCCAGAGCCAGTGCCGATGTCGAGAATAGTGCGATTGGGAAACCCAATCGCCGCATGCTTTGTGATGAGGCGACACAGGTGCTCTGTTTCTGGTCGTGGAATCAGAATGCCAGGTTCTACATGGAAGGTGCGTCCGCAGAAGTCGGCTTGCCCCAAGATGTATTGCACGGGCTCGTGTTCTATCAGCCTTTTTGTGATTTCTTCCTGTTCTGTTTGGCAGTCTAAGGATAATTGTGTATCTTTGCCGATGTAAATGTCTGACAACGTGAGGCCATAGCGCACCTCATAGACCATGCGGGCCACGGCTTTCGCCTCGCCCTCGTCGTATTCCTGCGCTAGTTTGCGCCACATCTCGTTGTAAGTCATAGTGCAAAGGTACGAAGAAAAGTGAAAAGTGAAAAGTGAAAAGTGAAAAATTATATGAGTGAAGACGAAAAATATATGCAGCGCTGTCTGCAACTGGCAGCCAACGGTATTCAAGGTGCACGACCTAACCCGATGGTGGGGGCAGTGATTGTTGCCAATGGGCGCATCATTGGCGAGGGCTACCACGTGCGGTGTGGCCAGGGCCATGCCGAGGTGAATGCCTTTGCAAGTGTACGACCTGAGGACGAACCACTGCTGAAGGATGCCACCATCTACGTGTCTTTGGAGCCTTGTTCGCATTATGGCAAGACGCCACCCTGTGCTGATCTTATCATCAAGAAAGGTGTACGTCGTGTGGTGGTGGGTACCATAGACCCGTTTGCCGAGGTGCAGGGTAGGGGCATCAAGAAGTTGCAGGATGCAGGCATTGAGGTGACAGTAGGTGTGCTGGAGAAGGAGTGCCAGTGGCTGAACCGTCGCTTCTTCACCTACCATTCCAAGCATCGTCCCTATATCATCCTGAAGTGGGCACAGACGGCTAATGGCTTTATCGACGACCACGGAAAAGCCCTGCAGATCAGCAATGAACAGACACAGATGCTCTCGCACCAGCTACGTGCTGAGGAGGACGCCATTCTGGTGGGTCATACCACCGATGCAAGAGAACATCCGCAATTGACCGTCCGTCATTGGCACGGCCCCAATCCCAAACGTGTGGTGCTGACCCATCAGCGCCCATTGCCTCAGCTCATCGATGACCTCTATCAGCAGGGCATTCAGTCACTCATCGTCGAGGGTGGACGCCAGACCCATGAATTGTTCATTCAAGCAGGTCTGTGGGATGAGATACGTGTCGAGACAGGTTCCGTTACCGTCAGTGACGGCACCCGTGCTCCCCAGCTGCCTGCCAACGTCTTGTTGCTTAGCCAAGAGATGTATGGCAGCAACACCCTGTGCCGCTATACATCAGTGACATCATGATAAAAGAAGTAGGGGATGCACCAAGAAGATGCATCCCCCACTTTATAGCGTCAAACACTCCAATTTACTTGATGGTGACTTTCTGAATGACATAGCCGTTACCAACGACTCCAAGTCCTTGTTCGTTGAGATAGTCGAGGGTGGTAACTTCGTACTCCATCGTGCCCTCGCCTTCTGACAGACTCTGCTTACAGCCGCCTTCTGCATCCCATTTAACACCGGAATTGATGTCATTCCACCATGATGTGGCAATAGCACCTTCAGCGCCGCCATCAGCTACGTAATACACGGTGATAACCGTGCCAACCTTGATGCCCAGATTCGTATACTCCTCATTCTCCCATTTAATGGCACCCCATGCGAGCTTGTCCGACGGTCCCTCATAGATAACAGTCTCGGCAGGCTCTTCTATGGTAATCTTCTCAACCACGAAGCCGTTACCAACGACAGCAAATCCTTGCTCTTCCAGATACTGAGTAGTAGTGACAGTATAGGTCATGACACTCTGTCCCTGGGGCAGGCTCTGCTTACAGCCGCCTTCTGCATCCCATTTAACACCGGAATTGATGTCATTCCACCATGATGTGGCAATAGCACCTTCAGCACCTGCGTCTGCAATCACATATACGGTAATTATCATACCAGGCTTGATGCCCAGATTCGTATACTCCTCATTCTCCCATTTAATGGCACCCCATGCAAGTTTCTCAGAAGGACCTGTATAGATGACCTTTTCACCAGAATACTGAGGATTGGTGTTCAGCTCAATCTCGCCAGCATCGAAGATGTTGCCTTCCTGATCCTGCAACTGCAGTTTGTAGACGCCGTCAGCCAGTTCGGGAACAGTATATTCAATATAGTCGCCTTCCTCGTTATAGGTAGCATCAACTGCTGTACCACCGATAATCACCTTGGCTACTTTCGATATGTTAGAGCCATGCATCGTTGCCTTGGTACCCTGCTTCACCAGAGTCTCGTGGATATCGCTGCCTGCAGGAGCAGGATCGGTAGCAGCAGCCGTTACAGTAATATTGAGGGTACGCGAGGTAGTCTTACCTACAGTGGTGGTAGCAACGATCTTCAGTACGTGGACGCCCATAGGAAGAGTCTGGTCAATAATGGTACCCTCAGCTATCTGTACACCATCCAGCAACCATGTCACTGTTGTATACTTGATGGGAGTCACCTTAATCTCGATATTCAATTTGGTCAAGCGATCCAATGTCTGGTCTGCCAAATCGGTATTCAGAATGCGGGGATCATCGTTCTCCGATACCGTGAAGAAGGGGTCTTCATCAGAAGAACATGACGTGAGAGCTGTGGTTCCTGTGAAGGTAAGGCACATCATGAATAACATGGTCAGTGCTTTCCAGCCCATATGTTGATATTTGTTCATATTGTAAGTCATAATCTTAACACTAAATGATTAATACATAATTATTACTTAATGTATCCCTTTCCGAACGGGGGAGTAAAGGTCTCCTGTACATTAAGGTCGTATTTATCCCACCATAGTTGCTTATGCCAGTCGTCCTTACCGCCCATACGGTCAAGAGCTTCTTGGTAATTGGCGCTGTTATACTGTTGTTCCAATTCCGGATAGTTCAGGCGGGTTGGCATCGTCATATCCGAGCTTGGGACAAAGCCGTCAGTGAATATTTCAAGACGTGTTCTGTCAAGTACGGCAGGATAGTCAGAGCGACGCATGTTGGCCCAAGCCTCTGAAGGATTCGTCAGGTGGAGAATCCAAGCCTGTGTATTAATCGTCTCTCTCGGGTTAGCACCCAATGGATTGTTCTGCAGGAAAGTATCAATCTCGTCCGAAGTGATCTTATTGGAAGTGAGATAATAGTTGTTCAGCATCTCCATCGAAGCGCGCACGCCAGCCTCATAGTGACTCTTGGCATCACCACTTGTGACTGTCCATCCCTTAGAAGAAGCCTCGGCCAAAAGGAATTCCACTTCAGCATATGTAATAAGTATACCAGGATTTGTCGGCATCTCAAAGTCGATATTCAACATCGGACGCATGGCACGAGCACGGTAGTCACTGTTGTCGTAGTTGTTAGGATCCTGCTCAGCCCACTTCTGCAGTGTTGGGAGTTTGTCTGTAGAGAGAACATTCATCCAGTTGTGCCACCATGCAGCACCAGGATTGCAAGGTTCTTCACCGACAGTTGCGCTAAAATTAGCCAGCAATTCATCCGTCAAATCGATATTCTGCTCTTTGTCAGGTTTCGTTTGGTTACGCTTGATGTTATAATAGTGACGGCAGATGCGATAGAGACGGGGGTCAGTCGTATTTTTCAACTGATAGAACAGCGTAGAGCATACTAAAGTAGGCGAGCTGGGATCTTGTCCGTAAAGAATCTCACTCAGTGCATTGGTACGGAAATCATAGTCATCTGCACCTTTATAGAAAGTATAAGGTGAATCACTATATACAACATATGCATCATCTGCGGCAGAAGCAATATAACCATTGTTCATTGCTTTCTCAAATTCAGCCCTGGCTTTTTCAGACTCAATGTCTGAGATGCGCATGGCATAACGCATACGGAGAGAGTTGGCATATTTTTTCCACTTATTGATGTCACCACCCATGCTGGTCACATCACCAGTGATGCGGTCAGTGCCAGTACCAAGTTGCTTTTCGCAAGCCTCCAATTCTTCGAAGAACCAGTAGTAGAGTTCCTTTACGGTGTCATACTTCGGTGTCGATTTACCTTCGATAAAGCCTAGACCGGCATCAAAGCAAGGTACATCACCATAAATATCGGCCAACACTCCTGTCAAGAATACACGGTGAATACGTAAAGCCGCATTCAGATTGGGCTTGTCTTCGGAATTGTGGATGGCATCGACGAGGTTCTTAATAGCCAGTACATAGTATCGGTCCCAAATACGACGGGTGATGTCGTTCTCGAAATGAACAGAACCTGCATAGTAAGTTACATTCCAACCACCAGCCAAGTGCTGAGTGAAACCAGTGATATAGTTACGATAAGTATCCATCAGACTGATGTCACCATACGTCTGCAGTAGACATGTGGTCAATTGTGCATTGGGGTCGAGTTGTGAAACTTTCGACTCATCGGTGTTCAAGTCTTCCATATAGCTGTCGCTGCAGGCAGTAAAGCTCAATGCTACGACGGTCAGAAATAAATATATCTTTTTCATAATACGTATGTGCGATTAGAATTTGACGTTAACATTGAAACCATAGCTGCGGCGTGAGGGCAGTGAACCATACTCAAGACCGAGACCGGAGGTGTTGTAACCAGAGTCAGGATCGATATTAGGAATGCGCTTCCAGATGATGAACGGGTTGCGGGCCACGAAGCTCAGGCTCAGGCTCTTCACAATCTTCAGCTTGCTAAGCATCTTCTCAGGGAAGGTATAGCCAAAGGTAATCTCACGACATTTGATATAAGAGTTGTCATATACGAAAGCGCTCTGCACGTCATTGGCAATAGCTTTCCAATAGGTTTCAGGATTGACAGGGATATCGTTCTGCTTATAGGTACCATCACCATTATCGATGACACCAGGAGCAATAAATCCTTTGCATAAGCCTGCAGCACGCCATTCGGCATCCGACATTCCAGCAGCCTGACGAGCTTCTTCGGAAGCATACCATTCATCACGACCAGCCAGTGTCTGGATGGCTTTACCTGTCTTATATGCTGAGTTCATAGACATTGAATAGAGGTCGGCACCAATCTTTACGTCGAAGCCTGCAGAGAGGCGGAAGTTCTTATAGGTAAAGGTAGAATAGAAACCACCTGTCCAGTCCCACGATGAGTTACCAATCGTCTTAATCTCTTCATCAACCTCTGGCAAACCTGTCTGGGCATTGATGATCACCTGTCCGTCAGGAGCACGCTTGAAGTCTTTACCACGGATGGCACCATAGTCCTCGCCAACTTTAGCTCCTACACTGACGCCACACCATGAAGCGTTGGCCAATTCGAAATAGTCCATACCTTCAACGAGTGACTTCACCTTATTAATATTCTTCGAATAGTTAATACCTGCATCCCATGCAAAGTCCTTGTACTGGAATACACGACCGTTAAGAGCAATCTCGATACCCTTATTCTCAATCTCACCAGCATTGATCAAACGATATGAGTAACCAGAGGTTGTTGTCGAAGCGAGACCTATAATCTGGTCTTTAGACAACTGGTTATAGTAAGTCATATCTAAACTCAAGCGATTGTTAAAGAACTTCATCTCCACACCAAGTTCGAATGAGTTGGTGCGAGTAGGCTTCAGATCCTTGTTCGGCTGGGTACTATTGTTAATCATACCAATAGTATATCCAGAATAGGTGTACTTTCCTGTAGTATAATTCAGTGCCAGCTGATAAGGATCGGTATCGCTACCTACCTGAGCCCAAGAGGCGCGGAACTTACCATAGTTGATGAGATTCTTGTTCTGAATAAACTCTGAGAACACCACGCTACCCGAGAATGAAGGATACACATATACATTATTATTAATAGGTAGCGTAGAAGACTTATCACCACGTAAGGTAGCCTCTAAATAGTAGGTGTGTTTATAACCGACACTGGCCGATCCGAAGATAGAGTTGATCTGTTTCTGATACATATCCTCGCGTACGTTCTGCTCCTGATAGTTCATAATGTTGACAACATCGTTCATCTGCTGGTCCATACCAGTAGCGGTCGTTGTTTTGTTATTAACTTTAAAGATATTACCACCCAGAGTAGCGTTAATGTCGAAGTCACCGAACGAATTATTATAGAGAGCCAGCAACTCTGCGTTGAGGGTACGGTTGTTGAATATCTTGTTTGTCAACTGTCCGGCAGGTGTGCCAGGCGTTGTCTTGGCAATATAATCCTCAAAGGTCATATTGTTAATATCTGTACCAACAGTTCCCTGCAGCTTCAGGTGGTCAGTGATATTCCAGATAGCCTTAACAGTAAAACGGAACACATCTTTTTTCGTGGTGTTATCGTTCTTGTAGAGGTCCCAATAAGGATTCTTATTATACTGGTCATTACCATTCCAGTTTGAGTAGTTGCCTTCTGCATCCTGATAGGTTTGCAGCCACGCCTGATTATAGGTACCGGCCAGCGTCATGAGGTTTTTACCGACGTTACTCTGAGAGTCACCCAGGGCAGGACGGTTCTTTACATCCTCACGAGTATAGTTAGCTGTGAAGTCCAGGTCGACAGGACCGGCAGCCGTTGTGACACGTAGGTTGAAGTTGTCACGACTCATATTCGTGTTGGGGAGGATGTCTTTATTGCGCATATCGGTCATGGAGAAGCGGATACCCGTCTTACCACTGTTCACACTCAAAATAGCAGTATTCTGTGTAGTGAAACCCGTACGGAAGAATCCGTCGGCATTGTTGGGATACATCTTGAACTCGCGCTCAACACCATCGAAATACTTATAGATAAAGCTATCTGCCTTGGGACCCCAGCTAGAATTTGTACCCGAGGTGCTCGATGTGGGCAGCTTGCCACCATAACCCATACCATATACCTCTTGGATGTCATCCCACTTAGCCAGCTGAGTATCGATAGTGAACGAACCATTATACTCAACACCGATACGATCCTTCTCAGCCTTCTTGGTGGTAATCAGAATCACACCGTGAGAGGCACGGCTACCATACAGGGCAGAAGCAGCAGGACCCTTCAGCACAGTCATGTTCTCGATATCATCAGGGTTGATGGCAGAGATACCGTCACCGAGGTCATAACCACCTGCTTCACCTGCACTACCAAAGTTGGTATTGTCCAAGGGTACACCATCAATTACATAGAGGGGCTGGTTGTTACCTGTCATCTCAGTGTTACCACGAAGCAATACGCGGGTAGAACCGGCAGCACCACCAGCAGTATTCTGGACCACGAGACCGGCCACTTTACCAGACAATGAGTTGATTACGTTGGTTTCCTTGGCCTTGGTGAGCTCTTCACCCTTCACCTCAGAAACGCCATAACCCAAGGCTTTGCGGTCACGCTTAATACCTAGGGCAGTAACTACTACCTCGCTCAGTTGGGTCTTGTCTTCGTCCAGTACAACTTTCATGTCCTTCTGAGCCTTTACGCTCTTGGTGGCATAGCCGACGTAACTAATCTCAAGGATGTCGCCAACCTTACACTTCAATTTGAAATGACCTTCAAAGTCGGTCACTGTTCCACTGTTGGTACCTGCAACCTTGACGGTAGCTCCAATCAATGGACCATTGGCATCTTCAACCGTACCAGAGATAATCTGGTCGACTGGAGTTTCTGCCAGTTCTGCACGTGTGCTCTTTTCAGCAGATGCCGAAAGCGGGAAGCACAGCATGCCTGCACTTAGCAGACAGAGAAGCATTTTTGTTTTCTTCATTTTGTTATTAATTTGAGTTATGTTAGATAATAATTAGTATACTATTATTTCTTAAGTGGATAAATGTATAACAGACCTAGCATGAGGGCTGCAATGATTGCCGGGAAGATGGAGAAGAGCAACCATATCATCTTGTTGACTGCTTCGGCATCGGTGATGGTAATAACTGTTTGTCCAGCAGCATCGGTACCAGAGATGAATCCTGAGAAGCCTAGGAACAGAGCTACCAACGAACCACTAATGGCTGTGCCGAACTTCATGGCCATGGTACCGGAAGAGAAGATGACGCCTGTGGAAGACGTGCCGTTCTTCTCAGTGGCATAGTCAGCCACATCGGCATACATAGACCAAAGCAGTGGCGAATAGATGCCGATACCGGTGGAGGTGAGGATGACAACAGCCACAAGTACCCAGATATAGGCGGGATCCATGGGGACAAAGAAGAATGCCACACTGGTAACAATACAGATAACTGCTGCCCACATGAAGGCCTTGCGCTTTGAACCTACCCACTTGGTGAAGACGGGTGATACACCACCGAAAATCATGCATGTCAGTTCACCGAAGGTCATGAATACCGTGTAGTTGATAATCAAACCGCTCACAGTGACGTCTCCATGCATGCAGTATTCAAAGAGGTAGCCTGCCACCGCATAGCGGAAACCATTGAAGAAGTTCATGCAGACGCCGATGAGGGTGAGGATAACCCACGGACGGTTCTTGAAGAGATCGGCAAAGGGCTTGAACGAGAACTTCTCAGCGCGGATGGGCTTCAGGCGTTCTTTTGTCAGCAAGCCACAGGCCAGCGTGCCTGCGGCAGCGAGGACTCCGAAGAAGGCACCAAGTACGGCGTACTGATGCTGATCAGTTCCTCCGACCAGCTTCTGCAAATAAGGAAAGCTGAGCAGGGTGACGAAGCCCATGGCATAGGCACCCACCATGCGGAACGAGGAGAACTGGTTCTTCTCGTTGTCGTCATCGGTCATCACGCCAAGCAGTGAGCCGTAGGGCACGTTGACAGCCGTATAGACCACCATCATCATCAGGTAGAGTGTGTAAGCCCAGATGCGTTTGCCCATAGGTCCGAACTCTGGTGTGTAGAGCAGGAGCGCAAAGATGAGGCCAAACGGAATGGCACCATAGATGAGCCAAGGACGATAGGTTCCCCAACGGCTCTGTGTGCGGTCGGCCAGCATACCCATCATCGGGTCGGTGACCACGTCGAACATGCGGGCTATCAACATCAGGGTTGCCGTGTCGGCCACGGTCAATCCGAAGACATTGGTGAAGAACAAGGGGAAGGCTATGGACATCACCTTCCAGGTAATGCCACCAGCAGCAGCGTCGCCTACCGCATAGCCAATCTTTTCTCTTAACTTTGCCATATGATTATTTATCAATTATCATTTATCAATTATCATTTAGGCCGAAGGCCGTATCATTTGTCATTTAGGGCAGAGCCCGCTTACATAATCACTTCCACAGTGTGCTTACCGGGTGTTGCGGTGATAACGCAGCCCTCAACAGGAGAACCGTCGAGTACAATGCTCTTTACTCCGCTCTCCTTGCCGTCGGGGTTCTTCACCGTGATGTCAAACTCTGCATCGCGCAGCACACGGTGTACCGTATACTCCTTGAGCGTTGACGGGATACAAGGATCAATCTCGATACCGTCGTAGGTGGGCTTGATACCCAGGATATACTGTGTAATGGTAATCCAGTTCCAGGCAGCGGTACCAGTGAGCCATGAGTTCTTACCCTCGCCAGGCTTGGCGGCATCCTTACCGGCAACCATCTGACAGTAGACGTATGGTTCTACCTTGTGCAGCTGCTGGTCCTTGATCCATGCAGGACAAATCTTGGTATAGTGCTCCCAGGCATCGTTACCACGACGGGCTACCGTCTCACCAATGATGACCCATGGGTTGTTATGGCAAAAGATACCGGCATTCTCCTTGTATCCTGCGGGATAGCTGGAGATCTCACCCATCTCTACATAGTAGCGGGTGAAGGCGGGGTTGTTGAGTACCATACCGTGCTCACAGTCGAGATACTTCTTACAAGAATCGAGAGCTTTCTCCACCATGCCATCCTCGAGACCGATACCGGCCATGGTGCAGAAACCCTGACTCTCGATGAAGATCTTACCCTCTTCACAATCCTTACTACCAATCTTATTGCCATAAAAATCATATGCACGCAAATACCAGTCACCATCCCAGCCATGCTTCTTCACGGCCTCAACCATAGCGTCGATGCACTTCTGAGCGCGCTGAGCTTCTTCTGTCTTGCCCATCTTCTCGCAAAGCTCCACATATTGCTTGCCCGTCAATACGAAGAGACCGGCAATCATCAGTGACTCGGCTTTACTGCCCACGCTATTGTTCTCTGTGGTCTGGAACGACTCGTTGGGATCCCATGAGAAGCAGTTCAGGTTCAGACAGTCGTTCCAGTCGGCACGACCGATGAGTGGCAACATGTGAGGACCAAGGTTCTCTACCACGTGGTTGAACGAGATGCGTAGGTGTTCGAAGAGTGACACCTCACTGCCAGGCTGGTTGTCCCAGGGAACCTGCTCGTCGAGGATAGAGAAGTCGCCCGTCTCCTTGATGTATGCCACGGTACCGAAGATGAGCCAGCAAGGGTCATCGTTGAAACCGCCACCGATATCGTTATTGCCACGCTTGGTAAGTGGCTGGTACTGGTGGTAGCAGCCACCATCGGGGAACTGCGTAGAGGCAATATCGATGATGCGCTGACGGGCACGACTCGGAATCTGGTGAACGAAGCCTACAAGGTCTTGGTTAGAGTCGCGGAATCCCATGCCACGGCCCACGCCGCTCTCAAAGAACGATGCCGAACGAGAGAAGCAGAACGTTATCATACACTGATACTGGTTCCAGATGTTGACCATACGGTTCATGCGCTCGTCGTCACTCTTGACAGTGAACTTCGACAGCAGACCATCCCACAAACTGTTCAGCTCTTGGAATGCTGCATCTACAGCCTCAACTGTTGCGAAGCGCTCGATGATGGCATGAGCTTTCTTCTTATTCACCAGCGTTACATCAGAATCCTGTGATGAGATGAGCTCGCCACGCTGCTTGCGGGCAATATCTTCCTGACAGAACTTCTCCTCCTGCTCGTTCTCTACGTAACCCAGCACGAAGATGAAGTCCTTCTGCTCGCCTGGCTGCAGTGTCACCTCTTTATAATGTGAGGCAATGGGGCTCCAGCCGTGAGCCAGTGAGTTGGCGGGCTTGCCAGCCATCACGCACTGAGGATTAGAGAAGTCGTTATACAAGCCGATAAACGACTCGCGGTCGGTGTCATAGCCGTCAGCCTTGGCATTGGTCAGGGCATAGTAGGCATAGTGGTTGCGGCGCTCCTTATACTCGGTCTTGTGATAGATGGTAGAGCCGTTCTCTATCTCCACCTCACCGGTAGACCAGTTACGCTGGAAGTTCTCCATATCGGTAGCGGCATTCCACAGACACCACTCAGCAAACGAGAAGAGTTTCAGCGTCTTCACTTCCTTAGAGTTGTTCTTCAGTGTCAGTTTCTGCACCTCTGCCCATGTGTGCAGAGGAACGAAGAAGAGTACAGAGGCTTCCACACCGTTCTTGCTACCCGTAATGCGGGTGTAGTTCATGCCGTGACGGCACTCGTAGCTTTCCAGGGGAGTCTTGCAGGGCTTCCAGCCAGGATTCCATACAGTCTCGCCATCCTTGATATAGAAGTAGCGGCCTCCGGCATCCATGGGGACACCATTGTAGCGGTAACGTGTGATGCGGCGGAACTTAGCGTCTTTGTAGAAGTCGTAGCCACCGGCAGTATTTGAAATCAGTCCGAAGAAGTCCTCGTTGCCTAAATAGTTAATCCAAGGGAACGGTGTTGCGGGGTTGGTGATGACGTACTCGCGATGCTGGTCATCGAAATGTCCAAATGTCTTCATAGTTATTGTTGTTTTTTTTGTTTTGTCGATATTTCGATGTTTCGAAGTTTCGATGCTTCGACGTTTCGAATTATTTCTCTGTTAAGAGGTCAACAAGTCCCTTGTCCTTGAAGTCGTGCTTCTTCTGGTCCCAGAAACCGAAGTCAGCATCATAGCACCAGGTTGTCCATGCGATATTGTTCTCTTTGAACACAGTAAGCATGTCCTTGGTCCACTTGTAGGCCAGCTCGCGGTCCACGGGTTCGTAGACACCCCACTCGCCACAGAACAGTTGCAAGTCATACTTCTTGGCAGCAGCGATGGCATCCTTGAAGTCAGCACGGATCTTGTCGATGTTCCACTCCTGTGTAGTGTAGTGGTTCTCGTCAATCAGCTTCTTAACAGAGTCGGGAGCTGCCTCGTAGTCCTCCTGTGACACCAGCACGCCGGGATAGTTTACCTTACCTGTGTACTTGCCGATAGGTGTCCACCATGCACCGTAGTGAGTCAGAATCATGGGGTTATAATAGTGGAACGAGAGGATGATATTCTTGTCATTCTCGGGTACCTTCAGGTACTTCATGGTCTCGTAGCCCTGCCACATGTTCGAGCCAATGACCAGTGTACGCTGAGGCTCACGCTCGCGCAGCGCCTGATGAACCTTAGCAATGAGTTGGTTCCACTGTTCGTGGTCGTCAGCAACGGGTTCGTTCATAAACTCGTAAGCTACTGAGTCCACGCTGTAGCCCTTCAGCACGTCAGATAGCTGATACCACATGTTGATGAGGTCCTGCTGTGACTTCTCAGAGGTAAACAAGGTGTTGGCATCGGCTTGTCCTTCGTTGACAGCATTGAAATAGTGTGAACGGATGATGTGCAGGTCGACGATGGTGCGCAGGTGATGCTTCTCTGCCCAGTTGATGGCATTAATCATCAGTTCCCAGGCTTCAGGAAGCTTGTTGCCCTCCTCGTCCCAGAACTGTACCTCGTCAATCGGCAGACGTACGAAGTCGAAGCCCAGTGAATCGAGGCGCGCAAAGTCGTCCTCCTGGATGTGTTGCTCACGAGCCTCACCACGTTCCTCCGACTGTGATAGCCAGTGGCTCACGTTCGTACCACGCTGAATCTTGAAATTATTTACTTCGTTGGTCTCACTCTTTTTCGTGCAGGCTGTCATCGCCAACATCGTCATGGCAATCACTGCCATGTAATTCATAAGCTTTCTCATTTTTTTATGTAGTTATTATGTTATTTCGATTTTCCTTCCATGACACCCTTCAATATCCAGTCGGCCTTGACCTTCATACTGGCATTGCGGTCAAAGATGCCGAAGTGCTCGGAACCACTGCCGAAGCTGTTGTTGTCCCAGATAAAGGTAGAGAAACCACGTTTCTTAGCTTCGCTGACCAGGAAACTGCAGTAGTAGGTCATGTTCTCATGGATAAGGTCGGTCTCTCCGGCTTTCTGGCGGTCAGTAACGCCCCATTCTCCCATAACAATACCTAGACCTTTGTTGCTCCAGGTGTTGACGACTTTGTCAAAGAACTCTGTCATGCTCTTCTCATCATTGGGTGATGCCTCGCCTTTGGACTTGTAGGGCTCACCCCAGTAGTTATACTTACACTCGCCGGCATAGTCCCATGGCGTATAGTAGTGGAACTCCACACTCACGTAGTCGAGACCGCCGTTCTCCGCATCCGTAGGAATGATGAAGTCACCATTATACAGTCCAAAGTCAGGGTTACATACGTAGGTCTGCACGATGAGGTGACGCTTTGCATTGTTGCCACCCGTGGCGCGTACCACGTCGATAAATGTCTGGTTGTAGCTGTTCTGTACGGCCAGGTTCTCGGCAGTGGGCTTGCCCCAGTTGTCCCTGACGTGTACCTCGTTGGTACCTGCAAACGCCACACGGTAGTCGTAGCTGGCAAACTCACTGGCAATATTCAGCCACAGCAATGCCAGTTTCTGGTTGTTCTCTTCCTTGTATTCGTTGGTAGGACGTCCCTCCAACCATTTGTCGTGGTGGGTGTTGATAATCACCTTCAGGTCGTTCTGCAGGCACCAGCCTACCACTTCCTTGATACGTGCCATCCATGCCTTGTCAATACTCATGGCTGCTGCATTGGTGATGTGGCACTGCCAGCGGATGGGGATGCGCACGGCGTTGAAGCCAGCCTCTTTAACAGCCTTGATGACCTTCTTAGTCACAACAGGGTTGCCCCATGCCGTTTCTGCCTTGATGCTGTTGTCGGCCATGCCAATCTGCATGGACTCGCCATCCTGACCAGGTGCAGAGCACTCAAACTGGTTTCCGAGATTCCAGCCCACAACTCCTTGGTTCCATTCCTTTGCCGTTGGCTCATTCTGTCCTGTTGTCTTGTCAGTGACGTCAGTAGCATCTGTTTCCTGACTTCCACATGCTACCATGCAGCATGTGGTTAGCACTGAGAAGAATACTGTTGATAGTAATCGTTTCATTTGTTTTACCTCCTAATAATTATAGTTGTTTTCAATTTTCGCTTGCAAAGGTAAATTTTTCCCGTCCTAGGCAGGTCTTATGGCATTCAAAAAAGGTTTCAAAACAGAAAAGTGATAGTTTTGAAACCTTTTTTTGATAGAATTTATACCTTCCGTTACTGGTATTTTGAAGGCGATACACCGAAATATTTCTTGAAGACGGTACTGAAATACTTCGGGTTGTCGAATCCTGTCAGTGTGGCAGCATCAGATACGCTTCGCCCGTTTCGCAGCATGGAGGCTGCACGTTCCAGACGGATGATGCGGATGAAGTCTTGTGGCGACTTACCGGTATACGACTTCAGTTTGACATAGAACAGCGTGCGACTCATGGCCATCTCACGGCACAGCTGGTCAATGGTGAATGTGGAGTCACTGAGGTGTTCTGATAACAGTTGCGTCACTTTGTTGATAAAATCCGATTCGGGCTCAACAGAACTGGCAGGTTCTTCGTCGTGGTAGGGTAGTGTGGCTATCTTTTGCACATCTTGAGCTTTCAGGTGGTCAATAGTCAGTCGCATATATTTCTCGTGCCACTCGTACACTTTCCAGGCCCCATAGAATACTAATAGGATGAGAACGACATAGATGCACCACATCCACCAGGAGTTCCACCAGGGTTGGCCAATGATGATGGTCAGTTCCTTGGTGTCTATCACAGTACCCGTGGTACGGCTGACACATTGCAGCGTTAGCTGGTGGGTTCCCGACTTCAGTTCGATGAAACGGATATACTGCAAGTCGGTAGGCATGCTCCATTCGCCATCTCCTATCTTGTAGCGGTAGACGATGTCGAAATGGTTACGCATATTGACACTTTCATACAACAGATCAAAGGTATGCTGCCAGTAGGACAGCCTTAGCTCGCCTTTGTCGGAGATTTCCTGCATGTGGTTGTCCTGTGGCTCTTTCTGGTCTGTGTCGTAGTTGACACCGAGAAAACGGATGTTGGCAATATAGTTGATGGGCTGGACCTTTTCCGGATGGACCACAATGGCTCCTGTTGTAGAACCGAAGATAAGGTCGCCGTCGGGCAGGGTCTCTGCAGCCCCCAGGCTGTACTCCCTGTTGAAGCCATAACAGTAGTTGGCATTAATGACTTTGTTGGTGGCGTCGGGCGTAACAAATGCTATTCCCTCGTTGGTGGCTATCCAGATGCGCCCATCACTGCTCTTCTCCAGACTCCTGACGTAATTAGAGGGAAGACCGTCGTTGACGGTTATCTGACGACTTTCGTGTTTGGCCAGATGGAAGACATAGATGCCTCCGCCATCGGTGGCAATCCATAATTCCATTCCGGTGGCCAGCAGGTGCGTCACAAACGGATTCACGTCAGTGACACCCGAAGGGGCATAGTTCAGATCCTTGACTTCTGGGTCGCCAGGGGTAATCAGTTTCAAACCGAAGGCAGTACCTACGGCTATCTGTCCAGAGGCTAACTGCGTGATGGACTGTACGTCGTGAATGGGATAGTAGTGGGTCTCGGGGGATTGCAGCTGGGCATTTGGTGTCTTCTCGTAGAGCAGATCGCCATTCAGCGAGCCTACCCATAGGCCACCATCCTTGTCGTAGAATGCCGAATACACATGGTCGTCGCTCAGAGGACTATTGTCCTTGGTATAGACCTTGCGCATCATTCCGTGACTATCAATATCCAACAGCCCCTTACCGTAAGTGGCTATCAGTACACCGCCGTCCGGCTTTTTGCAGGCACTAAGCACCACTGTCCCCTGGCAGGAGTGGTGCCATTGCCCTGTCGTGAAATTGATGATGCTGATACCATTGTCTGTACCCATCAGCAACATGTCTGCCGAGAGTGGCATCACCATGTTCACATGGTCGTTCAACAGACTCTGTCCGTTATTGGCCAGGTGTTGGTAGATGGCTGTTGTACTGCCTGTCGGACGTGCAATGTCGATACCGCCTGAATAGCTGCCTATCACAATGTTCTGCCACTTGTCCACCAGCATGCTATAGACGCCGTTGCCGTGCAGCACTCCGTGTTCTGACTCATTGGCATCAAAGAGCAGCGTACAGTCACCCCTGCCGTCACGACGCATCTGGAAGACACCCTCACCGTCCACACCGATAAGCATCGTATCGTCGTCATAGGGGCAAATGCTGCGAATGGGATTCTGGTACGGGCTCATATCCGAGAGACGTACAAAATTGTCAGCAGTGATCTTGCCCTTCTTGTCGAGCGTTATCAGGTGTAGACCATTCTCATAACCGCCTATCCATAGCCGTCCCGACATCTCATCGTAGTAACCGTATTCTGCATTGTAGGGTAGCAACTGGTTGCTCCGCTCATCATAGATGCCGTCACGGGTACAGAACAGCAGACGGTTCCTTACGGGTACTATCTTACTGACGTAGGCACTCTTTATCACCTGTGTCAGCGTGGTGTCTTTTAGCATATAGACACCATCGTGCATGGCCAGGGCCATTTTGTTTCCCATGACGTGAATGTCGTTCAGTGACACTTCGTGCCCCAGTTTCTGTGAGATGCTGATTACAAGGTTAAAACAGTCATACTGGGGATTAAAGACGAAGACAGACCCACGGTTGTCGAAGGCGTAGATCTTGTTCTCGCCGTATGTCATGTTGATTACGCGTCCGCCCATGTGTGAATAAGGCGTGTTCTTGTCCAAGCGATAATTCATCACTTTCGAACCATTATACCGTCCAACACCCGTCATCGTGGACCACCAAATGGCGCCTGACGGGGTCTGACAGAGTGAGAAAACACGTTGGTTGTCAATACCTTCCGTTCTTCCTAGGTGTGAAAAGGTGAAGTCTTTCACTTCTAAAGAATATAGGTGCAGCGTGGTTAGCAGTAAATATATGATTAGACAATGTCTCATATCTTAGGTCTGTTTTTCATCGCAAAGGTACGAAAAGTTGAGCACAAAACAAAGAAACCTGTTTCTTTTTTGCAATTCCTTGCGCTAAGTTAACAAAAGGAGGGTGCGTCCAAATTGACGTACCCTCGTTTCTTCGTAGTAAAATATGCGCGTTTCGGCGTGATATTTATTTCTTTAGTTTGAGAAGGGCTTCGATATAGTAATAGTCTGCGTAGATGATGCTGGCGTCAATCTCTGAACCGGTAAGAATTTTACCGTAAAGTTTGGTGGTTTCAAAAATACTTCTTATCTTTGTACCAAAGAATGAGATAGAGTGTATTATGAAGTACCCGATTGGTATACAGAATTTTGGTGAAGTTCGACGTGGCGGATATGTCTACGTTGATAAGACACCATGGATGTGGAAGATGATAGACGAGGGGAAATATTACTTCTTGTCTCGTCCGCGTCGCTTCGGAAAGTCTTTGATGATTAGCACACTGGAAGCATTCTTCTCTGGTCAGCGCGAATTGTTCAAGGGACTGTACGTCGATACCGTGGAATGGGAATGGCAAAAGTACCCCATCATGCACCTTGATTTAAACACTAACAAATATGACAACGCAGAGGTTCTCGATAAGAAACTCGACGATTCGCTCAGTATCTGGGAGAAACTTTATGGTGAGAGCCGCCCTGACCTGCCATTTAGTATGCGCTTCGAGAAGGTATTGGAGGCTGCATTCAAAAAGACTGGTCGCCAGGTTGTCATTCTTGTTGACGAGTATGACAAGCCCATGTTGCAAGCTATTGGCAACGATGCGTTGCAATCAGAGTATCGCTCAACACTGAAGGCTTTCTATGGTGCTTTGAAATCTTCTGACCGATATATCAAGTTTGCATTTCTGGCTGGTGTTACCAAGTTTGGTAAGGTCTCGGTGTTTAGCGATTTGAACAACCTTTTTGATTTGTCATTGGACCATCGTTATACTGGTATTTGTGGCATGTCAGAGAAGGAACTGCATGAATACTTCGATGCTGATGTTAAGGCTTTGGCTGAGGCAAATGGCCTAACCGAGGAAGAATGCTACGAGCGTCTGCGTTATGATTTCGACGGCTATCATTTCGATGTCGATGCTCCAGGCATGTACAATCCATTCAGTGTGCTGAATACCCTATCCAGTCAGCGCTTTAAAGACTATTGGTTCGAAACGGGCACCCCCACCTTCCTGATCTATCAGCTTAAGAAGACCAACTATCCGCTTGAAGCAATGACACAGGAGGAACTGACTGCCGATACGCTGAACAGT
>CADCGD010000038.1 GCA_902800925.1 uncultured Bacteroidales bacterium | reverse complement strand
CCGCTTACCCACACTAATCTGCTTGCCATAGTCGCAATAGAAGGGCTGGTTAATCAGAATATTGTCATCAGCGATGTGTCCCAAGAGACCTTTCAGGATTTCCCTTGCCTCCTCCTTCTCCGACGGGCGCAACAGGTTATAGTCGTGGATTATCTCCTTCACTTCCGTCAACTCTTCAATCAGCTGCGGATCGACGGCGGAATAAATCTCGCCCGCCAACATCTTTTCTTTTTCTGTCATATATTTCTTTGTCTTACCAATTCAATTGCCCATCGTTAGCATTCTCTGTAGATATCTGTTTCTGAATCAAATCCTAATAATTCTCAAATCTTGGCACAAAGGTAGCAATTATTCATGTATTTTCCGTATATTTGCCCATTGATTTAATATGTTTTGTGATATGATGTTCCAGGAACTGACCACGGACGAGCTGTACGAACTCCTTAGAGTACGTAGCGAGGTATTCGTGGTTGAGCAGAACTGCGTCTATCAGGACATGGACGGTGATGACCAGAAGTCCATCCACTTGTGGCTGACAGTCGCAGACAAGATTGTTGCCTTGGCTCGTGTATGCCCTGCCGGTACTCACATGATGGAGATTTCGATAGGCAGAGTCATCACCACAGAACGAGGCAAAGGATACGGCAAGCAGATTATGCTCCATGCCATTGATGCTGCCATAGAGTATTTTGGCGCAACACTTATAGACATTGAGGCACAGGAGTATGCCAAAGGATTCTATGAAAGCGTAGGATTCAAACAGTCATCCGACACTTTCATGCTTGATGGTATTCCGCACATTAAAATGACTTGGGAAAAATAGAAGCGTATGAATCCGATAGCCATCCGACTTCTCAACCAACAGATAATTGCACCACAGTTCAATAATCCTACTGAGGTGGTTCATTATATGGGTGCCATGCAGGCGCAGGAGTACCGTCTGATGCGGTGGGCTGTGGCAATGCGGACAAGCAAACCGTCACACAAAGCATTCAAGAAGGCTTTTGATGATGGCAGAATTATTCGTTTGCACCTGATGCGAGGTACTTGGCAGTTGGTGTCCGCTGAGGACTATTGGCTAATGATAGATCTCTTTGCACCCAAGGCTATCGCCGTAACGAAGGGTTGGATGAGCAGCAATAAAATCAGTATTCCTGACGAGGAAATGATGCGTGTCCGTGACATCCTCGCCCAGACGGCAGCTGACTTGGGGAGTGCGACGAAAGAGGACTTAGTACGTGCTTTGGCAGAGAAAGGCATAAGTTTGGATGACCATAGGCTGTCGTACCATATCCGTATGGCCGAGATGTCAGGAACGCTTTGCAGCGGAGAACTGTTGACGATGAAGGCCACCTATGCGCTTACTGCTAATAAGGTAAAACAGAAAGTGCAGATGGATAGAGACGAAGCCCTGGCATACTTCACTCGCAAATACTTCCAAAGCCGTCAGCCTGCTACGTTAGAGGACTTCGTATGGTGGTCAGGTTTGAATATTAGTGATTGCAGAACAGGCATAGAACTATTAGGCAACACCATCCATGTAGAACGTTGGAAAGGCAGAGACTATTACCTAACCGACGACTGTCGCACACGAGGCTTCAGGAAGGGCAAGTTTCTCCTGATTCCTTCTTACGACGAATATCTTATCAGTTACAAGAGCCGTGATGTCGTATTGCCTCCAGAACATAGGCATCTTGCCCATAATAACAGTGGCATTTTCCAACCCATTATTGCGTACGACGGCACCATCTGTGGCAACTGGTCACCTTTCAAAAGCGACTTTCAGGTGACGTTTTTTGAGGACGCCTTCAATCATGATGATGTCAATGAGGCGTGGCAAACTTACAAAGTATATTGCAATAAAAAATAAATGATATGAATGAAGCAGCCTTCCAAGGCCATGTGCTGAGCCAGAAGAATGTAGGCGCTGCTTTCTGGAATGGCGATGGCGTGGAGAAAGACCTGTCGGAGTGTGTCTTCTGGTATGAGTTGGCGGCTAATGGCGGCGATGCCCAGGCGCAGTTTGCCACAGACTGGTTCCTGATGACTGGCACAGGCGTTTCACAGGACGAACGCAAGGGACTAAAATGGATTCACAAGGCCACGTTCCAAGGCTATCAGCCTGCAATTGACTATTGCAAGGAACACGGCATCCTGACCGTCACCATGCCGAAGACTGAGCCGAAGCAGAAGGTTACCAAGGCCATGCAAGCCGGGGTCTTATTCCGTTAGCTACCAGAATCTGATAACATAAGGAAGATATTGAAGGAAAGTATATAACAACGAATGAGATCCCAATAAAATATAAATCCCAAGGCAAAATCAACCTGCTTTGGTTTTTATTTCGTATCTTTGCACCCGATGGATATACAGAGTTTCTTCATATCGCTTCTAAATGTGGTCTGCGAAATGGCTCCCTATCTGTTGTTGGGATTCTTCATCGCAGGAGTGCTGCACGTATTTGTGCCGCAAAGGTTCTATGCCAACTATCTTTCGCGTAACAATAAGCTGTCCGTTGTTTGGGCGGCGCTGCTGGGTGTACCCTTGCCGCTGTGTTCATGTGGAGTCATCCCTACCGCTATCGGACTCAGGAACGAGAAGGCTTCGAAGGGCGCCATTGCCTCGTTTCTCATTGCCACACCACAGACGGGCATCGACTCTATTCTGGCCACGTTCTCGCTGATGGGACTTGGCTTTGCCATTATTCGTCCTACAGCGGCACTTATTACGGGTGTCTGCGGTGGATTGTTGGTAAACCGTTTGGTTCGTGAGGATGACGTGAAGGAGGATGTGTCCGCTTCATGCCAAGTAGAAAGCGGAAACAGAATTTGGCGCGTACTGAAGTATGCCTATTATGATATGCTTCGTGACATAGGCCTGCGACTGCTCATCGGACTTGTTGTGGCGGCATTGATTCAGGTAGCTGTACCTGATGAGTTTTTCCTCAGTTTCGGCAGTCAACCACTGTTGCAGATGCTGGTAATCTTGGTTATCGCCGTACCTATGTATATCTGCTCGACGGGTAGTATTCCCGTGGCAGCAGCCCTGATGATGAAAGGACTCTCGCCAGGAGCGGCACTAGTGATGCTGATGGCCGGTCCTGCGGTAAATCTCGCCTCTATTCTCGTGGTTCATAAGTCGATGGGACGACGTTTCACTTCTATCTATCTGATGACCATTGTTGGTTTCGCAGTTCTATTCGGCCTGCTGCTCAATGCTACGGGAATCGACTTCTCCGTCGCTGCCCAAGATGCGTGCTGCATGAGCACATCCGCCTTGCCAAGATTATTTGCGCCACAGTATTAACATTATTAATTATATTTGCTCTTATGATGAAGTTTTTCAGTAAGTTTACCGCCCAAAAGCCCTTAGACCCCGACGTGACCGTTTACCGTGTCGAGGACATGCATTGCAGCCATTGCGAGGCAGCCGTAGTCCGTGCCGTCGAGGATCTGCCTGGCGTAGAGAAAGCCAAGGCCAGTGCCTCTGCCAACACCCTCACCATCAAGGGCTCTGCCACAGAAGAGACCATACGTGCTGCCGTTGAAGGTATCGGCTATACGTTCAAAGGAAAGGCTTGATATGATTAATCAAAACTCCGACCTGCAGTTAGCAAGCCGGAGCATCTTTTTGAATTATATGGAATGGCAAACAGTTATGCCACGAAGTGCTTGATATGACGTGCTGAAGTAACCTTAGCATCGTAGATGACAGTCAGTTCATGAGTGCGGGGATTCCAGCTGGTATCCATCACGCCCTTCATATTCTCAACCTTTGCCACAACTTTCTTGTGAGAGTCGTGACGGCTCACCTTGATGGTGCAGGTCTTCACGTCAGGACGATAGGCATTCTTCTTGTGAGCACTCAAATGCGGAAGTGTTTTCTCATTCCTGTCAAAATGCGAATCGTTTTTGTGATTGTTCACTACAACGGCCTTGTCATTTCTGTTGTTATTACGATTGTTCTTGTTACCTGCCATTGCCGGCATTGCTGTTGTGATTGCCATTAACATCATGGCTGCGATCACCTTATTCATTGTCTTCATAATCTTCATTTTTTATATGTTAAACATCTGTTTCGTGAGAGGCTTAAATAACCTTCTCACGATGCAAAGATCAGAAGTTTTGGCGAAATATAAAAATGAAAATTCCTATAATGAAGGGGCGATATTCCTAAAACTACATAGGGATTTTCCCTAAACGAACAATGAATTTGTGGCAAATGTGCCCGATACAAGCTTCCATTTCCCTGGTGTTCATACACCAACAGCAGAGGAAGTGCAGAAATACTATGTACCGCTGATAAAAGAATTGCTTAGTCGGTCATAGTATACTTATTTGCGGTTCTTGGCTAACGTTGAAATATTTACCAACCTTCAGGCAGCACGATATTTTCTACATCGTGGGCCCTCTCGAACAACGGAGAAATTTCTTCGTCCGTGAAGCCTGCAATGCCGCAACCGATACGGGTAACGAGGAAGGTGAGGGTAGGGTGCTGCTTGGCAAACTCGATGAACTCGTCCACATAGGGTTTGATGGTTTCTACGCCACCCTGCATCGTTGGGATACCGTAGCTCTGACCTTGCAGTCCTACGCCCTGTCCCATGATGGCCCCAAACTTGCGGTAGGCAATATATGCCGCACCACCACCATGCATGCCACGAAGATTGCTGCCAAACACGAATATCTCGTTTGGCTGGAGTGATGTAATACGCTCCGGTGTAGTACGTTTCTGTTCCATATATTCGAATGTTGCTGTTCCCATATCGAAGAAATCTGCATCTGGTGCAAAGCCACAAGGTGCAGGAGCAAGAGCAGGTGCCTGCATTTTGGTTTCTGCATAACCCACAGCATGCTCTTCTATGACTTCAGCCATATCCAAGTCCATATCAAAGTTCTTGCGGAAGTACGGCACGATGATGTTTTCCTTCAGTTTCTTATAACGCTGTGAGACGGCAGCTGGTGTGATACCAATCTCTTCTGCAATCTCCTTGCCTTTGAATCCACGCTTCAGCATCATCATAATGATGAGTCTGTCCATGCGATCCATTGGCACGTGGTCACACACATCCTCCACCATGCGGTTGAACTGCAGACGCAGGTTGTCGCTGGTCACGTCGAACGACATCAGATAGTCCTCAAAGGTAATGCTGCCGTATTCTTTCTTATACCATTTCAGCGCATCCAGCACTACATAGCGGAACCCGTTGATGAGCCACGTCTTCAGGCTCACCTCTGGCGAATGGTCCTCCAGCGGTTTCCAGTCGTGCTCCATCAGGTACAGCGCATACTGGTGCGCCAGCGACATGAAGTCCAGGTTCTGCTTTCCCCTCAGCTGGTAGCGCTGGTCGAAGACGTTATAGCCTATCTGACAATACCCGTAGAAATAAGTGCGGATAATGTCAGCGTTGCCTCTTTGGAAGCCCCTCAGAATCTCCTTGTCAGATAGCCGTCTGCAGAACATGTTTTCAGTTTTTCTGCTGCAAATTTACGAAAAAATTTCATTTCTGCTTAATTTTTTCCTGAATTCTTCTTTAAAGAGATAAAGACATGTCGAAAACAAGAAGTATTCACCTATTAAAACATTTACGATTATGACAGATTTAGTTCCAACGAGAGTTCACAACCTCATTATTGTTGACGAGAGCGGTTCCATGGAGTGCATCCGCAAGCAAGCTTTCACAGGCATGAACGAAACCCTGCAGACTGTCCGCATGATGCAGAAGAAGTATCCCAACCAGCAGCAGTACGTCACGCTGATGACTTTTGACAGCGACCATACCAAGCTGCACTATGACAACACCCTTGCAGACAAAACAATGGATCTAGAGTGGAAAGCCTACAACCCGTGTGCAGCCACTCCTTTGTATGATGCTATCGGAAAGGGTATTTCTAAGGTCAACGCCCAGATTGAGGATGGCGATCATGTTCTTGTCACCATCATCACCGACGGCTACGAGAACAGCAGCGAGGAATGGACCTTGAAGATGGTTCGTACCCTCATCGAGAAGCTGAAGAAGCAGAGCTGGACCTTCACGCTCATTGGTACTGACAATCTCGATGTCAAGGAGATGGCTCAATCCTTTGCCATCGACGAGCACCTTGAGTTCCAACAGGACGAGGCAGGCACCAAGGCTATGTTCGCCCGCGAGCGCCGCAGCCGCGAACGCTACAACTGTTGTCTGGCTGAGGCAGCCCCCATACCTATCGGCAAATTCTTTGAGGAAGAGGGTAACTAATAAGGGGTTATTCTGCTGAGAAATAAGCCTCGAGTTCGGTGCGGGCGCTGCCCTCAGCGTTGGGCAGGTCGCGGATGATGACTCCGTGCTCCAGCAGGGCGATGCGCGTGGAAATGTCCACAGTGTGCTGCAGGTTGTGGCTGGAGATGAGGATGGTGGCACCCGTCTCGCGGTTGTAGTCGGTGAGCAGGTGCTTCAGGACCAGCTGCGAGGTGGGGTCGAGGAAGTTGAAGGGCTCGTCGAGGATGACGGTCTGCGGACGGCGCAGTAGGGCAGAGATGATGCCCACCTTCATCTTGTTACCAGCAGAGAGGTTGCGGATGAGCTTCTTCTGTCCAAATATCTCGCCATTAGCAAAGCGCTCGAAGTCCTTCAGACGCTCGTCGACCTGCTGTTGGTTCATGCCCGACACCTTGCCCAGGAAGGCGAAGTACTCTTCGGGGGTAAGGAAGTCGATGAGGAAGCCTTCGTCGATGTAGGCACCCACGTGGCGCTTCCAGGCTTCGCTCTCGGCGGGGTTGATAGCCGAAGGCTCTTCGTCGGGAGTAGAGGCAATGACATATTCTACGCTGCCCTCGTCGGCCTTCAGAAGGTCGAGGAGCATGCGGAAAAGGGTGGTTTTGCCGGCACCGTTATTACCCACGAGACCGAGGATATCACCGTCGTTAATCTGGAACGACGGGATGTCGCAGGCTGTGGTCTCGCCAAACTGCTTCTTGAGGTTGTCGATTTTGATCATGGTTGTTTCGATTTTTTTGCAAGGACTACAGGACTGACAGGACTACTATATTTGTAAAGAGGTGAAGAAAGTCCTTTTAGTCCTGTAGTCCTTGCTAATTTATACTAGTCCGCGTCCGTGGCAGTTCTTGAACTTCTTGCCAGAGCCACAGGGACAGGGATCGTTACGTCCAGGCAGCTTATCCTTGATGATAGGAGCCTGCGGCTGACGAGCACGGGTGTCCTGAGCGGCAGCTGCGGCCTGGTTGGGGTCGGTCATCTGCTCCTGGCTGAGGTTCTGCTTCGACTCGGTGTACTGCTGGCGCTGGGTGTGCTGCTCGGGGGCTGCCTCCTGCACCTGCTGCATCTCAGGAATCTGAGCACGCATGAGGATAGCTACAGAGCGGTTGTTCATGGTGTTAACCATGTTGTCGAACAGCTTGACAGACTCCAGCTTGAAGATTAAGAGCGGGTCTTTCTGCTCGTAGCTGGCGTTCTGTACAGAGTGCTTCAACTCGTCCAGCTCGCGGAGGTTCTCCTTCCAAGCCTCATCGATGATGTGCAGTAGCATCTGCTTCTGGAACTCCTTGACCACCGACTTGCACTCGGTGTCGTAGGCCTCCTTGAGATTGCAGGGAATGTTGTACATCTTGCGGCCGTCGGTCAGGGGCACTACGATGCGCTCGTAGAGCTGGCCCTGGTTCTCGTAGACCTGCTTGATGACGGGCATGGCGACCTCCTGGATGTGCTCCATCTTGCGCTTGAAGTTGCCCATTGCCACCTGGAAGACCTCCTCGCAGAGCTCCTCGTGGTTCTTGTTGATGAACTCTTCGCTGGTGAAGGGACACTCCATAGCGAATATCTTGATGAACTGCTCCTTGCAGCCTTCATAATCGTTCTGCTCGATGATGTTGACCACGCGGTCCCAGATGGTGTTCGAGATGTCCATGCCGATGCGCTCACCCATCAGGGCGTGACGGCGCTTCGAGTAGACCACGGTGCGCTGCTTGTTCATGACGTCGTCGTACTCCAGCAGGCGCTTACGAATGCCGAAGTTGTTTTCCTCGACCTTCTTCTGGGCGCGCTCCACCTGTTTCGAAATCATCGGGCTCTCCAGCATTTCGCCCTCCTTGAAGCCGAGTTTGTCCATGACGGTGGCGATACGCTCTGAACCGAACAGGCGCATCAGCTTGTCCTCCAGAGAGATGAAGAACAGTGATGATCCTGGGTCACCCTGACGTCCGGCACGACCACGCAACTGGCGGTCCACACGGCGCGACTCATGGCGCTCAGTACCGATGATGGCCAAACCACCAGCGGCTTTTACTTCAGGTGAAAGCTTGATATCGGTACCACGACCGGCCATGTTGGTGGCGATGGTGACAGCACCCTTTCCGTTGGAGTCCTGCTGACCAGCGAGAGCCACAATGTCGGCCTCTTTCTGGTGTAACTTGGCATTCAATACCTGGTGGGGAATACCCTCGCGCTTGCCGGTCTCAGGATTAACATACATGTCGAGCATGCGGCTCAAGAGCTCAGAGATTTCCACCGAGGTTGTACCAATCAGCGTTGGACGGCCCAGGTTGCGTAGGCGAACGACCTCCTCAATAACGGCACGATATTTCTCGCGGGCGGTCTTGTAGATGCGGTCGTCCATATCGTCACGAATGACGGGCTTGTTGGTGGGAATCTCCACCACGTCGAGCTTGTAGATGTCCCAGAACTCGCCAGCCTCCGTAGAGGCGGTACCGGTCATACCAGCCAGCTTGTGGTACATGCGGAAGTAGTTCTGCAGGGTGATAGTGGCAAAGGTCTGTGTGGCAGCCTCGACCTTGACGTGCTCCTTGGCCTCAACAGCCTGGTGCAGTCCGTCCGACCAGCGTCGGCCTTCCATGATACGACCGGTCTGCTCGTCGACAATCTTCACCTCGCCGTCGATGACCACATATTCGTCGTCCTTGTTGAACATGCAGTAAGCCTTCAGCAACTGCTGCAGGGTGTGGACACGCTCCGACTGCACAGCATAGTGCTGCAGCATCTCGTCCTTCTTGTTAACGCGCTCCTCGTCAGACAGCGTGGTGTCGCCCTCCAGCGCTGACAGTTGACTGGTGATGTCGGGCAGCACGAAGAGGTCCTTGTCGTTGACCTGATTGGCGAGCCATGCGGTACCCTTGTCGGTGAGGTCGCAGGAGTTCAGCTTCTCGTCGACCACAAAGTATAGGGGCTCCACCACCTCCGGCATGCGGCGGTTGTTATTCTCCATGTAAGTCTCTTCGGTCTTCAGCATACCACTCTTGATGCCGTCCTCAGAGAGGAACTTGATGAGCGGCTTGTTCTTAGGCATAGACTTGTGAGAGCGGTAGAGTGCCAGGAAACCTTCGTCCAACAGCTTCTTGTCGTTCTTCTCCTGTCCCTCAGCAATCTTCTGCTTGGCATCGGCCAGATACTGCGTAGCCAACTGCTTCTGCACGCCAACAAGACGCTCTACCAGCGGCTGGTACTCCTCGAACATCTGGTCGTCACCCTTAGGCACGGGACCACTAATAATAAGAGGTGTGCGGGCATCGTCAATCAACACGGAGTCTACCTCGTCGACGATGGCGTAGTTGTGGGCGCGCTGTACGAGATCAGAGGGCGAAATGGCCATGTTGTCACGCAGATAATCGAAACCAAACTCGTTGTTGGTACCGAAGGTGATGTCGGCCTGATAAGCACGGCGACGCTCAGGAGAGTTGGGCTGGTGCTTGTCGATACAGTCCACAGAGAGTCCGTGGAACATATAGAGTGGCCCCATCCACTCAGAGTCACGCTTTGCCAGATAGTCGTTGACGGTAACTACGTGGACACCATTGCCGGTCAGGGCGTTGAGGAACACGGGGAGGGTTGCCACGAGGGTCTTACCTTCACCGGTCGCCATCTCGGCAATCTTACCCTGGTGCAGTACGGTACCACCGAAGAGTTGTACGTCGTAGTGTATCATTTCCCACTTCAGGTCGTTGCCACCAGCGGTCCAGTGGTTGTGGTAGATGGCCTTGTCACCATCGATGGTGATGAAGTCCTTGCGTGGGTCGGCAGCCAGCTCGCGATCGAAATCGGTAGCGGTAACTACCGTCTCCTCGTTCTCGGCAAAGCGGCGGGCAGTATCCTTGACGATGGCAAACACCTCGGGCATCACCTCGTTGAGGGCATCCTCGTAGATGTCGAGGACTTCCTTCTCCAGTTTGTCAATCTGTGCGAAGATGTCTGCACGCTCGTCGATGGGTGTGTCCTCGATGGTGGCCTTCAGCTTCTCTATCTCTTCTTTCTGCTTGTTGGCGGAGTCCTGAACCTGGCGTTGCAACTGCTTGGTGCGCTCACGGAGCTCGTCGTTCGAGAGCTTCTGCATCTCAGGATATACGGCCTTTACCTTCTCTACGAAGGGGCGGATGAGCTTGTTGTCACGCGACGCCTTGTCGCCGAACAACGAGCGTAAAATCTTGTTGAAATTCATATTGTTATTTGACTATTTTACTATTTGACAATTTGACGATTAACTATTACAATTCATTAAACGCGTGCAAAGGTACGAAAAATATTCGTACTTCTGCATTCCCTTTTTGCTTTTTTACCTTTTTCTAGTTAAAAAAGCGGTTTCGTAGCACAGGCATTCGGAGCCCTGATGCGGATAATACGCGCTATGGTCGGTGCAATGGCATCGGTCGTAACGGGTGTCTGTATGCGCTGGGCCTTGACACCGGCGCCAAAGAAAATGATGGGGAAGGGGATGTTACTGACACGCGATGTCGTCGAAGTGTGGTTCTGTTCGTTGACGAGTTCCCAACCGGGTGCGATGTCAATCAGCAAATCACCGCATTTCTCTACGTTGAAACCACTGCGAATCTGGTTCAGCAGGTTGCTATCGCTGGTGGTCAGCTGGCTGGCAGTATAGACGTGGCGCACGCCGGACAGTTGCAGAATGAACTGCTGGGCACGCAACAGCACATCGCCCATATTGATATTCTTACGCTCCAGCAACTTGTGGTCCAGGAACAATTGGTTCCTATAGATTGTCTCCACGTATTGGGCGGTGCCGAAAGTGGCTCCCAAATACATGTTCAGCAGGTTGGCGGTGCGCTGAATATCAAATTTTCCCGTGGGAATGCGGTATTTCTCGTTGTTGTTCTGCTCGTTCTCCACACGGGCGGAACCAGTACTGGTCAGCACGAAGAGCACACGGTCCAAGGGGACGCGCTTGCTGATGCTATCGACCAATTGGTCGATGGTGCGGTCCAGTGCCACATAGCTCTCCATCTGGGGGGCTACCGAATAGCCGATGCAAAGCAGGTCGGTCTTGTCGTCGAGTGCCAAGCCGCCATTCGACAGGCATTCCAACGCAATCTCCGTGACGCTGGCGTTGTTGTCAGCACTAGGTTTGTAAAGGCGTGAATAGCCGCGCAGCCATTGGTTCAAAGGCTCGTAATAGTTGGTGATGCCCCATTGGCTGGATTGTATCCAGGCGGCTCCGTCGGCAGCATGACCGGCTGACAGAATGGCATTATCGGGTGTAGCTGCAAAGGCAAAGACCTTGGCAATGCCATTGGTGGCAATCTTCAGTTCGTCGCCCAGCGTCGAGGTGCCCAACTGTCGGGGAGAATAGCCCTGTTTTTGGTCGTGGACGGCACGAACGGGGCGCAGCGTGCTGCGGTCGAGCCATTCCTCGCCGGTAATACCGTGATAGTAGGGCGTGGTACCTGTAGACAGCGAGGCTGCTGCCGAGGTACGGTCAACAGGCGTAAAGCTGTAGGACGCATTGGAATAGAACGTTCCTTCTGTCAGCAACTTGCGCAATCCACCCGCAGAATAGAGGGGAGCAAAGGTCTCCAGATGGTCGGTACGCAACTCGTCAACGGTGATGGACACCACCAATTTCGGAGCCTGCGGAACCGTCTGGGCACCAATTTCGTTGCTGAAAGCCAGTGCTGAGAGCAGGGTAATAAATATGTATTTATTGCTCATTCTTTTTATGCATGAAAATATGTAGTGTGGTTTGTAGCAGCAAACATAATGCCAAGAAATAGATGCCTTCGGCGTAGCACTGGAACTGACTACCGATGAGGAATAGCACGCACAGGGCTGCACAGAGGCGCCAGTAGCGGGTGGGACGCCCCTTGATGACGGGCCACAGATAGACCAGATGCAGCGGATTGAAGAAAAGCAGCTGCAGGTTAATGCGAACTGTGGGATGTTGTGAGAACAGCATCAGGAACAGTACCACGCCGATGATGCCGGAAACGAGCATGAGCAGCACTTCCCACACCAGGAATGTGCGGCGCATTCGCCAT
The DNA here is from genome assembly GCA_902800925.1 of uncultured Bacteroidales bacterium. GTDB lineage: Bacteria > Bacteroidota > Bacteroidia > Bacteroidales > Bacteroidaceae > Prevotella. Next base: position 73,378 of record CADCGD010000038.1, on the reverse strand, counting down.
TGTATCAGGCACAGGATGAATCCCAGAGCCAGCAATATTTCGCCACACTCAAAGGGTGTCAGCGGAAAACCGTTGTGAATCATCTGTACGCCTGCGGGCACGATGATGCGACGCTCCTTGACGAGTGGACGGTACTGACCGTTTTCATAGATTTGTGCGTGGTCGAAATCGTACAGCAGATTGTCGGGCAGGAACTCCTGTTGGCGCATGTCGGTCTTGCTGTCGGCTTGGATGCCCAATAGCAGATCGTTGCCGAAACGGGACCAAGGATGGTTGCGCGTCATGTGGTGAACCATCTCCCTATAGGTTGGTGTATAGTCCTCACGACCTGTGTATTGCACCTTTCCGTTGATGTATTGCTCGATAATGTCGCGCGCTTTTGTGGTACAGTTGTTATAGAAGTAGTTGTAACGATAAACCTTGTTGGTGGGCCTGAGGTTTTCAACCAGCGCCATGCGCAGGGCAAGCTTCTCGTCGTTGGTGAGATTGAGTACTTGTTCCGTGACCATGCTGCCAAACTGGCGATACTCTTTCTGGAACAGTTGGGTGGGGTAGGCCCCCAGCTCATAGTCGGTCAGACCAAACACAAAACGGACTACGAAGAAGGGAGCGTCATAGTTGAAGACACCGTAGTTGAAGGCAGCATCAATGCCGCCACGTGTCAGTTCGTGGTAACGGATAGCTGTATGTCCATAGAGACTGTATACCTCGTCATGGGGCTGACAGGTAAGCAGACTAATCTCAACAGAATCCATCGGTGGCAGGTCGTTAGGCTGTGCCAACGCTGTATTCTGACAGAGTAAAGTCAGCAAGAAAAGTCCCCCTCTGAGGATGCTTTTTATGGTCTTTTTATTTTTCACGCTGCAAAATTAGCCTTTATTTTCCACTTATCGTGCGTTTAGTATGATTTTTTTTAATAAAAAATTAAAATTCGTATATTTATTTTGTATTGTTCGTGCTTTATTGTACCTTTGCACTCCGAAATTGAATTCATAAAGAACAAAAGATGAAGAAACGCATAACTGTAAGCCTTTTGGCTGCCATGTCAATTCTTCCGTCCATGGCTCAAGTAAGTGCGACGCTGTCGCCCTACAGTCAATATGGCTTAGGTAACCTCTCTGAACAGTCGGTAGGCTTTAACCGCGGTATGGGTGGTGTAGCCTATGGATTGAGAAGCGGTAAGTATGTCAATATGCAGAATCCTGCCTCCTATGCAGCCATCGACTCGCTGAGCATGATTTTTGATGCTGGCGTGTCGGGGCAGATGTCTAACTATAAAGAAGGTGGAAAGAGCCTGAATACCAAGACGGGTAGCTTCGACTATGCTGTGGCTGGCTTCCGGCTATTGCGTCATGTAGGCATGGCAGTGGGCGTGGTACCATATACGAATATAGGTTATTCCTATGCGCATTCCAATGCTATTGGCTCTGCTTCCTCAGGTTCTACGACGACAAGTACACAGACCTATGTGGGTAGTGGTGGTTTCTCGCAGGTGTTTCTCGGTGCTGGTTGGCAGGTGACAAAGAATCTGTCGTTGGGTGCCAACATCTCATATTTCTGGGGCAACTACGCCAAGACCATCACAATGGCTACCAACGAGTCGGCAGCAAACACTGAGGCACGTTCGTATAGTGCGTCGGTCAGCAATTACAAACTCGACTTTGGCGCACAATGGCAACAGCCGGTGAGCAATGATGATGTGCTGACGATAGGCGCGACGTATAGTCTAGGGCATAAACTGGATGCCGATGCCGAGTTGTTGATAACAAACAGCAATTCGTCGAATGCAACCGTGAGCAGTACTACGCTGACGGTTGAAAAAGCACTCAGCATTCCTCATACCGTTGGTGTGGGTGCCTCGTTGATGCATAAGGGTAGCTTGTTGGCAGCTATCGACTATACTTTCCAGAACTGGGGCTCGCTGGACTATCCCGTCTTCAACAATAGCAAAGGAACCTATTTGCTGCAGGGCGGTTACTACAAGGACCGTCACAAGGTGGCTGCAGGTGTTGACTGGCAGCCCAAGCCCCTGGGTCGTAAGTTCTACCAGCTGATGCACTATCGCATGGGCGTGTCTTATGCTACACCTTATTATAATATAGGTACGCAAAAAGGTCCTGGTGAGTTGGCCGTAAGTGCAGGTTTCGGTTTACCTATCTATAATTCGTGGAACAGCCGCTCTATGCTGAATATTAGTGCCCAGTGGGTGCATAGTACAGGCTGCGACCTGATTAAGGAGAATATGTTCCGCATCAATATCGGACTGACGTTCAATGAGCGCTGGTTTGCAAAATGGAAGGTAGACTAAATATACTTTACCTCTTTGGCATGAGCGCGTTGCTCATGGTGCTGTCGTGTACGGAACAGAAATCGCACACGGCAGCAGCCGTTCATGACCGTGACTCGGCATCGATGATGGTGAGTTATGGTGTCAACACGCTGATTTCTGACTCTGGTGTCATCAAATATCGCATCGTTACAGAACGTTGGGATGTCAACACCGTCAAGAATCCTACCCGCTGGACTTTTGAAAAGGGCATCTTCATGGAGCAGTTCGATGAGAACTTCCATATTGAGGGCTATATAACCGCTGATTCTGCCTGGTATTACGACCAGAAGAAGCTGTGGGAATTGCGTGGACGTGTAAGTATCCGCAACGTCAATGGACTTATCTTTAATAGTGAAGAATTGTGGTGGGATGGTATCAGACATGAGTTCTATAGCCACAAGTTCTCGCGTGTGGTAACGCCAGAGCGCATGCTTGAAGGTACCTATTTCCGCAGTGATGAGCAGATGATGCACTATGAGGTCACCAACTCTGAAGGCTCGTTCCAGGCAGAGGACATGGAAGGCGATAGCCAGAATAGTCAGCAGCCTGCAACTAACAGTCAACAGCCAGCAGCTAATGGCCAAAAGCCCGACACCACGCAACAGGTACCTGTGCGTCAGGCTGCCACGCGTCATAAAGCCATTCAAAAATCAGCATATCAGCCATGACGAATCTCATCATAGGACTTATAGTGACGATGGCCTTCTCGGCCTTCTTCTCTGGTATGGAGATTGCTTTTGTCTCGAGCAATCGTCTGCGCGCTGAGATGGACCGCGAGAAGAACGGCTTGGCGCAACGTGCTATTGATGTGTTCTATAGGCATCCGAATAACTTCGTGTCGACCATGCTGGTGGGCAACAATATCGCCCTGGTTGTCTATGGTATCCTCTTTGCCAACATCTTTGATGCTACATTGTTCTATCCGCTGAGTGATGGTATGCGTGTGACGGCAGACACCTTGCTGTCGACCGTCGTGGTACTCTTTACGGGGGAATTCCTGCCAAAGACGATTTTCAAGTCGAATCCCAACACCATGCTGACGGTCTTCGCCCTGCCAGCCTATATTTGTTACCTGGTGCTGTATCCAATCTCTCGATTTGCTACGCTGTTGTCACGAGGACTGTTGCGCATTATTGGTGTGAAGATTCCCAAGGAGATTGATGACAAGGAGTTTACAAAGGTAGACTTGGACTATCTGGTACAGTCGAGCATTGATAATGCCAAGGATGAGGACGAGATAGAAGAGGAGGTAAAAATCTTCCATAATGCTCTCGACTTTGCGGATACGAAGGTGCGCGACTGTATGGTGCCTCGAACGGAAATCGATGCTATCGACATTGACGACTGTACTCTGGAAGAACTAAAGAGCAAGTTCATTGAGAGTGGCCACTCAAAGATTATCGTCTATCGCGAGGATATCGACCATATCATTGGTTATATCCACTCTTCGGAGATGTTCAAGCATGTTAGCGATATTTCCAAGCACATCCAGGAAATGCCTTATGTGCCGGAAACAATGGCTGCCCGCAAGCTGATGCAGATATTCTTGCAGCAGAAAAAGTCATTGGGTGTTGTCGTCGACGAGTTTGGCGGTACAAGTGGCATTGTTTCCCTAGAGGATATCGTGGAGGAAATCTTTGGTGATATTGAGGACGAGCACGACAATACAAAATATGTGGCCAAACAACTCAACGATGGCGACTATATGTTGTCGGCACGTTTGGAGATAGAGAAGGTCAACGAACTCTTCGACCTCAACCTGCCGGAGAGTGACGACTATATGACTGTCGGTGGTCTTATCCTGCATGAATATCAGTCGTTCCCGAAACTCAACGAAATAGTGAAAATAGGGCGTTTTGAGTTCAAAATCATTAAGAATACGATGACAAAAATCGAATTAGTTAGACTAAAAGTCGTTGAATAGGGCATTTTTTTGATAAAAGATGCCGCTGTTTCAATGAAATTTACTAACTTTGCAGGCTGAATCTGAAATTCAAAAATAAAGAACAAAAATAAAACAATAAAAACTATAAAATCAAATGGCAGCAATTGGAAAAATCAGAAGCTGGGGACCAGTACTTGCTACAGTGATTGGTCTGGCCCTTTTTGCATTCATTGCCGAAGAGATGTTCCGCTCGTGCGAGGCAACTGGCAACGAGCGTCGTCAGCAGGTCGGCGAAGTGTTAGGTAAGAAAATCTCGGTTCAGGACTTCCAGAGTCTTGTCGATGAGTATCAGGAGGTCATCAAGATGACTCAGAATCGCGACAATCTCTCTGAGGAGGAACTCAATCAGGTAAAGGATCAGGTTTGGCAGCAGTTTGTCAACAACACCATCTTGGAGACTGAAGCCAAGAAGGTTGGTCTGACCGTTACTGACGAAGAGTTGCAGAACGTGTTGAAAGCTGGTACCAATGGTATGCTGATGCAGACTCCGTTTGTCAATCAGCAGACTGGTCGTTTTGACGTCAGCCAGCTCACGAAGTTCTTGGCAGACTATAAGAAGCAGCAGGAACAGGGTGGCAATGCTCAGATGATGGAGCAATACACTCGCATCTACAACTACTGGAAGTTCATTGAGAAGACACTGCGTCAGCAGCTGCTCGGTCAGAAATACCAGAGCCTGCTCGCTCAGTCACTGCTGTCGAACCCCATCTCTGCTAAGATGGCTTTCGCTGCTCAGAACGAGGAGAGTGACATCCTGTTGGCTACCGTTCCCTACACTGCTATCAAGGATGCTGATGTAGAGGTAAGCGATGCTGACCTGAAGGCTAAGTATGATGAGAAGAAAGAGCAGTTCAAGCAGTATGTGGAGAGCCGCGATATCAAGTATGTTGACTTCCAGGTGGTAGCTTCTGCAGCTGACCGCGCAGAGCTGATGAAGACCATGAAGGATGCTCAGCAGCAGCTGGAGAGCGGTATGACTCCCGCTGAGGTTGTTCGCAAGGCCCAGTCACAGATTGCTTATACGGGCATCGCTGCTACTCGTAGCGCATTCCCCAACGATATCGCTGCAAAGATTGACTCTATGCAGATTGGTCAGGTTTCTGCTCCCTTCGAAACCGCTTATGATAACACCATGAACGTTGTAAAGCTTATCAACAAGGTACAGCTTCCCGACTCTGTCGAGTATCGTCAGATTCAGGTTGGTGGTGCTACTGCTGAGGAGGCTCACAAGTTGGCTGATAGCATCTATACCGCTCTGAAGGGTGGTGCCGACTTCGAGGTGCTGGCTAAGAAATACAACCAGACTGGTGAGAAGCAGTGGATGACCTCTGCCATGTATGAGCGTGCACAGAACATCGATGCTGATACCAAGACCTATATCGAGACGCTGAACACCCTCCCCGCTGGTGAGATCAAGAACCTTCAGTTCTCTCAGGCCAACATCGTGCTGCAGGTTACCAACCGCAAGGCTTTGGTCAACAAGTTTGACGTGGCTGTTGTAAAGCACACCATCGATTTCTCTAAGGCTACTTATTCAAACGCTTATAACAACTTCAGCCAGTATGTCAGCGAGAACAAGGACCTCGAAAGTCTGGAGAAGAACGCCCAGAAGTTCGGTTTCCGCGTTCAGGAGCGCAACGACCTGTACAGCTCAGAGCACAATGTTGCAGGTCTGCGTGCTACTCGTGAGGCTATGAAGTGGATCTTCGACGCTAAGGCTGGTGAGGTTTCTCCTCTTTATGAGTGTGGCAACAACGACCACCTGCTGGTGGTTGCTCTTACTGCCGTTCACCCTGTAGGCTATCGCGCTATGGAGAGCGTGAAGGAACAGCTGAAGATGGAGGTTACTCGCGACAAGAAGTTTGAAAAGGCTGCTGCCCAGCTGGCTGGTGTTAAGGACATCGCTACTGCTAAGCAGAAGGGTGCAGTTGTTGACAGCGTTCGTCAGATTACCTTCTCTGCTCCTGTATTCGTACAAGCAGCTGGTGCCAGTGAGCCCGCACTGAGTGGTGCTGTAGCTGCTGTTAAGCAGGGTCAGTTCAGCCCCGCCGTTGTTAAGGGTAATGGTGGCGCATACCTCTTCCAGGTACTTTCTAAGAAGCAGCGCGAGGGCGCTAAGCTCGATGAGAAGCAGCAGATGCAGATGCTGAAGCAGCAGGCTATGCAGGCTGCCGGCCGCTTCATGAACGAGATGTACCTGAAGGCTGATGTGGTAGACAACCGCTACCTCTTCTTCTAATCAAGAGAAAACAGAAGGCAAGCCCAGTCGCCATCGGTGCGGGTAGCCTTCAACGATAAACCAAGTGTCTGTGCCTTGCTTTCGAGCAGGGCACAGTCATTTTTGTAAAAACCGCTGAGGATGAGCTGTGCTTTGGGAGCCATCACGCTACGGAAGCGCTCCATATCGTTAAGCAGGATGTTGCGGTTGATGTTGGCCATGACGAGGTTAAAACCCGACGGAGAACCGTCGGGAGTAGTGGCAAAGGGAGCGAGAACACTAGCGTCGCCACAGAGGGCAGTGAGGCGGTCGTCAACACGATTGATGACAGCATTATGACGCGTATTGTCTGCGCTCCACTCATCGATGTCGTAGCCTACTGCGCTCGCTGCACCTAATTTCAGGGCACAGATGCCAAGGATTCCTGTACCACAGCCACAGTCGAGTACACGCAGGCCATCCAACTGCATGTCAAGCAACATACCACAAATCATGCGGGTGGTCTCGTGGGTTCCTGTTCCAAAAGCCAGGTGAGCGTCGATTTCAATCATGATGGCTGATGGCTGAACGTCGATGTCTGATGGCAGGTGGCGTCCATCGTGGATAATCAGGTTCCCCTTCCTTTTGGAGGGGGGTAGGGGGAGGCTTATCGGCTCAAAGCCCTCTTGTTCCCATTGCTCATTCCAGTCCTTGTCTTCTGCCTCCTGGATGGAGTAGGAGAGGGTAACGTTCTCGAAGGGAAATCCTTCGAGCGCTAACTTGAGGGCATTTTCGTCAAACAGCACTTGCTGCACATAGCCCTTTAGACCAGTAGCTGTCTCTTCAAAGGTTTCGAAACCAGCCTCTCCAGCCAGTGCTGAGAGGATATCTTGAGCGTCCTGAGAGCAGGGCGCAATGGTGAAATTAACTTCGTAGTACTTCATAAGATGTTAAATTTGCCCACAAAATTACAAAAAATAGGGAAAAACCTACGCTGTCTTAGGGTTTTTCCCTACTTTTGCATAAAAATAAGTTGTATTTTTGCAACGTGAACAAGTATAAAAGACGAAAAGCTATGAAAAAGTGGATTCTTTTAGCAGCAATCTGTTCCTTGCCACTTCAGCTGATGGCACAGGACGATGATATGTACTTCGTTCCTACGAAAGAGAACGTCGCTAAGGAGGCAGAAAACTACGGTATGCCCAAGAAAACCTATTATTCTGGGTCTAATCGTAGCATTGACGACTACAATGGTCGCTTGTCCTCCACAGTTACGCCTATCGATTCGGCAGGACAGGAAGTAGAGACCGAAGACTACCAGTACACGCGACAGCTGTCGCGTTTCGATGATTATTCACCTAGTCAGGCCTACTGGGATGGATATCGTGACGGTCGTTGGAATTCTCCGTGGTACTATGGTCGTTATGGCTGGTACAGCACGTGGTACGATCCCTGGTATGCATCATGGTATGATCCATGGTATGATTCGTGGTACTATACTGGCTACTATGGCTATTATTCTCCATGGCGCTACGGTTGGTACAGCAGCTACTACTATCGTCCATGGGGCTACTATAGTTGGTATACTCCTATTTATTATCATGGCGGTCGCGGCCATAGGTCGACAGCTCACGACCGTTTCCACGCCAATCGTAATGTGAGTGGCTCGTCATCCTTCGGTAACGGTTTTGGTCGTGCTCGTGGTGGTTATAATAGCAGAGGTGGCTTTGGTAATTCACGTAGCAGCAATCGCTCGACGACTACGCAAAACGGAACCTTTGGCAGCTCTCGCAACAACAGCACAGGCTTCGGTAGCCGTTCCAGCTCCAGCAATTCCAGCTCCTATAGCAGCTCCGGCTCGTTTGGCAGCAATCGCTCCAGCGGCAGTAGCAGCGGAGGCAGTCGTGGTGGCTCCTTTGGCGGAGGTTCACGCTCTGGTGGCGGTGGTGGTCGCTTTGGCCGATAAGAGATATGTAACCCCTTACCTCAACCCATTATAAAAAATATAAGCTATGAAAAAGTTATTTGCAATAGCTGCTATTGTCGTGGCCACAATGCCCGTAGCAGCACAGGAAACTTATGAGAATGCGAAGATTGCTCAGGAAGACCTGAACGGTACAGCCCGCTATGTAGGCATGGGCGGTGCTATGGAGGCGCTGGGTGCCGACATCTCAACTATCGGAACAAATCCTGCTGGTATTGGCATGTTCCGTCACTCTAATGTCAGCCTGTCGTTAGGACTGGTTTCTCAGGGGGGCGCCACGAATGCAGTAGGAGGCTCTACCACCAATGCGTCGTTCGACCAGCTGGGTTTCGTCTACTCCTATCGTAGTGGCAAGACATCGTTTATCAATGTGGCTGTAAACTTCCATAAGAGTCGCAACTTCGACATGATTCTTTCTGCTGCCAGTCAGTTGGGCAATGCCTCGCTCAACAAACTGACCTGGGCGAAGGGAAACCAAGACTATGTCTATGAGGCCAAGTCTGAGCTCCAGCCTGATGGAACAATTATTGACGTACCCAACTTTAAGGCTCCTTATATTACCTGTAGCCAGATTGACGACCTCTTTGGTTATAATCTGAACTGGGATGATGTCAACAAATCATGGGACTATATCAATGCTGACAATTTCCGCTTTGACCGTGCCCACGAAGGTTACATCGGCGAGTACGATTTCAATGTTAGCGGCAATATCAATAACCGCATCTATCTGGCACTACAAGCACTATAGCGAGTATGTAGAGCAGATGTCAGACTTCCTGTGTACTGTTGGCGATCGTCGTGAGATTACGGGTCAGGGCATTGACGTCAAGGCAGGTGTCATCCTCCGTCCTATCGAGTCTTCCCCCTTCCGTATTGGCTTGTCCATAGCGTCGCCCACCTTCTACGAACTGAAGACTGCCAACTACTCGTTTATCTCTGATGGTTATAATCGTTTCGATTCAGGTAGCATCATGGATGCCCGCGACCGCACCAACTATAAGTTCCGCCTCTATACTCCGTGGAAGTTTGGTGTCAGCCTGGGTCATACCATTGGTTCACAGGTCGCTCTGGGTGCCAGCTACGAATATGCTGACTATGGCAGCATGGATTCACGCTATATCACTGGCGAATACTATAATGAGTGGTCGGATTCCTATAGCAGTAACTCAGAGAGCGATCGCGTCATGAACGACCATACTGCCAAGACGCTGAAGGGCGTTCACACCCTGAAGTTGGGTGCTGAAATAAAACCAACCCGTGAATTGGCTTTGCGCATTGGCTACAACTACGTCAGTCCAATGTATCAGAAGGAGGGGTTCAAGGATGGTACGCTCAACTCTGACGGCTCGTATGTCAGTTCAGCTACAGACTATACTAATTGGGAGGCAACCAATCGCTTCACCTGTGGCTTTGGTTACACGTTCGATAAGTTCAACGCCTCGCTGGCCTATCAGTACAGCACAACTAAGGGAACTTTCTCACCCTTCATGAGCTACTACGATGCTAACAGTCCTACTGCTGACTGCATCGCTCCGCAGGTTTCTGTTGAGAACAAGCGCCATCAGGTGCTCTTGACGTTAGGATACACATTCTAAACGCTACGGTAATCAAAAAACGAGACTCATAATTTGTGAGTCTCGTTTTTTTGTATTAACTTTGCACCCCGTTAATTGCAATTAAAATATGTTTGAGAATTTAAGTGAGAGACTTGAACGCTCGTTCAAGATACTGAAAGGTGAAGGTAAAATCACCGAGATTAACGTTGCGGAGACCCTGAAGGATGTGCGTAAGGCCCTGTTGGATGCCGACGTCAACTACAAGGTTGCCAAGCAGTTTACTGATACCGTCAAGCAGAAGGCCTTGGGCATGAACGTGCTCACCGCCATCAAGCCCAGTCAGCTGATGGTCAAGATTGTCCACGACGAGCTGGCAGAGCTGATGGGTGGCAAGGCCGTAGAGCTGCAGCTGGAGGGTCGTCCTGCTATCGTGCTGATGTCTGGTCTGCAGGGTTCTGGTAAGACCACCTTCTCTGGTAAACTGGCTAACATGCTGAAAACCAAGCAGCACAAGAATCCGCTGCTCGTAGCCTGCGACGTCTATCGTCCTGCCGCTATCCAGCAGTTGCACGTTGTGGGCGAGAGCGTTGGCGTACCCGTTTATTCTGAGCCAGACAACAAGAACGTTGTAGAGATTGCCCAGAACGCCATCAAGGAAGCCAAGCAGAAGAACTATAACGTCGTCATCATCGATACCGCTGGTCGTCTGGCTGTCGATGAGGAGATGATGAACGAGATAGCCACCCTGAAGCAGGCTGTCCAGCCTGACGAGACGCTGTTTGTCGTCGACTCCATGACTGGTCAGGACGCTGTCAATACCGCCAAGGAGTTCAACGACCGTCTGGACTTCGATGGTGTCGTACTCACCAAGCTCGATGGCGACACTCGTGGTGGTGCTGCCCTCAGCATCCGTACTGTTGTCACCAAACCTATCAAGTTTGTAGGTACTGGCGAGAAGATGGAAGCCCTCGACGTGTTCCATCCTGAGCGTATGGCCGACCGCATCTTGGGTATGGGTGACATCGTCTCTCTCGTTGAGCGTGCCCAGGAGCAGTTTGACGAAGAAGAAGCCAAGCGCCTGGAGAAGAAGATTCGCAAGAACAAGTTCGACTTCGACGACTTCTACGGACAGATCCAACAGATCAAGAAGATGGGTAACATCAAGGACCTTGCCAGCATGATTCCTGGTGTGGGCAAGGCGTTGAAGGATGTCGATATCGACGACAACGCCTTCAAGGGTATCGAGGCCATCATCCAGTCTATGACTCCCAAGGAGCGTCAGAATCCTGACATCATCAACCAGAGCCGTAAGTTGCGCATTGCCAAGGGTTCAGGTACGAAGATTGAGGAGGTCAACCGCCTGCTGAAGCAGTTTGACCAGACGCGCAAGGTCATGCGCATGATGACGGGTGCAGGCTCGTCGAAGATGGCGCAGATGGCAGCAGCCATGAAGATGCGTGGAGGCAAGATGCCTTTCTAATTGAGAATTGAGAATTCAGAATTGAGAATTATGCAACTGATTGACGGAAAAGCAACGGCAGCAGCCATCAAGGCTGAGATTGCCGAAGAGGTAAAAGAGATTGTAGCCCGTGGTGGCAAGCAGCCCCACTTGGCAGCCGTACTCGTAGGTCACGATGGTGGCTCCGAGACGTATGTGAAGAACAAGGTGCTGGCCTGCGAGGCTTGTGGCTTCAAGAGCACGCTCATCCGCTATGAGGATGACATCACCGAGGAGGAACTCCTCGACTGTGTGTCGCGATTAAATCGCGACAATGACGTCGATGGCTTCATCGTCCAGTTGCCTCTTCCCAAGCATATCGACGAACAGAAAATCATCGAGGCTATCGACTACCGCAAGGATGTCGACGGCTTCCATCCCATCAATGTGGGTCGCATGGCTATTGGTCTGCCCTGCTTCATCTCCGCCACTCCGCTGGGCATCATCACCCTGCTGAAGCGCTATGGCATCGAGACCAGTGGTAAGAAGTGTGTCATCCTGGGTCGCTCCAACATTGTGGGCAAGCCTATGGCTCAGCTGATGATGCAGAAGCAGTATGGTGACGCCACTGTTACCGTCTGCCACTCACGCTCTAAGACGCTGAAGAAGGAGTGCCAGGAGGCTGACATCATCATCGCTGCCATCGGACAGCCCGACTTCGTCACTGCCGATATGGTCAAGGACGGTGCCGTCATCGTCGACGTTGGTACCACCCGTGTGCCTGATGCGTCGCGGAAAAGTGGTTTCCGTCTGAATGGCGACGTTAAGTTCGACGAGGTAGCCCCCAAGTGCTCGTTCATCACGCCCGTTCCTGGTGGCGTAGGTCCTATGACCATCTGCTCGCTGATGAAGAATACCCTCGCTGCAGGTAAAAAAGAATACTATAAGTAATTTTAGCAAGGACTACAGGACTTACAAGACTATACTAAGAAAAGATAAAAAATAAGTCCTTTTAGTCCTGTAGTCTTTGCAAAAAGAAAAAAAAATAATGACAGCTGAAGAGTGGTATCTGAAAGGCAACGAGGCCCGCAGGCAAGGCTTGTGGCACGAAGCCATTAACAACTACATCCAAGCCATTGCGCTTGACCCTGACAGCCCTGCTGTCGAGGCCAAGCGCATGTTGGATGATATCATGGCCTTCTACTGTAAGGACATGTATAACCCCTGACACAGAATCTCGATGTAGCGCTATTATAAAGAATAACTAACTTAGAATATGAAACGACTTATTATCAACCTGATTGCCCTGATGACCGTAGGGCAAGCCTTTGCTCAAACAGAGATTACGGGTAAAGAGTGGGACAATCCCCTTGTAACAAGTGTTAACCGCGAGACCGCACATACCTTAGCCATCCCCGATGCTCTAGGTGCTGCTAGTGAGATGAGTCAGTCGCCCTGGTACCAATCGCTTGATGGTGTCTGGAAGTTCCAGTGGGTGGGCGTTCCCACCAATGCCAAGGAAGAGTGGCTCGCCAAGGATTTCGACGACGCTGGCTGGACCAGCATTGATGTGCCCAGCAGCTGGCAGGTGTGGGGACTGCACCACAACAAGTCGTGGGACAAACCCCTGTATTGCAATACCAGCTATCCTTTCGCTTATGACAAGTCGACCTATAGCGTGATGGCTGATCGTCCTAGCTGGTTCACCTATACTGGTAGCAAGAAGAATCCTGTAGGCACCTATCGCCGCCATTTCACTGTTCCTGCTGACTGGGCTGGCCGCAATGTCTATGTGCGCTTCAACAGCGTGGGTCATGGCTACTATCTGTGGGTCAATGGACAACGTGTAGGCTATAGCGAAGACTCCTACCTGCCTTCAGAGTTCAATATCACCGACTATCTTGTTGAGGGTGACAACACCATTGCCCTGCAGGTGTACCGATTCACTAGTGGCTCCTTCCTGGAGTGTCAGGACTACTGGCGTCTGACGGGTATCCACCGCAGCTGTTTCCTGTGGTCTGCTCCTAAAAGTCAGATTCGCGACTACTTCTTCACCACCGACCTTGACGCGAGCTATACCAATGCCAAGGCCAACGTGAAGGTGACCCTCGAGGGTGCTGACGCCCTCAGTGGTGGTACTGTAGAAGCCCGCATCGAGCGTAATGGTTCAGCCATTGCGACAGCTTCTGCCTCTGTTGCTGCTGAACTGAGCATGGATATGGATGTCACCAACCCAGACAAGTGGAGTGCTGAGACTCCCAACCTCTATGACCTTGTGCTGACATTGAAGGATAGTAATGGTAATGTCATCGATCGTCGTGGTGGCAAGGTGGGCTTCCGTGAGGTAAGCATTGGTCCGAATGGCTCGCTGCTCATCAATGGTAAGCGCATGGTATTTCATGGTGTCAATCGCCACGATTTCTCACCCATCAATGGTCGTGCCATTACTCCTGAGGAGATTGAACAGGATATTCTCTGCATGAAGCGGCTGAATATCAACGCCATACGTACCTCTCACTATCCCAACGATCCTGTGTTCTATGACCTCTGCGACAAGTACGGTATGTATGTGCTGGCCGAGGCCAATGTCGAGTGTCATGGCAACTGGAATCTCTCGCATGTCTCACAGTTCAAGAATGCGATGGTAGAACGCTCGCAGAACCACGTTCGCTGGATGCGCAACCACGTCTGCATCTTCATGTGGTCGTTCGGTAACGAGAGTGGTAATGGCAACAACTTCGCTGCCGTACAGACTGCCATCAAGGCCCTCGACAAGACTCGTCTGACCCACTATGAGGGTGGTAGTGACTATGCCGATGTATCCTCATCGATGTACTGGGATTATAACGGCATAAAGAACAAGGGTATGAACCAGAAGAACCGTCCTCACATCCAGTGTGAGAACAGCCATTCTATGGGTAACTCGATGGGTAATGTCCGTGAGATGTTCGACCTCTACGAGCAGTATCCCTGTCTGACGGGTGAGTTCATCTGGGACTTCAAAGACCAGGGTCTGCTGACAACCAGTTCTGATGGCAAGGAATACTGGGCTTATGGTGGCGACTTTGGCGACAACCCCAACGATGGCAACTTCTGCATCAATGGTCTGGTGCATCCTGACTGGAGCTATACTGCCAAGACCTATAACACCAAGAAGATCTACCAGCCCCTGGAGTGGGCAGCTGTCAGTGGTAAGACCGATGTCTTCCGCATGAAGAACAAGTTGGCGTTCCTGTCCAGCACGACCTATGATGTCAGCTATTCACTGCTTGACGAAGAGGGTAACGTCCTGGGTAGCGGAACTATCAGTGACGATGTCGCTGCTGGTCAGTCGAAGAATATCACCATCGACCTCTCACCGCTCTCTACGCTTTCTGCTGACAAGGAGGCCTTCATCTATTTCTGTGCCACACAGAAAGAGGCCACTGCCTGGGCTGATGCTGGCTATGTGGTGGCTGAAGAGAAACTGCCTGTAAAAGCTGCGCAGAAGCCCATGAAGGACTTGACGTTTGCTACTGCTGACGCGCTGACAGTCGATGAGACCAGTACTGCTGTCAAGGTGAGTGGTGCGAACTTTACCGCTTCCTTTAGCAAGAGCAAGGGTACACTGTCTTCTTACACGTACGATGGCAAGACGATGTTTCGCAAGGCCATGTCGCTCAATGCCTTCCGTCTGCCGACAGACAATGACGGTAGCAAGAAAGCCAGCTGGGACGGCATGGGACTGCCTACGCTCAGTTCTACTGCTAAAGGTACTGGCACTACGGTGGCAAAAGCCAGCAACGGCAAGACCGTTACTGTCAGCATGAAGAGCACCTACGGCACTGGCTCGAATACGTTTGATGTCAGTCTCGACTTCATCGTCTGTGCCGATGGTACCATCATGACTAACTCTATGATTCGTCCCAAGAATACAGGTGCCATCATCCCCAAGCTCGGCTTCAGGTTAGAGCTGCTCAAGGAAATGGAACAGCTCAGCTGGTTTGGTCGTGGTCCTTGGGACAGCTATCGCGACCGCAAGGAAGCCTGTCTGCCTGCCATCTATAACAGTACCGTTACTGACCAGTACGAAGAATATATCCTGCCTCAGGAACATGGCACCAAACAGGAGGTGCGCTGGATGTCTGTGACCAACACCGACGGCCTCGGCTTACTCTTCGTCGCTCCCGATCAGATGGCAGCCTCTGCCGTACACTTCCGTCCGGAGGACAACTATACCGATAAGGACAATCGTGCTAAGCATACCTATCAGTTTAAGAGTTGTGCCACTACTGTTGTCAATCTCGATGCTGTCACTCGCGGTCTTGGCAACAACTCCTGTGGCCCTGACGTGATGGATAAATACGAGTTGCGCGCAGCCAATACTGCTTTCCGCTTCTTCATCGTTCCTTTGAAGGCTGGTGTCCAGGCTGCCCAGGCTGCTCGCATCGACATGCCTGTCTGTCAGCCTGTTAGCGTAGAGCGCCTTACCACTGGACGCATCCGGATGAGCACTCCCACCGATGGTGCTACCATCTGGTACAGCATTAATGGTGGAGAATATCAGAAATATACTGCTACCATCCAGCACGACGATGCCTGCACCATCACGGCCTACTGCTCGCTCGATGGTCTGATGGACAGTCCCAGCCAGACTTACGACTTCCCCGTATATATCAATAAGAGCGCGTGGAAGGTCGTCAGCTACGACAGTCAGCATAGTGGCAACGAGGCCTCGAAAGCCATCGATGGCAAGTACGACACCTTCTGGCATACAGAGTGGGAGGGTAGCGAGCTTCGCTGTCCCCACACGTTGGTCATCGATATGGCGCAGAGCTATAACATCACTGCCATCACCTATCTGGCTCGTCAGGACGGCAATGCCAACGGCATGGTGAAGGGCTATGAGTTCTACCTCAGCAATGACAAGAATTCGTGGGGCTCGCCAGTGGTCAGCGGAGAGTTTAAGAACACCACAGCACTACAGACTGCCAAGCTGAATACACCCCAGACAGCACGCTACCTGAAACTCATCGCCAAGAGCGAGATCAATGGTAATGCGTGGTCTTCCTGTGCCGAGCTGGGCATTGAGATTGTTCCTGGTTCCACAGGCATCAGCTGTCTCACTCCTAACGCCTCTTCTGTAGGCAATGGGAATGTCTACGACCTGCAGGGACGTCGCCACGATGTCGCCTTGGAGGGTCTGCCGCACGGCATGTATGTCGTGGATGGCCGTAAAATCATGAAGTAATCGTTTCCTCTCTGGTGTGGCTATCAGGAGGCCATCATCGCCGTAGGAAGGAAGCGCTGAGCCAACCGCCCAGCGCTTTCTTCTTTTTCTACATGCAGCTGGCTACTCCCAGCGTAGTACCCAGTGCGGTGAGTATCGTCACAATGATGTGAATCACCGTCTTCCAAAACTCCTTGTTCTTCATGGCTAAATACAACTTTAAAATTTAACTACAACTTTTTTATTATTGACGACAACTTGGACATTGCAACGCCACACTCTGACCTTGGTCAGAGAACAAAGACAACTTTTTTTCTGCGCATCCTTTTTTATTTTAAAGACAACTTGGACAACTTAGGACAAGTTATGGGACATCCCACTATTATTTTTGCACCCTGAAAAGCTGAGGCAGGATGCTATGCCTATGGCAACAAGATAATGTATAACTAAAAAAACAAAGAAATTAAGAAATGCTATGAGAAGAAAATGGAATTCTGAAGAAATGAAGGAGGCGGCACGCGATGCGCGTCGTGCACTCGAACGGGAGCGCGAGCGAATGATGGAAAAGGCTGAGCTGATGGACGGATTCTTCGAAGCCATGGATGCTGTGACGGAGGTGATGGCCGAGAACGAAAGGCTGAGGGACGAGAACGAGACATTGCGGCAACAGACGCAGGAGGTGCATGTGCTGCAGGTGGCTGGTGACTACAACGATATTCACGATAACGAAACGGTGAGGTATGGCAGGTAATAATATCTATGTGAAGGGGTCGTATATCGACATCCACGACAACAAGGTGGTGAACCTCAGTGTCGACAAGGGAGAGGTGCATGTAGACCAGACGAACGACAGCGTCAGGGAATCTGGCGACGACGAGTTGGACATGGACGTGCGCATGGGGATGGCTGTGCAGGGGCTGTGGGACGAGGGCGTGCTGAAACATTTGTATGATTACACGTGGGTGATGGAGGTGATGAACCAGACGGAGGGCTTGCCTTATTTCAATACGCCGGCATCGTTTATCGCGTATCTGAAAGCAGCGGATGTGGAGCGCTTGCCGTCGGAAGACAGCATCAACAAGAAGATAAATACTTTTACTGGTCGTTTCCCTGACTGGCTGTTCGTTGATTGTGACACTACTGAGGCTAAGCGAAGAATCAATGTTGGCAAGCGTTTTTTGAATCTTTTCAAGTCGACATAGGCTTATTTTTCGGGAATCTGTTCGGTTATATTTTCCTGCGTTCGGGAATTTGTTCGTGACGTACTTTTTCATAGAGTGCGTCACTTTTTTTGTTTCTATCTTTGCATCGTCAATCAGAAAAGACAGCGATTTAAACAAAATAATTATGATAGAACAAATAAGATTTTCGACTATGAAGTATCAAGAAGTTTGCTTGAACGCTTATCACATCAGCGTGAAAAAGATGTGCGCCTCGTGCGCTATGAAGGAAGTGGAGAACGACGGCGAGCGAGTTTGCCAGAAAATGGGGCTGAAAGTGAAACAGCAGTTTTGTTGCTGCCACTGGAAGATGAGCGATGGACTGAAGAAC
Source organism: uncultured Bacteroidales bacterium (assembly GCA_902800925.1). GTDB lineage: Bacteria > Bacteroidota > Bacteroidia > Bacteroidales > Bacteroidaceae > Prevotella. The sequence continues at coordinate 55,169 of CADCGD010000038.1, read as the reverse complement.
GCCGGACTGCAAAACGGGGGAGTGGTCCGCCTGAGAGGAACGCAAGAAATCATTATCAAATAAGAAAAGTAAATAACCGAGTCGAAGCATGGTGGAGGAAGTCTACGTAGTGAAAATGGCCAAATTCTGACACGACCTTCACTCACAAATTCGACAAGTTATGAAAAAGTACATTTTTGTTTTGAACGCCATTGAGTTGATGAACCAGCTAATGAATGGCAAGCGTGTGGAAGGTGCTCTGTATGTGGATCAGAACACAGGTCGTTTAACCTTTAAGGCGTACAACCGTCAGCCGCGAGTGCGCGAGAAGGACCGCATGGTGAAGAAGTTGCCGTGGGGCTGGGTGAAGGAGTCGATGGAGCGCATCAAAGTGTTCGGCAGCTTCCCCAAGGACTTCTGTACGGCACAGGTCATCGAGTTGCTCAACGAGCACAATCAGGATGCGAAGAACGCGCTGATAGAACGTGAATTGGACCTTATCGAATTCTGCTAAAGCATTATTCGAAATTGAGAATTGAGAATTGAAAATTGAGAATTATGTTTTGTTATCAGAAGAATTTCAGTAATCCAACGTTGCCAGTAGACGAGGCCCAGTTTTGGGCCCTCGTCAAGGCAACCCAGTGGAACGAGAACATAGACAAGTATCGCGAGACGCATGATGCTGCACTCAAGCGTAAGTTGCCTGCTTTCATCTTCCAAGCGACATTTGATGAAACCACGTCGAAGGCTGGGAAACTGGGGCAATGGCGCAAGCAGAGTGCAACACGACTGACGGGTCTCGTAGTAATGGACATCGATCACGTGGAAAACCCGAAGGTGCTGTTTGAAGGATGGGGTATTTCTAATTCTAAGGAACCAAGGAATCAAGGAAATAATAATCCTAAATTCCCCAATTCCTTAGACCAAGAATCATCATTAGAGAGGATATTGCTGGTATACATTACTCCCTCTGGAAAAGGTTTGAAGGTGGTCTTCAAAGCAGATCCCAATGTAGGCAATCTCATCGATAATCAGCACGCTATGGCAGAAGTCTTGGGCGTGGAGGTTGATGAAAGTTGCAAGGATGCCAGTCGCATGAGTTTTATCTGCAAGGAGAGTGATATTTTATTCATCGACAAGGAGTTATTTACGTATGAGAACAAGGAATTTGGTGAGCGATATGATGCTCTATATCGAGACGGTCATAGCGCGGCTGAGAGAAAATCTGCGAAATCAGCGGAATCTGCGAGAGAAACAACAACTTCCCGCGAGAATAATGAAGGCTCGCAGATATCGCAGATGACGCAGATAAATGAACGGTCGTTCAAGGGCATTCCGTATTCTGAGATTATCAGCGAGTGGTGGCAGCGCAATGGTGGTGAGCCGCAGGAGGGCGAGAGGAACGTGAAGCTGTACCAGTTGGCAGTGAATCTGCGTGCCATCTGCGACAACAATCCACAGTTGTTGATGCAGGTGATGCCTCGACTGGGACTGGACGAACAGGAGCTGCACGCCATCGTGGAGTCGGCCTGCAAGGAGCCGCCAAAAGGGCTGACGAAACCCATGCGCGAAATCGTCGAAAAGTGCACAGGGGGACAGTCCCCGTGTGCACTCCAGGGTGGCAATATCAATTCTCAGTTGGAGGATTGGGGCTCACAGATTGAGGCGATGTTTGACGATTTCCCCATTCTGAAGGACATCTGCAAGGGGTTGAAGAAGAGCCAGTATCCTGCGGCAATGATAGTTGCAGGCGCATTCGAAATGACGCTGATGACTCGTTGCACTTATCGCTTCTATCATCGTCCTGAGGAGTTGCGACGCCTGAACAGTTCAGCACTCATCATTGGTGACCCAGCTAGCGGAAAGAGTTTTGCCACTCGTTTGTTTAAACTCCTGGCGGCACCCATCGTCGCTGCCGACAAGGTGGGCAAGGATGCCATCAACGCCTATCGTGAGCAGATGCGAACGAAGGGCGCCAACAAAGAGAAGCCCAAGAAGCCAAAGGTGGTGGTCAGGGTGCATCCTGCACGAACCTCTAACGCTCAGTTTATTCAGGACATGGTGAATGCCGTAGAGGTGGTGGATGGCGAGGAGATGCACCTGCACATGCTGACGTTCGATACCGAGTTGGACAACACGGTGACCGTTCAGAAAGGTGGTTCATGGATAGACAAGATGTCGCTGGAGTTGAAGGCGTTCCACAATGAAGAAGATGGACAGGCATACAGCAATATGGACTCCATTCTGCAAGACTTCAACGTGTATTGGAACTACGTGTATACAGGCACGCCCATCGCCCTGAAGAAGAAGGTGAACGAACAGAACTTTGGAAGTGGTTTGGCAACGCGATTAACCGTTATCCCTCTGCCAGCGACTAACTTTGAGATGATGAGTCGCGAGAGTGTAGTTGACTACGACAGCGACAATCGCCTGAAGGAGTGGGCCGAGAAGCTGGACAGGATGAAGGGTGAACTCTCTGTGCAGAAGATCGTGGATGAACTCTACGACTGGACGGCACGCCGCATGGCTGACGCTGCCGAGAACGACTCGAAAGCTGATGAGATGCTGCTGAAGCGCTGCGCCTACCATGGCCTGAACTTCTCTGCACCATTTATCGTGATGCGTCATTGGGACCAGATGAAGCAGGATGGTCAGTACTGGTGTGGTGAGTTTGAGACGGACGAGGTGGACTGGAAATTGGCAGAACTGATTGTCAACATGCAGTATGCTTGTCAGCGTCACTACTTTGGCGCCATGGCTGAGGCTTATTTCGACAATAAGTTGAAGGACGCCAGCGTGAACGTGCAGCGCAGGCAGAAGACCTACGAGGGCTTCGACCGTCTGCCAGAGGTGTTTACTACTGATGATGTGATGCGCTGTTTCCAACTGAAGAACGCGTCGGCTGCCTATATGCGAATCAGTCGTTTGCAGCGTGATCATCTGATAGAAAAGGACGAGGACTTTGTAGATGGTGGCACCACCAAGTCGCGCTATCGCAAAACAGGTGTACTGATGTGCTAACACCCTAACGCCCTCACACACTCACATTAGTATTATGAGGACTCACGGGGACTTTACCCCGTGAGTCTTGTAAGTGATTACTGCATATTTTTTCAATATTAGTGCACGGAAGATTGATTTTGCATAATTAATTGCATTTTCTTTTAGTTTAAGGCAAAAATATTTTGGTGGTTTCCCTACTAATTTGTACCTTTGCACCCCGAATTCGATAGTTAATGCATTAAACAAATACAAAATGGCAAAAATGAAAGGCGCCATTGTGGTGAATACTGAGCGTTGCAAAGGATGTCAATTGTGCATCATTGCTTGTCCTCAAAAGGTTATCGCACTGGCCAACAAAGTGAATCTGCATGGTTATCCGTATGTGGAGGCTGTCAACGAAGAGGCCTGCGTGGGTTGTGCTTCGTGTGGCATTGTCTGCCCAGACGGATGTATCACCGTGTATCGTAAAAAAGTGGAGGAGTAAGGTATGGAAAAGATGCGACGGCTATTTCGGCTATCCTATTACTCCGCAGAGTGAAGTGATTGAGACGCTGGCTGAGCTGAAGCCTTGGGAGACCACTGGTATGCAGGTGGTACAGGCTGAGAGCGAGCTGGCTTCTATTTATATGGTATATGGTGCTGCCGGTGCCGGTAAGCGTGCCATGACATCTTCTTCGTCTCCTGGTATCGCTCTGATGCAGGAGGGTATCACCTATATGGCTGGTGCCGAGGTGCCTGGTGTGTTTGTGAACGTGCAGCGTGGCGGCCCTGGTCTGGGAACCATCCAGCCTTCGCAGGGTGACTATTTCCAGGCTACGCGTGGTGGTGGTAATGGTGACTACAAGGTCATCGTGCTGGCTCCGTCAAGTGTGCAGGAAATGGCAGACTTCGTAGACTTGGCCTTCGAATTGGCTTTCAAGTATCGCAACCCTGCCATGATTCTGAGCGATGGTGTCATTGGTCAGATGATGGAGAAGGTGGTGCTGCCTCCCTTCAAGCCCCGTCGTACGGACGAGGAGGTCATCAAGCAGTGTCCTTGGGCCTCGACTGGTAAGCCCAAGAACCGTGAGCGCGTAGTGATTACCTCGCTGGAGCTGAAGCCTGAAATCATGGAGCAGCGTAACCTGGCTCTGCAGGAGAAGTATCGCAAGATTCAGGAGAACGAGGTGCGCTTCGAGGAGCAGCAGATGGACGATGCTGAATATGCTATCGTAGCCTTTGGCTCTGCAGCCCGTATCGCTGAGAAGAGTGTGGAGATTGCCCGCGAGCAGGGTATCAAGGTCGGTCTGTTCCGTCCCATCACGCTGTTCCCATTCCCTGAGAAGCAGATTGCTGAGCTGTCGAAGAAGGTAAAGGGTATCCTGGTTGCTGAGATCAACGCTGGTCAGATGGTACAAGATGTACGTCTGGCAGTGAACGGTGCAGTACCCGTAGAGCAGTTCGGTCGTCTGGGTGGTATCGTTCCCGATCCCGAGGAAATCGTGAACGCTTTGAAAACAAAGCTAATTGACAATTGATAATTGATAATTGACAATGGATAGAAATCAAATAGTTCAACCAGAGAACATCGTCTGCAAGAAGCCGACGCTGATGAACGACAACAATATGCACTACTGCCCAGGATGTAGTCATGGCGTGGTGCACAAGCTGATTGCCGAGGTCATCGAAGAGATGGGTATGGAAGACAAGGCTGTAGGTGTGTCGCCTGTGGGCTGTGCCGTCTTCGCGTACAACTATATAGATATAGACTGGCAGGAGGCTGCCCATGGTCGTGCTCCCGCACTGGCTACGGGTATCAAGCGCACATGGCCTGATCGTCTGGTGTTCACCTATCAGGGTGATGGTGACCTGGCATGTATCGGTACCTGTGAGACCATCCACGCCCTGAACCGTGGCGAGAACATCGTCATCATCTTCGTCAACAATGCCATCTATGGTATGACGGGTGGTCAGATGGCTCCTACCACGCTGATTGGTCAGAAGACCTCTACCTGTCCTTACGGACGTGACCCTGAGATTCATGGTTATCCCCTGAAGATGGCTGATATCGCTGCCCAGCTGGAGGGTACCTGCTATGTGACTCGCCAGAGTGTAGAGAGCGTGGCCTCTATCAACAAGGCTAAGAAGGCGCTGCGCAAGGCTTTCGAGGCTTCGATGGCTGGCAAGGGCTCATCGCTGGTGGAGTTCGTCTCTACCTGTAACAGCGGTTGGAAACTGACACCCGCCAAGGCTAACGAATGGATGAAGGAGAACATGTTCCCCTTCTATCCAAAGGGTGACCTCAAGGACACAACAGGTGAGAAGTGAATAGTGAATAGTGAAAAGTGAATAGTTATGAAAAAAGAGATAATTATTTCAGGTTTCGGAGGTCAGGGCGTGCTCTCGATGGGTAAGATTCTGGCCTATAGTGGACTGATGGAGGACAAAGAGGTGACTTGGATGCCAGCCTACGGTCCTGAACAGCGTGGTGGTACTGCCAACGTGACGGTGATTGTCAGTGACGAGCGCATCTCATCGCCCATCCTCAGCAAGTATGACGTGGCCATCGTGCTGAACCAGCCCTCGTTGGAGAAGTTTGAGCCGAAGATCAAGCCTGGCGGCATCCTGATCTATGATGGTTTTGGCATTATCAATCCTCCGACGCGTAAGGATATAACCATCTACCGCATTGATGCCATGGACAAGGCTGCCGAGATGAAGAACGGCAAGGTCTTCAACATGATTGTGCTGGGTGGACTGCTGAAGGTTTGTCCTGTGGTAGGTACTGCTGGTGTGGAGAAGGCACTGAAGAAGACGCTTCCTGAGCGTCACCATGCGCTGATTCCGCTGAATATGCAGGCCATCGAAGAGGGTGGAAAAATCATCCAAGAACAATAAACTGATTACTTATATTGTTATTCATATAATAAAAAGCTATGAAAAAGTTATTTTTAATGTGTGCTGCAGCTTTGCTGACAGTTTCTGCCTCTGCGCAGAAGACAACTATCACCTCTAACAAAGCTGGTGACAACTTGTATGTTGGTTTTAACGCTGGTGTTGCTACTCCTCTGTCAAAGTTCGCCTATGAGAACGATGCTGAGGGTGCTGGTTTCTTGAAGGGTTTCGCTCCTAAACTGGGCGTTCGTGTTGGTAAGAATCTGACCACCGTATTCGGCTTGGCTTTGGATGCTGACATGTATTTTGAGTCTTCTGAGAAGTCAATGATGAAACAGTATACTTTTGTTGACGCTATCAACGTTGACCTTTTGGGTACTTTCAACCTGAATAATCTTTTTGCAGGTTATCAGGGTCAGCCCCGTTGCTTTGAGGTGATTGCACTCGTTGGAGGTGGTTACAGCTACGCTTTTGGAAGCTCTATTTCAGGTCTGAATGCTAAGGCCGGTTTAGACTTTGCTTTCAACATGGGTGCTAATAAGGCTTGGCAGCTCTACATTGAACCTGCTGTGGTACTTGGTCAGCCAACTCCTACATGGGCTAGTCCTTTCCGCAAGCTCAACGATAAGTGGAATGCCATTGGTCAGGTTAGCGTTGGTCTGAACTATAAGTTCGGTAACAGCAATGGTTCCCACAACTTTAAGAAGGAGCAGCTGCGCGACCAGTCTGAGATTGATGGTTTGAATGCCAAGATCAACGAACTGCGTGCTGACAACCAGGCTAAAGATGGTAAGATTGCTGCTGACGGCCAGACTATTGCTGACTTGAAGGCTCAGCTGGCTGCTTGCCAGTCTCGTCCTGCACAGACCATCGTTGAGGAACGCATCCTGAAGGAGGCAACAACCCTGCAGCCAATTGTTATCTTCGGTCAGGGTAAGACCACTGTTGATGCTGCTGGTATGGCAAGCTGTGAGATGGTTGCCAAGTACATGAAGAATCATCCTGAGAGCATGGTTAAGATTGAGGGCTATGCTTCTCCCGAGGGTTCTAAGGAAGTCAACGAACGCATTGCTAAGCAGCGTGCAGAGTCTGTAAAGAATGTTCTTGTTAAGAAGTACAAGATTGCTGCTAACCGTCTGGAGGCTGAGGGTCTCGGTGCTACTGACAAGCTGTCTTCTGAGAACGACTTCAACCGTGTTGCTAAGTTCATCGACGTTACTCCTCAGAAGTAATTTGATTTTAATACTTAAACAACTATAAAATCCCCGCAATTATCACGTTGCGGGGATTTTTTCTGTCATTTTGTTGGCTATTTACTGAAAAAGGCTTATCTTTGCAACTTAAAAGTACAGAACAAATAAATTAGTATAAATATGGGAAAGCATCAATTACGCAGTGCTGTGTGCACGGAAGGCAGAAGAATGGCTGGCGCCCGTGCATTATGGGTGGCTACAGGTATGAAGCATGAGCAGTTTGGCAAACCGATTATTGCTATTGTCAACTCTTTCACTCAGTTTGTTCCAGGTCATACGCACCTGCATGAGATTGGGCAGATTGTCCGTGAGGAAATTGAGAAGATGGGCTGCTATGCCGCTGAGTTCAATACCATTGCCATTGACGATGGTATTGCTATGGGACATGATGGAATGCTTTACTCGCTGCCTTCACGCGACATCATTGCTGACTCTGTAGAATATATGGTCAACGCCCACAAGGCTGATGCCATGATTTGCATCTCCAACTGCGATAAGGTGACACCAGGTATGTTGATGGCTGCTATGCGTCTGAATATCCCTGCTGTTTTCTGTTCAGGCGGACCTATGGAGGCTGGTCGTTGGCGTGGTGAGAATGCCGATCTCATTACGGCAATGGTGAAGGGTGCCGACCCATCAGTTTCCGACGAGGAGATGAAGGAGATTGAGCAGTGCTCATGTCCTGGCTGTGGCTCCTGTTCGGGCATGTTCACTGCCAATTCGATGAACTCGCTGACAGAAGCCATTGGCCTTTCACTACCTGGCAACGGAACTATCCTTGCTACCCATACCAATCGTGTTGAACTCTTCAAGCAGGCAGCTCGTCAGATTGTCAAGAACGCTTTGGCCTATTACGAAGATGGCGATGAGAGTGTACTGCCTCGCAATATCGCGACCCGTAAGGCTTTTATGAATGCCATGTCGTTAGATATCGCGATGGGTGGTTCAACGAATACCGTTCTCCATTTGTTGGCGGTGGCTCAGGAGGCTGGTGCTGACTTCACCATGAATGATATCGACGCTCTGAGCCGTAAGGTGCCCTGTCTTTGCAAATTGGCCCCCAACACGCAAAAGTACTCTGTTCAGGAGTGTGGTCGCGCTGGTGGTATTCTGGGAATCCTGAACGAACTAAATAAGGGAGGACTGATTGATGGTTCTGCACCACGTGTAGACGGAATGACCCTCGCAGAAGCCTTGAAGAAATACAGTATTGTAGATGGTGCTGTCGATGCGGAAGCAAACCGTATCTACCAGACGGCACCTGGCAATCGTTTCTCTACAAAGATGGGCTCACAGTCGGAAGAGTGGGGTACACTCGATACCGATCGTGCCAACGGTTGTATCCGAGACCTCGAACATGCCTATACCAAGGATGGTGGACTCGCAGTCCTCTTTGGCAATATCGCACAGGATGGATGTGTTGTGAAAACCGCTGGTGTCGATGAGAGCCTGTGGCACTTCGAAGGTCCTGCCGTTGTCTTCGACTCTCAGGAAGATGCCTGCGAGGGAATTCTTGGTGGCAAGGTGAAGAAGGGCGACTGTGTGGTGATTACCCACGAAGGCCCAAAGGGTGGTCCTGGTATGCAGGAGATGCTCTATCCCACGAGCTATATCAAGAGTATGCACATGGGTAAGGAATGCGCCCTGATTACCGATGGTCGTTTCTCAGGTGGAACTAGTGGCTTGTCTATCGGACACATTTCTCCTGAAGCTGCAAATGGTGGAAATATTGGTAAAGTAAAGGATGGCGACATCATCGTCATCGACATCCCCAGTCGTAGCATCAATGTCAAGTTGAGTGATGAGGAACTTGCAGCCCGCCCGCAACAGCCTTTGAAACGCAACCGCATGGTGTCTAAGGCTTTGCGTGCATATGCGCAGAGTGTGTCTTCAGCTGATAAAGGTGGAATCAGAATAATTGATTAAGAAATGAGAGACAGAATAACAGGAGCAGAAGCTTTGATGCGCGCATTACATGACGAAGGTGTCAAAACCATCTTCGGCTACCCTGGTGGAAGTATTATGCCTACCTACGATGCGCTCTTCGATTATACACGAGGTGAGAAAAAGTGTTTCGACCACATTCTGGTGCGCCATGAACAAGGTGCTACCCATGCTGCTGAGGGCTATGCACGTGTCAGTGGCGAGGTGGGTGTGGCACTTGTTACCAGTGGTCCTGGTGTTACCAATACTCTCACGGGCATTGCAGATGCCATGATGGATTCCACTCCGATGGTGGTCATTGCCGGACAGGTGGCCATCTCTGCGCTAGGTACCGATGCCTTTCAGGAGGTTGACCTCGTAGGTGTTTCTCAGCCTATCTCCAAGTGGTCATACCAGATACGCCATGCTGCCGATGTGGCTTGGGCCGTCAGTCGTGCATTCTATATTGCTCGCACGGGTCGTCCAGGTCCTGTGGTGCTTGACTTTGCCCGCAATGCTCAGGTCGAGGAAATAGAATGGGAACCCAAGAAGGTGGATTTCATCCGCTCGTATGTTCCTTACCCCAAACTCGACTACGATGCTGTTCGTCGGGCTGCAGAACTTATCAACAATGCCAAGAAACCATTGGCACTCGTTGGTCAGGGTGTAGAACTCGGCAATGCTCAGGAAGAACTGAAAGCGTTTCTTGAAAAAGCCGACATCCCTGCAGGTCGTACCATGCTTGGACTCTCTGCACTACCTTCTAATCATCCGCTCAATGTCGGTATGCTGGGCATGCACGGCAACTATGCTGTTAACCTGAAGGAACAGGAGTGCGACGTGCTTATTGCCATCGGTATGCGTTTCTCTGACCGTGTAACAGGTAATCTGAAGACATATGCCAAGCAGGCTAAGGTCATTCATCTGGATATAGACCGCAGCGAGATTGACAAGAATGTCAAGACGGATGTTGCTGTGGTGGCCGACTGTAAGGAATCGCTGCCTGCTCTCACTGACCTTATCAATCAGAGCGACCACAAGGAATGGCGCGAGTCTTTCAAGGAACTTGACGAGAAAGAACGTGCTAAAGTCATTGAGCCAGCCATCCATCCCACAGAGGGCCCGCTGCTGATGGGTGAGGTAGTCAATGCTGTTGCCCAGCAGGCTCCAGACAATTCTGTACTCGTTACGGATGTTGGTCAAAACCAGCTATTTGCAACACGTTACTTCAAGTATCACCACAAGCGCAGTATCTGTACCAGCGGTGGTCTGGGAACGATGGGCTACGCCATGCCAGCAGCTATTGGTGCCACATTTGCTACTGACCGTACCGTCTGCTGCTTTATGGGCGATGGCGGTTTCCAGATGAATATCCAGGAGTTGGGTACCATCATGGAGCAGCAAGCTCCTGTCAAGATGATTCTCATGAACAACCACTATCTGGGCAATGTACGCCAGTGGCAGGATATGTTCTGGCAGCGTCGCAAGTCGTTCACCAAGATGATGAATCCCTGCTACGAATCCATTGCACAGGGCTATGGTATACCTTATATTGCTGTCACTGAACGCCAGGACTTGGCTGCAGCCGTAGAAAAGATGCTTGCCACGAAAGGCCCGTTCCTCATGGAGTGTGCCATCAAGGAAGACGACGATGTGCTGCCCATGACGCCTCCAGGTATGGATGTCGATAAGATGATGCTGGAAATTTAGCGGGCTTCGCCCTAAACGATAATTGATAAATGATAAATTGCTACCGCAGCAACTAATTGAGAATTGATGGAAGAGAATAAAAAACTATATACCCTGCTGGTCTATTCAGAAAACGTGGCAGGTATCCTGAATCAGGTGACTGCAGTGTTTACCCGTCGTCAAGTAAACATTGAGAGTCTGAATGTGTCGGCCTCCAGCATTCCAGGTGTGCATAAATACACCATCACCGCCTGGAGCAGCGACGAGGACCAGATTATTAAGATTGTCCGTCAGATTGAGAAGAAAATCGACGTGGTGAAAGCCAACTACTTTACTGATGAACAGTTGTTTATCCGTGAGTCTGGGCTTTATAAGTTAGCCACACCAATGGTGCTTGATAATCCTGAGATTTCACGCACCATTCGTCGCTATGATGCCCATATCATCGAAGTCAACCCCACCTATACCATCGTCATGAAACACGGCATTACCGAGGATATTATCTCGCTCTACCGTGCCCTTGACAAGTTTGGCTGCGTGCTGCAGTACACCCGAAGTGGTCGTATTGCCGTCACTCGTGGCACACAGGAACAAGTTAGTGAATTCTTAGAGCAGAGGGAAACACAAAATGGATAAGATTGGTCGTTACGAGTTTCTCGCTGAACCGTTCCACTGCGACTTCAGCGGACGCCTGTTCATGGGACATCTAGGCAACCACATGCTCAATGCTGCCGATTTCCACTCGTCAGCACGCGGTTTTGGCATGAAGTATCTTATGACAATTAAGCGTTCATGGGTGCTTTCGCGCTTGGCTATCGAGATGACGGAGATGCCCCAGCAATATACTAAGTTTAATGTCGAGACATGGGTTGAGAGTGCTATGCGCTACTTTACCTCGCGTAATTTCTCCGTTGTTGGAAATGACGGCCACGCTTACGGCTACGGTCGTTCTATCTGGGCTATGATTGACACAGAGACGCGTCAGCCCACAGATATCTTCTCCATTGACAATGGTGCCATCAACAACTGGATTGTTGACGACAAGCCCTGTCCCATCGACAAGGGTGGGCGAGTGAAGATGTCTGATAACGCTCAACTGGTGCGCACCATCGAAACCTATTATAATGATGTCGATATCAACGGACACATCAACAGCGTTAAGTACATCGAGCACATTCTTGACCTGTGGAATCTTGACTGGTACAAGGAGCACCAAATCAAGCGTTTCGAGATAGCCTATGTGGCTGAGGCGCATGCTGGCGACCAGTTGTCGTTCTATCGCGAAGAGACCGCAGAAAACGAATTCTGTGTTCGAATCGTTAGAACCGACGGAACAGAGTGTTGCCGAAGTAAGGTTAAATTCGTATAATTTGCTACAAAAATTTGGCAATTTGCTTACAATTTGTTATCTTTGCAAACGATATTATAAGTTAACCCCCTCGTCGGTGTTTCGCGTAAGCGCTGAGCAGACTGGTAAGACGACGGCTCTCGTGTAGGGCTGGCATAGTACGCAAGGGATATGTATAACATTTAAATTTTTAAGCTATTATGGCAGAAATGAATTTTGGTGGCGTTATCGAGACTGTAGTCACCAGCAAGGAGTTCTCTTTGGAGAAAGCACGTGAAGTATTGAAGGATGAGGTGATCGCCGTCATCGGTTATGGTGTGCAGGGACCTGGTCAGGCCTGCAACCTGCGCGACAACGGTTTCAACGTCATCGTTGGTCAGCGTCAGGGTAAGACCTACGACAAGGCTGTCGCTGACGGTTGGGTACCTGGCAAGACCCTCTTCTCTATTGAGGAGGCTGCTGAGAAGGGTACCATCCTCTGCATGTTGCTCTCTGACGCTGGTCAGATGCAGCAGTGGCCCACCATCAAGCAATATCTGAAGCCTGGCAAGACATTGTACTATTCTCACGGCTTCGCTATCAACTGGAGCGACCGCACAGGTGTTGTTCCTCCCAAGGATGTCGACGTTATCATGGTGGCTCCTAAGGGTTCTGGCACGTCTCTGCGCACCATGTTCTGCGAGGGTCGTGGTCTGAACTGCTCTTACGCTGTTTACCAGGACGCTACCGGTAAGGCTAAGGAGAAGACATTGGCCTTCGGTATCGGTATTGGTGCAGGTTACCTGTTCGAGACTACTTTCCAGCGCGAGGCTACCTCTGACCTCACTGGTGAGCGCGGTTCACTGATGGGTGCTATCCAGGGCTTGCTGCTGGCTCAGTACGAAGTGCTGCGTGAGAACGGTCATACACCTTCTGAGGCCTTCAACGAGACTGTTGAGGAACTCACCCAGAGCCTTGGCCCGTTGTTTGGTGCTAAGGGTATGGACTGGATGTACGCTAACTGCTCTACCACTGCTCAGCGTGGTGCTCTTGACTGGGCTCCCCGTTTCCACGATGCCATCAAGCCTGTGATGGAGTGGCTGTACTATTCTGTAAAGACTGGCAACGAGGCCCAGATTACTATCGACGCTAATTCTAAGCCCGACTATCGTGCAGGACTGGAGAAGGAGCTTGAGGCCATGCGTAATCAGGAGATGTGGCGCGCTGGTGAGACCGTTCGCAAGCTCCGTCCTGAGTATCAGGAAGACTAATCGTTTATTAGTCAACATAATAAAAGGGGAGGCGATGAGCCTCTCCTTTTCTTATTCTCTATATTGTCTTTCTTTATTTTAGTTGGTCCTCAACGAACTGTTTTAGTTCTTCACCGCGTAATCCGCGACGCAGAATCTTTCCCTTCTGGTCGACAACGATAGTGTGGGGGATGGAGTTGATGTTGAACTGCTTGGCAGCAGCATTGTCCCAACCCTTCAGGTCACTCATCTGTGGCCAGGGAAGCTTCAGCGTCTTGATAGCTGTCAGCCAGGCATCCTTCTCCTGGTCGAGCGAGACACCCACGATGCCCAGTCCGCGATCCTTGTTGCTCTCGTAGAGTGACAGTATGGACGGCATCTCCTGACGACAGGGACCACACCAGGAGGCCCAGAAGTCGATGATGGTCACTTTATGCTTGCTGACTTCCGTCATGATGCTCAGTTCGTCACCTTCAGGAGTAGCCTGTGCGAAGTTAGGAATGATGGCACCCTCGGCCGTCTTTGCCGACTGACGGATGCTGGCCTCCATCTGCTTGATGGCATCGCGCTGGCGACGCTCGTCAGACAGCTTCTCTATGAGTCGCAGACGATTGTCGTTGTCGATGAGTTCCTCAGGATAGTAGGTCAACAAGAAGTAACCAAACTCGTTGCCGATATTCTTCTCAGTAGTCTCTATGACGACATTGGCAAAGCGCTTGTTGAGCTTCTCAATCTCGTCCATACCTTTCTGTTGTTGCTCCTGTGTGACGTTGCCACCATAGATATTCTCGGCAATGCGGTTAATCTCCTTGCCAATGACCATCACGGAGTCGTTCAGCCGTTGCCACTCGTCGTTACATGGTGTACCGCTGACGCGTGAAGCACCAGGGGTAGCAGACAACTTGATAGTAATCTCTCCTGGTTCGCGGATGAAAGCAGCATTAATCTCGTTCTGCTTGTCGCTGTAGATCATGCAGAGTGCCGTTTCCTTGTCGGCCTCGCCCTTGAACGAGAACGCACCTTTCTCTATAATAATAGTGTCGCTGGGCGTACCGTTAATCATGTCGTCGGTCAGGAACAGTGTGTCGCCGTCCTCCAGACCTTCGGCAGTACCCTGCAGCTTGTAGGTGTTTGACTGACAGCCCACCAGCAGGAGGGCAAGGATACTAAACGATATACTGGTCAGAAATGCTTTCATTGTTGATTACTCTACGGATGGTTTCTGCAAACATGTCGGCCACGCTGAGCTGCTTGACCTTAGCACAACGCAGGGAATAGGGGATAGAGTCGGTGAAGACAATCTCTTCGAGCGCTGAGTTCTGTACGCGCTCGCTGGCAGGACCACTCATCACACAGTGGCTTGCACAGGCGCGAACGGTCTTGGCACCAGCCTCCTTCATGATGTCGGCAGCCTTGGTGATGGTACCTGCAGTATCGACCATATCGTCGATGATAACTACATTCTTGCCTTCTACATCACCGATAATCTGCATAGAGGCCACGACATTGGCGCGGGCACGCGTCTTGTTGCAGAGTACCAGCGGACAGCCCAGATACTTGGCATAGGTGTTGGCACGCTTTGAACCACCAACGTCAGGAGAGGCGATAACCAGGTCTTCCAGATGCAGGCTCTGCAGATAGGGCAGGATAACGCCAGAGGCATAGAGATGATCCACAGGAACATCGAAGAAACCCTGAATCTGGTCGGCATGCAGGTCCATCGTGATAACACGGTCTACACCAGCCACACTCAGCAGGTCGGCTACCAGCTTGGCACCAATGCTTACACGTGGCTTGTCCTTACGGTCCTGACGAGCCCATCCGAAGTAGGGGATGACGGCATTGATGGTGCGTGCCGAGGCGCGCTTGGCAGCGTCAATCATCAGGAGCAGTTCCATGAGATTGTCAGAATTGGGGAATGTACTCTGTACCAGGAAGATATCCTGTCCGCGAATGCTCTCCTCGTAAGAAACGGCAAACTCGCCATCAGAGAACTTCGTAATCTGAAGCTTTCCCAATGGACATCCTAGACTTTGACAGATTTTCTCAGCCAGATACTTGGTGGCAGTACCTGAAAACACCATGTAGTTTTTGTTTGAGCTCATCTTATTGAATTATCATTTATCAATTATCATTTATCAATTAGGCCGTAGGCCGCCAGCGCCTTATCCTATTGCTTTCCTGATTTTGCAGAAGTGGTCAATCAGCGCCTGATATTCCAGCTCCTGATGGATATTGAAACGGTTCCAGAGGTCGCCACTGATGACGATACCTCCAAAGCCCAAGTCCTTGACAGCCTTGATGGTGTCGAGGTTCATGCCGCCCAGCGCATACACGTGGCGGTCGATAAGTCCCTTACGCGAAGCTTCTTTCAGCTGATCCATCGTGAAGGTGGCTTTGCGGTCTGGCTCCGTCTGACTGTCGAAGATGTACTTCAGCAGCACATAGTCAGCATGTTTCTTGGTATCCTTCAGCAGGTCCAGATGACTGCACGAACGACTGATGTGTCCCTTGTAACCATTGGGGGCCGGTGTTGTCTCGTCGTCGATATGGATGCCACGCAACTTGAACTCCTCCTTCAGGTAGTAGTTGTCGTGCACAGTAATCCGCTTTCTGTACTCATCGGGCAAAAGCGTCAACAGTCGCTCGGAATACATGGGCGACGAGCCTGGCTTGAACAGGTGCAGGTCGTCAAGTCCCGCCTCAAAGAGCGACGCGAGGATTTTGTCTTCTTCCACGAAAAACGTGGGTTGAGTCATCAATACGAGTTTCATCAGTTGGCAGCTTCAAATTCTTTCAGGAAACGAACGTCATTCTCTGAGAACATGCGTAGGTCAGAGACGCGATACTTCAGGTTGGTGATACGCTCCACACCCATACCAAAGGCGTAGCCGCTATAAATCTTAGAGTCGATACCGCACTGCTCCAGCACATTGGGGTCTACCATACCGCAACCCAGAATCTCTACCCAGCCGGTGTGCTTGCAGAAGCCACAACCCTCGCCACCACAGATGAAGCACGAGATGTCCATCTCGGCACTGGGCTCAGTAAATGGGAAATAGCTGGGGCGCAGACGAATCTGTGTGTCAGGGCCGAACATCTCACGGGCAAACGACAACAGTACCTGCTTCAGGTCGGTGAACGAGACGTTCTTGTCGATATACAGACCTTCTACCTGGTGGAAGAAGCAGTGGGCACGGGCGGTGATAGCCTCATTGCGGTATACTCGTCCAGGACAAATGACGCGGATAGGAGCGGTCAGCTTGCCGTCCTCGGTGTGCATCTGTTCCATCACGCGGGCCTGTACACTACTTGTATGTGAGCGCAACAGGATGTTCTTGGTGACATCGTTGGGATGCTGCGAGACAAAGAACGTGTCCTGCATGTCGCGGGCAGGATGGTCGGCAGCAAAGTTCATGCGGGTGAACACGTGCAGGTCGTCCTCTACCTCAGGACCGTCGGCCAGCACAAAGCCCATGCGTGAGAAGATGTCGATAATCTCGTTGGTGACAATGGTCAACGGATGACGTGTACCCAGCTCAATAGGGTAGGGCGTGCGTGTCAGGTCGATGGCCTCGTCGCCACTCTCCTGGGTGGCACACTCCTCGCGCAACTGGTTGATGCGCTCGGTGGCCAGGGTCTTCAATTCGTTGATTTTCATACCTACCGTCTTCTTCTGGTCGGCCGCAACTTCGCGGAAATCGTTCATCAGAGCGGTAATCTCACCTTTCTTGCTGAGGTACTTCAGACGCAGTTGTTCTACCTCCTCGGCATTCTTTGCACTCAGTGTCTGTACTTCTTTCAGAAGCTCGTCTATCTTATCAAGTATCATAGTCTTTTTTGATGTATTTCTCAAATTTTGATGCAAAGGTACAAATAAAATGAAAATTAAAGGTGAAAAATTAAAGAATATTTGTAACTTTGCACAAAATTTTGAGAGAAGATAGAAAAATGAGTTCACTCATGAGACTAAATCTTATTGTTTCGGTTGTGTTGCTGGCCGTTCTTGCATCGTGTGGCGGCAACAAAAGTGGACAGGCCACAGAGGAAGTACCTGCCGACTCTTTACAGAATGACTCCCTCCGCAACGACTCGTTGCTGGCAGAGGATTATCCGATGCCCAAGGCTGCTGACGAGCTGTTCGACGACTTTGTCTACAACTTCGTTGTCAATCACAAATTGCAGATGGAGCGCATCCATTTTCCCTTGCTTTGTCAGCGCGACGGCAAGACGCAGAAGTTGACAAAAAAAGACTGGAAACCAGAGCATTTCTTCATGCGTCAGGGTTATTACACGCTGCTCTTCGACAACGAGAAGCACATGGAGATTGTGAAGGACACGTCAGTCAACCATGCCATTGTAGAGAAAATCCATTTCGACACGCAGCAGATTGACCAGTATGTCTTCGACCGCAAGCGTGGTGCCTGGATGCTGACGCTGTTGCGTACCATTCCTATCACGCGTAATATCAACGCCTCGTTCCTGGCGTTCTACCACCAGTTTGCCAGCGACAAGGCCTTCCAGGAGAAGAGCCTGGCCAGTACCGTGAAGTTTGTGGGTCCTGATCCTGACGACGACTTCAATATGATGGAGGGCATCATTACGCCTGATACATGGGAGGCTTTTGCACCCGAACTGCCAAAGAAGATGATCTATAACATTATCTATGGTAAGCCCATCCGTGAGGGTGACAGCAAAGTCTTCGTTTTGCGAGGCATAGCCAACGGTCTGGAAGTGGAGATGACGTTCAAGCGCAAGAACGGTGATTGGAAACTGACAAAACTGACTACATAACATGGCGGCCTGCGGCCTAAATGATAACTGATAAATGATAATGGATAATGGTTGACCAAGTTAATTATAGCTTGCTTGCTCATAACACGTTTGGTATTGATGCCAAGTGTCGCCGGTTCGTGGAATACAGTTCCGTGGAAGAGGCTCAGGCGGTTGCCAAACTACTCGATGGACCCTATCTGTTGATAGGTGCTGGCAGCAACCTTCTGCTGACGAAAGACTTTAATGGGACAGTGGTTCACTCTGCGATGAAAGGTATTGAAACCCAGTCTGATAGCCGTATTCGTTGCGGCAGTGGTGAAACGTGGGATGCGGTCGTTGCCTGGTGTGTAGGCCACAGACTCTTTGGTGCCGAGAACCTGTCACTCATTCCTGGTGAGGTGGGTGCCAGTGCCGTACAGAATATCGGTGCCTATGGTGCCGAGGTCAAGGACCTGATAGCGTCTGTCGAAGCCGTCGAGATTGGTACAGGCCGCCTGTGTGTCTTTTCTCGCGAGGAGTGCCAGTATGGCTATCGCGACAGCCGTTTCAAGCACGAGTGGAAGAACAAATACCTCATCACGCATGTCGTCTACCAGCTGTCCAGCGACGAGAGCCGTCAGTCTACCGAGTATGGCAATATCCGTAGCGAGCTTGACCGCCGAGGCATCCAGACGCCGACAGCTGCCGAGCTGCGTCAGGTCGTCATCGACATCCGCAATGCCAAGCTCCCTGACCCCAAGGTCACGGGCAATGCAGGCAGCTTTTTCATGAATCCCGTCGTGGAGCGTCAGAAGTTCGAGCAACTGCTGGCCGCCTATCCCGATATGCCACATTATTATATAGATGCTGATCACGAGAAGATTCCCGCCGGCTGGATGATTGACCAGTGTGGCTGGAAAGGCCGTTCGCTGGGCCGTGCAGGTGTCCACGACAAGCAGGCCTTGGTGCTTGTCAATCGTGGTGGCGCCACAGGTCAGGAGATTGTTGACCTCTGCAACACCATTCGTGCTGATGTCCAGAAGAAGTTTGGCATCGATATCCACCCTGAAGTAAACATTATATAATATTATAAGTTGTTTAAGTTGTCCTAGGTAGTCCAAGTTGTCTTTTAATAATATGAGAGTTGTATTCTTAGGAACGGGAACATCGTGTGGGGTGCCCACCATCGGCTGCCAGTGCTATACCTGTAGCAGCACCGACCCGCACGACAAGCGCTTGCGCTGCTCGGCACTCATCGAGACGGAGCAGACGCGACTGCTCATCGACTGTGGCCCCGACTTCCGTCAGCAAATCATGCCGCAACCGTTTCGCAAGATTGACGGCATTCTCATCACCCACGCCCACTATGACCACATGGGCGGCATGGACGATATCCGTCCCTATTGCCAGTTTGGCGAAATCAATGTCTATGCCGACCCCATCGCCCGTCGAGGCATGCTCGAGATGCTACCTTACTGCTTTGCCGAGCACCGCTATCCAGGCGTGCCCGCCATCCAACTTCACGAGATTCACAAGCACGAGGTTTTCAGCATTGGCGACCTCAACATCGTTCCCTTCCAGGTCATGCACCACGACCTGCCCATACTTGGCTACCGCATCGGTCCGTTGGTCTATATCACCGACATGAAAACCATCGACGAGAGTGAGATTCCCTATATTGAGGGCTGTGACACCCTCGTCGTCAACGCTCTGCGCCAGAAGCCCCATCACTCCCACCAGACCCTCGACGAGGCCGTAGCCTTCGCCCGTAGGATAGGGGCCCGTCAGACATGGCTCATCCATTCCAGCCACGACATCGGCCGTCATGCAGAGGTCAATGCCTCCCTGCCCGCCAACATCCAGCTGGCCTACGATGGTCAGGTGATTATTTTAAAGACAAAAAAAACATCCAAGTTAATGTAATATTAGGCTGATACACGCACGGCTTAGCCTGATACGGGACGGTATTAGGCTGATACATGACGGTATTAGACTGATAACGATGCCTTATACAGCTGTCTTGTGAGCGAAATTCTGCGCCGCTGATGTGTACCAAATACGGGAAAAAACATCGGAACGAGGGGTTCGTGCATGCCTTTTGAGGCCTGTGAGAGGAGTAATTTAATGCATTCTGTCCCTTTGCCAAGTGTCGGCATCGTGGGAGCTGTTGATTTTGAAATCTCGTATCTCATTGATTTATTGCTTTTTAGATAAATAATACATGGATGTCTGTTCCAGTTCCAGTTGTTCCAATTGATATTATGGCAGTTCCATTACCCCTTATTTACATATATAACTATCTATATATTAGTTAGTTATAGAATCTATAAAGGGGGTATTTGTCCCTCAATTTCTAATTGGAACATTTGGAACTGGAACACTCATCTTACTTCTTACATCTTACATCAGCCATCAGACCTCTTCCTCTACCAGGCCCCCCAGTGCTATGCATAGTTCGTTATGCACTCCGAGGGCGTTGCGCTCAATTTGCCCGTCTGCTGCCACGAGTCTGCGCCAGTTTTTCCATGTCGTGACGGCTACGGGACTTGGTGACTAACCATACACCCGAGAATACCAGAATGACTGCGATAGCGTGCGAGGGTTTCAGGATGCCAAGGCCTGTCAGAACAGAGACAACGACAGAGACGATGGGCTGGACATAGTTGTAGACTGACACCACCGTTGGGCGTAGCGTCTTCTGACCAATCATTGTCAGGATATATCCCAGATAGGTGCCAAAGACCACGACGTAGGCCGCCTCCCACCATGTGGTAGCTGGTATAGGCTGGCTCACAACATCCTTCACATGGCCGAAGGTAAAGGGCATGATGAGCAACGAGGCCCAGAAGAACATCCACTTGTTGGTGGTGAAGACGGAATAGCGACGTATGAGTGGATTGAACAATGACAGGTAGAGGGCGAAGGAGAACTGTGCTGCCAGACATAGCAGGTCGCCTCGGATGTCGCCCACCTTGTCAGAGACTGCCGATGCAGAGGTAAGTATCAGAATGAGTGCTCCGCTGCACCCCATCAGTACACCCAAGGCTTTCTTGCCTGTAATCGGCTCCTTCAAAATCAGGGCGGCAAGAATCATGGCGAAGATGGGCATCGATGTGGTGACGATGGAGGCATTGATGGGCGAGGTAATACTCAGGCCGATGGTGTAACAGCACTGGTTCGTAATCAGACCGAACACAGCAGCACCGATAAACATCAGTTTGTCTTTTGTCGGTACTTGCTCTTTCTTGACGAAGAGCGATGTCAGCCAGAAGAGGGTACAGCCGCCCAGTACACGGAATGACACCATTGTCAGTCCGTCGAGTCCGTGGGTCATCGCATCCTTGCCCAAAGGTGCCATCAGCCCCCAGAAGGCACAGGCACCAAACATCGAAAGATGGGCTATAAGCGCTTTGTTATTTTTCATTGCTTTTAATATCAAAAAAAATAGCCGCTGAAAATCAGCGGCTTACCTCTTGTAGTCGATAGGGGAATCGAACCCCTATGCCAAGATTGAGAATCTTGTATCCTAACCATTAGATGAATCGACCATCGTTAGGTGCGCTCGCAGATTCGAACCCCCGGTACGGGAACCCGTACGGCAGTTTAGCAAACTGCTGGTTTCAGCCACTCACCCATCCTTCCAGATGTCTCAGCTGCAAACCGTGGGGTTATCTCCTTGATTGCGGGTGCAAAGGTACTACTTATTTTCGAACCTTGCAAATTTTTCGAAGACTTTTTTCACTTTCTCGTTAACTTTTCTCTTTTCGCACCGTTTTTCGGTGTTTTTGAAGAGCGGATTACGGGACTCGAACCCGCGACCCTCGGCTTGGGAAGCCAATGCTCTACCAACTGAGCTAAATCCGCTTGCAAGAAAAAAGAGTCAGGACCCGTAGGTGGATTGCTGACTCTTTTGCAGAAAAGTGAGCCGATAGCCGGACTCGAACCGGCGACCCACGCATTACGAATGCGTTGCTCTACCAACTGAGCCATATCGGCAGCCTTTCAAAGATCTCTTTGCTCGAAAGCGGATGCAAAGGTACAACTTTTTTCTTTAACCACCAAATGTTTTGGCATTAAAGTTTCTCTTTCAGGAATTTTCCTGTTAAACTCTTGGTGCAGGCAGCAATCTCTTCTGGCGTTCCTGTGCAGACCACCTCGCCACCACGGTCGCCACCTTCGGGGCCCATGTCGATGACGTGGTCGGCACACTTGATGACATCCATGTTGTGCTCGATGACGAGAATGGTGTGACCACGCTCTATGAGGGCATTGAAGGCCTGAAGCAGTCGGTTGATGTCGTGGAAGTGCAGTCCCGTGGTGGGTTCGTCGAAGATGAAGAGGGTAGGCTCCTGACGTTCCTGACCGATGAAGTAGGCCAGCTTGACGCGCTGGTTCTCACCACCAGAGAGCGTCGACGAGTTCTGCCCGAGTTTGATATATCCCAAGCCGACGTCCTCGAGGGTTTTCAGACGGGCGACGATGGTTTTGGTCAGGGCAGATGAGTCTTCTGAGAAGAAGGTGATGGCCTCGGAGATGGTCATGTTGAGTACATCATCGATGTTCTTGCCACGATAACGCACATCGAGGATGTCGTGCTTGAAGCGGTGACCATGACACGCCTCACACTCCAGCACGAGGTCGGCCATGAACTGCATCTCAACAGTTATGACGCCGGCACCCTTACACTCGTCACAACGACCACCATCGGCGTTAAACGAGAAATACTGGCTGGTGAACCCCATCTGCTGAGACAATGGTTGGTCGGCAAAGAGGTCGCGGATGGCATCGTAGGCCTT
This sequence comes from uncultured Bacteroidales bacterium, assembly GCA_902800925.1. Lineage (GTDB taxonomy): Bacteria > Bacteroidota > Bacteroidia > Bacteroidales > Bacteroidaceae > Prevotella. Next base: position 32,320 of record CADCGD010000038.1, on the reverse strand, counting down.
GACATAGGTAGCAGGATTGGAGCGGGTGGACTTGCCGATAGGATTCTGGTCGACAAACTCCACATGGTGGATAGCCTGGTAGTCGCCCTCCAGTCCGCTATACTCGCCTGGCGTATCGCACACCTCACCAAGGTGGCGCTTGAGGGCAGGGTAGAGGATGCCTTTGACGAGGCTGGACTTACCACTTCCCGAGACACCCGTGACGACAGTCATCACATTGAGCGGGATGTCAACGGTAGCACCTTTAAGGTTGTTCATGCGTGCTCCCTTGACTGTTATCTTGCGATTCCAGGGACGACGGCTGGCGGGAAGTGCTATCTCGTCCTGATGGGTGAGGTAGCGGAGGGTGTGACTTCTCTCGACGGGAAAACCATCGAGCACACGCTCGTCGGGAACGGGCCCTGCATACATGATTTCACCACCCAGACGACCAGCGTCAGGACCGACGTCGATGAGGTAGTCGGCAGCACGCATAATCTCTTCGTCGTGCTCGACGATGACAACGGTATTGCCCAGGTCACGAAGTTCCTTGAGAACCTTCAGCAGTCTGTCGGTGTCGCGCTGATGGAGTCCGATGCTAGGCTCGTCGAGGATATAGAGGCTACCCACGAGCGATGAACCCAACGAGGTGGTCAGGTTGATGCGCTGGCTCTCGCCACCCGACAAGGTGTTCGACATGCGGTTCAGCGTGAGATAGCCCAGACCCACGTCGAGCATGAACTGCAGACGCGTGGTAATCTCGGTGAGCAGACGACGCCCTATCTGCTGCTCCTGTTCGGTGAGCTCTAGGTGGTCGAACCACTCTTTCAGTCGGACGATGGGCATCTCGACAAGGTCAGAGATGCTGCGACCGCCAATCTTCACGTAGTCAGCCTCGGGCTTAAGGCGTGTGCCGTGACACTTAGGACACGTCGTCTTGCCGCGATAGCGCGCCAACATGACACGATACTGAATCTTATACTGATTCTCGCGAACCATCTGGAAGAAGTTGTCGATGGACACGCGGTCGTACTTGTCGCGATTCTTGTCGGAGGGCAGCCCATGCCACAGCATGTCTTTCTGCTTCTGCGTCAGATTATAGTACGGCTCGAAGATAGGAAAGTCATCTTGTGCTGCCCGACGACAGAACTCCTCCTTCCACATCTTCATCTTCTCACCATGCCAGCAGACTACGCAACCATCATAGACAGACAATGACGTGTCAGGGATAACAAGGTGTTCATCAATGCCGATAATCTTGCCGAAGCCCTGACACTCAGGACAGGCGCCGATGGGCGAATTGAAGGAGAAAAGATTGTCGGTGGGTTCCTCGAAAGTAATGCCGTCAGCCTCGAAACGCACAGAGAAGTCGTAGCAGATATTCGATGGCAGGAACATTAGGCGACACTCGCCATGACCCTCGTAGAAAGCCGTCTCGGCAGAGTCAACCAATCGAGAGATGGCATCCTTGGCAGCGTCGACAGAGAGACGGTCGATGACGAGATAGAGAGCCTCCCCCTTCCCCTCCAAAGGGAGGGGTGATGGATTAGCCAGGAAGTCGTCGATGCGAATAATATTGCCACCATCAGCCAGACGGGTATAGCCATTCTGGACATAGATTTTAAGTTGTTGCTCCAACGTGCGCCCCTCGTTGAGATGGATGGGTGCCATAATGACAAACTTGGTGCCAGGAGCATACTGCAGGGTACATTGGATGATGTCCTCAGTAGAGTGCTTCTTGACCTCCTGACCGCTGATGGGTGAATAGGTTCGCCCAATGCGGGCATAGAGCAGACGCAGATATTCGTAGGTCTCGGTGGTGGTGCCAACGGTAGAGCGCGGATTGCGCGAGATGACTTTCTGTTCGATGGCAATAGCCGGTGGGATGCCCTTGATGAAGTCGCACTCAGGCTTATTCATACGCCCCAGGAACTGACGGGCATAGCTAGACAGACTCTCTACATAGCGACGCTGTCCCTCGGCATAGAGGGTGTCAAAAGCCAACGACGACTTGCCGCTACCTGACACACCAGCAATCACCACGAGTTTGTTGCGTGGTATCTTGACATCGACGTTCTTCAGGTTGTTTACCCTGGCGCCCTTAATTTCTATGCAGTCCGTCAGTTTCATTTCTAATCTCTAACCTCTAACCACTTATAATTCCTCGCTGATATAGCCAACAGGCAACTGGCGACAGTTGTATTGCGATGCCATAATCTCGCCATAGGCTCCAGCGGAACGGATGGCGAGGAGGTCGCCACGATGGGCCTTGTTAATATCGATTTGCTTGGCAAAGACATCCGTCGATTCGCAGATAGGACCCACCACGTCGTAAGCCTCCTTAGGCTCCTCGCTGGAAAGGTTCTCAATCTTGTGATAGGCCTGGTAGAGGGCAGGACGGATGAGGTCGGTGAAACCAGCATCGACAATGCAGAACTTCTTGACGTAGCCTTCTTTTATATATAAGGTACGCGTGATAAGCGAGCCACATTGAGCCACTACGGCACGACCTAGTTCGAAGTGCAGGGTCTGGCCGTCGCGCAACTTCAACTTCTTGGCATAAGTGTCGAAGTAAGACTTGAAATCTGGAATGGGTACACGGTTGGGGTGCTGGTAGTCAATACCCAGTCCACCACCCACATTGATATGCTCCAGACGGATGCGATGGCGCTCCAGTTCGTTCTGCAGCTCATTGACACGATTGCAGAGTGCTTCGAAGTCGCCCATATCCAGAATCTGACTACCAATATGGAAGTGCAGACCCACCACCTTGACGTTCGCCATCTGTGAAGCTTCCTCGATGACTTTCAGCATGTCGCGCATGTCGATGCCAAACTTGTTCTCAGCAAGTCCTGTGGTGATATTGGCGTGAGTATGGGCACCCACATTAGGATTCAGACGGAAGGCCACACGAGCCACTTTGCCCTTCTGAGCTGCCAGCTCGTTGATAACCTCCAACTCGGGGATGCTCTCCACATTGAAGCAGAAGATGTCGCTGTCCAAGCCGAGGTTAATCTCCCAGTCGCTCTTGCCGACGCCTGCATAGACAATCTTTGAACTGGGGAAACCAGCCTTGACGCTGGCTTCTATCTCGCCACCGCTGACACAGTCAACACCCAAGCCTGCCTCACGGATAATACGGAGCACCTTGGGATTGGCATTGGCCTTGACGGCATAGTGCACACAGAAGCCTTCATGCTTACTAACTTCTTCGCGTATGGTTTGCAACGTCTGGCGCAACAATTCTGCATCGTAGTAGTAGAATGGTGTGCGCAGACGCTCCATTTTGTCCAAAGGAAATATTCCTTTCATAGTCTTTCTTGTGTTGGAAACTATTATCTATTATCTATCATCTATTTATTTGTTGAACAACTCGTTGCTCAAAGCCTGCAGGGCACGCTTCTTGTCTTCCTCCTTGATGAGGAACGAGATGTTGTAGTCGGAACCGCCATAAGAAATCATGCGAACAGGGATGTTCTTCATGGCCTCCATGACCTGTGTCTCGAAGCCGATGTTCGACCAATCGAGGTCGCCCACTACACAGACTACGCACATGCCCGTGTCAACAGTAACGGTACCATACTTCTTCAGCTCGTCAACAATCTCACCCAGGTGGGCGGAGTTGTCGATAGACATGGAGACACCCACCTCAGAGGTGCACACCATATCAATAGGTGTCTGGTATGACTCGAAAATTTCGAAGACCTTGCGCAGGAAACCGGTAGCCAGCAACATGCGGCTGGACTTGATCTTGATGGCGATGATGTTGTCCTTAGCGGCAACAGCCTTGATCTTACCGTACTCCGTCTTGTTAGAGATGGTGGTTCCCTCTGCGTCGGGCTGCATGGTGTTCAGCAGACGCACGGGAATGCCAGCATACTTAGCGGGCTGAACGCAGGTGGGGTGCAGAATCTTGGCACCAAAGTAAGCCAACTCAGCAGCCTCCTCGAAGTGCAGCTGGTGAACGGGCTGAGTATGGTCAACCACGCGTGGGTCGTTGTTGTGCATGCCATCGATATCGGTCCATATCTGAATCTCTTCAGCATTCAAGGCAGCACCTATCAAGGAAGCGGTATAGTCAGAACCACCACGCTGCAGATTGTCAATCTCGCCATAGGCATTGCGACAGATGAAGCCCTGGGTGATATAGACCTGGTTGCCCTCGTTCTTCTCCATAATGGCAGCGAGCTTTTCCTTGATATATACGGGATCGGGCTCTGAATTCTTGTCGGTACGCATGAAGTCAAGAGCATTCAGCAGCACGGCCTTGATGCCCTGCTCCTGCATGTAGTTAACGACCATGTTGGTAGACATCATCTCACCCTGAGCCACGATGCTTTTCTCTTCGAAAGAGGTGAACAGTTCCTTGGTGAACGAGCGCAGATAATTCATTTCAGATGCCAAGAACTCGCGGGTCTGCTCCTTGGTGGCATCCTTTGTGTAAAGCTCGTCGACATGCTTCATGTACTTACGCTCCAACTGGTTGATGACCTCGTTGGCACCCTCAGGGTTCTTCTTGTACAGGTAGTCGGCAATCTCCACCAACGAATTGGTGGTGCCTGCCATAGCAGAGAGCACGACGAAAACAGGCTCGCCAGACTTGGTTACTAACTCCGTTACTTCCTTCATGCGGTCCGGTGTACCCACCGAAGTACCGCCAAACTTCATTACTTTCATTGTATATAATTTTAAATCTTTAATTTTTCTTCTTTCATCTTTAATTTATAAAGATAGGTCCTCACGGGCACTGTAGTCCACGACAGCTTTCTCGTCACTCTCTTCATCCTCGTTAAGGGCCATCGTGTTGTAGGTCTCTGTGATATCCTCCAAACGACCATCGATGCAACGATAGACAATGCCAGGATACTCGCTCAGCAATGAGATGTTATGGGTTGTCATAATGACTGCCGTACCAGTCTGTGTAATCTGGCGCAATAGCTGAATGATGTTGGCAGCTGTCTCCAAGTCGAGGTTACCCGTAGGCTCGTCGGCAACGATGAGCTTCGGACGATTCAGAATGGCACGGGCTATGGCAATGCGCTGCTGTTCACCGCCAGAGAGCTCATGGGGATAGCGATCGATGAAGCCTGCCATCTCCACATCTTCCAGCACATCGTGGATGCGCTCGTCTATTTCGTCCTTCTTCTTCCAACCAGTGGCTTTAAGTACAAACTTCAGATTCTCATAGACTGTGCGGTCGCCCAGCAACTGGAAGTCCTGGAAAATAATTCCCATCTGTCGGCGAAGGGCGGGAATATACTTCTGTTTCAACTCGCGAAGATCGTGGTTGAGCACAAAGGCATTCTCGGCATTCTCTATATCCATCTCGAAATAGATGGTCTTCAACAATGAACTCTTACCAGAGCCCACTCGTCCTATAACATAGATGAATTCGCCCTCATCGACATGGAAGTCAACATCATGTAGCACGGGAGCGCCATCCTTATGGTAGATGTCTACCTTCTTGTAATCTATCAGCATCTTTGTAATTAACTATTTGACGATTTACAATATACTATTTCATTTTACCTGCTGCTTTAGCTGCACGGCGCTGCTTGTCCCAGTTGGGATCGTGGCGTTTGTGCAGCTCTTCAGCAACATCCTCTATGCGCAGGCCTTTCTCCGTCAGCAAGACGATGAGGTGATACAGCAGGTCGCTGGCCTCATAGACCAAGTGCTCGTCAGTGCCGTTGGTGGCCTCGATGACGGTCTCTAGCGCTTCTTCACCCACCTTCTGGGCTATCTTATTGACGCCTTTGGTAAAGAGACTGGTGGTATACGACCCCTCGGGCATCTCCTGCTTGCGCTTGTCGATGAATGACTGCAGCTCTGACAGGAAGAGTAGGGGATTGCCCTCGTTCTCCTCGCCCCAGCAGGTGTCTGTACCAGTATGGCAGGTAGGACCAACAGGATTGACACGCACCAGCAGGGTATCGTTGTCGCAGTCAATCTTCATATCCACGAGGTTCAGAAAGTGACCACTGGTCTCTCCCTTCGTCCACAGCGTATTACGGGTACGGCTCCAGAAGGTGATATGCTTGGTGGCAAGCGTCTTCTCGTAGGCCTCCTCGTTCATGAACCCCAGCATCAGTACGTTCTTCGTCGTCGCATCCTGTATGATAGCAGGCACCAAGCCCCCCATCTTCTCAAAATCAATCTTCATATTCTTACGTTTATTCCTTCGTTGTGTAAATATTGTTTTAATTCCGGAACAGGTATTTCGCCAAAGTGAAACACAGAGGCGGCTAATGCAGCATCGGCATGTCCTTCAGTAAACACGTCGCGGAAATGTTCCTTCTTACCAGCACCGCCACTGGCGATGATGGGGATGGATAGCGTATCAGACAGTTCGCGCAGGGCCTCGTTGGCATAGCCGTTCTTCGTTCCGTCGTGGTTCATCGAGGTAAAGAGTATCTCGCCAGCGCCACGCTCCTGGGCTTCACGAGCCCACTCAAAGAGTCCTCGCTCTGTACGTTCACGACCACCTTTCAGATAGCAGTGCCAACCGTCTTCATCCAGACGGGCATCGATAGCTACCACACACACCTGACTACCGAAACGATTGGTGATCTCATCGATGAGTTCAGGGCGACGGATGGCAGCAGAATTAATACTGACCTTATCAGCACCAGCATAGAGCAGGCGTTCTACATCTTTCAACTCATTGATGCCACCACCAACGGTAAAGGGTATATTCAGCGTCTGGGCTACCTTTGTCACCATCTCGGTAAACGTCTTGCGACCTTCAAACGAGGCAGTGATATCCAGAAAGCACAACTCGTCGGCACCCTGCTCAGAATAGGCTTTGCCGAGTTCTACAGGGTCACCGGCACTTCGCAGATTTACGAAGTTGATGCCTTTTACGGTTTCACCGTCTTTGACGTCCAGACAGGGTATTATACGTTTTGCCAGTCCCATAGTTCTTGCAGATTAATTTTACCTTCATAAATGGCCTTGCCGAAGACAACAGCAGGAATGCCTGCAGCGTCCAAGGCTTTGATGTCATCGATAGACGACACACCACCACTGGCTATCAGATGCAACTGAGGATAGGCCTCCATGACCTTCTTATAAAGGTCGATGGCAGGACCTGCCAGCGTACCGTCTTTCAATATCTCGGTGCAGAGCACCTTGCTGACACCAGCGTCGATATATTTTTGGAGGAAGGGTAGGAGGTCTTCTGTAGAGTCTTCTTTCCAACCATTGATGCTGATCTTGCCATTTCTGACGTCGGCACCTAGGATGATACGCTCAGTACCATATTTCTCCAGCCATCCTATAAAGCGGTCGGGTTCTGTGACGGCAATACTGCCAATGGTCACCATTGAGGCTCCATGGTTGAAAGCGATTTCAATGTCTTCATCGGTTTTGATGCCACCTCCAAAATCAACCGTCAGCTTGGTCTCTGTGGTAATCTGGCTGAGCACAGGACTGTTGACGATATGCTTTGACTTGGCACCATCCAAGTCTACCACATGCAGACGCTGATAACCAATGCGCTCAAACTCCAGAGCCATATCCAACGGGCTGCCATAGACCGTCTTCTGGTCATAGTCGCCCTTGGTAAGGCGTACACACTGGCCATTGATGATATCTATTGCGGGAATCAGTTCTATCATAGTTCCATGAAATTCTTTAAGATTTGCTCACCAACTTTTCCACTCTTCTCTGGATGGAATTGGCAGGTATAGAAGTTGTCCTTATGCATAGACGCAGAGTAGGGAAGAATGTAGTCTGCCGTAGCAATGGTCTCTTCGCAAACAGGAACATAGTAGCTATGTACGAAGTAAACGTAAGGAGCTGCCTCCCCCGTCCCCTCCAAAGGGAGGGGGGACAAGAGTCCTTCCATCAGTGGATCAACACGCCCCTCCTTTTGGAGGGGTTGGGGGAGGCTCAGTTTATTCCAACCCATACAGGGCACCTTGTCCTCGTGGTTCTTTGGCTGGAAACGCTTCACTTCTGCATCGAAAATGCCGATACAGTCAGCGTCGCCTTCCTCAGAATGCTTGCATAGAAGCTGCTGACCAACGCAGATACCGAAGACGGGTTGCTTCAGGTCGCGAATAACCTCGTCAAGCCTGCGTGCCTTCAGATATGCCATTGCCTCGGCAGCATGTCCCTGACCAGGAAACAGCACGCGGTCTGCCTTCTTCAGCTGCTCAGCATCGTCGGTCAGTAGGGGTTCAATACCCATTCTGCGGAGGGCATTCACCACACTATAGATGTTTCCTGCGTTATATTTTACGATTGCGACGTTCATAAAATTCGTTTAATTCGTAAAACTCGTTGTTTTTTACGAGAAAATAATCGTTTTATTCTTGTAAGTCAGTATCTTACGCTGGATATGCTTGCTGACGGCGTGAGACAGCACGATCTTCTCCAAGTCTTTGCCTTTCAGAACCAGACTCTCAGGTGTATCTTTGTGGGTGATGCGCGTCACGTCTTGCTCAATGATTGGTCCAGCGTCCAGCTCAGCTGTTACATAGTGGCTGGTGGCACCAATAATCTTTACGCCACGCTCGTAGGCCTGGTGATAGGGCTTGGCACCTACAAAAGCAGGCAGGAACGAGTGGTGGATATTAATGATATGATGCGGATATTCGGCTATCATCTCGTCGCTGATAATCTGCATATAACGGGCCAGAACAATGAACGAGATATCTTCTTTCTTTAGCAGTTCCATCTCGGCTTTCTCAACTTCTTCCTTGTTGGAATGGTCTTTTTTGATGCTCCACACGTAGTAAGGAATACCAAACTGGTCAGCTACATAGCGCAGATCCTCGTGGTTTGAGACAATACACGGAATATCGCAGTTGAATTCTCCAGCTTTCCAACGGGCTAACAAGTCGTAAAGACAGTGGCTCATTTTTGACACGAAAATAGCCATGCGTGGACGCTTGTCACTGTAATACAGCGTAAATTTCATTTGATAGCGCTGAGCGTACAGCGTGTTGATGTAATCATACAATTTGTCGCGTGGAATTAGGAAACCATCCAGTTCCCATTCAATACGCATGAAAAACATGCCATCAACATTGTCAACATATTGATCCAGATAAACGATGTTTCCCTTGTTGTCAGTGATAAATCTTGTTACCTCTGAAATAATACCTTGCTGGTCTGGACAGTGCAGAAGCAATATCGCCGTTGGTTTCATTCTCTTATATTTTCTGTATTGTTATTCGTTAATTAATTGTGTTATCTGACACCTTATTTATAATAGGCTGCAAAAATACAAAATAATTCTGATTCTACCAAATATTCTGTCTGATTATTACCATTTATTACTATTCTGTGACATTCTGACATTTAGTTAAGAATACGCATTATGATAAATAGGTTATTTAAAAACTCTTTTCCCACTACTCCTAGCATTTAACATTCTCAGCTCTCCTCTTTGAGTATGGGTAACGACAAATGATAGCGAACAGCGAGAAAACGCATCAGACATGTAACCACAAACGATGCAATAACTGTTACTTCAATTGTTATTCCACAATAATCTAGCAACCAATATGTTATTCCTCCAAGCACAGCAGCCATTGCGTAAATTTCTCGTTGGAAAATAACGGGCTCATTATTCAGCAGAACATCACGAATCACACCACCAGCAGAACCTGTTATACAGCCCATAATTATCGCTACCCAATACGGTTGGCCGAAAACGAGTGATTTTTGGATTCCTGCAATGGTAAAAAGTGCCAACCCAAGCGTGTCAAACACAAACCACGTGTTTCTGAGGCCTTCTATGTGTTTTGCGAAAATAACGACAAATATCAACGCTAATGCCGTACAAATCATATAGAACGGATTGGTCATCCAGAATGGTGTGGTACCTAGCATCACATCGCGAATTGTACCACCACCAATAGCTACGGCAATACCACAGACATATCCGCCAAACCAGTCAAAATGCTTGGCAGCAGCATGTCGTATTCCAGATATGGCAAAGGCAAAGGTTCCCAAAAACTCTATAACCTGCTGTATAATATCCTCGTATTCCATATTCTATTTATCATAACATGTGAGGTGGCTGTTTTTTGAATTTTTCGCCCCAATAATTCACCATTCTTTCGTACAATTTCTCTTCCGCTGGCGAATGCTGAGCAAACCACAGACGCTCATTTTGCAGTGCATCAGGCATATATTGCTGTGGTGTGAAATGTCCAGGATAATCGTGTGGATATTTGTAACCATCGTGGTAGCCCAACTCTTTCATCAACTTCGTAGGTGCATTCCTTAGAGGCAGCGGAACAGGCTGATTACCAGTCTGTCTTACCAATTCTAAGGCCTTGTCAATGCCCAAATATGCAGAATTGCTCTTGGGCGATGTGGCCAGATATACACAGCATTCTGCCAGGGCTATTCGTGCCTCTGGCCATCCTATCTTCATCACCGTATCAAAAGCAGCATTGGCCAGCAACAATGCGTTGGGATTAGCCAGGCCTATGTCCTCAGAGGCCGATATCACCATGCGTCTGGCAATAAACTGTGGGTCTTCCCCACCCTCTATCATGCGAGCCATCCAGTACAGTGCTGCATCAGGATCTGAGCCTCGGATGGACTTGATAAAAGCGGAGATGATGTCGTAGTGCATCTCTCCATCTTTATCATACGCCAACGGGTTCTGCTGCAAGCATTTTTTTACCATTTCATCAGTGATAGCAATGCTCGTTTTGCCAGTCTCACTAATATTGCTAGTATTACTATAGCTTTCTACGACCAATTCTAAGATATTCAGAAGTTTACGCGCATCACCACCACTATATCTCAGTAATGCCGATGTCTCGTTGAGTTCGATGTTTTTCTCCTTCAGGAAGACATCTTTCGTGATAGCTCTGTGGAGCAGTTTCAGCAGATCATCTTTTTCCAGCGATTTCAACACATACAGCTGACAACGCGACAGCAGCGGCCGAATCACCTCAAACGATGGATTCTCTGTCGTGGCACCAATCAACGTCACAACACCTCTCTCGACAGCGCCCAATAGCGAGTCCTGTTGCGACTTCGAGAAACGGTGAATCTCGTCAATAAACAGTATCGGCGATGCCTCGTTGAAGAACCTACCCTTCTGAGCTTTCTCAATGACGTCTCTCACATCTTTTACGCCACTGGTCACAGCTGATAGCGTATAGAACGGTGTTTCCAGCTTGTTGGCTATAATCTGTGCCAGCGTGGTCTTCCCCACCCCTGGCGGCCCCCACAGGATAAACGACGAGATACGTCCTGCATCAATCATAATTTTGATGCAAAGGTAATAAATAATTGATAATTCCTTTTTTATTTATCACTTTTTTTCGTACATTTGCAGCAAAATATATAATTAATCTCAAAAATACGTATGAAAGAAACAACAACGAACAAAGCGCTAAGCTTGAAAACACTGACAAAAAGCACAGTTTGGGATGTCCAGGAGAATGATATCTTCCGTATGCTCGATGCTTCCGACAAGGAAGGCGAACTGAAGGAGAATCTGCGCCACATTGCCGATATCGTGCGCAGTGCCTTTATGATTGAGGAAGTGAAGGATGACAACAAGTTGCTTCATGAGAAATATACCAAGCAAGGATATAAGGTGGGCACTTTTAAGGTTGATGAGAATGTCAAGGTGACGTGGGCCATTAAGAAGCGTCCTATCACGCGTGTCACAGACCTGACCTATGAGAATATCCGTCATATCTCTGCTGCCAAACTACTGGAGGTTATTGATCGTAACTTCGGTGGTGGCTGGGACTCGCTGTCACAGTCTATTCAAGACATCATCGAGAGTGGTTTCGATATCTCCACCACTACCCTTCCCAAGGACCGTCTGCACAAGAAGGGTGGCATGTATGAGAAGAAGGTGGCTGATGGTTATGAAGTGCTGGAGGTTGCCAAGGGTACATGGGTCGAGGCTATCTTTGCCAAGCTGAAGCCAGAAACCATCAAGCCTCGCATGAAGTTTGAAGACTCTAGTTCCTTGGGCGATGGCGATGAGGATGACGATGCAGATGTTGAAATCATCGACGACTACAACAAGCCCGATGAGGACGATGTGGATATCGAGGACCCTGATGACGATGAAATCAACGAGAACAACTATCGCACCACCTTCGATCTGAGCGATGGCGAGGACGACGAGGATGCTGAATCTCTCTCTGACTTTATTGCCGACGAGTAACCTCTCCCCCATCTCCCCTAACCTATAATAACCTTTAAAACCTAAATATTTATGATCATTCCAACCGTATTCTGGCTCGTGCCCATTGCATCTATCGTTGCTTTGGGCATGGCCTTTTTCTTCTTCCGTCAGATGATGGCAGAAGATGAGGGTACCCCACGCATGAAGGAGATTGCCCTCTACGTTCGTAAAGGTGCTATGGCCTATCTCAAGCAGCAGTACAAGGTCGTAGGCATCGTCTTCGTGGTGCTCTGCATCCTTTTCGTCTTCATGGCTTACGGCCTGAACGTGCAGAATCCCTGGGTACCGTTCGCCTTCCTGACGGGTGGTTTCTTCTCTGGCCTTGCTGGTTTCTTCGGCATGAAGACGGCAACCTACGCCTCTGCGCGTACCGCCAACGCTGCCCGTAAGAGTCTGAACGCTGGTCTGAAGGTGGCCTTCCGCTCTGGCGCCGTCATGGGTCTCACCGTGGTGGGTCTTGGTTTGCTCGACATTGCCATCTGGTTTGTCGTGCTGAACTACTTCGATCAGGACGGACTCATCTCCATCACCACCACCATGCTGACCTTTGGTATGGGTGCTTCTACGCAGGCACTGTTCGCTCGTGTGGGTGGTGGTATCTACACCAAGGCTGCCGACGTAGGTGCTGACATTGTGGGTAAGGTCGAGGCCGACATTCCCGAGGACGACCCACGCAATCCTGCCACCATTGCCGATAATGTTGGTGACAACGTAGGTGATGTCGCTGGTATGGGTGCCGACCTCTACGAGTCTTACTGTGGCTCTGTGCTCTCTACCGCTGCCCTGGGTGCTGCCGCCTTTGCCGCTGCTGGTCTCGACATCCAGCTCAAGGCCGTTATCGCTCCTATGCTCATCGCTGCCGTAGGCGTCTTCTTGTCGCTCTTCGGCATCTTCTTGGTTCGTACCCAGGAGGGCGCCACCATGCGCGACCTGCTGAAGTCGCTCTCTCTGGGTACCAACGTCAGTGCCGTACTCATCGCAGTAGCCACCTTCGCCATTCTCTACCTGCTGGGCATCGAGAACTGGATCATGCTCTCTTGCTCTGTCATCACGGGTCTTGTGGCTGGTGTCATCATCGGACAGGCTACCGAGTACTACACTTCTCACTCCTACAAGCCCACTCAGAAAATCTCTGAGGCTGGTCTTACAGGTTCTGCTACTGTTATTATTAAAGGTATAGGAACAGGTATGATCTCTACCTGCATCCCCGTTATCACTATAGGCGTGGCCATCATCCTCAGCTTCGGTTTTGCCAACGGCTTCGACCTCTCCATGTCCAGTGAGAGCCTGGCCAACGGACTCTATGGCATTGGTATCGCTGCTGTAGGTATGCTCTCCACGCTGGGCATCACGCTGGCAACTGACGCCTACGGACCTATTGCCGACAATGCTGGTGGTAATGCTGAGATGTCTGAACTGGGCGAAGAGGTCCGTCATCGCACCGATGCCCTCGATGCCCTGGGCAACACCACAGCTGCCACGGGCAAGGGCTTTGCCATTGGCTCTGCAGCCCTCACGGCTCTCGCTCTCCTCGCCTCTTACATCGAGGAAATCAAGATTGCCATGGAGCGTGCTGGTGTCATGATGGAGAATGTCAAGGGCGAGGTCATCAGCGCTTCTGCTGCTACCATTCCCGACTTCATGAACTACTTCCAGGTCAACCTCATGAATCCTAAGGTGCTCGTTGGTGCCTTCATCGGAGGCATGGCGTCCTTCCTTTTCTGTGGTCTCACCATGGAGGCTGTAGGTCGTGCTGCCCAGAAAATGGTGGAAGAGGTTCGTCGTCAGTTCCGCGAGATTGCCGGCATTCTTGAGGGTACAGGCACTCCCGACTACGGTTCTTGCGTAGAGATCTCCACACGTGCTGCTCAGCACGAGATGATATTCCCATCACTCCTCGCCATTGCTATCCCCATCGTCGTAGGTTGCGTCCTGGGCGTTGCTGGCGTTCTTGGCCTGCTTGTTGGCGGACTCACCTGTGGCTTCACCCTCGCTGTCTTCATGGCCAATGCCGGCGGTGCGTGGGATAATGCCAAGAAGATGGTCGAGGAAGGCAACTTTGGCGGCAAGGGCTCCTTTGCTCACAAGGCTACCATCGTGGGCGACACCGTTGGCGACCCCTTCAAGGATACCTCTGGTCCGTCCCTCAACATCCTCATCAAACTGATGTCTATGGTCAGCATTGTGATGGCAGGACTCACCGTTCTGTTCATCTAATGCACTTAATACATTAAAATTGCAGCATAACAGCGAGGGAGTAGAAGAATCTAACTTCCTCGCTTATTTTGCATGTAATTCGGCAAAACAGTTAGTCACTATAAGCGTCCTCACCAATCTGTTCGCGAGCACCAATAGTCATCTTACGAAGATCATAGAAGGAGCCGTTATAGATGTTGAAATCAACCTGTCCCTTAATGCCTGGAAGACGACCAGCATCGGTGTGTTGCCAGAATTTCCAAGCACCATCGTACTCCACTTCATCGACGTAATAATGTGCTATCCAATAGGGATAACTGTCGAAGACGGAGTCACTCAGATAGCGTGTTTTAAATTTATAATAGGTATAAATGATAGGTTTCACGCCATAGTGCTGTTCTACGATGTTGAGCCATTGCAAGACACTAGCAGCAAACTCCTCATCTGTCTGGTGTTTAGGTTTATGTTCAACATCAAGCACAGGAGGCAGGTCTCCATTCTCCAACTTTGCATGACGGATAAAGAAGTCAGCCTGTTTGTCAGCAGGAGAATGAACACTATAGAAATGGTATGCACCACGTGTAAAACCATGTTCTCTGGCCTGACGGAAATTTTCCTTAAAGTTGGGGTCAAGACGCGATGCACCTTCAGTGGCTTTCATCATAATGAACCTGATGGGTGTCTCGTTGATTAGTCCTTTATCACGCAACGTAGGCCAATCAATACGTCCCTGATGGTGACTAATGTCAATACCATGAATCTCGTAACCCTTAGGATAACTAACATCGCCATAGAGGGCACGCCAACGAAAGCCAAAGGGCCCTACGAAGATGTAATAGAAAAAATAAATATAGACGGCAACGATAGACAGTCCGCCTATCCACCATGCCCAACCTGGCAGGTGTTGTATTAAACGAACAAAGACATTCGGACGTCTGTGGGGAACTGGACCCGTTCGACGTCCGGATGTCTGTTTTGTATGCGTTGTCCTCTTATTGGGCATCAATTATTTTTTCTGCTCAAGAGCGAGGGTCATAGTGGGCTGGTCGCACACCTCTGTGGGGCCCCAATACTGGATAGGACCAGGATATACGTAAGCCGTCTTGCGAGCCCACTCATCACGACGAGCAGCAAAGTACTTGAAGGGAGCACCATCGAGCTCTACGAGGGCCTTGCGGATAACGGGCTTCATCTCACCAGCACGCTTCTCCATGTTCATCATCATGGTGATGGGCACACCACCGGCAATCCACTGCTCTGCAGGAGCGGTAGTATTCTTCACGATAGCCATGTAGCCAGTCTTGCCGTTGGCAATAAGCTGGGCAGCAGAAGTACCAAGAGCATAGCAGTAGTCTGCATCAAAGTTAGAAGGAGCAGCACAGCGTCCCTCGTAGCCAAAGAAGTGGTGCTGAGTACCAAACTTGCCAGTGTACTTGCCTTCCTTCTTCATCTTCTCGAGCTTCTGGGCAACCATAGTGCTGAGCAACTTCTCGGTCTCGATGAGTGACACCTGTACGTTTCCGTGAGGATCGCGGTCGAGAGCCAGCTGACGAGCCACACCAACGGGCAGGCTGTTGAAGACAGCGAGGTTCTCGGGAGTCAGATGACTCTTAGCGAAGTCTACCTGCTCGTCACGGCTGATCTCCTTAGCCTCAGGCAGAGCAAGCACGTCGTTCAGCTGAGCGATGAGCTTCTTGATAGCGGGGATGAACTCGATAACACCCTCAGGGATGATGACGGTACCGAAGTTGTTACCATCAGCAGCACGAGCGGCAACGGTATTGGCGATGTAGGTAACGATGTCGTCAAGGCTCTGAGCCTTTGCCTCTACCTCCTCAGAAATCAGGCAGATGTTGGGCTGCGTCTGCAGGGCGCACTCCAGGGCGATATGAGAAGCAGAGCGACCCATCACCTTGATGAAGTGCCAATACTTGCGGGCAGAGTTACAGTCGCGCTCGATGTTACCAATCAGCTCAGAATAAGTCTTACAAGCGGTATCGAAACCGAAAGAAGTCTCAATCTGCTCGTTCTTCAGGTCACCGTCGATGGTCTTAGGACAACCGATTACCTGAACACCATAGTTCTTAGCAGCATAGTACTCGGCCAATACGCAAGCGTTGGTGTTAGAGTCGTCACCACCAATAATTACGATAGCCTTGATGTCAAGCTCGCGGATAATCTCGAGACCTTTCTCGAACTGATCAACCTTCTCAAGCTTGGTACGACCTGAACCAATCATGTCGAAACCACCGGTGTTACGATACTCGTCGATGATGTCAGCTGTCAGCTCCATGTAGTTGTGGTCTACCAGACCGC
Organism: uncultured Bacteroidales bacterium; assembly: GCA_902800925.1. Taxonomy (GTDB): domain Bacteria; phylum Bacteroidota; class Bacteroidia; order Bacteroidales; family Bacteroidaceae; genus Prevotella. The sequence continues at coordinate 15,648 of CADCGD010000038.1, read as the reverse complement.
CAGGGCCCAGGATGAAGCCATAGAGACGGTTCTCGGGGTTGAGCTTCTTAATCTGGTCGAAAAGACCGGTAATCACGTTGTGACCGCCAGGAGCCTGACCACCAGAAAGGATGATACCTACGTTCATCTTGGTGTGGTTAGCCTCGGTAGCGGGCTCGAATTCTACGATAGGCATACCATAGGTGTTAGGGAAAAGCTTCTTGATCTCTTCCTGGTCGCCCACACTCTGGGTTGCTGCACCCTCCTTCACTTTCACTGCACCCTGAAGTGCCTTAGGCAACTTAGGCTGATAAGCGGCTCTCGCCAACTGCAATGCACTTTTTTCCATTGTTGAAATATTGTTTATACTAGTGAATAATTGATTTTCGAATTGCAAAAATAGTTATTTTTTGTGAGAAACGGAAAGAAATCGCGCATTTTAATATTTTTTTTATTGTAAAAGTTATGTTATCTCAATTATTTTTCCTAACTTTGACGATTGAAACATGAACAAATCAAAATAGGAGGATAAAAACATGGCAAACAAAAGGACATTGAAACACAGTATTAACCTAGTGTGTGGTGACCTCTTCGCAGAGTGTGTGGCAGCAAAACTTTATGGTAATGGCGGAGACGACTGTGAGGCTATTATCTACAGCATTCTGAAGATGCAGAGCGACTTCATCTGTCGTATCTCACATCCAGAACCAGGTATGCCTGCCAAGAAGTACTACCAGAAGCTAAGAGAAGACTTTGTAGCTCAGGCTAGCGATATTGTGGACCAGATCAATAACCATTAATAATAATGATGAGGAAATTTTGCAACTGGTTACTGTATAAGCGTATGGGATGGACCGTGAATGTTACGGAGCCCCACCCTGACAAATACATTATCTGTCTGGCACCACATACCAGCAACTGGGACTTTCTGATAGGACAGCTGTATAGCATCAGCCAAGGCATGAAGAGCAACTTCTTGATGAAGAAGGAGTGGTTCTTTTGGCCTTTAGGTCCCATCTTCCGTAAGTTGGGAGGCATACCTGTATGGCGCTCCAAGCATACAAGTATGACCGACAACCTGGCAGAGACAGCAAAAAGGGAACACGTCTTCCATCTCTGTATCACGCCAGAGGGTACTCGTTCGCTGAATCCCGAGTGGAAGAAAGGTTTTTACTATATTGCTCAGAAGGCCGGCATCCCTATCCTACTCTATGGTGTGGACTATGAGAAGCGTCACATCCAGTGCACCAAGACTATCATTCCCAATGGTGACATAGACAGTCAGATGCGTGAAATCAAGTTGTATTTTAAAGACTTCAAAGGCAAATGTCCGGAGAAGTTTACCATAGGAGAGGTATAAGGTGATGCTTAGAAGGATAACACTGTTCCTGCTGCTTCTGGCAACACTCTCGCTGAGCGCCCAGACTGCCAGAGACGAGGCAAGACTAGCTGAGAAACTGAATTCTTACTTTTCGAAATACAAACCCAAGGGTACCCGACTGACTCAGGCACCCCGTATGGTGGGCTACCAACTGGACCACCGTAGTAAGACACTCGTCATCACTGCTGACGAGTTTTTTGCGTGTCAGGAGTTTACTCCGGAAATCACAGAGCACATCTATAAAAAGATAAAAGGTGAGATTCCCAAGGTCTATCGCAACTACCAAGTGACGGTATTAACAAACGGTATGACCATTGACGAACTCATTCCAAACCGTCTGTCGCAGAATGCCGACAAGTCACGACTATGGGGTGACATTGACTACGACGGAGCACCGTGGGTGAGAAACATCTCAAAACCTGTAAAGGTTACTCACGGACTACAGAACCGCCACCTGTCACTCTGGGCCAGCCACGGGCGCTACTATGATCAGGGCCAAGGACATTGGCGCTGGCAACGCCCGAAGCTGTTCGGTACGACAGAAGACCTATACACTCAGACCATCGTAGTACCCTACCTGATACCTATGCTGGAGAAGGCAGGAGCTATCGTCTTCACCCCTCGTGAGCGCGACTGGCAGAAGGAGGAAATCATTGTTGACAACGATGGTTCGAAGGCAAACTATATCGAGATTAACAATGGTGACAAGTGGCATACCACTCAACAGCCAGGCTTCGCTTATCATACAGGAACATATACCGATGGTGAGAATCCGTTTGTTGCTGGTTCTGCACGCATGGTAAAGACCACCAGCAGCAAGTCACACAATTCACTGGCTACCTACCAGCCTCGTTTCCAGAAGGCTGGTCGCTATGCAGTTTATGTCAGTTATCAAACTTTGGAGAATAGTGTAACTGATGCGTTATATACTGTCTGGCACAAAGGAGAGTGCACTCAATATCATGTAAACCAGCAGATGGGCGGTGGCACATGGGTTTATTTGGGTACCTTCGACTTCGACGCAGGCTATAGCGAGTTCAATCGCGTGACCCTCTCAAACCAAAGTGACGAGAAAGGCGTAGTTACTACCGATGCCATCCGTTTTGGAGGAGGCATGGGTAACATTGAACGTGACGGACAGACTAGCGGGTTACCACGAGCACTCGAAGGTGCCCGTTACTGGGCGCAGTGGGCTGGCATGCCCTATACCGTCTATAGTAGCAAGGGTGGTACGAACGATTATGCAGACGACATCAATGTGCGCTCACTGACTACCAACCTCCTTGGTGGTGGTTCGTGTTACATGCCCACGATGGAGGGGTTGAAAGTGCCTATCGAACTGTCGCTGGCCTTTCATAGTGATGCTGGCTATGCTAAGGATGGTGAAGGACTGATAGGCTCGTTGTCGATATGTACCACGAAGTTCAATGATGGCAAACTGAATGCAGGCATTTCACGAATGGCATCACGCGACCTTGCTGATGCATTGCTCTCTAACGAGATCATGGATTTGAAATACAAGTACGGACAATGGCACCGCAGGGAACTCTTCGACCGCAACTACTCAGAGACCCGTCTGCCAGAGGTTCCCAGTGCTATCTTGGAGATGCTGTCCCACCAGAATTTCCCTGATATGCGCTACGGACAAGATCCGAACTTCCGTTTCACTTTGGCACGTTCTATCTACAAGACCATCCTGCGCTATGTCAACGACCAGCACGACAGAACATTCATTGTGGCTCCACTGGCTCCTGACCAGTTCCACATAACGTTGAAGAAGAACGTGGCACGTCTTAGTTGGAATGCCGTCAACGACCCACAGGAGCCTACCGCCAAGCCCACAGGCTATATCATTTATACGGCTATCGGGGATGCAGACTTCGACAACGGAACCTATGTACGCGGAAAGACAGAGCACGAGGTAGAACTGGAACCTGGACTGCTATACCACTTCAAGGTGTCGGCAGTCAATCGTGGTGGCGAGAGTTTTACGACAGAGGTGTTGTCAGCTTGTATGATACCCAACGCCAACAAGACAGTTGTGATTGTCAACGGATTCCACCGTGTAGCATCGCCAGCTGTTCGTAATACCCCCATAGAACAAGGCTTTGACCTGGATGACGACCCAGGTGTGACCTATGGTCCTACCTTGGGATGGTCTGGACGACAAATCAATTTCGACCGCTCACAGATGGGTATTGAAAATGGTGGTCTGGGCTACTGTGGCGATGAACTGACAGGCATGCTCATTGCAGGCAACGACTTCAATTACGTAATGTCCCACGCCAAGGCTATCGATTCGGCAAAGAAATATAACATTGTCAGTTGTAGCAGCGAGGCTGTGGAGACGGGTAAGGTTAATCTGACAGACTATGATGCTGTAGACCTGCTACTAGGTTTGGAACGTAACGACGGACATAGCGTAAATATCTACAAAACTTTCAGCACACTCATGCAGAATGCCCTGCAACGCTACACCGCCCATGGAGGTGCCCTGCTGGTCAGTGGTGCCTATATCGGTACTGATATGACACTGGATACAGACCGCCGTTTCTTGCAGACCGTCATGAAAACCTCATGGGGTGGTCGTTCACAAGTGGCAGACAATAAGGTGAGAGGTTTAGGAACGGAGATGGCCTACTGGAAGGCGCTGAACGAAGAGCATTATGCTGCCACGTCTTCCGATATCCTGCAACCCGTCAAGCCCGCCTTTACTGCTATGCAGTATGCTGACGGCAATGGTGCAGCTGTTGCCTATCGCAGCAACTACCGTCTGTTTGTCATGGGATTCCCCTTCGAGTGCATTCAAGGGGAACAGAAGCAAGCTGGCATCATGCGAGGAATATTAAACTATCTATTACAATAATCACTAAGAACCAACTATTATGTACAAGATTCAAACAAATTCCAGCGGAACACGCAGTATTGACATCAGTGAAGAACATCTGCAGACCATTGACGACTATCAGTTCTTTCGCGATCTGATAGACTCTAACGGTTACGTCGATGAACAGGTACTTGACAAGTTAAAACTAAATATTCGTGCGCTGCTAGAGTCTGAGGCAGGTAAGGATAAGCGACTGCTGGACCTTTGCCTCGACGTCATCTATCATAGTAACATGAAGGCGTATGGACTGCAACAACTGGTCCTGCTCTTCATTAATTGGAAGAACCGCGGCAATGACGAACTGGGTATGACGACACGCGCTATCCAGGGGACGCCGTTTAATTAACGCTATCGCTAGTGATTGCGAAGCCACACTTCGACCTTTAGGTTGAAGAATAGTGAATAGTGAATAACGAATAATTAAAATTGGGAATAGAGAATTATAAACTGACAGATTTTCTGCCGACAACAAAGAAAGAACTTGAGTTGCGTGGCTGGGAAGAGGTGGACGTCATCCTCTTCTCTGCCGACGCATATGTTGATCACCCCTCGTTTGGTGCGGCCGTCATTGGTCGCACACTTGAGGCCGCAGGTTTCCGTGTGGCCATCGTGCCACAGCCCGACTGGCACGGTGACTATCGAGACTTCAAGAAGCTAGGACGCCCACGCCTGTTTTTTGGTATTGCCCCTGGCTGTATGGATTCGATGGTCAACAAATACACTGCTGCCCGTCGTCTACGCTCCGAGGATGCCTATAGTCCTGACGGTCGTCACGACATGCGTCCGGAATATCCTACCATTGTTTATGCCAAAATCCTCAAGGAACTATTTCCCGATGTACCCGTAGTGCTTGGTGGCATAGAGGCCTCGTTGCGCCGTGTGAGTCATTACGACTATTGGAGCGACAGTCTGAAGAAGTGCTTGCTATGCTACTCGCCAGCCGATATGATTACCTATGGCATGGGCGAGAAAGTGACTATCGAACTGGCACGCCGTCTGGCTGCCGGCGAGAGCATTCGTGACATTCGTGACCTGCCGCAAACCGTTTATCTCTCACGCGAGGAGGATATCATCGGTGGCATTACCGATCACGACATCGTACTCCATTCGCATGAGGAGTGCCTGAAAAATAAGAAGGCTCAGGCCGAGAACTTCAAGAATGTAGAGGAGCAGAGTAACATGATGCACGCTCAGCGTTTGCTGCAGGGCGTTGACGGACGCTATGTGGTCATCAATCCTCCCTACCCGCCCATGACTACCGAAGAGCTCGATGCATCGTTCGACCTGCCCTATACACGCTATCCCCATCCCAAATACAAGGGTAAGCGCATTCCTGCTTACGAGATGATCAAGTTCTCCGTGAACATCCATCGTGGCTGTTTTGGCGGCTGTGCGTTCTGTACCATCTCTGCCCATCAGGGCAAATTCATTACTTGTCGCTCCAAAGAGAGTATTCTGCGCGAGGTCAAACAAATTATCCAGATGCCCGACTTCAAGGGCAACCTCAGCGACTTAGGTGGTCCATCGGCCAATATGTATGGCATGAGCGGCAAGAATAAAAACGCCTGCGAAAAGTGCCGTCGCCCGTCATGTGTACATCCGCAGATATGTCCGAACCTGAATACAGACCACTCTAAGCTGCTCGACATCTATCGTTCGGTAGATGCGCTGCCAGGCATCAAGCACAGCTATATCGGCAGTGGTGTTCGTTACGACCTATTATTATATAAGAGCAAGGACGAGGCGAGCAACAAGGCCGCTATGGAATACACTCGCGAACTGATTACCCGTCATGTGTCGGGTCGTCTGAAGGTGGCCCCAGAGCATACCAGTGACCGTGTGCTCTACCTCATGCGCAAGCCCTCGTTCCAACAATTCTACGAGTTTAAGCGCATCTTCGACCGTATCAATCGCGAAGAAGGTCTTCGCCAGCAAATCATCCCCTACTTCATCTCCAGCCATCCTGGTTGTCAGGAGGAGGATATGGCCGAGTTGGCAGTAATTACCAAGGGTCTCGATTTCCATCTTGAGCAGGTACAGGACTTTACACCTACACCGCTTACCAATGCCACCGAGACGTGGTATACAGGTTACGACCCATATACGCTCCAACCAGTGTTCAGTGCCAAGACGCCCAAGGAGAAGTTGGCGCAACGCCAGTTCTTCTTCTGGTATAAGCCCGAAGAGCGTCGTGGCATAGAGCAGTCGTTACGACGCATTGGTCGACCCGACCTCATCGCTAAACTCTACAGTGGCATGGCGCCACAAGGTGGTTATCGCCCAACTTACGGCAATCCAAAGCCCGCAGGCGGTGGCAACCCCAAATCGTATAATCCAAACTTTAACAATGATCATTCTCGAGCAAAGCATCATAGCGAAGAACCCCAAGAAGAAAAGCGAGGACGGCATCATCGTCACAGATGATTTTGTGGCTGTCATTGATGGCAGCACATCAAAGAGCGACTACCGCCACAGTTGGTTGCACAGCAATGGGTGCTATGCCATGTTGCTGGTGTCCCGCTATATTCGCAGGATGCCAAAGACGGCGACCAGTGAGGATTTCATGCGTGGTGTGACGGCTTATATCCGTAAGCACTATAAGAAATCGATGCTCCAACGGTTGGTGGAACATCCTGAAGACCGTCTTACCTGTTCGGCAGTCATCTACAGTCGACTGAACAGGGAGATATGGATGATTGGCGATTGCCAGTGTCTGATTAACGGAGAACTCTTTGATAACCCTAAACCTGCGGAAGCAGAACTGGCTGCTATGCGTGCTGAGGAGGTACGTCGTCTGCTGGCTACGGGTATGTCTGTCGACGAACTGTTGCGCAACGATATTGCTCGTCCTGTTATCATTCCCCACATGTTGGAAACCATGCGTCAACAGAACATTTCTTATAGTGTCATCGATGGCTTTCCCATCGACAGGCGTCACGTCCGCATCATCCCCCTCGACTTCCGCCCATGGGAAATTGTGTTGGCTAGCGACGGATACCCTGTGCTCTGTCCCACCCTAGCAGAGAGTGAACAGCGACTCCAGCAGCAACGCGAGGAAGACCCGCTGAACATCGGCACGTTTCAGGCCACGAAAGCCTTCCATCCCGACTTCAACTCATTCGATGATCGTAGTTACGTGCGACTGAAAGTGTAAACTGTCAGCAAGCAATTACTTGCGCGACTGTTTGATAATACTGTACGCTTGATAGAGTCCCAACTCGCCAGCCTTCGAGAGGTCGGAAACACTCTCCTGTTGGTGTTTCAGTGCCAGATGTGCCAAGCCACGATTATAGTATGCCTCCGCCAGATGCTGGTCTAAGGCAATAGCCTTGGTGTAGTCCTCAATAGCATGGGCATAGTCAGTTCGCTGGGCATAGACATTGCCGCGATTGTAATAAAGATAGGCAGACTCATCCAGACGGATGGCCTGGCAGAGGTCAGCCAACACACGGGCAGTCTGCAACTTGACATCCGTACCTTGTGAAGCATTGAACGCATTCAGACGCGACTGGCAGACAGCTCGCTGCCAATAGGCAACAGCCGAGAGAGAGTCAGTAAGAATATACGTTGTCAGGTCTTCCATCGCTGCATCGTAGTTCTGGATGGCACTGTAGGCAATGGCACGTTGCAGGAGTGTCAGCATCTGCTGTTCATGAGACTGCTGACCAATCAGTTGTGTCAGACTATCTATACGATTGAAATAACGACGCATAGAAGCCTCGCTCAGTGTGCTCTGGTTGCAGACGATATGTATCTGACTGCCTGCAGGCAGTTTGGCGTTGAGTTGTTCTAACTGACGGTTGTAAGGAACATAATACTTGACGGCATGCTGGTATTTTTCTGCCGACAGCGCATACATCGGCAGATAGTCCATACCCACCTTTCTGTTCTGCACACGTCCACGATAGTCGCTCTGGTATTCGTGCTCCATCTCCTGCTCGTCAGCAACAGCCAGTTGATTATACTTCTCGATATCCTCGTCGCTACGCTTACGCATCTTATCCTTCGAGAGTCGTGGCTGCTTACCAAAGCGCTTGTTAATCTGCGCCTTCAGAATTCGGAACTCATCCTGCTCCGCCTGCTTCGTCATACCCAGACTGCGATAGCACTGGGCACGCTGGTGCAGACCCGTCCAGAAGTTCGGATATTCGTCGATGACCTTGCTATAGTCACGGATAGCTCCTCTGGGGTCGCCTGTCTTCTCCAACAGTAAGGCACGGTTATAGAGTGCCATGAGGTTGTCGGGTTCTAACTTCAACACAAAGTCGAAGTCGGTAATGGCGCGATTGTCATCGCCCACCTGTGCACGAAGCAGGCCACGGTTATAGTGTCCCAGGAAGTTGTTGGGTTCAAAGTCGAGCGCCATATCGTAGTCGGCCATCGCTCCACGCAGGTTGTTCTGGTTGAAGCGTGCCAAAGCGCGGTTGATATACAGCCCCCCCTGCTTAGGCAACAGGTGGATGGCTTTGTCCAGATAGCCCTCACCCTCTTTCCATTCCTCACGGGCTAGACTGATCATCGAACGCATCGCCCACGTGTTACCGTTATATGCATCCAACTCTAGACTTTTCTCCAACGACGAGATAGCCTTAGTCGTGTCTTTTTCCAAGAGGTACACCTCCGACTGCATGGCATAGACGCGTGCGTTGGTACTCCAGCGCTGTGCCATCGTGTCAATCTCTGCCAACGCTTTGTCATACTCTTTCTGTTGGATACGACAGAGTGCGCGGTTGTGCCAGAGGTTCATGCCCTCCGGTTCGTAGCGTAGCGCCTGGTTATAGTCTTTGATGGCGCCTTCATAGTTTTTCTGCTGGATACGACAAAGTCCGCGCAACTCGTAGATTCCTACCACATAGGGATTGCGTCGGATGGCCTCCGAACAGTCATTCTCCGCACCCGCAAAGTCGTCGAGGTAATACTTGGCAATGGCACGATAGTACCAGGGTTCAAAGAGATAGGGCTTTGCCGAGATGGCTTGGTTGAAGTACTGGATAGAAAGCACATAGTCTTCATAATAGAGTGCCGAGCGCCCTATTGTCAGCAGTCTGTCGGTATTGTACTGAGCCCATAACGACAGGGGGAAAAACAACAAAATGAAAACAATCTTTCTAACCATCAAACAATCATTCTCTGTCCTTACTTGTGGGGAGCAGCCTTCGTCTTGTATCCGCAACGATAACGACCCTGAAGCAGTGCCTTCAGTTTGTTCTTGATCAACTGCTTGCGCAGCGGAGAGACACGGTCTGTAAACACCTTGCCTTCCAAGTGGTCGAACTCATGCTGCATGACACGGGCCAGATAACCGTCTACCCACTCATCATGAGGCTGCATCTTCTCGTCGAGCCACTGCACATGAATACGCTTCGGACGTGTCACCTTCTCATGGATAGCGGGCAACGACAGACAACCCTCTTCCAACGAATCGGTCTCACTCTCGTCGTATTCCACAATATGCGGATTGATATACACACGACGGAAGTCCTTGTATTCAGGCATGTCATCGCTCAACACGTCGAGGTCGATAACCACTACACGGATAGACTTACCCACCTGAGGAGCAGCCAGTCCGATGCCTTCGCTCTCTGCCAGCGTGTCCCACATGTCCTTCAGAAACTCATCCAGATTGGGATAGTCGGTAGGAATATCTTCAGCCACTTTTCTCAATACGGGCTGACCTAAAATATAAATAGGTAAAACCATTTACGATTTGACTATTATACTATTTTACAATTTACGGGAGCGCATATAGTCTTCGAGGATGATCGTCGCACTGATTTCATCCACCAATGCCTTGTCCTGACGGGCTTTCTTGCGCAAGCCTCCGTCAATCATTGCCTGATGAGCAATCACCGACGTGAAACGCTCGTCATAGTACTCAATGGGAATCTGCGGAACCGCCTTACGCCAACGGTTCACGAACTGCTGTACACGAGCAAGATTCTCACTGGGCTGACCATTGGGCTGGCGCGGTTCGCCAATCACAATGCGCTCTACGGGCTCCTTGTCAATATACTGCTTCAGATAGTCAAACAGTTCTGACGTGGAAACAGTTGCTAACCCACTGGCAATAATCTGCAGTGGGTCAGTAACTGCTAATCCCGTACGTTTCTTACCGTAGTCTATTGATAAGATTCGGGCCACTATCAATTATTTTGCGTAGAGCAGCCAAGCACCAGGATACTTCTCCTGCAGGGCATTACGGCTGGCAGCAGCCTCACCCTTGGTGTCGAAAGTGGTAGCTACCACACGATACATAGCGGGAGAAACCTGATTATTGATTACAATCTGTGCATTATAACCCTGTGCGTTCAGTGTCTGCTGCAGACCCTCGGCATTAGCCTTCAGAGAGAAAGAACCGACAACAACGCTGAAGTTCTTCAGACCAGCACCGGCAACAACAGAAACTGTCTCCTGACGAACAGGAACGTTGTCGGCATTGTCAACAACCTGTGTCTGGGTAACGGGCTTCTCCTCCATGGGGACAACGACGTTATTCTCATTCTTGGCAGCCTGAGCCTCTGCTTCCTGCTTCTGCTGCAACTCCTCCTGCTGCTTAGCTTTCAGATAAGCCTGCTTGTAGGCACTCTCACTTGACTTACATCCTGTAAATAACATGGCTGCGCACAGCGCTGCACAAAACAATGTGTACTTTTTCATACTTTTTTAGTTGTATTACTTGTATTAAATGTGGATTATTCTGAATAATTTTCTGCGAAATTACAAAATATCGCGCAAAAGTGACGAAAAATACTGCATAAAGTTTGTTAATTTCAAAAACTTTACGTATATTTGCCACCAGAAAGACATTTTTTAATAATTAAAACTAAGTATTATGAGAAGTTTAGGTTATCTTGGCGCATTTCTGGGCGGAGCTCTCGCTGGTGCTGTTATTGGTTTGTTGGTAGCTCCTGAAAAGGGTGCTGACACACGCGTGAAAATCTCTGACACTGTTGAGGATTTCCTCAAGAAACACAACATCAAGCTCAGTCGCAAGGAAGTAAACGACTTCGTTGACGATATTGAGGATGCAGCTCCCGAAGTATAACGGTTATTGGTAAACGGTTATTGGTTATGCTATCTAGCGACAAGAACGTAGAGTCCATTGTAGAACTCATCGGGGCGCTTAAAGAACACGTTGAACTCCAGAAAGAGTATCTGGAGCTCAACGTTATTGAGAAAGTCGTTAAGTTGGTAACGGCCCTCACTGTGGCCATCATCTTCATCATTCTCGGTGTGGCCGTACTCTTCTACCTCACCTATGCCATTGTCTACTGGATAGCACCACTCACAGGCCTTGCCCTGGCCTACTTCCTCGTGGCCTTCTTCTTCGCTGCCCTACTCGTGCTGGTTTGCATCTTCCGCAAACAGTGGATAGAGCGGCCACTGGTACGCTTTCTGGCTAACACCTTATTAAATTAACACTCGCCATGCAGACCCATCAATACAACACCCTCGAAGACATTGAGTTGCGCAAAGACGAGTTAAGGGCTCAGCTAAGCGACAATTCCGACAAAGTCGGAAACTTGTGGCGTAGCCTTTGGGTTCCACAGAAGACAGAAAGCAAGGGTGAACTCATTGCTAATCTCATCACCAATAGCATCACGGCCATCGATGCGTTCCTGTTGGTCCGCAAGCTGATGAAGACCTACGGTTGGCTCTTTGGCCGTCGTAAGCGGAAGTAATTTACAAATTGTTCTTAGCTGCAAGTATTGCCTCGGCACGCTGGATTTGCTCACTTGTAGGCGTTGGCACGTCGGAAAGCGAATACGGTATGCCTAATTTCTCCCATTTAAACTTGCCCAGAGTGTGGTAAGGTAGCACTTCTACGCGCTTGACGTTGTCGAGGGTATCGATAAACTGGCGTAGCAGCGTAAGCTGTTTCTCGGCGGTTGTAATGCCAGGCACTAGTACATGACGAATCCACGCGGGCTTTTTGATATCCGACAGATAGCGGGCGCAATCCAGAATGTGCTCGTTGCCATGACCTGTGAGCCAGCGATGCTTCTCGCTGTCGATATGTTTGATGTCGAGCAGCACCAGGTCGGTACTCTGCATCAATCGCTCAAACTTACCTAAGAAAGGCTCCTCGCGGGTAAAAGGCTGGGCAGCGGTGTCCAGACAAGTGTTGATGCCACGACGATGTGCCTCCTCAAACAACTCTATCAGGAAATCAATCTGCAGCAGCGCCTCGCCACCACTCACGGTAATGCCGCCATCTGGTCCCCAGTAGGCGCGATATCGCTCGGCCTTGTCGAGGAGCTCAGAGACAGTTGCGGGAGAACCGCAACCCACACTACCCACTTTCCACGTGTCAGGATTGTGGCAGTAGCGACAACGCATGTGGCAACCCTGCATGAAAATCAAGAACCGAATACCTGGCCCATCAACAGAGCCAAAGGATTCGGTAGAATGTATATAACCTTTGCTAGTCATACTAGTATTACTAGTTATTCTAGTTTGGTTAGAGTGATTCGTGAGCCTGACGTGCAATAACATCCTCCTGCTGCTCACGGGTCAGGTCGATGAACTTCACGGCGTAACCCGATACACGGATGGTGAAGTTAGCGTACTCGGGCTTTTCAGGATGCTCCATAGCATCGCGCAGCTTGTCAACGCCAAACACGTTCACGTTCAGGTGGTGGGCACCCTTGGTGAAGTAGCCGTCCATCACGCGCACCAATGTATGAGCGCGTTCCTCATCGTTGTGTCCCAAGGCATTGGGGCTGATGGTCTGGGTGTTCGAGATACCGTCGAGAGCATACTCATAAGGAATCTTGGCCACTGAGTTCAGAGATGCCAGCAGACCGTTCTTCTCGGCACCATAGCTGGGGTTGGCACCTGGCGCCAGAGGAGTGCCGGCACGACGTCCATCGGGCAGGTTGCCAGTATATTTACCATATACGATGTTAGAGGTGATGGTAAGGATGGAAGTGGTGGGCTCTGAGTTACGATAGGTGTGGTGACGCTTAATCTTAGCCAGGAAGGTCTTCAGTACCCATACTGCTACCTCATCAGCGCGGTCGTCATCGTTACCATAGCGTGGGAAGTCACCCTCCACCTGATAATCTACGTTGAAGCCTGTCTCGTCGCGGATAATCTTCACCTTGGCATACTTCACGGCACAGATGGAGTCAACCACGTGCGAGAAGCCTGCAATACCCGTTGCGAAGGTACGACGCACATCAGTATCGATGAGAGCCATCTCAGCAGCCTCATAGAAATATTTGTCGTGCATATAGTGAATCAGGTTCAGCGTGTTTACATAGATGTCGGCCAGCCACTCCAGCATATCGCGGAAGCGGGGCTCCAGCTCTTCCCAGGTGAGGTACTCGCTGGTGATAGGACGGAACTTAGGTCCGCACTGCTCACGAGTCTTGGCATCCACACCACCGTTGATGGCATAGAGCAGCGTCTTGGCCATGTTGGCACGAGCGCCGAAGAATTGCATCTCCTTACCCGTCTGCGTAGCACTCACGCAACAGCAGATACTGTAGTCGTCGCCCCAGATAGGACGCATCACTTCGTCGTTCTCGTACTGAATAGAACTGGTCTTCACCGAGATCATTGAAGCATAGTGCTTGAAGGCGTCTGTAAGACGGGGTGAATAGAGTACTGTGAGGTTGGGTTCAGGTGAGGGGCCCATGTTCTCCAGTGTGTGGAGGAAACGGAAGTCGTTCTTGGTCACCATGTGACGGCCATCCTGTCCCAGACCGCCTACCTCCAGTGTTGCCCATACGGGGTCGCCAGAGAACAGCTGGTTGTAAGAAGGAATGCGTGCGAACTTCACCATGCGGAACTTCATCACCAGGTGGTCAATCAGCTCCTGAGCCTCGCTCTCAGTCAGCGTACCCTCTTCAAGGTCACGGGTGATATAGATATCAAGGAATGTTGATACACGACCTACCGACATAGCTGCACCGTTCTGTGTCTTGATGGCTGCCAGATAGCCGAAGTACAGCCACTGTACGGCCTCGCGGGCGTTGCTGGCAGGCTGTGAGATGTCGAAACCATAAATCTCGGCCATCTTCTTCATCTCCTTCAGCGCTTTGATCTGCATAGAAATCTCCTCGCGCAGGCGGATGATATCCTCGCTCATCTGACGCTTGCCACAGTTGTACTTGTCAATCTCCTTCTGCTCAATCAGGTAGTCGATACCATAAAGAGCCACACGACGATAGTCGCCCACGATACGGCCACGACCATAAGTATCGGGCAGACCCGTCAGAATGTGGTTATGACGCACGCGCAGCATCTCCTCGGTATAGGCATCAAACACGCCGTCGTTGTGAGTCTTGCAATATTTGGTAAAAATCTCGTGCAGTTTCTCAGAAGGCTGATAGCCGTAGGTGGTGCAAGCCTGCTCGGCCATCTTAATACCACCAAAAGGCATGAAGGCACGCTTCAGGGGCTTGTCGGTCTGCAGACCCACCACCTTCTCCAGGTCCTTCTTGCTCTCGTCGATGTAGCCAGGGCCATAAGCCGTCATGCTCGACACAATCTCTGTCTCCATGTCGAGCACCCCACCCTTGGCACGCTCCTCCTTCTGTAACTCCTGCAGGCGGCCCCACAGGACGTTCGTTGCCTCCGTAGGTGCTGTCAGAAACGATTCATCGCCCTCGTAAGCTGTGTAGTTATTCTGAATAAAATCTCTAAGGTTGACCTCCTCAGTCCATTTGGTTCCTCTGAAACCACGCCATTCTTTACGCATAAAAAAATATGTATTTTAATGTGTTTTTGAAAATCGGGTGCAAAGGTAATCATTTTTCTCCACTTATTATCATCTTTCCTCAAAAAAAGTACTAGCCTCCTTCACTGTCTCGTTTCTAAATATGCTTCATCTTTTGGATATTCTGTGCATAGAAATACAACAAATAGTACAATTATGTTAATCTATTCTAATAATTGGCCATTACAAGAACAATCTTATAAAATATTTCCTATATTTGCCTTAACCAAAACCAGCAGACCTATGTATACAAAGACAGAATCAAAAGATGAAAAGATGACAACCAACCAGAAAAGGGTTGAATCGAGTGTGAAGAAGCCTATGCCATCCATATGGTACACCTGAAAACATTAGCGCGACACCAACTCGGTGCCGCGCTATTTTAGTCATCAGCCGTCATACATTAGGCGAGACGGACACCTGTCCCCATTGTACTTGACAGAAAAAGAGAAGATGTTGGCGGGCGATATTTATTCCGCTGTTGACCCGCAGCTGATTGAAGAGTTGACGGAAGTGAAGGAGATAATCCACGACTATAACCTGTTGCGCCCGTCGGAGAAGGAGGAGGCAAGGGTGATCCTGAAAGGTCTCTTGGGACACATCGCTGATGACAATATTCTGATTAACCAGCCCTTCTATTGCGACTATGGCAAGCAGATTAGTGTGGGTAAGCGG